>MWJO01000055.1 GCA_002027195.1 Streptomyces sp. GKU 895 | reverse complement strand
CGCAAGACACGTCCTCCGGGCCGGACCCCGACACGACGGCATGACGCCGCAGCCGGTTTCCGGTGCGCGCGTGAGAGGGCCCGGGGCACCCGGGCCCTCTGCCATGGAGTGCAGCCACCCACCGGCACCTGCCGTGACGGCGAAGGAGGAAGCGGCGTACGAACGCCTGGTCCACCGTCACGTGCCGCCCGGGCCGGGCCCGGCTGCTGTTCCGTCTCACCGCCCTCAACGCCGTCGAGGGCTCCGTACGGCTCGCCGCGCAGGCCTTTCTCACCGCGCTTCCCCCGCTCACGACCGTCGCGGCCTTCGCCCCCGGTGCGCACCGCGGTCCGGCGGTGGCAGCTGTGGCTGATCGCGGTCTTCCTGGTGGCCGTCGCCGCCTCGGCTCTCGGCGAGTACGTCGCCTCCACCGCCTGGCATCGGGCGGTGGCCCGGTGGCGACTGTTCACCCGCACCGGGTGAGGCCGTCGGGCCCTCGTCCCGTCCACGCTGAGGACAGCAACGGCGGCGGGACGGGGGCCCGGGACGGAGGAGAGACATGAGCGCGCAGACCTACCTGGCGTACGACTATCCCCTGCTGAGCGTCTTCTGGAGCATGCTCTGGTTCTTCCTGTGGATCATGTGGTTCATCCTGCTCTTCCGGATCGTCGTCGACATCTTCCGCGACGACGAGCTGAGCGGGTGGGCGAAGGCGGGCTGGCTGGTGTTCACCATCGTGCTGCCCTTCCTCGGCGTGTTCGTCTACGTCATCGCCCGCGGCAAGAACATGGGGCGCCGGGAGATCGCCCAGGCGCGTGCGCAGCAGGAGGAGTTCAACGCCTACATCAGGCAGACCGCGGCCGGCGGGACCAGCAGTGTCGACGAGCTCGCGAAGCTGTCCGAGATCCGCTCTCGCGGCGACATCACGGACGAGGAGTTCCGCAGGGCGAAGGACCTGGTCCTGGCAGGCCAGGGATCGGCACCCACGGGCTCTGCCCCCGGCACCACCGGTCGCTGAGCGTCCGGGCCACACGAATCGAGGCGCAAGATGACCGCGACACACACCCGGCCGGCACATACGGCGAAGCAGGAGTGGGCAACGGGCCTGGCGGCCTTCGCAGCCGTGATGCTCTTTCTCGTCGGCCTGCTCGACATCTTCCGGGGCATCATGGGCATCGCCGAGGACGACATCTTCGTCACGACGCGCAACTACGTGTTCGAGTTCGACCTGACCGGCTGGGGCTGGGTCCACCTCGCTCTGGGCGTGGTGGCCGTGATCGTCAGTATCGGGCTGCTCCAGACGGCGACCTGGGCGCGCGTGTCCGGCGTGGTCATCGCCGGATTCGTCATCATCGCCAACTTCCTGTCGCTGCCGTACTACCCGGTGTGGTCGGTCGTGATGATCGCCCTCTCCGGCTTCATCATCTGGGCCCTGTGCGTGGTCCAGCGTGACAACCTCTTCGACCTGTCCGAGGAACGCCCGACGGTCGACGAGCGCCCACCGGTCTCCACACCGCACGGCCCCGCGTGAGGCCGGCGCGACACGCCGAGCGACCGCAGGGATGACGCGTCGCAAGCGACGCGTCATCTGTGTCCAGGCGGCGGCGCATGCCGCCCGCCACGGACAACGCACCGGTTCCGCTGACTCGGCGAACCCGGCGAGTAGAGCGGGTGAAGCTGGGGCCCGCCCCCATGCCAGGGGGGCATGCATGAGGCTCGCGGCCGAATGCGGCCGGGTCGACAGAGACAGCGAGCTGGAGGCGGGCCATGGCACGAAGAACGGAACGAACAGACGACCAGAGCGACGAGACGATCCATCATGTCCCCGTCCTCATCGTCGGCGGCTCCCTCGTGGGGCTGTCGACCTCGTTGTTCCTGAGCCGGTTGGGCGTACGGCACACGCTGGTGGAGCGGCATGCCGGGACGTCCATTCACCCTCGCGGGCGCGGGAACAACGTCCGTACGATGGAGCTGTTCCGGACGGCCGGCGTCGAGCCGGCGATCCGGGAGGCCGCCGCCACCCTGAACGACAACCACGGGATCCTCCAGACACCCACGCTGGTGGGTGACGCGGGGGAGTGGCTCTTCAAGGAGATCGACGCCGGCGGCGCACTGGCCCGCTTCAGTTCCAGCTCATGGTGCCTGTGCAGCCAGAACGACCTGGAGCCGGTGCTGCTCGAACACGCCGAGCGGCTCGGCGGCGATCTGCGCTACGGCACCGAACTGCTGTCGTTCGACGGTGACTCCTCCGGCGTCACCGCGGTGGTCAAGAGCCGGGAGACCGGCGAGCACACCACCATCCGCGCGGACTACCTCGTCGCCGCGGACGGCCCCCGCAGCCCTGTCCGTGAGCAACTCGGCATCGCCCAGAGCGGTCCTGGCGACCTGTTCAGCAACGTGAGCATCACCTTCCGGTCCCGCCGCCTCGCCGATGTGGTGGGCGATCGCCGCTTCATCGTCTGCTATCTGACGAACCCGGAGGCGGACGGGGCGCTGCTGCCGGTGGACAACCGGGAGAACTGGGTGTTCCACGCTCCCTGGCATCCCGAACAGGGCGAAACGCTGGAGGACTTCACCGACGAGCGGTGCGCGGAGCACATCCGGCGCGCGATCGGAGTGGCCGACCTCGACGTACAGGTCACCGGCAAGGCTCCCTGGAACGCCGCCGAGCGGGTCGCCCGCAGCTACCGGGCGGGGCGGGTCTTCCTGGCCGGCGACTCGGCCCACGAGATGTCCCCCACGGGGGCCTTCGGCTCCAACACCGGCATCCAGGACGCGCACAACCTCGCCTGGAAACTGGCCGCCGTACTGGACGGCTGGGCGGGGGAGGCGCTGCTGGACAGCTACGACGCCGAGCGGCGCCCGGTGGCCGAGGCGACCAGCGCCCGCGCCTCCGCACGGTCCGTGGAGCACAGCCACCCCGGCTTCGCTCCGCCACCCGGCATGGGCGGCGGCGGTGGCCCGCAGCGCGGCATCCTCGGCGTGGTCCTCGGCTACCGCTATCCGCGTGGCGCCGTCATCGGAACCGACCCCGACGCTCCGGTCGTACCGGAACGCTTCGAACTGTCCGGCGAACCCGGCAGCAGGGCGCCGCACCTGGCGGTCCGTCACCGCGGCGAACGGATCTCCACCCTGGACCTCTACGAGAAGTCGTTCGTCCTGCTCAGCGACGCCGATCACCCAAGTGGCTGGCACGAGGCGGCCGTCCGCGTCGCCGCGTCGATGTCCGTCCCCCTCACCTCGTACCGGGTGGGCAGCAGCTCCGATGCCGAGCTGACGCCCGAGGGGGAGACGGACTGGGCGGCCGCGCATGGCACGACGCCCGCGGGCGCCGTACTCGTCCGGCCGGACGGGTTCGTGGCCTGGCGGGCCGCAGGGGCCGATCCTGACGCCGAGTCAGTGCTGCGCGATGCCCTGCGGACGCTGCTGGCAGCCGTCTGACCTCGGTAGATGCGGCCGACCGGTCCCTCCACGGGGCCGGTCGGCCGCGTTGTGCGGCCATGGTGTCGCCACCGTCGGACAGCGGCTGGGTTCACCCGTGCGACCGCCCCGAGTGGTGCGCGGGGCCGTGGGCACTGACGGTGGATCATGTCGGGGACGGATCACCTCAGCTGACGAAGCGCCAGCTGTCCGCTCCTCGGCGGAGGGAATGTCAGATGCACTCTGCTCGCATGCTCCTTGCCACCGCGGCGGCTTCGACCGTCCTCGTTCTGGGCGCACCCGGCGCCCATGCCGCCGGCAGCGACTGGGAGGACCACACGGACTCCTCGTATAGCAAGGAGACGGACTCCTCGTACAGCAAGGACCACGACAAGGACAGCGGTCACGACTCGCCGCACGGTGGCATGCACACCGGTGGTGGGGCGCTGACCGCGGTGAACGCGGACGGTTCGGACACCGCGAAGGACCCCAGGTTCGACCCGGAGACGTACAAGGACAAGGACAAGGGGCAGGGCAAGGACTACGGCAGCACGAAGGAGGAGGACTCCTGGGGCGGGGAGCAGGACAGCGACGGCTGGAGCGGCCGCGAGGAGAAGCCGAGCGGCGGCATGCACACGGGCGGCGGCGCACTCGCCTCGCCGGCCGTGACCGCGGGCGGGCTGGCCGTCCTGGCGGTCGCCGCCACCGGTCTGTACGCGGCGCGCCGTAAGAAGACCTCCGAAAGCGTGGCCTGAGCCATGCCGGATGCGATAGCCGCCGCGGCCGCCACGCGCGTGTCGCGTGGCGGCCCGCCGGCTCCCCGGTACCCGTCCCTCGTCCGAACTTCTGTCCCGCCCTGGTGAGGTAGCGTCCGATGGCAGCCCGTCCCCCTTCCCTCGCAGACAACCCGCCCCGCACCAAAGCGCTGGTGGTGGGCGCGGTAGCGGCCCTGGTGCTGGCCATGGGCCTGTTCGGCGGCAATGACGACGCGCCGTCCGACGCCTCCCCTCCCACCCGGGCCCCGCACACCGAGGCCGCGGCGGCTCCGCCGGCCGCACGGGCCGCGGGGAAACATCTGCCGCGCGCGAGACCCGTACGCCTGCTCATTCCGAAGATCTCCGTCGATGCCCCCTTCACGGACCTCGCCATCGGCCCCACCGGACAGCTCCAGCCGCCCCCGGCCGCCGACACCAATCTCGTCGGCTGGTTCGCCAAGGGAGCCTCCCCCGGGGAGGCGGGCACCTCGATCATCGCCGGTCACGTCGACACGGCGACCTCCGCGGCCGTCTTCGCGGACCTCGGAGAGCTGGAGAAGGGCGACACCTTCCAGGTGCGGCGGGCCGACCGGCGCACCGCGTCCTTCGTGGTCGACAGCGTGGAGACGTTCGAGAAGGACCACTTCCCGAGCCGGCGTGTCTATGCCGACACGCCCCAGGCGCAGGTCCGGCTCATCACCTGTGCGGGTGACTACGACCACACGGTCAGGGACTACACGGACAACCTGGTGGTCTTCGCCCACCTGGTCTGAACGGGACCGGCCCGCCGGGCCCCGGGGTCGCCCGCCCAGTCGCATACGAGTCGCGCACCTCCGGCAGCGGGCTCAGGATCGAGAGATCGAGGCACGTCGGAGCCGCATCGACGTGATCGACACCCGTCCGGTCCGTTCCCCCGTCAAGGAGATGTGCGCAGGATGACCACCACGTCCGAACGTGTTTCGGAAACTCTCATGCGAGAGGCGTCGCAGCGCGTCTCTCAGTCCGTCTTCGACGGCTCCCGGCTGCGTGTCGTCCTGCTGGTGGACGTCTACGACGGCGCCCAGCAGCAGTTCCTGGAGGCCTACGAGCAGCTGTGCAACCAGGTCGCCTCCGTCCCCGGGCACGTCAGCGACCAGCTGTGCCAGTCCATCGAGAACCCCTCGCAATGGCTCATCACCAGCGAGTGGGAAAGCGCCCCGCCCTTCCTCACCTGGGTCAACAGCGAGGACCACGTACGGATGGTGGAGCCGCTGCACAGCTGTGTCCGCGACACCCGGTCGCTGCGTTTCCACGTCGTGCGGGAGACCGGCGGCCCGGCGGCGGCGGCCGAGCCCGGCGCCCGTGGGCTGCAGGCCTCCCCGCGCATCGGTGACGGGCTGGTCCGGCACGCGCTCACCTTCACGGTCAAGCCGGGTAGCGAGGACGCCGTGGCCGAGATCCTGGCTGGATACGCCTCGCCGGAGTCACGCGTCGACGACACCACCCAGCTGTGCCGCACCTCCCTGTTCATGCACGGCAACCGGGTGGTCCGGGCCATCGAGGTGCGGGGCGACCTGCTCGCCGCGCTGCGTCACGTCGCCAAGCAGCCCGAGGTACGGGCCGTCGAGGAAGCCATCAACCCCTATCTGGAGCAGGACAGGGATCTCGACGACCCCGAGGCCGCCCGCCTCTTCTTCACCCGCGCGGCGCTGCCCGCCGTACACCATGTGACGTCGGGTCAGGACAGTGCGGATGCCGAGCGGCAGGCGCTGTACTACCCGGCCCGTGAAGGGTGCGGCATGCGCCTGGCCGAGCTGCTCGCCCGTCAGGACGCGGTGGCGTCCGACGATCCGCGCACGCCGCTGCTGCGCAGCACGATCTTCCAGCGCGACGACGTGGTGGTACGGCTCGTGGACGTGCGCGGCGGGTTCGACAACGTTGCCATGCTGGGTCTCTCGGAGCCTGAGCTGGCGGCCGAGCTCGCGGAACTCCTGGACGCCGAAGCCCTCGAGGCCGGCAGCGCGGGCCCGAAGGACGGTGTCGGCGCGCACCGCCTCACCGTCCCCCGTATGGACCTCGTCACCGACCGCCGGGCGTCCGACGCCTGATTCGCCCCGCCGGCAATCGGGCCGTGACTGCCACGCGCCATGCCGACGAAACACATGTTCGGAGGAACGCCGTGACCAAACTTCCCGGAATCGTGGACCTGAGCGAGGTCGCGCCCAACACCCGGCGCGGCGGGGACCTGCGCGCCCTGCTCACCCCCGCCACCGTCGGCTCCACCAGCGGTTTCATGGGCGTGGCCATCGTGCAGCCCGGCGACCGCATCGCCGAGCACTACCACCCCTACTCCGAGGAGTTCATCTACGTCCTCTGCGGGCAGCTGGAGGTGGACCTGGACGGCGAGACCCATCCGCTCCAGCCCGAGCAGGGGCTGCTGATCCCCGCCTACATGCGGCACCGCTTCCGCAACGTCGGCAAGGTGGAGGCCCGCATGGTCTTCCACCTCGGCCCGCTCGCCCCGAGCCCGCCGCTCGGCCACGTCGACACCGAGGACGCGAACGGAGTGCCGATCGCGGCCGAACCCACCCACACGGGCGTGGGGCGGGGGGCCGACCGACCTCAGGTGCATTCATGACCAGGCGCGTGGCGGTCACCGGCCTGGGCGTCGTCGCCCCGCAGGGCATCGGGGTCCCGGCCTTCTGGGACCTGCTGTCCGAGGGGCGCACAGCGACTCGGGGCATCACCTTCTTCGACCCGGCCGGGCTGCGCTCGCAGATCGCCGCCGAGTGCGACTTCGACCCGGCTGCCCACGGCCTGGACCCGGAGCAGATCGCCCGCTGCGACCGGTACATCCAGTTCGCCCTGGCGGCGGGGGAGGAGGCGGTACGGGACTCCGGCCTCGACCTCGCCGTGGAGAACCCGTGGCGCGTGGCGGTCTCCCTGGGCACCGCGGTCGGCGGCACCACCCGGCTGGAGCACGACTACGTGCTGGTCAGCGAGCGGGGCCAACGCTGGGACGTGGACCACCGGCAGGCCGCCCGCATCTGCACCGCGCGTTCTCGCCGAGCACCCTGGCCTCGACGGTGGCCGAGCGGTTCGAGGCCCGCGGCCCGGTGCAGACGGTCTCCACCGGCTGCACCTCCGGCCTGGACGCCGTCGGGTACGCCTTCCACACGATCGAGGAGGGCCGGGCCGACATCTGCATAACCGGGGCGTCGGACTCGCCGATCTCACCGATCACCATGGCGTGCTTCGACGCGATCAAGGCGACATCCCCCAACAACGACGACCCCGCCCACGCCTCGCGCCCTTTCGACGCGGACCGCAACGGGTTCGTCATGGGAGAGGGCGGCGCGGTCCTCGTCCTGGAGGAGCTGGAACACGCCCGGGCCCGCGGCGCGCGGGTGTACTGCGAGATCGGCGGTTACGCCACGTTCGGCAACGCCTACCACATGACCGGTCTGACCAGTGAGGGACTGGAGATGGCCCGGGCCATCGAGGACGCCCTGGACCAGGCCCGGCTGGACCGCACCGCGATCGACTACGTCAACGCGCACGGCTCCGGCACCCTCCAGAACGACCGGCACGAGACGGCCGCGGTCAAGCGGGCCCTGGGCGCGCACGCCTACGACACGCCCATGAGCTCCATCAAGTCCATGGTGGGCCACTCGCTCGGCGCGATCGGGGCGATCGAACTCGTCGCCTGTGCGCTGGCCCTGACCCACCAGGTCGTCCCGCCCACCGCCAACTACGAGACGCCGGACCCCGAGTGCGATCTGGACTATGTCCCGCGCGTCGCCCGTGAGCGGAGGCTGAACAGCGTTCTCTCCGTGGGCAGCGGCTTCGGTGGCTTCCAGTCCGCGGTGGTCCTCGACCTGCCGAGGGAGGAGACACGATGAGCGGACATCCTCGGCGCGCGGCCATCACCGGCATCGGCGTGGTCGCGCCCAACGGCACCAGCACCGACACCTTCTGGAAGTCGACCAAGGAGGGCATCAGCGTTCTGGACCGCATCACCCGTGAGGGATGCGGGCACCTGCCGCTGCGGGTGGCCGGCGAGGTCCGGGACTTCGACCCGCCGGCCCTCGTCGAGGAGCGCTACCTCGTCCAGACCGACCGGTTCACCCACTTCGCCATGGCCGCGGCCGACCAAGCCCTCGACGACGCCGGTCTCGGCCGCAGCGACACGGACGCGGCGCCGTTCTCCGTGGGTGTGGTGACCGCGGCGGGCTCCGGCGGCGGCGAGTTCGGGCAGCGGGAGCTCGAGCAGCTGTGGGGCAAGGGCAGCCGCTTCGTCGGGCCGTACCAGTCCATCGCCTGGTTCTACGCCGCGAGCACCGGCCAGATCTCCATCCGCCGCGGCTTCAAGGGACCGTGCGGTGTGGTCGCCGCGGACGAGGCCGGCGGCCTCGACGCCGTGGCCCATGCGGCACGGGCCGTGCGGCGCGGCACCGACACGCTCGTGGCCGGCGCGACCGAGGCACCGCTCGCCCCGTATTCGATGGTGTGCCAGCTCGGCTACGAGGAGTTGAGCAGCGTCGACGACCCGGAGCGCGCCTACCGTCCCTTCACCTCGGCGGCCTGCGGGTTCGTGCCCGCCGAAGGCGGCGCCATGCTTGTCGTGGAGAGCGAGGCCGCGGCCCGGGACCGGGGCGCGGCCGTGCGGGCCACCGTGGCGGGCCACGCGGCCACGTTCACGGGTGCCTCCCGCTGGGAGCAGTCCCGGCAAGGCCTGGCCCAGGCCGTCCTGGGCGCCTTGGCGGAGGCCGACTGCGCGCCTGAGGACATCGACGTGGTCTTCGCCGACGCCCTCGGTGCACCGGAGGCGGATCGTGCCGAGGCACTGGCGATCGTGGACGCCTGGGCACGCACGGCAGGCGCGTGCCCGTCACCGCGCCGAAGACCGGCACCGGCCGCAGCTACGCGGCAGCGCCCGTCCTGGACGTCGCCGCGGCCGTGCTCGCGCTCGAGCACGGGCTGATCCCGCCCACCCCCAACGTCTTCGACGCCTGCCACGACCTCGACCTCGTGACCTCCCGCGCCCGCGCCGCCGAACTGCGCACCGCGCTCGTCCTCAGCCGAGGACTCATGGGGTCCAACTCGGCGCTCGTGCTCCGGCGCGGCGCCGGCGACGCCTCCTGACGAGGCATCACCAGCCCTTCTCACCCTGCACCCGACACCACAGGAGAACATCGCATGAGTGACCGCATCACCGTGGAGGAGCTCACCGAGCTCCTGAAGAAGTCCGCCGGAGTGACCGTCTCCCCCGAGGAGCTCCGCCAGCGCTGTGACACCGGCTTCGAGGCCTTCGGGATCGACTCCCTCGCGCTGCTCGGCATCGTGGGCGAGCTGGAGAACCGGTACGGCACGCCCATGCCGGTCGACGCGGAGAAGAGCAAGACCCCCCAGCAGTTCCTCGAGCTGGTCAACAGCGCCCTTCTGGCGGAGGCCTGACATGGCCGGGCACACCGAGAACGAGATCACCATCGGCGCGCCGCTCGACCTGGTCTGGGACATGACCAACGACGTCGCGAACTGGCCGCAGCTGTTCAGCGAGTACGCCTCCGCCGAGATCCTCTCCCAGGAGGGCAACCGGACCACCTTCCGGCTGACCATGCACCCCGACGAGAACGGGAAGGTGTGGAGCTGGGTGTCGGAACGCGAGCCGGACCGTGACACGCTCACGGTGCGCGCCCGCCGGGTCGAGACCGGGCCCTTCGCCTACATGAACATCGTGTGGCAGTACGAGAAGGTGCTCGAGGGCACCCGGATGGTGTGGACCCAGGACTTCGCGATGAAGCCGGACGCGCCGGTCGACGACGACTGGATGACGGACAACATCAACCGGAACTCCAAGGTCCAGATGGCGTTGATCCGGGACCGGATCGAGCAGGCAGCCACGGAGCGCCGGCCCGCGCCGGTGCTGTCCGACTGACCCGGACGGAGGACAGGACGATGCACCAGTCCCTGATCGTCGCCCGCATGGCGCCGGAGTCGGCCATCGACATCGCCCAGGTGTTCGAGGAGTCGGACAAGGGAGAGCTGCCGCACCTCGTGGGCGTCGCCCGCCGCAGCCTCTTCCAGTTCGGCGACGTCTATCTGCACCTCATCGAGTCCGAGCGGGACCCCGCGCCCGCCATCGCCAAGGTGGCCGGGCATCCCGAGTTCCGGGACGTCAGCGAACGGCTGTCGGCGTACGTCACCGCGTACGACCCGGCGACCTGGCGCTCCCGAAGGACGCGATGGCGCGCTGCTTCTACCGCTGGGAGCGGACGCCGGCTCCTGAGCACCCGCACGAACCGCCGGTCGCCGGGCACGCGAGGATTGCGCGCCCGGCGACCGGCGGTTCGTGAAGTGTGCGCGGGGTCTCGATCCCGGGCACGTGCGTCGAAGGCGTGCAGATAGGGGTTGACCGGGCGTACGTCGCCGATCATCAGGCCCGCCGTGGTCAGCCTGTCGGTCATGCTGGCGGTGGTGTGCTTGGCGCCGCCCACGTTCAGGAGCAGCAGCAGGTCCATGGCGGTGCTGAAGCGCATCGACGGGGTGTCGTCGACGAGGTTCTCGATGACCACGACCCGCGTTCCGGGACCGCCCGCCCGGATGACGTTGCGCAGGGTGCGGGTCGTACTGTCGTCGTCCCACTCCAGGATGTTCTTGATGACGTACACATCGGCCTTGACCGGTACGTCCTCGCGGCAGTCGCCGGGCACCAGGCGCATCCGGTCGGCGAGCGTGCCTCCCGGCCGCAGCCGTGGATCGGCGTTGGCCACCACGCGCGGCAGGTCGAGCAGAGTGCCGTGCAGCGACGGGTACTTCTCCAGCAGGCTCGCCACCACATGTCCTTGACCGCCCCCGATGTCGGCGACCGAGGTGGCCCCCGACAGGTCGAGGAACGCCGCGACATCGCGCGCGGACTGCATGCTGGAGGTCGTCATGGCGCGGTTGAAGACGTCGGCCGACTCGGGGGCGTCCTCGTTGAGGTAGGGGAAGAACTCCTTGCCGTAGAGCTCCTGCACGACGTTGCGGCCCGAGCGCACCGCTTCGTCCAGGCGCGGCCACGCGTCCCAGGTCCACGGCTCGGTGCACCACAGCACGATGTCGCGCAGGCTGTGCGGGTCGTCCGTGCGCAGTTGCCGGGACATGTCGGTGTGGGTGAAGGTGCCGTCCGGGCGTTCGGCGAAGACGCCGTAGCAGGACAGGGCCCGCAGCAGCCGTCGCAGCGGCTTGGGTTCGGTCTGCACCGCGGCGGCGAGTGCCTCCGCGGACAGCGGGGTGTCGCCGAGGGCGTCGGCGACGTTCAGGCGGGTCGCGGCGCGCAGAGCGGCCGCGCAGGCCGCCCCGAAGGCGAGTTCCCTGAGCCGCATGGGCGGCGGCGCGGTGGATGTCGTGGGTGAGGTCTGTGCGGTCGTCATGAGCCGCCCTCCTTCGTGGAGTTCATGAGCCGTCCCGGGGCGGTCAGCACAGGCCGGCGGGCTTGGATGCCCGGCAGGAGTTGTCCTGGAAGGTGTTGCCGTCGCCGGTGCCCGCGTTGACGAGATCCGCCGGGGAGTTGCCCTTCAGCACGTTGCCGGTGATCCGGTTCCGGTCGTTGGGGGTGCCCACGAAGCTCTTGGACAGGACGATGCCGCCGGACATCGAGGAGCTGCCGACGTTGTCCATGACGCGGTTGTTCGTCACCAAGGTGTCCTCGGCGCCGGTCAGCACGATGCCGGAGCCCTGGAGCGCTTCGAGACGCGCGGTCTTGGGGCAGGACTTGTTGTTGCGTGCGATGCGGTTGTCGCGCACGGTCAGGGCGCCGGCTCTCGGCTTGTTCTCGTCGCCCACGACGAAGACGCCCGCGCAGTTACCGGTGACGCGGTTGTGCGCGACGGTGAGGTCGCGCAGCCGCCGGACGGTGACACCGATCCGGTTGCCCTCCAGGAGGTTTCCTTCGATCACGGTCCCCTCGGTGTCGACGGCGCCTTCCTCGGCCTTGATCGTGTTCGCGAGGAACAGGCCGGCGTCGCCGCTGTCCCGGACTGTGTTGCCGCGCAACACGGTGCGGACCGAACGTTCTTGCGCGATCCCCCAGACCTTGTTCTTCACCGCGGTCACGTTCCGCACGGTCAGCCTGTCGGTCCCCACCGCGATGACCCCGGCGTTGGAGAAGCCGGTCACGGTGAGGTCGGCGATGGTGACGCCTTCGATGTCCTTGTCCTTCGTGCCGACCACGCAGATGCCGTTGCCGTGCTCACCACAGCTCGCGGCGACCTTGGTCTTGGCCGGCTCCAGGACGGTCAGGCGGCCCATGCCGCGCAGGGTGAGGTGGGGGGTGGTCACCTTGACGCTCTGGCGATAGGTGCCGGGGGTCAGCAGAACGGTGTCTCCGGGTTCGGCGGCGTCCACCGTCTTCTGGATCGAGTCCCCGGGAAAGACCAGGTGTGTCACGGGGGCGGCGACGGCCGGTCCGGCGCCGAGCGCTGCCCCGGTGAGTGCTGCGGCACATGCCAGATAGGCGACATGAGTTTTCATCATATTCGGCACGTTATGACCCGAAGATCAGCAAATGGCCTCGATAGGCCATCCGGTGGCGTGTCACCGGGCTGGCGCCTTCGACCAGGGCCGGCGGGCCCTGCGCCCACAGGTCAGGAGCTCAGGGAAGCCCTGACCTGTGGGCCCCGACGTCGCTCAGGGGCGGATGTCGTACCGGTCGAGGTTCATCACCTTGTCCCAAGCCGCGGCGAAGTCCCCTACGAACTTCGCGCCGGCGTCACCGGAGGCGTAGACCTCGCTGAGGGCGCGGAGTTGGGAGTGCGAACCGAAGACGAGGTCGACGGCGGTCGCCGTCCACTTCACCTCGCCGGTCTCCCGGTCCCGGCCATCGTAGACGTTCTCGTCCGTGGCGACGTGGACCACTGTGTCCGCATGTCGAGGAGGTTGACGAAGAAGTCGGTGGTCAGGACCCCGGGCCGGTCGGTGAAGGCGCCGTGCGCGGAGCCTTTGTAGCCGGTGCCGAGCGCCCGCATGCCGCCGATCAGGACGGTCAGTTCGGGGGCGGTGAGGTTGAGCATGTTCGCCCGGTCGAGCATGAGGGTCTCGGGCGAGAGCTTCTCGCCGACTTGAGGTAGTTGCGGAACGCGTCCGCCCTGGGTTCGAGTACGGCGAAGGAGTCCACGTCGGTCTGTTCCTGCGTGGCGTCCGTGCGCCCCGGTGTGAAGCCCACGGTCAGCTCGTGCCCGGCGTCGGCCGCGGCCTTCTCGACGGCCGCGCAGCCGCCCAGGACGATCAGGTCGGCGACGGAGACCTGCTTGCCGCCGGTCTGCGAGCCGTTGAAGTCCTGCTGGATCTGCTCGAGGGCGCGGACCGTCTCGGTCACTTCGGGGAGGGCGTTGACCTCCCAGTCCTTCTGCGGTGCGAGACGGATGCGTGCCCCGTTGGCGCCGCCGCGCTTGTCGGTGCCGCGGAAGCTGGCGGCCGAGGCCCAGGCGGTGGTGACGAGCTGGGGGACGGTCCGGCCGGAGGCGAGGACGGCTGCCTTCAGGGCGGCGATGTCCGCGTCGTCGATCAGGTCGTGGTCGACGGGGGGAACTGGGTCCTGCCACAGCTGCGGCTCCGGAATCCACGGGCCGAGGTAGCGGGAGCGGGGGCCCATGTCACGGTGCAGGAGTTTGAACCACGCCTTGGCGAAGGCCAGCGCGAACTGGTCAGGGTTCTCGTGGAAGCGCCGGGCGATCGGCTCGTAGACCGGGTCCACCTTCAGTGCGAGGTCCGTCGTCAGCATGATCGGGGCGTGCCGCTTGGACGGGTCATGGGCGTCGGGGACCTTGTCCCGGGCGGCGGGGTCGGTGGGAGTCCACTGCTGGGCACCGGCCGGGCTCGTGGTGAGTTCCCAGTCGTAGCCGAACAGATTGTCCAGGTATCCGTTGTCCCACTTCGTCGGCTCGTACGTCCACGCCCCTTCGAGCCCGCTCGTCAGTGCGTCGGCGCCGACCCCGCTGCGTGGGTGTTGTGCCAGCCGAGGCCCTGCTGCTCGACGGGGGCGGCCTCGGGCTCGGGTCCGAGGTAGCTGGGGTCGACCGCTCCGTGACACTTGCCGAACGTGTGGCCGCCGGCGATGAGCGCGACGGTCTCCTCGTCGTTCATCGCCATCCGCGCGAACGTCTCCCGGATGTCCCGGGCGGCGGCGAGCGGGTCCGGGGTGCCGTTGGGGCCCTCGGGGTTGACGTAGATCAGCCCCATCTGGACGGCGCCGAAGGGGCCGGTGAGTTCCCGGTCCCCGCTGTAGCGCTCGTCCCCGAGCCAGGTGTCCTCGGGCCCCCAGAAGATCTCCTCGGGCTCCCACTGGTCCTCGCGCCCGAAGCCGAAGCCGAACGTCTTGAACCCCATGGACTCCATGGCGCAGTTGCCGGCGAAGACGAGCAGGTCCGCCCATGAGATCTTCTGCCCGTACTTCTGCTTGACCGGCCACAGCAGACGGCGCGCCTTGTCGAGGCTCGCGTTGTCCGGCCAGCTGTTGAGCGGAGCGAACCGCTGCGCGCCGGCGCCGCCACCGCCGCGGCCGTCCGCGATCCGGTACGTTCCCGCGGAGTGCCAGCTCATCCGGATGAAGAGCGGACCGTAGTGGCCGTAGTCGGCGGGCCACCAGTCCTGCGAGGTGGTCATCACCTCGAAGACGTCGCGCTTGAGCGCTTCGACGTCGAGGGTCGCGAACTCCTTGGCGTAGTCGAAGCCCTCGTCCAGCGGGTTCGAACGCGGGGAATGCTGATGGAGGACCTGAAGGTCCAGCTGATCCGGCCACCAGTCGCGGTTCGTCCGGGGACGGTGCGCCGTGGGGGTGGGGGAGGGGATCGCCGGGTTCTCGCTCTCGCTGGCGGACATGCGCGCAACCTGCTTCCTGGTCGGATGTGTCCTTTTGCTGCCTGTTCCTCCTGACGTTGTTCGCTTTACCGGAACGGGGCAATCCGACACGCACGCGGAGACATCCATGGCGCTCACAGGAGGGAGTGAGCGCGGGCGTCAGGGAGCTTCCGCCTGGAGGCGCAGACCGGCCAGGGTCAGTTCCAGCGCGGCGAGGAACTGGTCCCGGTCGTCGTGCTCGGCGAAGTCCTCGGCGATCTCGTGCACGAAGGGGAAGGTCGCGGCATCCAGCTTCCGCCAGGTCTCGGCGTAGCGGCTGAGGTACTCCACGCGGTTCATCTCGCCGCTGAGTACCTCCTGCGGGAGTTCCGCGCCGAGGTCGGCGGCTGTGCCGACCACGACGCCCACGATCGCCGAGACGGCGTGGAAGCGCTGCCGCGGTGTGAGGTCGAGGCGCAGGGTCTGCTGGCCGAGCTTCTCGTACAGCCGCAGTGAGTGGCCCTGGACGTCCGTGTTGCGCATGAAGTAGGCCGCCAGCCACGGCCGCTCGATCATCGCGTCGAAGAGGGTGATGGCCATCTCGCGCAGATCGGCGATCGGGTCGTCGCTCAGCGGCTGTTCCTCGACGGCGGCCAGGATGCCGCCGACCGCGTGGTCGGTGGCGCGGTCGAACAGTTCGTCCTTGCTGGAGACGTACCAGTAGATGGTCCCCACGCCTGTGCCGAGCCGCGCGGCGAGGGCACGGAAGGTCAGGGCCGACTGACCCGCCTCGTCGAGCAGGGCCACGGCCGCGCTGAGGACGGCCTCCATGGAGTGCGAGGCACGTTGGCGGCCTCGGGGCGAGGTCTCGGTGGCGGTACGTGGTCGCGGGCGTGGCATGCGGCCATCCAATCACAGACTTGCGCCTTCATCGAACGACGTTCTACTGTCGAACGGCGTTCTAGTATCGAACGTCGTTCGTTAATGGAATCCCGTTCAGCTTCAATCAGGAGGCCGGCCATGACCGCGACCACCACCACCGAGTCACCTTCGACCCGTACCTACTCATCCCTGCGCGCCGCCTGGATCCCGCTGGCCGCGCTCTGCCTGGCCTTCTTCGTCGAGATGGTCGACAACACCCTGCTCTCGATCGCGCTGCCGACCATCGGCCGCGACCTCGGCAGCGGCACCACCGCCCTGCAGTGGGTCACCGGCGCCTACTCGCTCACCTTCGGCGGTCTCCTGCTGACGGCCGGCTCCCTGGCCGACCGCGTCGGACGCCGACGCGTGCTGCTGATCGGTCTCGCCGTGTTCGGCCTGCTGAGCCTGTGTGTCATCGCCGTCGACTCCGCCGGGCAGCTCATAGCCCTGCGCGCCGGACTCGGCATTGCCGCCGCCGCCATGGCACCCATCACCAACTCGCTCGTCTTCAGGCTGTTCGACGAGCAGGCGCTGCGGATGCGCGCGATGACCCTGATGATCGTCGTCGGCATGTCCGGGTTCGTGCTCGGGCCTCTGCTGGGCGGTACGGCACTCGCCCACGTGAGCTGGCAGTGGCTCCTGCTGATCAACGCGCCCATCGCGCTGATCGCCGGCATCGGAGTGCGGCTCGGAGTCGCCGCCGACCGGCCCGAGGACCTGACGAACGACCGGCTCGACCTGCCGGGCGCCGCCCTGAGCGTCCTCGCCATCGGCCTGGCCTGCTACGCGCTGACCAGCGGCGTCGAGCACGGCTGGCTGTCCGCGACCACGCTCGCGTCGATCGTCGGAGCCGTGGCCGCGGGCCTCGGGTTCGTGCGGCACGAGCACCGCAGCGCGGCGCCCATGCTGGACCTGGCCGTCTTCTCCAGCGGGACCGTCCGCGGCGCCGCCATCGCCCAGATCGGTACCTCCATCGCGATGGCCGGCGTGATGTTCGGGCTCATCCTCCACTTCCAGTACGCCTACGGATGGAGCCCCGTGCGGGCCGGCCTGGCGAACCTGCCGATCATCGTGACGATGATCGTCGCGACTCCCCTGTCGGAAGGGCTCGCCAAGAAGTTCGGCCACCGCATCGCCTGCCTGGTCGGCGCGGCCTGCCTGGCCGGCGCGCTCGCCGGGCTCGCCTGGGGCGTCGACCACGGGTACGCCGCCATCGCCGTCGCCATGGTGGTGATGACCATCGGGCTGCGCACCGTCATGACGATCTGTGCCATCGCCCTGGTTGACGCGATGCCGGAGAACCGCACCTCGATCGCCGCGGCGCTCAACGACACCGCCCAGGAGGTCGGCACCAGCGTCGGTACCGCCGTCGTCGGCACCCTGATCGCGGCACTGGTCACCACCCAGCTGCCCGCGGGCACCTGGAGCAGCGACCTCGTGCAGTCCTTCTTCCGCGGAGAGCGGATCATCTACGGCGTCCTGGCCGTGCTCGTCGGCCTGATCGCGGCAGCCGGCGCCCTCACCCTGACCGACTCGCACACGGTCGAGGAGCCTGCGTGAGACGCGCCTGCTCAGTGGGCGAAGGGCATCTGCTCAGTCGAAGACCGCAGTGGCCTCGATCTCGACCAGATGGTCGGGGACGTCCAGGGCGGCAACGCCCACCAGCGTGGCCGGCGGGGCCGGGGTGATGCCCAGCTTCGCGGACGCCCGGGAGATGCCCTCCAGCAGCGGGGGCATCTTGTCGGGGGTCCAGTCGACGACGTAGACGGTCAGCTTCGCCACGTCGTCGAAGGAGCCGCCGGCCTCGGCCAGGGCGGTGCCGACATTGAGGTAGCACTGCTCGACCTGCGCGGCGAGGTCGCCTTCGCCGACCGTGATCCCCTCGGCGTCCCAGGCGACCTGGCCCGCGATGAAGACCAGCTTCGACCCCGTCGCGATCGACACCTGCCGATAGACATCGATCTTGGGCAATCCACTGGGGTCCACCAGGTTGACGGCCATGTTGCCTGCCTCCTCGTTCCTGAGCGCCCGCAGGCGCCTTCGGTCTCTTGTGGTTACTCAGGAACCGTAGGAGAGTGAGCGCTGACGTGGAAGAACGCACTTTTCAGTGACTGGGGAACCCCATGGTGACCAAGCAGATCAAGGGCCCGTCCGAGGAAACGGATCTCAGGCGCGCGGATTCATTGGCGCGAGAGATCTTCTCCGACGTCGCCAACAAGTGGGCGCTCCTGATCATCGAGACCCTCGGCGACCGCACCCTGCGCTTCAGCGAACTGCGCAACGAGATCGAGGGCATCAGCCACAAGATGCTGACCCAGAACCTGCGCATGCTGGAGCGCAACGGCCTGGTCGAGAGAGACGTGCACCCCACGGTCCCGCCGCGTGTCGAATACACCCTCACCGAACCGGGCCAGGGCCTACGCGCAACCGTCGACGGAATGTGCGACTGGACGCACCGCTACTTCACTCACATCGAGGCGGCCCGACACCGCTTCGACGCCTGAAGGCGGTGCCGCGATGGCTGTGCAGCAAGCCCCGTCCGGCTGGAACATCTACACACCCCATGACGTGCCCCTGGGGGAGCGGCCAGAACGCGTGTTCCTCTCGCACAGGAACGCCGACAAGCCATTGGCGAACGCCGTTGCTCAGCTCTTTGACGACCTGGGCGTCCACTATTGGTACGACCGCGACGACGAGGACACCGCCCGCGCTGCGGCTCTGGGTCTGATGGGCGACCAGGAACTGGTCTTCGCGATCGACCGCGGGGTTCGACACGCCACGCGCATGCTGGGACTGCTGAGCAACGAGACCCGCGGCTCGTGGTGGGTGCCGTACGAGATCGGGGCGGCCCGCGCCCTTGGACGGCAGGCGTGTCACGTGGTCCTCGATTCCCTGCGGGCCGAGTCCTTACTGCCGGAGTACGTACGCATCACCGCGAACTTCTGGTCGGTGGACGAACTGGTGCGGTGGGCGGTGATGCTGCGGGACGGGCACCTGCACGCGCAGCCGCGGGGATTGTCCGAGCGGTCTTTGACCGCACTGGAACGCTTCGTGCGGCGCCGCCCGCCGGAGCCGGACATCGTGGCCCTGAGCGCACGGGCGCTGTCCGCGATGGAGCAGGTGCTGACGCCCGCCACCTGGGAAGTCCTCCGGCTCACCTCGGAGGACACGTTCGACTGGCTGCCCACGAACGGCGGATTCATACGCGACCTCGCATACGACCTGCTGGCACCACTTGCCTTCCTGCAACTCAACCGAGACCGGGACACGAGCGGTGCCCTGGCCCCCTTGAGCCGGGCGTCGGACGCGCTCACGCGGCATGAGTACATCGCGACGATTCGTCCGAGCCTCGACTATTCCCCTTACGTGTCCAGTTGGCGCCACACCCGCTACGTCGACCAGGCCCGTTGCTGGCTCCAGGGCATGTCGACGGAACAGCTCTCGTCGCGCCTCTCCAGGTTCCTGCTGGCGCCTGGCCTCGACGGCGGAGACCGTGTGGCGACGAAGGAGGAGTTCAAACTCGAATTCGATCGCATCCTGCTGTCCGGCAGCCAACACGAGCGGCGCAGTCTCGGCGTCCTCATCAACCCCCTTTTCGGGTTCACGCCCACCACGCGACCCGTCTATCTGCGGATTCTTGCGATTCAGGCGAAGTGCTACGGCCGACTGACCGGCGGCTACCTCAGCGGGCTCTTCGGTGACGACGTGCGTGCCGCAGCCGAGCGATTCCTCCAGCCCGCTCCGTGATGACGTGACGTCCCCGCACCGCCGGGTTCCCGCTCTGGGCCGAGCGGCGGTCGGGCGGGTGTGCGGGGGAGTGTGAGAGGGAACCCGTTCCCTGATCGTCGGAGCGGTGGAAGGGGTTCTGTGGCAGCGGTGTCGGAGTCGGATGCGGACGGGCCGCGCGCAGGCGGTGGCGAGGCCGGAGACGCCCCGGATCCGAACGGTGGCGTGCGCTGTGGGTGACCCTCGTCGCCGGTTTCATGAGCCTGCTCGACGTGACGATCGTGGCGGTGGCCCTGCCCACCATCCAGCGTGGTCTGGGCGCCACACCGGCCCAGGTGCAGTGGGTGGTCTCCGGTTACGCGCTGTCGTTCGCCCTGGCCCTGGTCACCGCGGGACGGCTCGGCGACGCACTCGATCGACGCCGTATCTTCCTGCTGGCCCTGACCGCGTTCACCCTCTTCAGCGCCGCGTGCGGCGCGGCCCCCGACATCGCCCTGCTGGTGGCGGCCCGACTGGCCCAGGGGCTGGCCGCCGGTTTCATGGCCCCGCAGAACTCCGCTCTGATCCAGCAGATGTTCCGCGGTGCCGAACGGGGCCGTGCCTTCGGCTTCTTCGGCGCCACCGTGGGCATCTCCTCCGCCGCCGGGCCCCTCACCGGCGGGGCCATCCTCGCTCTCGCCGGCTCGGCCGACGGCTGGCGGTGGATCTTCTTCGTCAACGTCCCGATCGGCGTCCTCGCCGTCGTGCTCGGTCTGCGCCTGCTGCCACGCGTCGAACGCTCCGGACGAGGATCGGTGGACGGCCCCGGCATCGTGCTGCTCGGTCTGGGAGTCCTGGCGGTCATGTACCCCCTGGTGCAGGCGGACGCCGGCGGCCTCGGACGCCTGTGGTGGCTCTTTCCCGTGGGCGCGGCACTCCTCGCGCTCTTCATCCGCCGCCAGTTCCGCCTCGTCGCACGCGGCGCCCAGCCCCTCCTGGACCCGCGCCTGTTCTCCACCGTGCGCGGTTACGCCGTCGGCGCGGGGGTCGGCACGCTCTACTTCATCGGATTCAGCGGGGTGTGGCTCGTCTTCGCCCTCTTCTTCCAGCGGGGACTGGACTTCACCCCGCTGCAGTCCGGACTGGCGGTCACTCCCTTCGCGCTCGGGTCGGCCGCCGCGGCGGTGACGGCCGGCCGCCTCGTGGACCGCTTCGGGCGCCTGCTCACCGTGTGCGGCCTGAGCGCGGTCATCCTCGGTCTGGGCAGCACCGCGCTGCTGCTGTGGCTGGTGTCGGACGACGCGGCGCGCTGGGCGGCCGCGCCGGCCCTCTTCGCTGCCGGCATCGGCGGAGGCTTCGTGGTCTCCCCGAACATCACCATGACCCTGCGCGAGGTCCCCGTCCGCATGGCCGGGGCGGCGGGCGGCGCCCTCCAGACCGGCCAGCGCCTCGGCGCGGCCGTCGGCACGGCGGCGCTGCCGGGCATCTACTACCTGGTCCTGGGCGACACCGACCACTACCGCACGGCCCTGCTGGCCGCCCTCGGGGTGGCCCTCGTCGGCATGACCGCCTCACTGGCGCTGGCCGGGACCGACTGGCTGCGTGACCGCGGCGCCGAGGCCGCGCACCGCCGCTGCCCGGACGAGGTCGCCAACAGCCCGGTCCACTCCCGTCAGCACTGAGCGGGACCCACGACCGGCAGTACCGCCTCCGGCGACTCGGGCAGGGTCTGGCCGCCGTCCACCGTCACGACCTGCCCCGTGATGAACGACGCCCGTTCGCCGGCGAGGAACTCGACCGCGTCGGCGATCTCCTGGGGCCGTGCCAGGCGGCCGAGCGGGATCGTCGCCGTCATCTGCGCGAGGTACTCCTCGCCCATGTCGTCCAGCCCCTCGGTCGCCACGTTCCCGGGGGCCACCGCGTTGACGGTGATCCCGAAAGGGGCGAGTTCCAGGGCCGCCGTGCGCATGAAGCCCAGCTGGGCGGCCTTGCTCGCGCCGTAGTGGCTCCAGCCCGGGAACCCGGTGACCGGCCCGGTGATCGACGAGGTGAGTACGACCCGTCCCGCCGCCGACTGCCGCAGCAGCGGCAGACACGCGGCGACCGCCAGCATCTGGCTCTCCACGTTCACCGCGAACACCTCACGGACATCGGCGTACGTCATCTCCGCCAGCGGCTTGTTCGGGAAGATCCCCGCGTTGAGGCACAGCACGTCGAGGCCGCCCAGCAGCGCGGAGGCGGCCTCGGCGAGCCGCTCGGCCGAGTCCGGCGCGGCGGAGTCGAGGACGAGGCCCTCGACGCGCTGGCCCTCCCGCGCCGCCTCGGCCCGGAACTTCTCCAGGGCGACCTGGACGACGTTCCGGCCGGTCAGCAGGACGTCGTGTCCGGCACGGACGAAGGTGGAGGTGACGGCGGCGCCGATGCCGCGGGTGCCGCCGACGACGGCGACCTTCCTGGTCTGGGGCTGGGAGTTCATGTCGCTTCCTTGGTCGGGCGGTTCGTCGAGGAGACGCGGAGTTCGGTGCGGTCGGCCCGGAAGAGGTCGTAGGAGAACTCCAGGGGCTCGCCGTGCTGGTCATGGGAGGTGCGGGTGATCGCCAGCAGGGGCTGGCCGACGGACACGTCGAGGTGGTGGGTGTGGTGGCTCTCGGCGAGGCGGACGCGGATCCGCTCGGACACCTCGCACGCCGTGACGCCGTAGACGTCGCGGAACACCTGGGAGAGGGAGCCGGTCAGGTCGTGGTCCAGGAGGCGGGGGAAGCGTTCGGCCGACACGAACAGCCGCTCCCATGACAGCGGCACCCCGTCGGCGAGCCGCACCCGTTCGATCGCCACCGTGACGGCGCCCTCCCGCAGTCCGAGCCCGGCGCAGACCTCCGGTTCGCCCCGTCGCAGCCCGGTGGACACCACCCGGGTCGCTTCGGCGAAGTCCTGGTGCCGCAGCAGCGCGGGGACGTTCACGTCGACGCCGGGCTGCCGCGCCACCACCCGGTCGCGGCCGTGGGCGAGCCGACTCCAGCTGTACACCGGCCAGTTGGGGTTGGGGCGCAGCGCGAACGTGCCGCCGGCCTTGCCGCGCAGTCTGCACACCTCGCCCTCCGCCTCGAGCCAGGCCAGCGCCCGCCGGACGGACTCCCGGCTGGCGCCGAAGATCTCCGTCAGCCGGCGCTCGGGAGGCAGCCGACCCCCCATGCGCACCTCACCGTTCCCGATCATCGCCAGCACCCCGGCCGCGACCCGGCCCGCGGCCGGGCCGAGCGGGCTCCGCTCAGTGGTCATGGTGTACGGCGGTGAGGTAGCCGTCGGCCAGGTAGTGGCGGGCGAGTTCGACGGACTGTGCCGCGAACGCCGGCCGGAGCGAGGCGGCGAAGGGCGTGTCGCCGCGCTTGTGCACCCAGGCGACGAGCATCAGCCGGCGCAGCATCACCAGCGCGGGAATGGCCCGGACGTCCTCCTCCCGCAGCGGCCGGCGTGCCTGGTAGCCGCGCAGCCATGCGGTCACCCAGTGCGCGGCCCGCGGATCGTGCTCGACGAACGACAGGGAGCACGCCAGGTCGTACAGGAACCAGCCGTAGCCGCAGTCGTCGAAGTCGATGAGCCGTACGGCGTCGGGGGCGACGAGGAGATTGGCGGCGCGCAGGTCGCCGTGGATGAGACCGAACACGGCCGGACCCCCGCCGTAGGCGTCGAGTTCGCGGGTCAGTTTCTCCTCGGCCCGGGCGAGGACCTCGACGCCGCCCGGCGGCACATCGGGGTTGTCCCGCCAGCGGCCCCACAGCGAGGCGGCGCCGATCAGGTGGGCGAGGTCCCAGTCGGGGCGGGTGAAGTCGTCGGGTCGCCGCCATCGTGACGCGTGCTCGTGCAGGGCCGCGGTCTCCCGCCCGACGACCTCCATGACGTTCGTGAAGTCGGTGGTGTCGGGCTCGGCGCCGGGTGCGAACTCGAAGAGCGCCGCGTGCTGGAGCGCCCCGCCCGCACCGCGGAAGCTCGCCGCCGCTTCGCCCGCCGGGGTCGGCACCACCGCGGGGGTGGCGACCGCGCCGTCCGCACGCAGCCGCTCGGTCCACATCAGCTCGCTGCGGATCTGCGGCAGCGTGCGGAAGCCGGGCCGGTGCAGGCGCAGGACGAGCGGGTCGGGGGTGTCGCTGAAGGTGCAGAGGTAGGTGGCGTTCTCGGAGAGGCTCAGCAGCCGGGCGCCGGACAGGGCGGTGGCACGGTCGTACGCGGTGATCTGTCCGTCCCAGGTGTCAGACATGGGAAGCGGCCACCTTCCGTACGGCGTCCCGCAGGCGGGTGAGGATCTCGGCCGTCTCCTGCTCGGTCAGCAGCAGACCGGGCTTGAACTGGAGGACGGCCGGGTCGAGCGTGGAGAAGATCGCCCACACGCCGTGCCGGTAGAGCTCGGTCATGACCGGCTTGGCACCGACGGCGCGAACTCCAGACCGATGACCAGGCCCTTCTGGCGGATCCCGGTGAGCGCGTGGGGGAGTTCGGCGCGCAGTTCCGCGAGGCCGTCGGTGATCTGGTCGATGCGCCGGCGGACGTTGGCGCGGGTCTCGGCCCGTTGGGTGATCTCCAGGACCTTCGCGGCCACGGCACAGCCCAGTTCGGCGCCGCCGAAGGTCGCCATGTGGGCGAAGCCGTCGCGCTCCAGCCAGCCGCTCGCCGCCGGGCCGAGGAGGGCGGCGCTGACCGGGTAGAGGCCGCCGCCGAGGCCCTTGCCGGTCACCAGGACGTCGGAGGTGACGTCTTCGCCGTACACACCCCACAGCTCGCCCGTCCGGCCGAGGCCGGTCTGGACCTCGTCCGCGATGTACAGGGTGCCGGTGTTCTCGCAGGCCTGTTTGACGGCGGCCAGGTAGCCGGGCTCGGGCATCGGGAAGCCGTAGGTCGCCGGGATCGTCTCCATGACGACGGCGGCGGTGTCCTCGCGGGCGAGGGCTGCTGTCATCGCGTCGAGGTCGTTGAACGGGACTTGGACGAACTCGGCGGGGTTGTCGGAGCGGAACAGCCGCGAGAACCGTGAGTCGCCCGTGGCGACGGCCAGGCCGGTGTGTCCGTGGTAGGCCTTCACGACCGACACGATCTTCCGCCGGCCGGTGGCGTAGCGGGCGCTCTTCAACGCGACGTCCACTGCTTCCCCGCCGCTGGACCCGAAGACGACCTTGTCCGCGCCCGGCGTCGCCTCGACGAGCCGGCGGGCCAGGGCGGCGCGGCCCGGGGTGGGGAAGTGGTGGTTGCCGATGTCGAGATGCCGGAGGGCGTGGGTGAGGGTGTCCACCAACTCGGGGTTGCGATGGCCGAGGTTGTAGGTACCGCCGTTCAGATGGACGTCGATGACCTCGTGCCCGTCGACGTCGGTGAGGCGGTACCCGGACCGGTCCCCGACGACGAGCGGGACGCCTTGGTCCTGCCAGAACGTGGTCTTGTCCGGATTCCAGTACCGCCGCGCGTCGGCGAGCACCTCCGCCTTCGACGCGTACCCGTACATCGACAACTGCTCGACGTCCAACGCGACCTCCTCGCTGCTGCCGCGAGGAGTCCCCGCCGGCGGTTCCGTGAACGCCTTCACGTTCCGCCAGGATGTTTGCGTCTCTGTGTGGTCGCCGGTGCGGGCGCGTAACGCTTGAGGTCCGGTTGTGGTCCGGTCGCGGATGCCGTTTACCGGTGCCGAGGCGCAGGTTGATCAGGGAGTGCGGCCCCGCCCGGCGGTTTTCAGAGCGTTCGTCACGTCGTCGAGGGGCGTGGCTGTTCGGGCGGGACCGAGGTCTCGGCCATGGCCATCCACTGGTCCAGGTCTGCTTGTGTGAACTCTGTCCAGGCCGGAATCCCGGGCAGTCGGCGGAGAAGGTCGAATGCCTCTGCGATCAGTGGTCCGCGGAGCACGGGTGCGTGGCAGCCGGCGACGACCTCGGCGTCCAGTCGCTGGAAGTCGTCCACGACTGCCCGGAACTTCTGGTCGTCCAGCAACGCCACCCAGGGCGAGACGAGCTGTCCGCCGAAGAACTGGCCGTCGCGGAACTAATCCGCGGACAGGTCGGCGGCTTCGGGCAGGGGAGTGGGCACTTCGTGGCGAAGGTGTCCACCGACCACATGACCTTGGTCTTCGTGTCGAAGAGGGCGCGGGTGGTCGGGTTGTCGTACAGAGGTGGGCGCTGGGCCACCAGAGTGCGGTCACCGACATCCACCGTGTCGCCGTCGGTCATGAAACGGTACCGGTTGATGGGCGTCTCCCACTCCGCGGCCATGCGCCCGATCGAGAACCAGGTCGTCAGCAGAGTCGCGTTCGGGCATTCGGCGACGGCCGACAGAAGGTTGCCGGCGTGATCACGATCGTCGTGGGTGAGGAAGATCCATCGCACGTCCAACGGATCCACCACGGACCACGCGGCCTCCAGCCACTGGGATCGAACCGCCGGCGCGCCGGTGTCCACCAGCACCGGTTCGGCTCCCCGGATCACCATCGAATTCATCGGGAAATGGCCGACCGGCGGAGCCTCCAAGGCCCATGGGATGACAAACGTCTCTTCGGCGATCCTGTACGGCTGCAGAAGATCGAAGGTTTCCGTAGTGGTCATCGCTGCTCTCCTCGGACTGGAGTGCGGCGCAGCGCCCGTTCTTCCAGTCCAGCCCCATGCGACGCATGCGTCCAACGATGGAGTACACGTTGACAGTGCAAGTCGGTCCTCGGCATCGTTGTCAGCCGGGCGAGGGCGATGGAAACCCCGCCGCGTCGCCGTCGTCAGGCGTCGGTGGCCTCGGCCCGTCCGTAGTAGGCCGCGCGCATCAGATCCTGCATGTCGTCCAGCATCGGCATGCGCGGGTTCGCTGGCGCGCACTGGTCCTCGTACGCGTTGAGGGCCTGCTGGGGCAGGGCGTCGAGGAACCTCTTCTCGTCGACGCCGAGGGAGCGGAACGACGGCTCGATGCCCACCGCGTCGCGCAGCCGCTCCACGGCCGAGGCGAGGGACGTGACTCCCTCCGCGGGGGTGGCGGCGGGCAGGCCGAGCGCGCGGGCGATGTCCTGGAAGCGTTCGGGAGCGCGGTAGTTCTCGTACTTGGGCCAGCCGGTCAGCTTCGCGGGGACGGTGCCGTTGTAGCGGATGACGTGCGGCAGCAGGACCGCGTTGGTGCGGCCGTGCGCGATACGGAAGGTGGCGCCGAGGGTGTGCGACATGGCGTGGACGATGCCGAGGAAGGCGTTGCCGAAGGCCATGCCCGCGATGGTGCCCGCGTTGTGCATCTTCTCCCGGGCCTCCGGGGCACAGGTGACGACCGAGGCCTCGATGTTGTCGAAGATCAGGCGGATCGCGTGCAGGGCGAGACCGTCGGTGAAGTCGTTGGCGTACACCGACACGTACGCCTCGATGGCGTGGGTGAGGGCGTCGAAGCCGCTGTCGGCCGCCAGCGCGGAGGGCAGTTCGGCGGTGAGGAGCGGGTCGACGATCGCGACGCTCGGGGTGAGCGCGTAGTCGGCCAGCGGGTACTTCTTGCCCGTCGCCGGGTCCGAGATCACCGCGAAGGGTGTGACCTCGGCGCCGGTGCCGGAGGTGGTGGGCACGCAGACCAGGCGGGCACGGGTGCCGAGCACGGGGAAGCGGAAGGCGCGCTTGCGGATGTCGGAGAACTTCTGCCGCATGTCCGCGAAGTCGACGTCAGGGTGCTCGTACAGCAGCCACATCACCTTCGCCGCGTCTATGGGCGAGCCGCCGCCCAGCGCGATGATCGTGTCCGGGGCGAAGTCCCGCATGAGGTCGGCGCCGTGGCGCACGGAATCGATGCTCGGTTCGGGCTGGACGTTGTCGATGATCTGCAGGGTGACCGGTTCGGGCCGGCGCTGCAGGACGCGGCTCACCCGGTCGACGAAGCCGAGGCGGGTCATGGTGGTGTCGGTGACGATCGTGACGCGCCGGACGTCCGGCATCGAGGAGAGATAGCGGATGGCCTGCGGCTCGAAGTAGATCTTCGGCGGGACCTTGAACCACTGGAGGTTGTTGCGGCGGGCGGAGACCCGCTTGATGTTCAGCAACTGGACGGCGGAGACGTTGTTGGACACCGAGGTGCTGCCCCAGGAGCCGCAGCCGAGTGTGAGCGAGGGCAGCAGACCGTTGTAGATTCCGCCGATGGCGCCCTGCGAGGACGGGGCGTTGACGATGATCCGTACCGTCTTCATGTGCCTGCCGTACGCCTCGGCGAGCTCCCGGTCCTCGGTGTGGACGACGGCGCTGTGGCCCTGTCCGTGGAAGGCGACCATGTCGGCGGCCAGGTCGAAGCCCTGCTGCTCGGAGCGGGCACGCAGCACGGCGAGGACGGGGCAGAGCTTCTCGCGGGTCAGCGGCTCGTCCGGGCCGACCCGCTCGGCCTCGACGAGGATGACGGACGTGTCGGCGGGCACGGTGAAGCCGGCCTGCTCGGCGATCCACGCCGGACTCCGCCCGACGGCGGCGGAGTTGACCTTCGGTTCACAGCCGCTGCCCGCCGCCCGGTGTTCGGGGAAGAGGAACGTCTCCAGGCGCGCCTTCTCCTCGGCGGTCGCCAAGTAGGCGTGCAGGGTGCGGAATTCGGCGAGGGCGGCGTCGTAGATCTCGTCGTCGAGGATGACGGCCTGCTCCGAGGCGCAGATCATGCCGTTGTCGAACGACTTGGAGAGCACCAGGTCGTTGACGGCGCGGCGCAGCTTCGCACTCTTGTGCACGTACGCGGGAACGTTGCCGGCTCCGACGCCGAGAGCAGGCTTGCCGGCCGAATACGCGGCCCGGACCATGCCGTTGCCGCCGGTGGCGAGGATGAGCGAGACGCCCGGGTGGCGCATCAGCGCGCTCGTGGCCTCGACCGACGGGGCCTCGATCCACTGGACGCAGTGTTCGGGGGCGCCCGCGGCCACGGCGGCGTCCCGGACGATCCGGGCGGCCTCGGCGCTGCACCGCTGGGCGGAAGGATGGAAGGCGAACACCACCGGGTTGCGGGTCTTGAGCGCCATCAGCGCCTTGAAGACGGTGGTGGAGGTCGGGTTCGTGACCGGGGTGATCGCGGCCACCACACCGACCGGTTCGGCGATCTCGACCATGTCGTCGATGTCGTCGCGGGCGATGACACCGACCGTCTTCATCCGGTCCATGCTGTGCGTGACGTGCTCGCAGGCGAACATGTTCTTGGCCGCCTTGTCCTCAAACACCCCCCGTCCGGTCTCGTCCACCGCCAGCCGCGCCAGTGCGGTGTGCCGGTCCAGGGCGGCGACCGAGGCCTTCTTCACGATGTGGTCGACCCGCTCCTGGTCCAGGCTCTCGTAGTCGGCCAGCGCCTTCAGCCCGTTCGTGACCAGCCGGTCCACGGCGACGTCGGTGTCCGACGGCGCCTCGGTCGGGGCAGCGGTCGCGGGTCGGTCGTGGTGGCGGGTCATGGATGTGCCTCCGTCATCGGGTGGTGGGGGCCCTGCAGCCGGCGGGCCTTCGGGTGCGCGGCGCCGCGGGGGGACCGGCGCCGCTCACCACGACCCTCTCCTCGGCACCGCCCCGTCGTGCAGGTCCGCCCGGTCCGTGATCGGCGTCCGACAGGCCCCGAGGCCGGGCCGGACGTCCCTGGGGGCGGTGTTGTCCCTCCAGCCGGCCCCTGGGGTGCGAGCCCGTGCCGGGCGACCGCGCCGGGCAGATTGATCAAATTGCCAGGCGTCAACCGGCGGTCGCCGGGGCCGTTCGGCCCTTGTTGCTCCTCGGGCGCGCGGACTTCACTGATCGAACGGCATCGGGGAGAGCGAGGCCGTACGAGAACGCCGTACGACGAGGAGGTGACCGGAGAGATGATCGCGGCGGTGGGCCAGGCCGACCTGAACCCAGGGGCGCTGAAGCTGGTGGAGGTCGAACTCGGGCCGGTACTGGAGCGTATGCCCGGGCGGATGCCGGTGGTGGTGCGAGCGGTCGCCGGGGCGCCGGTCGCCGTGGGACGGGCCGTGCGCGCCGCGGGTCGGGAACTGGTCGTGGTGACGCCCGCGCCGGAGATGTCGCCCAGCATGCCGCCGACGGACGAGCAGGAGGCCGTCGGTGAACTGCTCTGCCTCGCCGGGCAGGTGCGCCCCCTGGAGTACGACGCGGCCGTCCGCGACGCCTGCGTCGGCGCGGACGAGCGGATCATCGCGAAGTGCCGACGCCTGCTGGCCGTCTGGGACGGCTCACCGTCCAACGGCCGTGACGCCACGGCCCACTTGGTGGCGTACGCCAGGGCCCGGGGCATTCCGGTCGAGGTGCTGTGGCCGGAGGGAGCCGTACGGCAAGCGATATCCGGCACGCCGCGCACCCCGTCGCGGCTGCCGATCGCTTGACGTCCCCTGCTCATCGCCCGGCATGGGCCGTTGCCCATCCGGACACCATCGAGGCGGAACCATTCCCATGACCAGCAGCACCTCCTCCACCGTGCACGACTTCGACCCCCGAGCCCGCGAGGGCGGCCGACGGCCGGAGCCCGCACCGGAGGGCAGCATCGGCGCCTCCGGCGTCTTCGCCTGGCTCCTGATCGTCACCGGCGCCCTCGGGATCCTCGCCTCCTTCGTCATCACCGTCGACAAGTTCCAGCTCCTTCAGGACCCGGACTTCGCACCCTCCTGCAACCTCAGCCCGGTGTTGTCCTGCTCGAACGTGATGCGCAGCCACCAGGCCGGCGTGTTCGGGTTCCCCAACCCGCTGCTGGGCCTGCTCTCCTATCCGGTCGTCGCCGCCGTCGGACTCGCCGTGCTGGCCGGGGCGCGGTTCCGGCGCTGGTTCTGGCTCGGACTGAACGCCGGCACCGTGTTCGGCGCGGGCTTCTGCATGTGGCTGATGACGCAGGCGCTGTACGAGATCGGCGCGCTGTGCCTGTGGTGCTGCCTAGTCTGGGCGGTCACCATCGCGATGTTCTGGTACACCACCGTGCACAATCTGCGGCACGGCGTCATCCGGGCCCCGCGCGTTCTGGTCGCCGCAGTGCGGGAGTTCCACTGGGCGGTGCCGACCGCCTGGTACCTGAGCATCGTCATGCTCGTCGCCACCCGCTGGTGGGACTACTGGCGGACACTGCTCTGAACCGGTCCGGCCCACGGCGTCCGGGCGGGCGACGAGGGACCGTTGGGCCCCGAACACGGGCCCCCGCAGGGACTGTTCGGCCCTATCCGCACCCCACGCCCCACCGCAGATCATGAGGCACGGCCGGGGAGGGCCGACTCCGATTCCCGCACCCTCGGCACTTCCCGGCCGTCGACGACACATGCGCGATGGGGAGGACACCGTCCGGTGGACGAGGAACAGACGCATCAGGTGGAGAGCGTACGGCCGGGAGCCGAGGTCACCACGGCCGCAGTGCCGGCAGGGCGGGCCGCCCGGCCGGCGTGGGTGGAGTGGCTGACGACCACCGACCACAAGAAGATCGGGACGATGTACCTGGTCTCCGCGTTCGCCTTCTTCATCGTCGGCGGCGTCATGGCCCTGATGATGCGCGCCGAACTCGCCGGCCGGGTCGTGCAGATCATGTCGAACGAGCAGTTCAACCAGGCGTTCACCATGCACGGCTCGATCATGCTGCTGATGTTCGCGATGCCGCTGTTCACCGGGTTCGCCAACTGGATCATGCCGCTGCAGATCGGCGCGCCGGACGTGGCCTTCCCTCGGCTGAACATGCTGGCCTACTGGTTCTTCCTGTTCGGTTCGTCGATCGCCGCGTTCGGCTTCCTCACCCCGGGCGGAGCCGCCGACTTCGGCTGGTTCCTGTACGCGCCGCTGTCGGACGCCGTGCATTCGCCGGGCCTCGGCGCCGACCTGTGGATCATGGGGGTGGCGCTCTCCGGTTTCGGCAGCATCCTCGGCGCGGTCAACTTCATCACCACGATCATCTGCATGCGTGCTCCGGGCATGACCATGTTCCGGATGCCGATCTTCGTGTGGAACGTGCTGCTGACCGGCGTCCTGATCCTGATCATCTTCCCGGTCCTGGCGGCGGCGCTGTTCGCGCTGGAGGCGGACCGCAAGTTCGGTTCGCACGTCTTCGACGCGGCCAGCGGCGGCGCCTTGCTCTGGCAGCACCTGTTCTGGTTCTTCGGCCACCCCGAGGTGTACGTCCTGGCCCTGCCGTTCTTCGGGATCGTCTCCGAGGTCGTCCCGGTCTTCTCCCGCAAGCCGATGTTCGGCTACATGGGCCTGGTCGGCGCGACGATCGCCATCGCCGGTCTGTCGGTGACGGTGTGGGCGCACCACATGTACGTCACCGGCGGTGTACTGCTGCCGTTCTTCTCCTTCATGACGTTCCTGATCGCGGTCCCGACCGGTGTGAAGTTCTTCAACTGGATCGGCACGATGTGGAAGGGGTCGCTGTCCTTCGAGACGCCGATGCTGTGGGCCACAGGCTTCCTGATCACCTTCGTCTTCGGCGGTCTGACCGGCGTGATCCTCGCGTCCCCGCCGATGGACTTCCACCTCTCCGACTCGTACTTCGTCGTGGCGCACTTCCACTACACGGTTTTCGGCACCGTCGTGTACGCGATGTTCGCCGGCTTCCACTTCTGGTGGCCGAAGATGACCGGCAAGATGCTCGACGAGCGCCTCGGAAAGATCACCTTCTGGACGCTGACGGTCGGCTTCCACACCACGTTCCTGGTACAGCACTGGCTCGGCGTCGAGGGCATGCCGCGCCGCTACGCCGACTACCTGGCCGCCGACGGCTTCACCGCCCTCAACACGCTGTCCACCATCGGTTCGTTCGTCCTCGGTCTGTCACTCCTGCCGTTCCTCTACAACGTCTGGAAGACCGCCAAGTACGGAAAGAAGATCGAGGTCGACGACCCGTGGGGCTACGGCCGCTCCCTGGAGTGGGCCACCTCCTGCCCGCCGCCGCGCCACAACTTCCGCGCCCTGCCCCGCATCCGCTCCGAGTCCCCGGCGTTCGACCTGCACCACCCCGAGATCGCCGAACTCGACACGGCGGGCTGAAGCATGACCCGCGTACTGGGGCTGGGCGTCGCACTGGTGACCGTGTCCGGCTGCGCCTGGTACCTGCCCGCCCTCACCGACCTGCGAGCGCGAGACGACCGCCCCGTCTCCCGTCGTACGGCGGCTATCGCGTGTCTGACGGGCTGGAGCACGGCAGGCGCCGTGGCGCTGCTCTTGCTGGTGGGCGTCATGTGGCCGGTGCCGTGCGCAGTGGCCGTGGCGGGCGCCGCCGGTACCTCTGTGCTGCGCGCGCATGCCGGAGCGCAACAGAGGGCCGAGACGCGGGAGGTCGCCCGCCACTGGGCGACGCTGGAACCCACTGCGCCGCGGCACGGCCGGTCGCAGGGCCGCATGGAGCATTATGTGTTCGCCGCCCTCGTCGCCTGCGGCGTGGTGGTCGCGCTGATCGCGGAGACCCTTCTCATGGCCGCGGGCCCGGGGAGGGGTGGGGCGGGGGTGGCGGTCGCCATGGCCCCTACCGCGATCCTCGGTGCCTTCCTCGTCCTCGCCGCCACGTACGCCCGCATGTCCCGCCACCGCATCACGGCGGACCGCAGGCGGGGCCCGCGATAGGAAGTGCCGGTGTCCCGAGGGCGGCGGCCGGCCCGGCCGGCGGGTGGGGCCTGGTGCGGTTGCGGCCTCATGCGTTCGCCCTCGCGTGATGCTGCGTCGCCACTCCGGTTCCACCCGGCCCCACTCGCTGCCCCACCGACCCCGTCCAGGGGACCTTCGCCCGGACCAGGTCGTCCTTTACGTGCCGACCAGCACGCCGCTCAGCACGAAGACGGCCCACACGGCCGGCACGATCGGGGTGTGCCCGAGCGGACCCCGAAGAGGGACCACCGGTCCCTCGCCATGGAAACCCCGGGCTCTCACTCTCGAAGGAAGGCATCTTGCGACCTCGGGCCTGCGAGGAGGATTCCATGCATTCCGCGACCCTTGACGCCTCGACCTTGGAGGCCTGCCTCGCAGCCGCAGTCGCGGCACCCTCCATCTTCAACACGCAGCCGTGGCGCTACCGCCGGGACTCCGAGACCATCACCCTCCAGGTCCGTGCCGCCCCGGGGCGTGGACTGCGCCACGCCGACCCATGGGCCGTGCCCTGCACGTGTCGGTGGGCGCATCCGTGTTCAACCTCCGTGTCGCCGTCGCCCACTTCGGCTGGTGCCCCGTCACCCGGCTGCTGCCCGTTCCGGACGAGCCGCGTCTGCTCGCCACCGTCCGCCTGACGGGCGCCCCGTCCCGGGCGGCAACAGGGCATCGAGACGGCCTCTACGAGGCGATCCGACGCCGGCACAGCAGCCGGCTGCCCTTCTCCGCGAAGCCGCTGCCCGCACCGCTGCGTGCGGAGCTCGCCGAGGCCGCGCGCCGGGAGGGGGCTCTTCTCACCTTCCCGGCGGCCGATGAGAGGGACCACCTGCTCCGCGTGACCGCCGAGGCCGAACGCCGCAACCGGGCCGACCCGGACCGCGGTGCCGAGAGCCGCCGCTGGGTGCACCGCGACGGGGACGAACCCGCCGACGTCGGACTTCCGCAGGCCGTCCTCGGACCGCAGGACTCCTACGAACGGCTGCCCATGCGGGACTTCACCGCGCAACGGCACACCGACCGGCTGCCGTCCCAGCCGTTCGAGACCGACCCGATGATCGCCCTGCTGACCACCGAGCACGACCGCCGCACGGACTGGCTGCGGGCCGGCCAGGCGCTCGAACACGCCCTCCTGGCCGCCACGGTGCGGGGCCTGCGCACATCCCTGTTGCACCAGCCGCTGGAGTGGCCGGACCTGCGCCAGGCACTGAGCCCGACACCCGGCCGCGACGGGCACGCCCAGATGCTGATCCGCCTCGGGTACGGTCCGGAGGGCCCCGCCACGCCCCGGCACGCACCGCACACGCTGTTCGAGGCGCCGGAGGATCGGCAGGACGACTGAACGGCCTGAGGACACGCTGCCCGCGGCGGTGCTCACGGCTCCTGGGGGTGGTCCGGCCCGGCCGGTTCCGAGCCGCCCATGTCCAGCCGGAACGGCGGATACGTGTCCGTCATCAGTGCGACGTAGGCGGCGACCCGCAGCACCCACCGGTTCAGGCCCAGGATCAGGTCGAACAGGTGCCTCGGGTACTTCTCGGTGGCGGCCAGGATCACGCCGGCGATGACCGTCAGCACGGCGACGAGTCCGCCGGACCACCAGCCGAGGTGCCAGCCGCCGAGGAAGAAGCCGACGACGACGTAGTGCGGGATCGCCAGCAGCCACCACTTCACCAGCACCAGGCCGCGGGACAGGCGCTCGGGGTAGGCGATGTCCAGCCGGGCCGGATACCCCGGCTCCTCGCCCAGGCTGAACGGCGGGTAGCGGTCGGTGCCCAGGGCGCCGTACGAGTAGTAGGCGACCCGCCAACTCCAGCGCAGCACACCCAGATTGAAGTCGAACAGCGAGCGTGGGTAGCGCCCGGTGAACAGGATGGCGAAGAACGCGATCACGCTCACCGCGGCGAAGCCGACCCAGAGGAAGAACAGCACCACGTAGTGCGGAATCACCAGGATCCACTTCACGAGCCACAGCCATCGCGACAGCGATGCGTCGAGCACAGCGGTGACCCGGACCGGACGGTCCGGGACTCCTGCCAGGGTCGTCATGGCGATCAGCTCCTTCACTCCGGGGCCACCGTGCCTCGGGCAGGTCCCGTCACCACCGTGCCGACCGGGCCGAGCAAGCCGCGAGGGCCGACCGGGGGTGGGCGCCGGGCTATCGGTCCCGACGCCCTGATCGGTGTCGGCCTGGGCATCGGCTCATGACCGGTTGCCGTACGGGGCGTACAGGTCGAGCAGCCGGATGCGGGCCGCGTGCAGCCGGTGTGCGACCACCCGGCCGACCCAGACCGCGACCGCCCGGCCGAACTCCGGGTCGGCGGCGCACATCTGCCGTACGTCGACCGCGTCGAACTCCCAGGCCCGCACCGGATGTGTGACCTGGGCCCCGAACTGCCAGACGTGGGGCGGGAAGTGCCAGGACCAGCCGACCAGTTCACCGTGCCCAAGGGATTCGATGACGGGCGAGCGGCGTCCGGGCACATGCAGATCGAGGGCGACGACGCCCGTCCGCACGCTCCAGAACCGGTCGGCTCGCCCGCCCTCCTCGAACAGGCGGGTGTTCACGTCGAAGGAGACTTCGCGGGCGATGCCCATGAGCCGCTCCCGGTGCTCGGCCGGGAGGATCGCGTCCATGAGGCTGATAGACGTCATCATTCCATTTCCCGTCGCTCGTGTCGGCTGCGGCCCGGGTCCGTACTGATCGGCATCGTTTTCCTCCCGAGGCGGGGGAGGGCCGCTCCCAGCGTGGGCGCAGCACCGGTAGGGCAACACGGACCGACCGGTCCCTGCAGGCGGGTCGTTCGGCCCAAGTCGGGGCGGGCATTTTGATCAGACGGACGTCTCGTAGACCGAGAGCCGGTCCCGCGTCTTCGCCGAGAAGAGGTGGACGTCATCCGGGCGGGTGGTCACCCGAAGCGCCTCGCCCTTGCCGAACGCCTGCCGTCCCGGTGCCCGGACGACGACCTGCGCGGCCTCCCTGTCGACCTTGGCGGTCGTGTGGAGGTAGGTGACGGCGCCGGTGTCCTTGACGGCATCCACCACGAGCTCCAGCCCCGGTGTCTCCCTGTCCTCCTGGGACAGGATCTCGAACTGCTCGGGCCGCACGTCCAGGGCGATCTCCGAGGCGCCCTAGGCGCGGGAGGCTCGCAGCGCCGGCCGCGGCAACGGCAGGAACAGCCCGCCCAGTTCGATCTTGTCGGTGGTGAGCGGGAGACGGAAGAGGTTCATCGCGGGGGATCCTATGAAGCCGCCGACGAAGGCGTTGGCGGGTGCCGGAACACCTCGTTGGGCGTACCCACCTGTTGCAGCACGCCGTCCTTGAGGACCGCCACACGATCCCCCATGGTCAGGGCCTCGACCTGGTCGTGGGTGACGTACGCGGCGGTGGTGCCCAGCCGCCGCTGCAGCGAGGCGATCTGCGTACGGGTCTGGACCCGCAGTTTGGCGTCCAGGTTGGACAGCGGCTCGTCCATGAGGACCCTGTGGTTCGCGGACGACGGCCCGCCTCATCGCGACCCGCTGGCGCTGCCCGCCGGGCAGCGACTTCGGCTTGCGCCCGAGATACTCGCCGAGGTCGAGGATGCCGGCTGCCTCGGCGACCCGGCCCCGGACGTCGTCCTTGTGCACCTTCGCGATCTTCAGGGCGAAACCCATGTTCTCCGCCGTCGTCATGTGCGGGTAGCGGGCATAGTTCTGGAACACCATCGCGATGTCGCGGTCCTTGGGTGGCAGATGGGTCACATTCCGGTCGCCGACGCGGATGGTGCCCGAGCCGATGTCCTCCAACCCGGCGAGCATCCGCAGCGTGGTGGACTTGCCGCAGCCGGAGGGACCATGAGGACCATGAACTCGCCGTCGGCGATCTCCAGGTCCAGAGCGTCGACGGCCGGGTGGTCCATCTTCGCGAAGCACCGCGTTGCCTTGTCGAAGGTGACGGACGCCATAATCTTTCCCCTCCCCTGATGCCCCCGACAGCACCCGGTACGGGTGAACGTCACGAGGGGTGTGACTGCGCGCCGCACCTTCAGGCTCGAACAACGCGCGGCGGCACGGCAGGTCCCCTCCGTCCCTGCCAACCGGGCCGGCTGGCCCCGCCGCCACCGTCACGGCCGGCGCTCAGAAGAAGCTGAGAAGTTGCTGTGCCAGGCTGGCGCGCGCCTTGGACACATCGGTCGACCAGCCTGCTGGAGGACTCTCATGAGCCTGATCAACGGCCTGCCCGCGCACGTATTGCTCGTGCACTTCGTCGTCGTGCTGGTGCCCCTCACCGCGCTGGCACTCGCCGTCTGCGCGGTCTGGCCGAGCGTGGCACAGCGCATGGGCATCGTGCTGCCCTTGCTGGCACTGGTCACGCTCGTGAGCGTTCCGCTGGCCACACAGGCCGGGGAGTGGCTCGAGGAACACGTCGCCGACGACGCGCTGGTGCGTCGGCACGCCGAGCTCGGCGATGGACTCCTGCCCTGGGCCGGGGGCCTGTTCGTCCTGGCGGTCTTCGTCTGGTGGGCAGCCCGCGGCTCGGCATCGCCGGGGTCGGGCGCCTCGCGCGGCACGCGTCGGTCCGCGGCTCCGGTGCGTATCGCGGTCGTAGTCCTGTCGCTCGTCTTGGCCGTGGGAGCCTCCGTGGACGTGTACCGCATCGGCGATTCGGGGGCGAAGGCCGCGTGGCACGACGGCTTCTCCAAGACCGCGTCGAGCGGCGACGGGGACGCCGACTGACCCACGCTCCGCCGGCCGGGGCGCGGGTACGAGGGAGGAGCGGCCCTTGCGTTTCGAGTGCCGCGGTGTGCAGGGCCACGGGCGACCTGCTCTGGGTGCGCCCCTTGTTGCAGCGGGCATGAGTGCGATTCAGCGTCCCGCCCGGTGTTCCCACGCCGTCAGGGCGCCGTCGGGCGCCAGGACCGCGATCAGGTCAACTATCGCATGACCGGGCTGCTCGGACGCCGAGCGGCTCAGTCGTGCGGGACGACGGCGACCGGGCAGTGTGCGTGGTGCAGCGCGGTGTGCGCCCACCGGCCCGAGTTTCCAGGTCAGATGGGACGGATTATGGCGGCGGCTCACGACCACGAGTCCTCTGCGCGCCGCGGCGTACAGCAACACGGCCGCGGCCGGACCGGTCGAGACCTGTTCGGTGACGGGGACGTCGGGGAACTTGTCGCGCCAGGGTGCCAGCGTGGCCGCCAGCTGTGCCCGTTCCTCCGCCTGGTAGCGGCTGTCGGGGCGCCCGGCGGCCATCGTGTGCGGATAAGGCACCAGGCTGGACAGCGGCAGGGCCCGTGCGGCACGGACCCGCATTCCGCGTGGCTCGGCGGTGGCGAACGCGAATTCCAACAGGGCGTCGGGGGCGGTCCCGGCTCTTCCACGCCCACCACGACCTCGTCGTTGTCCGTCGCGGAGGGGTGCCCCCGGCCTCCTCGACGGCGGGGTCGCCCGCTCGGACAGTGACAGCCGGGCATCGCGCGCGGCCCAGGACGTGCAGACTGATGACGCGGTGGTCATGATGCGCTCCCGGTGCCCGGCTCCGGTCGGTCGGGCGGGATGCGGAAGACGGGGACCCGCTCGGCGATCCGGGCGAACTCCTCCAGCGGGGCCCTGCCGGTCCACCCGCAGTTGTGCCCGGGCGCCGGGAGCGAGCGCGAGATAACGCCGCAGGACCGGCGCGCGGTCACCAACCGCGACCTCCACCAGGCGCACGGCCCGGGCACGGGCATGCCGCAACACCACATGGTCCTCGGCCGCACGGACGTTGCGCACCCAGTTCGCGTCGTTGCCGAGCATCGCCACCAAATAGTGGTCGGCGACCACCAGAGGCAGAGAGACGAGCCGGCCCGTGCGACGCCCGGGCACCTTCATCGTGACCAGGCGCTGCGGTGTCAGCCCCGCCGAGGAGGCGAGCACCTTCTGCCGAATCATCACGCGTGCCAGGCGGCCCGGGCGGCCGCCGCGGTACATCCACCGGTCGAACCGGCGCAGCGGACGTGCGGAGTCGTCACGCCCCCTGGCTCACACCCGCCCCGAACAACACCGCACTCCCACACGCGGACGGGGAACCCCGATGTGGCCTGCCTGATCGTGAGCACGATGGTCCCCTCTCTGCTCCTGGCGGGGGCCGGACAGCCGACACCCCTCGTCCGTCAAACTCCGCCCCCTCCCATTCCGTCGGCTAGGGCCGGTCGGTCCCCCCGTCGACGGCATCCGGTCCACGCCGGGCGGCAACCGGCGACGACCCGTCCACGGCTCGGGTCCACCCTGTTCCAGGCGGCGAACGTGCCGGGTTCACCGAGCCGTTCGCGCGGGTTCGCCCACCCTCCGTCCGACGAGTGCACAGGCACCCGCGGGGACCGAACGGCTCTGCCTCGGGGTCTTACGCCCGCGTCCGCGAGGGCGGGCGGCGCGGATTCTTGAGGGATCACCGCTGCCTGTGCGCCGCCTCGGGCACCGCATGCGATCGCCGGTGCCGGGATCGCGACGCGAAAGGACGGACCCACGACGAGGCCACGGCCGCCCGCCACGCCCCCGGTCGCCTCGACGCCGTACGCCTGGCGGCATCATGACGACCGACGGCCTTGGGGTGCAGACCCTGGCCACTCGGGACGTCTACTCGGCCCTGGACACTTCCCCACGCGGCCTCACGCCCCCGGAAGCGGCCGCGCGACGGGAGCGGTACGGCGCCAACGAACTGCCCCGGCCCCGGCGCAGGGCCTGGTGGCGGGACCTCGTCGGCCAGTTAACGGACCTGTTCGCGGTAGTGCTGCTCGTCGCCTCCGCGATCACCTTTCTGGCGTACGGACTGCAGAATCCCCGGGACACGGGCACCTTGCAGCTGGCCCTGGCGATCGCCTGCGTGGTGCTGCTGAACGCGGCGATCGGCTTCTTCCAGGAGTACTCCGCCGAGCGCACCGCCGAGTCGCTCCAGGCGATGGTCCCGCATACCTGCCGGGTGCTGCGCGGCGGGGAACGGCAGGAGTTGCCCGCACGCGATCTCGTCCCCGGGGACGCGGTGTCGGCGGACTGCCGTCTCGTGGAGGCCCACCAGGCCTCGGTGAACAACGCCGCGTTGACGGGGGAGAGCGATGCGCAGCCAGAGCGTCTGCGGAACGTCCTTTTCGGCCGGGACCGCTCATGGCTCGGAGCCGTTCCGGCGGTGCTGCGCCACGATGACCGGCACGGCGGTCGTGCGGGGAAGCGGCCGGTGATCCTGAGCCGCGCAGGCCGGCGCGGGCAAGGACGTTATTTCTCGGCCGGGGTGGGGGATCGGGGGAGGCGTAGTTCGAAGCATGCCCCCAGGGTCCGGGGGGCGAGGGTGAGGGTGCCGTGGTGGCGGTGGGCCAGGTCGCGGGCGATGGCGAGGCCCAGGCCGGTGCCGCCGTGGTCCCGGGAGCGGGCGTCGTCGAGACGGACGAAGCGTTCGAAGATGCGCTCGGTGTGCTCGGCGGGGATGCCGGGGCCGTCGTCGTGCACGGTGAGGATGACCCCCTCAGCTTCAGTTCGGACCGTGATCTGGATGCGGTGCGTGGCGTGGCGGGCGGCGTTGTCGACCAGGTTGCGCAGCAGGCGTTCGTATTCGTCGGGATTTCCGCGCACGTATGCGGGGGCGGTGCTGTCGCAGGTGAGGGTCAACGGCCGTTCGGTGAGGGGGTATTGCTCGGCGAGCCGGCCGGCGAGGGCGGTCAGGTCGACGGTTCGAGGTCGGTGGTGGTGGGGTGCGGGTGTCGAGGCGGGCGAGGAGCAGCAGGTCTTCGGCGAGGGCCTGGAGGCGGCGGGTCTGCCGTGCGGCGGTGGTGGCCGCGGCGGGCCAGTCGGTGCGCTCCGGGTAGGCGAGTGCGACTTCCAGGCTGGTGAGCAGCGTGGTGAGGGGGCTGCGCAGTTCGTGGGCGGCGTCCGCGACGAAACGGCGTTGCTGGGCGGCGGCGGTGTCGAGGCGTTGCAGGGTGGCGTTGATGGTGGTGGCCAGGGCGGCGATCTCGTGGCCGGTCGCGGGGACGGTGACGCGTTCGCGAGGGTCGTTCGGGGTGACCGAGGCGGTGAGGACGCGGATGGCCTCGACCGGCCGCAGCGCGATGCGCACGGTGAAGTACGCGGCGGCGGCGATCAGTACGAGCCCGACGAGTCCGGCCCGCAGCAGCAGGCCGTCGGTGGTGCGGGTGATCGCCTCGGCCGTGTCGGGGAGCACGACCACATAGGCCCGTAGCGTGGCCTCGGGCCGCACGCCCAGAGCGGCGGCTTTGTCGCCGCTCAGGTCAGTGGCACGGACATCGGCGTACAGGACCGGGTAGGTCCCGCCGGCCAGGTCGAATTCGTTCCCGGGGTCGTAGTCGCGGCGCACGGGTATGCGCAGGGGCCGGACCGTGTAGGACCATTCCGCGGTGTCGTCCACCGGGGCAGAGGGCGCGGAAGGGGCCGGCAGCACATGGCGGGTGCCGTCAGCGAAGTTGTCCATGCCGCCGCCGGAGGCGACGGCGGAGCGTCGGCCGGTCGCGACGACCTCGTACGGCATGGCGCTTCTGCGTACGGGAACCACCCCGTCGTTCAACTGGTCGACGAGGGCGAGGAGATGCCTGCGGGCCTGTTCCTCGGCGATCTGCGTGCTCTGGCGGTAGACCTCGTGATGTACCCACCAGCCGATGCCGGTGAGGATCACGGCGGCGGTGACGGCGGCGGCCAGGGCCGCGCGGGCTCGTACCGAACGCGGCCACCAGCGGCGCCGCGGCTCAGTCGCGGTCACGGTCGTCCACCAGCCGGTACCCGATGCCGCGCACGGTCTGCAGGGACTGCCGGCGGAACGCGGCGTCCACCTTCTTGCGCAGCGCGCTGACCCGGGCCTCCACCAGGTTGGGATCCCAGGCTTCGTCGGGCCACGCGTGATACAGCAGATCCGCCTTGGAGACCGCCTGGCCCGCCCGTCGCGCGAGCAGTTCGAGTACGGCGAACTCCCGGGGGGTGAGTTCCACCCGGACCCCGGCCCGGCGACAGATCCGGCCGGCGACGTCCAGTGAGAGGTCGCCCACGGCGAGGACGGTCGGGGCGACCGTGGCGGCCCGTCTGACCAGGGCCCGCAGACGTGCGACGAGCACCACGTAGGAGAACGGTTTGGCCAGGTAGTCGTCGGCCCCCGTGTCCAGGGCCTCTGCCTGGTCCCAGTCGCCGTCCTTGGCGGTGAGCACCAGGATGGGGGTGGAGTTGCCTTCCCGGCGCAGTTGGGCGCAGACCTTGTAGCCGTTGAGTCCGGGCAGCATCAAGTCCAGGACGACCAGGGCGTATTCGCCGGTACGGGCCATCCACAGCCCCTGCCGGCCGTCGTGGGCGAGGTCGACGCTGTAGCCCTCGGCGCTCAGGCCGGTGTGCAGGGTGTGGGCAAGGTCCACTTCGTCTTCGACCACCAGGATGCGCATGCCGTGCAGCCTCGCACAGCACCGGTCCGCCTTCCTGATCGGCCGGTCAGGTTGGATCAGCATCCGGTCAACGAGGTCCATGCACGCTGACGGGGCTTTGCGCTCCCGCTGAAAGGACCCGTCGCCGATGTCCGTTGCCACACGTGGCCCCGCCCTGGCCCGAACAGTGCCCATTCCCCTACGTCGACCAACACCCAGCCGGGCCACAGCAGTTGTCGTCACCGCGCCGTTGGCCCTGGCGATGGCGCTGGGGCTGTGGGGCATCCGCAGGCAGAACACCCTGTGGGGGGACGAAGCCGTCACCTATCAGCTCGCGCACCGCGACCTTGCGCAGATCTGGCTCACCGCCCGGCACGTCGACCTGGTCCATGCCGTCTACTACGCCCTCATGCACGAGATCTTCGCTCTTGCAGGCGGCGGGCTACTGACTCTGCGGCTGCCGTCCGTGCTGGCAACATGCCTCGCGGCGAGCGGGGTCGGGCTCGTGGGACTGCGCCTCGCGGGACCTCGCGTCGGCCTGCTGGCGGGACTGGTGTTCCCGCTCCTTCCCCAGGTGCAGAAGTACGCGCAGGAAGGCCGCTCCTACGCCATGGTGTGCGCCCTGGTCACGTGGGCCACCTACGCGCTGGTGACCGGCGTCCGGCAGCGCACCCGGTGGCGGTGGGCGGTCTATGGCTGCACCATGCTCCTGGCCTGCCTGCTGCACGAGTTCGCGGTCCTCGCCCTGGCCGCACACGGCGTCACGCTCGTCGTCTCCCGTGTCCCACGACCGGTGTTCGCGGCTTGGAGTGTCGCGGCCGCGGGCGTGGTGGCCGGCCTGTTGCCGCTGGCGATCCTCAGCGTGGGGCAGTCGGGGCAACTGTCCTGGATGGACGGGCCGGTGCGGCCCGGCTACTTCCTGCTCGCCGCGGTCGTGGGCGTGGCGTGTGCCCGGGCGCCTCTTGCGAGCAGGAGACCGGTGCGGCTTTCCGCGCTGGCGGTGCCGATCCTTGTGCTTCCGGGCCTTGTGCTGCTGATCGCCTCGCTGGTGAAGCCGCTTTTCGTCGACCGGTACGTGCTCTACAGCGACATCGGATGCGCCTTGCTGCTGGGCGCGTTGATCGACTACTGCATCCGGCGTCCGCGGTTTCGCCGTACCGCGGGGATCGCGGCCGCTGCCGCACTGGCGGCACTCGTCCCGCTCAGCCTGGCGCTGAGAACACCCCAGGCCCGAAGCAACGACGCCACAGCCATCGCCGCCGCCGTACGCGACGAAGGCCGTCCTGGCGACGGGCTGCTCTACCTCTCCGGTCAACACCGCATCCTCACCGCGGCCAGCCCCGCGGACACCCGTCACCTGACAGACCTGGCCCTCGCCCAGGACCCTGTCTCGTCGAACACGCTGGCCGGTGTCGAGCTACCCGCTCAGGACATAGCGGCCCGCATGCTGGAGTTCGACCGGATCGTCGCCGTCCGCGCGACGGGTGCGCGCTCGCCGGCCGGTCCGCAGGAGGCGGCGAAGACGAGCACCCTGCGGCGCTACTTCCGGGAGTCCGCAACATCGCAGGTCAACGGGGCGCGGGTCACCGTCTATGTACGAGACCACGACGCGTCCGCGGAGACGGTTCCCTGATCTCCTTCCTTGCAGCCGGTCGCGAGGGGATGACGGCGTCGATCCCGGGCCGTGAACGTGGACATCGTTCTGCGTTTGTCGTTCAAGATCGCCGAGGAGACGTTCGTCATCCCATGGGCCCTCGAGGCACCGCCGGTCGGCCATTTTCCGATGAACTCGATGGTGATCCGGGGAGCCGAGCCGGTTCTGGTGGACACCGGGGCGCCCGCGGTGCGCTCCCAGTGGCTGGAGGCGGCCTGGTCCATCGTGGATCCTCTGGACGTACGGTGGATCTTCCTCACCCACGACGACCGCGACCACGCCGGCAACCTCTTGGCGGTCCTCGCCCAATGCCCGAACGCGACCGTGCTGACCAGACGTGGGTGACCGCACCCTGGTCGCCAAACGTCCACCCTTGTACGACAACCCCACAACGCGCGCCCTCTTCGATTCGAGGACCGGCGTTTTGTGGGCCGTCGACACCTTCGCCACCAACGTGCCCACCCCGATACCGGACGTAGCGGCGTTGTTCACGGACGAATTCCGCGACGGCCAGTTCTTCGGCGGACGGCTGGTCTCACCCTGGGTGGCGCTGCTGGACAGCCAGAAGTTCCGGACGGTCGTGGACGACTTCCAACGCCTGAACGCCGAGGCCGTCGCCGGCTGTCATTGCCCGGTCCTGCGAGGCACCAAGATCTCCGAGGCCTATGACTTCCTTCGCCGGCTCCCCGAGATCCCTCCATGGACGGAGTTCACCCAGGCCGACCTGGACCAGTGGATGTCGGTCGCCGAGAGCTCGGTACCCCCCGAACAGCCGCGGCCGTCGGGGACGTGACGGTGGCCTCGGGGCATGGCCGTACGCTGCACGTGGAGGGCGGGGGTACGAACATCAATACGGTCGAGTCCGGCCCAGAGTTCTCGCGGCCGCCTCGGCGAAGTCGTGGATGAGCGGGGAGCGGCGGGACGCCACCCACGCCAGGGCCACTTCGTTGGGGCCGATGTCCGCCACGGGCACCGCGATCACGTCGGGGCGGGTGTAGAAGCCGGCGGTGGACGAGGGCAGTACGCAGATTCCGGCACCGGAGGCGACCAGCTCCAGCTTCTCCTCCACCTGATGGATCGCCGGGACCTCGGGGCGTCGCCTCTCACGCAGTTCCAGCGCCACGTCCCGCCACTCGGGTACGGCATCGGGGTCCTGGAGCAGGTGCTCGCCGGCGAGGTCGTGGACGGTGACCGACGCCCGGTCCGCCAGACGGTGTCCCGCCGGGAGCATGACGAGCCGGGGCTCGGTGAACAGGGGCCGCACCTGGAGGCCGTACGGGTCGATGGGCAGTCGTACGACCCCGATGTCCGCCCGGCCGTCGAGCAGTACGTCCACCTGGTCGTCCCAACTGGTGCGCAGCAGGCGTACGTTGACGCCGGGCCGGACGGCGGTGAAGGCGGCCGTGGCCGGGGTGAGGGTGATGCCGGGCATGAAGCCGATGGTCAGCGTGGGGGTGTCCCGCGCTGCCGCCTTCGCCCGCCGCAGCAGTGCCTGTGCCGAGGCGAGCAGCGGGACGGCGTCCTGCAGCAACTGCTCGCCGGCCGGGGTCAGCAGCGTGCCGCGCCGGTCACGGTCGAAGACCTCGACGCCCAGCTCGTCCTCCAGGCTGCGGATCTGCCGGGACAGCACCGGCTGCGCGATGTGCAGCCGCTCGGCGGCGCGTCCGAAGTGGAGCTCCTCGGCGACGGCCACGAAGTACCGGAGCTTTCGCAGGTCAAGATCCACCCGGACTCACCGCTCACTTCCTGTTCGTCTCCGGGGCGGCCCGTCGTCCTGGAGCGACTTCTCCGTCACCCCTGCGGGACCGTGACACGAGGGGGACAGCCGACTACCAATCTACCGAGAGGGGAGCCGGTGGCCTGCCGCCGCCGACACCGCCCCTTTCCCTGCCCGCTCACGCGCGCCGGCGAGGACGGCCAGCGGGTCGGTGTGCACGGGGGCCCACCCCAGCTCGGGTCTCGGCGCGTGCCGGGGTGAGCTGCTGGTCCAGGGCGAAGGCGTCCGCGATCGGGCCCATCTGCTCGCGCGCCCGCTCCAGTGTGATCGAGACGACCTTGCCGTCGAGACCGACCGAGCGGGCGACGGCCAGCGAGCACTCCTTGGCGGTCGGGTTCACCCCGCCCACGCCCACGTACACCGAACCGGGCTTCGCCTTGAGAGCCGCGACGTACAGCGTCGCGATGTCGTCGACGTGCACCAGCGCCCAGCGGTTCGCGCCGTCGCCGATGTAGGGGACGGCGCCGGCTGCCCGGCCCGGAACGCCGTAGAAGATGTCGATCAGACGGTTCTCGCGGCCGTACAGCAGACCGGGCTGCACCACGACCGGCCGGCCACCCTCGCGGGCGCGTCGCAGGACGGTGTCCTCGACGGACCTGCGCCAGGCGACCACGGACGGGGGGTTCCAGGGGGCGGTCTCGTCCGCGAGCCCGTCGGTGTCGCCGTAGACCCAGGTGCCGCCGGTGTGCACATACGGGCCGGTGCCGATGCCGTCCTGCATGGCGGTGGCGGCGGCGAGGTCCTCGTCGCCGGTCTCGGCCTGAGCCAGGTGTACGACGGCTTCGGCGCGGGCCGCGGCCGCGTTCAGCACCCGACGATCGGCCAGCCCGCCGCGCACCGGCGTCGCCCCGAGGGAGGCGACGATGTCGGCGGCGCGGTCGTTGCGGGCCAGCGCCTCCACGGTGTGCCCCTCGCGGACGAGCGCGCCGAGCGTGGCCTTGCCGAGGTATCCGGACCCGCCGGTGAGGAAGATCTTCATGGTGGGGGCTCCTGTCATTCGTAGGCTGGTGCGTTCGATGACCAGCCTGATTCCAGGAGGGGCTCCCCGTCCAAGACCTCTTTCGACGCCGCTGATACCTGAAGGGCATCAGTGCCATGGAATCCTTCGTCCTCAGGACCCGACGTTGTCCCGCAGGTCGGTGAAGCCGGTCTCGGTGTCACCGCGGAAGGTGAGGGCCTCCTCGCCGATGCCGAGTGCGTTGAGCAGGGTGTCGAGCGCTTCGTCGGCATCAGCCTGGGCGCGGCCGACCCAGACCAGGACATCGGGGCTGGGACTGCCCTCCAGCCGGCTGAGAGCGAAGTCGATCTTCTGGATGCGGAACATCGCCACCTCCACCGCGCCCAGATCCTCCCATCCCCGCTCGATGTCCAATCGCAGTCGTGCGGCCAGGGCTTCCAGGGACGGCGACAAGCCCGCGACCAGCCGGAAGGCTCCCGCCGCGTTCCCACACGCTGGCTTGCAGGGCCGGGTTGCCCTTTCCGCCCCCGTACCCCGCCGCCCGCCCCCAGCCTGGCTCCGGCCCGGGAACCGCAACCTCCGCCATGTGTTCTCCCCGTACCTGATGTCCTGCCGTGAAACGGCACTCCAGAAGTTCGCCCCCTCAGGGCTGAGCGGGCGGAGGTTGCGTCGCCCTCAAGGTGAACGCCGCCTCCGTCGTCCGGCACAGCGCCTCCACCGCGTGCCGCAGCGCGCGCCATGACGCCAGGCCCAGCAGGACGCCGACCGGTGCCGCGGGCCACCACCACGCGCCGAGGACCGTGAACGCCGCGCTCCACACGAGGGCCTCGCACGCCGCGTCGTAGGCGTCGCGGGCCTCGGCCAGGGCGGCGCGGGGCGGGTCCTGGGCACCCAGGATGAGGGCGGTCCAGCCGGTGACGAGGTCGTCGCCCTGCTGTCTGATCGTCTCCTCGGTGCGATGGAAGCGGTCCCCGGACCAGGTGGGTGACCCGGGCCGGCCGTTCTCGAGGGCGGCGGCCCTGCGCACGTCGAGCCGGGCGGCCCGCAGTGCGTTGCCGTCGGCACTCGCCCGAAGGGACCTCCTGGCCAGCTCGTCCGGCTCCGTCCAGCGGCGCCGCCGCCACCTGGTCACGAGATCGCCCACCGGCATCAGCCACCACGGCCAGGCCCCGGCGGCCAACGCCCCTACCCCGGAAGCGGCATAGGGCACCGCGAATGCCGCCGCGACGACCGGCACCGCGAAGAGCACGAGCGAGGCCGCGGTGTCCGCGGACGGACCACCGCCGCTCCGCAGCGCGTCGGCGATCTTCTCCCGTGCCAGGGACACGTCGTCCCAGTGGGCGTGCCCCAGCTCGCCGCCGCCGACGACCGCGACCACGAAGAACAGCACCGCGGGCAGCAGCCGTCGCAGGAACCAGCCGTCGGGTATCCGCTTCTGCAGCTCGATGAGAAGCCCCACCGCCGTCAGCCGCCCACCGGACGCATCTCGGCGCCGCCCAACGCACAGGCCGGGGTGGGGGTGGCGGCCCCGTCGCGCAACTCGATGCGGCCGCAACGGTTCTGCTTCGGACAGACCCAGCCGGACGCCCGTGGTCTCCGGCGGCCGGGCCAGTCGCGCACTCCCATCACCGCGGGCAGCCCCAGCCCGTTGGGGACCCCACCCGCCTCGACGGCTTCGTGCAGCTCGCGTACGGCGTTGCGCCAGGCGTCGCCGGCCGGGTCCGCGTCCCGTACGACCGGCAACGCCGCGTCCCAGACGGCGTCGGGGACGAGTGGGCGCAGCTCCTCCGCATGTCGGCACAGGTACTCCACCGCGTCCTCGTACTGTTTGCGCGCGTTCGCCCCGTCCCCCACGGCGGCCTCCCTCAACGTACGGAGAATCACTGCCTTCTGACTTTCAGTCAGACTAATGTAACGATCTATGACCGAGCTTCGCGGCCGAGTGGTCTCCCGTCTCGTCACGGCTCAGAACACCCGCGATCCCGCGCCGTTGAGGGATCCGGAGGCGGTGGCCGACGCGCTGGCCCTGCTGCGGCAGGCCGCGCCCGCGCCGGAGGCGCCGGTCGATCTGGAGTCGGTCGTCCAGGTCTTCTGGACCTTCTGGTTCCGGCACCTGGGCGACGAGGATCCCGAGGCGGAGCAGAATCTGTCCGTCATCGTCGGCACCTTCGTACACCTGTGCCCGCGACTGCCCGTGGAAGCCGGGCTGCCGGAGGTCCTCGTGGAGCGCTTCGATCCCGCCGACCCCTCGAACGAGGCGAGCTTCGCCTACCTGGTGAGCAGGGCGCACGCCGACGCCGCGGCCACCGGTCCGCAGGAGGGGCGGCCCGCCGCGCTCGCCGCAGCGATCGCCTGGTCGGAATCGGCGTCCGAGGCCGTGCCCGACGAAGACCACGCCGGATTCCTGGAGTTGACGGTCCACGCCCTCGAACTCCACGTCGAGCGCTTCAAACTCCTGGCGGACCCGGACGCGCTGCTGGTGGCCGTGCGCTACGCCCGTGCGGTGTGCGCGCGTCTGAGTGCCCTCGCCCCCGCCGCTCTCGACCCCGCTCTCGTGCAGGCCGCCGCAGCGCCCGCCCTGCGCACCCTGACCGACACCTGCCGGCTGCTCGGCACGCCCCCGCTCGGCGTCGTAGAAGAGCTGATCGAGGCGCTCCCGCAGGGCACCCTCCTGCCGGAGACCGCCGAGGGACTGGGCCAGCTGCGCCACCTCCACACCCTGCCGGTCGCCTGGCCCGGCGAGTTCGACCTGCGGGTGGGCTCGGTCATCGCCGACGCCGGTGTCTCCGAGAACGACCCGGGCCGCGTCGCCTGCGCCGTACGACGGCTGCGCGCCTCCCTGGCCGCCACACCCGCCCTGCACCCTGCGCGCCCCCAGGTCGTCACCGCCCTCGGCCGGGCCCTCGCGGCCCTCGCGGCGGCCCGCGAGGACGGCGAGACGGCCAGGGAGGCAGCCGAACTCCTCGCCTCCGTCGGCGCCTTGGACGACCGCCACCGGGACCTGCTCGACGCCTACCGGCAGTGGCAGGAGCTGAGCGCCGACACCGCCACCCCCGAACGACCTGGAGCGGCTGCTCCCCCTCCTGGACGATCTTCCCCTGAGTGACGAGCGGCGGGAGATGTTCGCCGCCTTCCGGGAACTGCAGGAGGCGAGCCGCAGCGAGGACCCGGCCGACCTGGAGCGGGCCGCCCCCCTCATCCGGCGCCTGGCCGAACAGGCCCGGCAGCAGGCCCTGCTCGACGGCACCCCCGCCGACATCGACATCGAACTGGCCTTCCTGTCCACCGGGTTCGAGCCCGACGACAGCGGCGACGAGCACATCGCCCGCTACCGCACCGCCCTCGCCGCCCTCCCCGCCGACCGGCCGCACCGGTACGCCTACGTCGCCGTCCTGGCCGCGCTCACCGGAATGCGGGCCGAGGCACTGCGCACCGGCGCGCCCGCGCGGGCCGGGCTGTTCGAGGCCGAGTGCCGGGAGCTGACCGAGGAAGCGGTGGCCGCCGCCCCGGCCGGGTCCCCCGTGTCGGAGCTGCTGCGGCAGGGCCGGTTCGACGTCGCGCTGCCCGTCGCCGTCGCCTCGACCGAGACCGGGGGCGTGCCGGATGCCGAACTGGGCCGCATGCTCCAGGTGTTGACCCGCATGGGCGAGGTCCGGCTGGAGGGCTCCGAGACCCTCGACGCCGACATCGCGGCCATCCGGGAACTGCGCGACCTCACACCCGAGGGCGACGAGATGCGCCCCTACCTCTCCGCCGTGCTCGGCAGCGCCCTGTCCGCCCAGAACACCCAGGCACCCGACTACGCCGCCCTCGAGGAGATCGTGGCGCTGCTGCGCGAGAGCCGTGAACACGGGGTCGACCTGCCGGGCGGCTTCGACCGCATGCTCGCGAACGCCCTCACGGTCCTGTCGTTCCGCGGCTTCGACGCGGAGGGCGCCCGGGAGGCCGCGGCCCTGCTCGCCTCCGCACCGGGGGCACCCTTCGGGCCGGAGATCCTGGAGGAACTGCGGCCGGGCGACCCGGTGCCCACCCAGACCGACAGCGAAGTGCTGGCGGCCCGCACCGAGTTCCACAACGCCCTGCAGAACTACCTCTTCGGCCATGAACCCGCCCAGCTGGAGCGGGCCCGGCAGATCGCCCGCCGGATGCGTGACGTCATCGAGGCCGCGCCCGCCACCGCCGAGCGGCCCTGGTACGACCTGATGGGCGACGTCTACGTCAACCTCGCCGACACCGTGGGACCGATGGGAGGTCGCCGCCCCGACCTCGACGACACCGTGGTCGAGGAATGCCGGGCGACCTTCGCACGGTGCGGTCCGGGACACCCGATGCGCGTGATGGCCGCGACGACCCCTCGCCCCGGGCGCTCGCACAGCGCGCCGTCGAGCTCCGGGCCACCGAGCCGGCGCGTGCGCAGGAGCTGTTCGCCGAGGCGGACGAGGTGAGCCGGGCGCTGTCGGCCGAGGAGCTGCCCGAGGGCGCCCCGTTCGACCTGGCCGCCGTGATGCGGTCGGCCCTGGACTTCTTCGCGCGGGGGCGGCTGCCGGACATGACCCCCGGCGCGGACGGCACTCCGCAGGACTTCCTCGCCGCCCGTCTCGCGCCCGTCCTGGGCCGGGTCGACGGCACCGCCGGACCCCAGGCGGGGCGGGACGCAGACGTCCCGGTGTGGCTGCGGGCGCACGGCGAGATCGGCGCCGCGGCCGGCGCGCTGGGCCGGCAGCAGATCGGCCAGGCCCTGGACCACCTCGAAGAGGCCATCGAGGCCATGGCCGCCCTCACCGACCGAGGCGCCGACCAGGCCTCGGCCGAGCACGGCCTGTCGCAGTTCGAGGGCGACATCAGAACGATCGTCGAGCTGATCCTGTGCAACGTCGAACTGCGTGACGTCGCTCCTCGCCTCCCGGAATATCTGAGGGCCGCGCAGGAGTCGGTGCGGGAGCTGCAGGCGGGCCGCCTGCCGGGCGAACTCCCCGCCGTCGACCGCAGCCTCGTGGGCCCCGACGTCGACCGCGCCGCCGAACTCCTCGAGCGGGGCCGCGGTTTGCTGCTCACCCGGCGGATCGAGGCCCGCGCCGACCTCGGCGAGCTGCGCTCCCAGCATCCCGGGCTGGCCGAGGAGTTCGAGCGGCTGACGGCACAGATCGAGGCGCGGCCCCAGACGTCCGCCCCCGGTGACGCCGAGTGGGCCCGGCTGGCGGGCCTGCGCGCCTCCCGCGCGCTCGACGACCTCGTCCGGGACATCCGCACCCGGCCCGGCTTCGAAGGCTTTCTACGGCCGCTGACCGCGGGGGAGTTGAAGGGGCTCGCGGCCGACGGCCCGGTGGTCGTCCTCAACCACGGCGGCAAGCGCTACTGCCACGCCCTGGTCGTCACCGACCGGACGATCACCGCCCTGCCCCTCGAAGCCACGGTCGAGGAGGTCACCGACAAGTCCCGGGAACTGCGGGAAGCGGTCGACGCCATCAACACGCAAGGCGGGTCCAGACCGTCCCCGCTCCAGCTCGTCGCCGCCGGGAACACGGTCCGCCGGACGCTGGACTGGACCTGGCACAAGATCGTGCGCCCGGTGCTGGAGGCGGTCGGCTGCGCGGGCACCGTCCCCGCCGATACCGAATGGCCACGCATCTGGTGGGTGCCGACCGGAGCCTTCGGCGCCCTGCCGCTGCACGCCGCCGAGTGCCGGTCGCCCGACTGCGCGCCCGACGGCTGCGGCGCCGCGCTCGACGCGGTGGTGTCGTCGTACGTGCAGGGCTGCAGACCCTGGCGTACACCCGGGACCGCGCGCGGCAGCGCGGCACCGCCGAACACGGCAGGGCCCTGCTGGTCGCCGCGGCCGAGGACGAGCTGCCCGGGGGTCGTGGGCGCCGCCGACTACGCCGCCGGACTCCTCGGCGCACACCGGACACTGATCGGCCCCCAGGCCACTCGGGACGTCGTGCTCGGGGCGCTGCACGAGGCCTCCTGGGCGCACTTCGGCTGCCACGCGGCGACGGACCCCTCGGAGCCTTCGGGCGCCCTTCTCCACCTGCCCAGCGGCGAGCAGGTCTCGGTCCGGGAGATCTGCCAGGTCCGCCCGCGCGCGGCACGGCTCGCCTTCCTGGCGGCCTGCGGCACCGCCCGCACCACCGAGCACCTCTCGGACGAGGCCGTCCACATCACGAGCTCCTTCCTGCTCGCCGGGTTCCCCACCGCGGTCGGCACCCTGTGGAAGATCGACAGCACTCACGCGGACCAGGCCACCACGACCACAGGGGGCACCACTTGTCCACCCAGCGCCGACTCGGGCGTCGGCTGATCCAGCTGTA
>MWJO01000054.1 GCA_002027195.1 Streptomyces sp. GKU 895 | reverse complement strand
TGCTGGGCGGATGCGTGCTCGTCGCCACGGCCGGTCCTCTGGTCACCTTCGTTTTCGCGTGAGCCGGACCCACCGATACCTCGCCCGCGCCCTGCGCGAACCCCCGCCCTTCGAGGACCGGGCCGCCGTCCTCCACGAACTCGGCAGCGCCTCCCTGCTCACCGAACCCGCCACCACCGTCAACCATCTGCGCGCCGCCCTCGAAGAACCCATCGCCGACCCGGAGTTGCGCCACCAGATCGTCTACCGCCTCTCCCAGGTCCTCGCCCACAGCGACCGCCTCGCGGAGGCCTCCGACACCCTCGCCCGCGAGATCCGCGTCACCGACGACGCCCGCGTCAAGCTGCGCATGGTCTCCGAACAGTTCATGTGGGACGCCTTCCGGGCCGACGAACCCGACCACCCCTCCCGCTCCCGCCGCCTCGCCAAACTCGCCGACCGCCTCAAGGGCCGCGACCTCACCGAGCGGTACATCATCGGCCTGCGCACCTGGGACGCGGTCCTGCGCGGCGAGCCCGCCCACGTCGCGCTCCACCACGCCGAGCGCGCCCTCGCCGGCGGCCTCGGCTGGGCCGAACCCGACCGCGGCTTCGAGGTCCCGGTCCTGGTCGCACTCGCCTTCATGTACGCCGACCGCCCCGGCCGCACCGAGGAACTCTTCGCCGCCGGCATCGCCGACTTCGAACGCCAGGGCTGGCGCGGCGCCCACCTCTCCTTCGGCTACACGCTCCTCGCCTACCTCCGCTACCGTCGCGGCCGTCTCGCCGAGGCCGAGGACTTCGTCCGCGCGGGACTGCGGCTGGCCGAACGCGTCGGCCCCGGCACCCCCGCCCACTGGTACGCCGTCGGCATCCTCATCGAGGTCCTCCTCGCCCGCGGCCGGGTCACGGAGGCCGCGCAGACCGCCGAGGACTACGCCTTCAGCGAGCCCTTCCCGGCCGCCGTCGTCTTCCCCGACGCCCAGACCGTCTACGGCGAACTGCTCCTCGCCCGGGGCCTCACCAAGGAGGCCGTGGGCCAGCTGGCCGCTGCCGGCCGCCGCCTCGACCCACGCGGCATCCGCAACCCCGCGTGGTGCCCCTGGCAGCTCCACCTGGCCCGGGCGGAGAGCCACGACACCCCCGAACGCGCGGTCACCACGGCCCGCGAAGCCCTCTCCCGGGCCCGCCAGTTCGGCACGCCCTCCGCCATCGGCCAGGCCCTGCGCACGGCAGCGGAAGTGTCATCGGGTTCAGCGCGGGTGAAGTACCTGGAGGAGGCCGTCGCCCACCTGGAATGCTCCCCGGCCGGGTACGAGCTGGCGTGCGCGCTGGTCGCCCTGGGCACCGAGCTGCGGCGTACGGGGCGGGCGGCGGAGGCCGCCGAGCATCTGTACCGGGGGCTGGACGCGGCGGTCCAGTGCGGCGCCGACGGTCTGGTGGAGGAGGCCCGCGACGAACTGGCAGCGGCGGGCCTGCGCCCGCGCCGCCTGCACAGCACGGAGACGGACACGCTCACGTCCCGGGAGCGCATGGCGGCCAACCTGAGTCTGGAGGGCCTCGGCAGGGTGGAGATCGCGAAGGAATTGCACATCGACGAGCAGATGGTCGTACGCCTGCTCTCAGCGGTCTACCGAAAGATGGGCACGGACAGCACAGGACTGCGGGAGGCGCTGACAGGGGGCTGAGGACAACGCCGCTGAAGGGCGCGGGGCTGTATCGACGTGCGGCTCCGCCGCGGGGCGCGACCAGCCCCCACGGACCCGCACTCCGCAACCGTCCGATCCCACCCCGCACCAACCCGGCCCGGCCCCTTACCATGGGGCACATGTCGTTCCTCCGCCGCCGCAGCGCGACTCCCGCCGGCCCAGACTTCGACGTACTGGCCATGGACCCGGGCGACTGGCCCGGAAACCTCGGCGCCGGCCTGCTGCCCGCCCCGACGGCACCTGCCAGGGCGTCTTCCTGCGCTACGACCTCTTCGGCGGCCGCGGCCCCGCGATGATCATCGGCAACCTCCCCGAGGGCTCCCCGGCCCGTGACCTTGCCGAGGGCGAGATCCCCTTCGAGGTCGCCCAGCTGCTGATCGCGCTGGAGAACGACGAGGAGGTGACCGTCACCGAGACCGAGGACATGCCCGTGATGCAGGGCGACAACCTCATGATCGTGCGCCGCCTCAAGCTCTCCGAGAGCCGGATCTCCTGCGTGCAGTTCGACCGCAGCGACAACGTCCTGGTGACCATCGCCGCCTGGGACCGCCCCATCACCGACGACCTGTACGCCCTGCTGAAACCGCTCCCGGCGGAACTGTTCCAGCAGGGCTGAGCCTGCCGTCCCCTACCGGGACGGCAGCACGTCGACGTCGGCGGCCCGCACGAACGCCACGCGGTGGCCGTACTGGATCTCGTAGTAGAGGTCCTTGCCGACCACGACCTTGTGGGAGTCCGTGGTGAAGGTGACCGCGTAGTAGTACTCGCCGGGCACCTTGTCGCCGACCACGTACTTCTGGTTCGCCGGCACCTTGTACGGCAACGGCGACACCGCCTGCGCGGGCACCCCCGTCGGATAGGCGGAGGCCTCGGGGTAGGCGCGCCCGTACACCGGGATCTCCTTCAGACCCGCCTTGGGCGTGATGACCTGCCCGGACGCGGGCACCGCCGTCGGGTCCTTCTTCGGGTTCCTGAACCAGGCCGTCTGGCCCAGGTACCAGATCGCCGTCCAGTCCCCGTCGCGGTCGGCGACCGCGTACTGCTGGCCGGTGGAGACCCGCGAGGAGATGTCGTTCACCCCGGTCGTCGGTGCGGTGCCCCGGCCGATGTCCTTGATGAGCGGGTAGCCCTCGCCGGGCCCGGAGTACAGGCGCACCTCGCTCGACCCGTGCGCCGCGCACGGCACGTCCTTGGTGACGCAGCCGGTGTACCCGGGCTGGTTCGTCGCGTAGTCGGGGCGCATCGTCACCACCCCGGACTGCTTCTTCGCGGTGGCCTTGAAGGGGTGGCCGAGCAGGGCGAAGTAGTGCCGCCAGTCCCAGTACGGGCCGGGGTCGGTGTGCATACCGGGCACCGTCGACGTGGTCGGGCCCGGCACGTTGTCGTGGCCGAGGATGTGCTGGCGGTCCAGCGGGATGCCGTACTTCTTCGCGAGGTACTTCACCAGCCGCGCCGACGAGCGGTACATCGCCTCCGTGTACCAGGCGTCCGGGTTCGCCAGGAAGCCCTCGTGCTCCAGACCGATCGACTTGGCGTTGATGTACCAGTTGCCCGCGTGCCAGGCCACGTCCTTGGCCTTCACATGCTGGGCGATGTGGCCGTCGGTGGAACGCAGGGTGTAGTTCCACGACACGTAGGTGGGGTCCTGGACCAGGTTGAGGACACCGTCCCAGGCGCCCTCCGTGTCGTGGATGACGATGTACTTGATGCTCTGCGCGGCCGGGCGGTCGCCCAGGTCGTGGTTGCCGTAGTCGTTGTCGCCGAACTCCTCGTACGGCGCCGGGATCCACTCGCAGGACACCGACTTCGGGCACTCGGTGTCACCGGTGTCGAGCGTGCGCAGACCGGTCTGGGCGAGCTGCGCGGTGGCGGGGGAGACGCCGGGCTGCGGCGCGAGGGCGACGAGCTGGCCGGCGTCCGTGGTGCGCTCCTCGCCGGTACGGATCACGTCGTAGACGTCGTTCGCGTACGCCGCCGCCGTCGCGGTGTCGTCCGCGCCGGAGAAGCGGGCCACCGCCGCGTACCAGTCCGCCGGGTCGTCGCTGAGCGGCTCGCCCAGGTCCTTCTGGGCGTCGGCCAGCAGTGCGGCACCGCCGACGACGTTCGCCGCCGGGTCGGTGCGCAGCTCCTTCGCGCTCAGGCCGGTCAGCCGCGCCGCCTTCGGCAGCGTCCGCAGCCGGGCCGGGAGCTCGGCGGGCGCCGGCACCTCGGCGGTGGGCAGGAGCGGGGGAGCGGGCGCTGTCGCCGCGCGCGTCCTCCGTGCCCTCGCCGTGGTGCGTGGCGGCACCGGCCAGGGCGGTACGGGCGTCGGTGAGGTGCATGGGGCCGTAGCCGCCGGTCACGACCAGCGCCCGGGCGTGCGCGTCCCAGCGGGACTGGAGGTAGGAGACGCCGAGGAGGACGCTCTGCGGCACGTGATACTCGGCGGCCGCCGAGGCGAACGCCAGCTGGAGGCTGTTCGCCGACGTCCGCGCGCCGGACGGGGCCGCGCCGAGGAGGGGGAGCAGCAGCGCCGCCGTCGCGATGACGGTGCGCGTACGTCTGTGCCCGGAGGCACGGTGGGCAGGGACTCGCAAAGCAGCCTCCTGGGACGGTCGGGCGCGATGAGCCGTGCGGGGCCGGGCGTGCGTCAGTGGTACCGGCTTGCCGACGATCCGTCAATCATGCCCAGCGAAGGGCGAATTCCCTTGTCAACCAGGGGGTGCGGGAGTTTCGTGGCGGCGGCCCGCGTGCCTGCGGGGCGTCAGTGGCGTACACCAATGGACCGGCTCGAGGGGCATCGGCGAGCGGACATACGAAGGTCCGCGGTGCGCCGCTGTCTCTGGCGCACCGCGGACCTTCGTCCCCGTCAGCGAGTGCCGACCGCCGCGCGTACGGCCCGCCGGGCCAGCTGGCAGTCGTCGTGCAGCCGCCTCAGCAGCAGCCGCTGTTCCTCGCCGGACGGCGCAGCACCCGGGTGGGCCGCTCCCGGTGCCGCCGGGGTCGTGTCATGCATCGAACGCTGCACGGCTGTCTCGTACGTACGGATCTCACGGGTCAGTACGAGCATCAGGTTGACCAGGAACGCGTCACGCGAGGCCGGACCGGCCGACTGCGCGATCTGGCTGATCTGACGCCGGGCCACCGGCGCGTCCCCGAGCACCGACCACAGCGTCGCCAGGTCGTACCCCGGCAGGTACCAGCCCGCGTGCTCCCAGTCCACCAGCACTGGACCGGCCGGTGAGAGCAGGATGTTCGAGAGCAGTGCGTCGCCGTGGCAGAACTGGCCCATGCCCTGCCGGCCCGCCGAGAGCGCGATGCCGTGCAGCAGCTTCTGCAGGTCGCCCATGTCCCGGTCGGTCAGCAGGCCCAGCTCGTGGTAGCGGTTGATGCGGGCCGCGTAGTCCAGCGGGGCGTCGAAGGTGCCCGCCGGGGGCCGCCAGGCGTTGAGCCGGCAGATCGCGCCGAGTGCCGCCCTGATGTCCGTCCGCGGCGGCGCCTCCGCCGGGTGCCGGTGCAGGGCCGCCACCCGGCCGGGCATCCGCTCGATCACGAGGGTGCAGTTGTCCGGGTCCGCCGCGATCAGCCGGGGCACCCGCACGGGCGGGCGCTGCCGGACGAACGAGCGGTATGCCGCTATTTCGTGGCGGATCCGCTCGGCCCACGCGGGGGAGTGGTCCAGTAAACACTTCGCGACGGCCGTGCTGCGCCGGTCGTCCCCACCAGGAGGACGGAGCGTCCGCTGCGGCGCAGCACCTGCACCGGAGCGAACTCCGGGCAGATCCGGTGCACCGACGCGATCGCCGTACGCAACTGCGCGCCCTGAGGGCCGGACAAGTCGAGTCTCCCGCTGAGCGGTTGGGTACCGATCCCCGGAACACGCCGCGTCCTGCCGGCTCCGAGTACGGGGGCCGCCGGGCGGGCGGGATCGAGGTAGGGGCCGCTGCCCGCCGGGCGGGGGGTGCAGCGACCGGGGCGGGGCGGACACGGAGGACGATGCTGCGTACATGGGCGAAACAGATCCCTTCGTGTGCCAGCAGTACAGGTGTGTCTGCGCGACAGAGGTGCCGTGCGACGGCGTGTGTCGCGCTGTCGCGCCACCCGGCCCGGCCGCCCGGGTGCACCCTGGGGAATGCATCCGTCATATGGCAGCGGCCGGGTCGGGGTGGCGCGTTCCTACCTGACACCCGATGCCCAGTGGCACACCATCTGGCGCACCCTGGCGAACCCTGGCGAATAGTCGCCCGGCAACTCTGCCCGGGCTACTGTCAACTCAGCCGAGAACCTGGGGGCTTGACGTGAGCGGACAACCCAACACCCGACTCTCGGACCTGTTCGGCCTGGCCGGCTGGTCCAAGGGTGAACTCGCGAGGCTGGTCAACCGGCAGGCGGCGGCCATGGGCCACCCCCAGCTGTCGACCGACACCTCGCGGGTGCGGCGGTGGATCGACATGGGAGAGATCCCGCGCGATCCGGTGCCCCGGGTGCTGGCTGCCCTGTTCACCGAGCGTCTCGGCCGTGTCGTGACCATCGAGGACCTCGGTCTGGTCCGGCACGGGCGTACGGGGAAACGGCAGGGCGACGGGAACGCTGAACATCCCGACGGCATGCGTGGGCGCCCGACCGAACCGCTGCGGTCCTCACCGAATTCACGGGAATGGACCTCATGCTCAACCGACGCGGCTTGGTGGGTGCGGGTGCCGCGCTCACCGCGGGATCCGTACTCAGCAGTGCCATGCACGACTGGCTGCACACCGACCCGACCCTCACCGCCGACGCCCCCCAGTTCGACGACCCCCTGCACGCCGACCCCGCTGGGTTCGACCGCTACGAGGCCGCCCCCCATCGGGTCGCAGGAGATCGAGGAACTGGAGCGCTCGGTCGAGGTGTTCCGGGCGTGGGACGCGGCCCGCGGCGGCGGGCTGCAGCGCAAGGCAGTCGTGGGCCAGCTCAACGAGGTGGGCGGCATGCTCGCCTACCGCCACCCCGACCATCTCCAGCGGCGCCTGTGGGGCGTCGCCGCCAACCTCGCCGTCCTCGCGGGCTGGATGTCGCACGACGTCGGCCTGGAGCCCACGGCCCAGAAGTACTTCGTCATCGCCGCCCATGCGGCCCGTGAGGGCGGTGACCGGCCGCGCGCCGGGGAGGCGCTCTCCCGAGCGGCTCGCCAGATGGTGCACCTCGGCCGGCCCGACGACGCGCTCGACCTGATGAAGCTCGCCCAGTCCGGCTCCGGCGACGAGGTGCTGCCGCGGACCATGGCGATGCTCTACACCGTGGAGGCCTGGGCACAGGCGTCCATGGGCAAGGGACAGGCGATGCGCCGCACCCTCGGCCAGGCGGAGGATCTCTTCGTCTCCGACCGCAGCGACGTGCCGCCGCCGAGCTGGATGCAGATGTTCAAGGAGGAGGATCTGTACGGCATGCAGGCCCTGGCCTACCGCACGCTGGCGGAGCACGAGCCCGGCGCGGCCGTGCACGCCCAGCACTACGCGGAGAAGGCCCTGGCCCTGCGGGTCGACGGACGGCAGCGGTCGAAGATCTTCGACTTCCTGTCGATGGCCTCCGCCTGCTTCATCGCCGACGACCCCGAGCAGGGCGGCACCTACGCCCGGCTGGCCCTGGTGTCGATGGGTTCCAACTCCTCGCACCGCACCTGGGACCGGCTGCGCCAGATGTACCGGCTCACCGCCGAGTACTCCAGCTACCCGAAGATCCACGAGCTGAGGGAGGAGATCAAGCTGGCCCTGCCGAAGCAGGTGAAGGGTGGCAACAGCGCACGGGCATAGGGGGTTTGTGCGCTGAGACAGATTCGCTGAGACAGATTTTGAGCTAGTTGGTGAGCTTGGCGATGAGCACGCAGGCGTCGTCCGCGCGCTCGGTCCCGCCGAACTCCTCCACGACCAGCCGTACGCAGTCCTGTGCGGTGCCGGCCTCGCCGAAGCGCGGTGCCAGGTCGAGGAGACGGTTCACGGCCTCCGCGCTGTCCTGCCCGGGCATCAGCCCATCGGTGTGCAGGACCAGCAGGTCGCCGGCTTCGAGGGCCTCTTCGGCCTGTTCGTAGACGGCGCCGGAGGTCGCGCCGAGCAGAACGCCGTCCGGTGCGCTCAGCCTGCGCCCCGTCCCGTCGCGGAACAGCAGCGGGGCGGGGTGTCCGGCTTGCGCCCAGGTGAGGGTGCGGGTTTCGGGCCGGTAGCGGCAGCAGACCGTGCTGCCCAGGGCCGGTTGGACGGTGGCGTCGAGTAACTGGTTGAGCCAGGACAGCAGTTGACCCGGTCCGGTGCCCGCCATGGCCATACCGCGTACGGCACCGAGCAGGGTCGCCATGCCCGACGTCGCGGCGACGCCGTGACCGGTGAGGTCGCCGACGCTGAGCAGCATGTCGCCGTCGGCGAGTTGAAGGGCGTCGTACCAGGTGCCGCCGATGAGCGCGCTCGTGGACGACGGCAGATAGTGCGCCGCGAGATCGAGGGTCTCCGGTCCCTGCTGCGGGAGCCGCAGGGAACCGCGCCACGGCGGCAGCACGGCCTCCTGCAGCTCGACCGCGAGCCGGTGTTCCGTCTGTGCGCGGTGCCGGTGGCGCTGGAGCGAGTCACGGGTCTCGCTCACCACCCTCTGACTGCGGCGCAGTTCGCTGACGTCCCGCAGGACGGCCCACATCGAGGCGGTGCTGCCGTCGGTGTCGAGCACGGGCTCGCCCATCATGTGCACGTGCGCACGGAACCGTCCGGGTGGAGCACCCGGAACTCGCCGTCGATGGGTCGCGCGTCGACGAGACAGTCCGTGACCATCGAGGTCAGTTTGGGCCGGTCCTCGTCGAGGACCAGGGCGGGCAGTTCGTCGAGGGTGAGCGGGGGAGCGGCCGGGTCGCGGCCCAGGATCTGATACAGCTCACCGGACCAACTCGCCTCGTCCGTCAGCAGGTTCCACTCCGCACTGCCCACCCGGCTGAGCAGGGAGCCGCGCCGGGGAGCGGTCGGCGCGGACTGCTCGGTGGCTGCTGGGCCGGCGGGCGCGGGCACGGACGGGCCGTCCCGCAACTGGGCCAAGTGCTCGTCCAGGTCGTTGAGTTGGTGCAGCGCCAGGTCGCAGAGGGCGCGCTGCCAGCGTCCCTGGGGGTCCGATCCGTCCTCCTGCGCGTCCCGCCGCACGGCGTCCACGTCGCCCTTGAGCCGCCGCGCCTGCGATATCAGCGCGTCGACCGAGCCGCGCCCGGGTGGCTGGGCGGCTGGGTGGTCCGCGGAGAGGTGGGACGGCATGACGCACTCCGATGCGGGACGGTACGACCAAGGCGGGCGGAGGGACCGTTACGACTGTTGCACAGCCCGCGACGCCCTGTAAGGGATTTGGCAACACACGATACGGTGGTGCTTCTGGCATATGCCACAGTCTTCACGGAGGGGTTTCGCCGTGTTGTTGCTGTACGCCGCCAGGTGGGGCAAGTCGTAGTCAGCGTACGTGAGTTGGGGGAGCGTCAGGGGCTTCGGGCGCGCATTCATTTGTGTGTTCGACGGGCGAATGTTCTAAGGGCGCCGTCGTCGGCGGCCTCGACCTCGGTAGTGACGCAGATCACAGTAATTGATGAGGGCTTCCGCGTAATGCAGACGGCCCCTGCGAGGTCGTAAAGACATCGGCAATACGGCCGACCTCCGACCCGTAGTGGAGACCGCCCATGGACATCACCATCGAGCAGCCCGCCCAGGGCAGTCTGGTCACGGCCGACGAGCAGGAGCTGCCCGTCGCCGCGACCTTCCGCTACACCGCCGCCGACCCGCTCGCGGTGCACATCGACTTCCCGCCCGAGATCTCCCTCGACGGCGGCGTGGTCACCTGGACCTTCGCGCGCGCTCTGCTGGAGGCGGGCCTGCGCGGTCCGGCGGGCAGCGGGGACGTGCACCTGTGGCCGTGCGGCAGGGCCCGTACGGTCGTGGAACTGCACTCGCCGTACGGGCTGGCGCTGCTCCAGTTCGACACCTGTGCCCTGCGCCGGTTCCTGCTGCGTACGTACGCCGTCGTGGCGGCCGGGCAGGAGGACGTCGGCGCGGAGGTCGAGCGCGGGCTGAGCGCGCTGTTCGGGAGCGTCTGACGGGCCTTCTCTCAGGGGTGCCGGTCGTCCGTGGCCATGGCTCTGGCCAGGGTCCAGACGGCGACGATGTCGAGCGTCATCACGCTGATCGACCACAGCGGATAGAACGGGATGAACATGAACTGCGTGATCAGGCTGATCGCGCTCAGTGCGGCGCCGGCCCCCGTGCCCCAGCTCTTGCCGAGCAGCACGCCCAGGCCGGCGGCGACGAGTCCGATGCCAACGACGATGTGGATCCAGCCCCAGGCCGTGAGGCTGAACTCGTAGGTGTAGTCGGGCGAGCTGAAGATGGTGTCGCGGGTGACGCCGACGACACCGAGAAGGATGCTGAGTGTCCCGCTCAGCTCCAATGCCCAGCCGGCGAAGAGGGTGAGGCCGCCGCCCAGGCGTCGTGCGCTGTATTCGGGGCGTCGGACCCCGCTGGATGTCTGCGCCATTTCAGGGCCTTTCCGTGCGGTGTGGTCTTCCCCGAGTCAGGCGTCAGTACCGCAGCACCCCCGCGATCCCCTGTGCGTCGCCCAGCGTGCCGTCCGGGACGAAGCGCACGTCGGCGCCCGTCTCCAGGCACTGCTCGACGATCTCGTCCACGATGTCCTCGCGGGCGTCGAGGTCGTCGCTCGCGGCCGGGACCAGATGGTCGCCGCCGGTGTCACGCACGGTGATCCGGTAGTTCTCCTCCACGGCCAGCAGCCGGACCCGGCCCTCCCGGGCGTTCTGCCAGACCTCGTCGACGCCGGCCGCGAAGGCCCGCCGGCCGCGTGCCGTCTCCAGCTCGCGGGCCACGGCGGCGGTGTTCTTGCGGTTCTCGGCCTCGTGCAGCGGCCGTACCGCCTGCCAGACGGCGTCCGGAGTGCCGTGCGCCAGGCCGCCGTGCGGGACGTGCACGGCCTCCTTGGTGACGCTGCCGACCTCGTCCAGCACGGACAGCGCGGCCTGCTCGCCGGTGACGTAGAGCGGGCGTGGCTGATCCCTGAGGATCTTGGCCATCGCGGTGTCGGCGTCGCGCAGGAAGTGGCGGGTGCTCTCGTCCCGGAACGTGCTCGGCATGTCGCCGATGCGTTCCTGGCGTTCGGCGTCGAAGTTCTCGCGGTGGTCCCTGGTGAGCGGGAAGCCCGCCAGGTGCGCCTCGACGACACGGTCCGTGCCGCCGTTCCAGAGCGTGGCGCGGTCGGGGGCGACCGAGAGGACCCAGAAGGGGCGCTCGGAGGCCTGCGCGGAGACGAGGTTGCGGGTCAGGAAGGTGTCCGACAGCACGACGCGTTCGGGCACCGGACGGGCGAGCGACCACACCTGGTGCTCACCCGGCGCGGCGAAGATCACCAGACCGTCCTCGGCGTGGGCCAGGTCCACCTCGGTGAGGGCCTGGTCGAGCTGGCGGGCGACGTCGATGCGCCGCTCCCGGGGAACGGCCGGATCGGCCTCCAGCTGTTTCTTGGCCTCGGCCACGACATTGCGCAGCCGGACCGGGTCCTGGGTGTTCTCGGGCTCCCGGCGATGGGTCGGAGTCAGCACGGACACCGCCGGATAGGGGCGCGGGCGCCGCAGCTCGGAGAGAGTCGTGGGACTGAGTGCGTGCTCCATATCAGCACGATAGGACTGATTGCCGGATAGGGCATTAGGGGCAATCAAGTCAGGCAATCCGGGCATTTCGCTGTTAACGTCGCTGGGGTCTCCTCAGGACGGACGGTAGGTCTCCGATGAGTCAGGCCGACACCAAGACCCAGGCGCCTCCCGCCGCGAAACTGTCCCTGCCGACGCTCACCACCATGGTGGTCGGCTCGATGGTCGGCGCCGGTGTGTTCTCCCTGCCGCGCCGGTTCGCGCAGGAGACCGGGGTGGCTGGGGCGCTGATCGCCTGGGCCGTGGCCGGTACCGGCATGCTGATGCTCGCCTTCGTCTTCCAGACGCTCGCGGTGCGCCGGCCCGACCTGGACGCGGGCGTGTACGCGTACGCCAAGGCCGGTTTCGGTGAATACCTGGGCTTCTTCTCGGCGTTCGGCTACTGGGCGAGCGCCTGCGTCGGCAATGTGACGTACTGGGTGCTGATCATGTCGACTGTCGGCGCGATCGCCCCCGCGCTCGGCGACGGTGACACCGTCCTCGCGGTGGTGCTCTCCTCGGTCGGGCTCTGGCTGTTCTTCGCGCTGATCAGCCGGGGGGTGAAGGAGGCGGCGGCGATCAACCGCATCGTCACGGTCGCCAAGGTCGTGCCGATCATCGTCTTCGTCATCCTCGCGCTCTTCTACCTCAAGCCCTCCGTCTTCGCCGACAACTTCGGCGGCGCCGACTACGCCGGCTCCCTCTTCAACCAGGTCAAGGGCACCATGCTGGCCACGGTGTTCGTGTTCCTCGGGGTCGAGGGCGCGAGCGTCTACTCCCGGCACGCGCGCCGCCGAGAGGACGTCGGCCGGGCCACGATCCTCGGTTTCGTGAGCGTCTTCGCGACCTTCGCGTCGGTGACGATCGTGTCGTACGGCATCATGCCGATGGCGGAGATCGCCGAACTGCGCCAGCCCTCCATGGCCGAGGTGCTGGAGCACGCGGTCGGCACCTGGGGCAAGGTGTTCGTGAGCGTCGGCCTGATCGTCTCCGTGCTCGGCGCCTATCTGGCCTGGACGTTGATGGCGGCCGAGGTGCTGTACGTGGCCGCCAAGGACGACGACATGCCCCGCTTCCTCAAGCGCGCCACCGCCGCCGACGTGCCCGTGCCGGCGCTCGTGATGTCCACGGTGCTCAGTCAGATCGTCCTCGTCGTCACCCTGTTCTCCGACGACGCCTTCAACTTCGCGCTCGACCTGACCAGCGCCCTGACGCTGATCCCGTTCCTGCTGGCCGCGGCCTTCGCGGTGAAGATCGGTCGGCGCGGACCGCGGGGCCAGTTGGCGATCGCGGTCATCGCCACCGTGTACACCGCGTTCCTCATCTACGCGGCGGGCCTGAAGTTCGTCCTCGTCTCCTTCATCATCTACGCCCCCGCCACGGTGCTGTTCGTGATGGCACGCAGGGAACAGGGCCGACGGCCGTTCTCTCCCCGTGAGTTGGTGATCCTCGCGGTGTCGGTGGCCGGCGCGGCCGTCGGCGTCGTGGCCCTGGCGGTGGGCTGGATCAGCCTGTGAAGACCCGGAAGGTGCACCGTGACCAGTAGCCAAGACACCCGTCCCGCGTACGGCGTCCACTCCGAGGTCGGCAGACTCCGCAAGGTGCTGGTCTGCGCCCCCGGGCTCGCCCACCGCAGGCTCACCCCGACCAACTCCGACGACCTGCTCTTCGACGACGTCATGTGGGTGGAGAACGCCCAGCGCGACCACGCGGACTTCGTCAACAAGCTGCGCGAACGCGACGTCGAGGTGGTGGAGTTGCACGAGCTGCTCGCCCAGACCATGGCGGTGCCGGGCGCCCGGGACTGGCTCCTGGACCGGAAGATCGTCGCCAACGAGGTCGGCCTCGGCCTGGTCGAACAGACCCGCGCGTACCTGGAGTCCCTCGAACCCGACCGCCTCGCGAAATACCTGATCGGCGGCCTGGCCACGACCGACCTGCCCGAGGACTTCCGCTCCGGCTATCTCGACCTCGCCCGTGAATCCACCGGCGTACGCGAGTACTTGATGCCGCCGCTGCCCAACACCCTCTACACCCGCGACACCACGTGCTGGCTCTACGGCGGCCTCACGCTCAACCCGCTGTACTGGCCCGCCCGGCACGACGAGACGCTGCTGATGAAGGCGGTCTACAGCTTCCACCCCGACTACGTCGGCTCCACCGTCTGGTGGGGCGACCCCGAACTCGACTGGGGCCAGGCCACGTTCGAGGGCGGCGACATCATGCCCGTCGGTAACGGCGTCGTCCTGATGGGCATGAGCGAGCGCACCTCACGCCAGGCCATCACCCAGGTGGCCGCCGCACTGTTCCAGAACGGCGCCGCCGAGCACGTCATCGTCGCCGGCATGCCGAAACTGCGCTCCGCGATGCACCTCGACACCGTCTTCACCTTCGCCGACCGCGACCTGGTCACCCTCTACCCGACCATCATGGACGGCGTCCACACCTTCTCCCTGCGCCCCAGCGACAAGGCGCCCGGCATCGAACTGACCGACGAGGGCTCGACCCCGTTCGTCGACGTCGTCGCCAAGGCGCTCGGACTGCCCGGGCTGCGGGTCGTGGAGACCGGCGGCGACGTGTACGCCTCCGAGCGCCAGCAGTGGGACAGCGGCAACAACGCGGTCGCCCTGGAACCCGGCGTGGTGTTCACCTACGACCGCAACACCCAGACCAACACCCTGCTGCGCAAGGCCGGCATCGAGGTCGTCACCATCGTCGGCGCCGAGCTCGGCCGCGGCCGGGGCGGCGGCCACTGCATGACCTGCCCGATCGTGCGGGACCCGGTCGAGTTCTGAACTAGCTTCTGCCACCCGGTCCTTCGAGCACGGCGATGTTCCCCTGCGCCACCGCGCACAGGCTCTCCGCGCCGGTGTCGTCCACCGTGACGACCTCGCAGCGGGTCACGACACGGGTGCGGCCGGCCCGCACCACCTGGCCGTGCGCGCGCAGGACCGAGCCGGTGGCCGGGCGCAGATAGTCGATGGTGAACCCGGACGTGATCAGCCCCGGCCCCACGACGGTCGCCGCGGCGAGGGTGAGGGTGTTGTCGGCCGCGTAGGACAGCACCCCGCCGTGCACGAAGCCGTACTGCTGGAGCAGCTCCTCGCGGATGTCCAGCTCCAGGGTGGCCGTGCCGTCCCCGAAAGCCGTCACCCGGGCGCCCAGCAGCCTGCTGAAGGGCTGTTCCCCGAGGACCTTCCGGGCCAGCTCCAGATCCATCGTGTCGCTCACCGCGCACCTCACTTCATCAGTGAAGTGAGAGTGGCGCCCGCCGGTGTCCTCTGTCAACATCGGCCCATGTCCGCCGAGCCCGACCTGCGCCTCTACTTCCTGCTCCAGCGGGCGGCCCACCGGCTGCGCACGAGCGCCGACCGGCGCTGCCTGTCCGCCGCCGGGGTGACCACGGCCCAGATCGGCGCGCTGTTCGCGGTGCGCGACGAGCCCCGGCAGACCCAGCAGCAGCCTCGCCCGCACGCTCGGCCTGCGCGAGTCGGCGGTCACCGCGCTCGTCGCCCGGCTCACCGCGGCGGGGCTCGTCGCGAAGTCGGCGCATCCGCGTGAACACCGGGCCGTGATCCTGGAGTTGACCGAGGCGGGGGAGAGAGCGCTGACCGCCGCGCAGCCGGAGATCGACCGCTTCAACGCGGAGCTGCGTGCCGTGCTCGGCGACGACGGCTTCGGCCAGGCCGCGCAGGCGCTGCGGCGGTTGGCGTACTGGGAGGGCTGACCCTCAGGCGAACGAGTCCGGGTCCGCCGCCCGCCAGTCGGCGTCCCAGGAGGCGGGCGGCTGCTGGAGCAGCTCGCCGGGGGCGAGCCAGTCGTACAGCTCGGCGTACGGCGTGACCGTCGTCGGACCGAGGCGGCGCACCAGCATCGCGGGGGTCAGCTCCGCGGGGTCGCCCACCCCCATGGCCGCCATGATCTGCATGGCGCTCTGGACCGTCGCCCGCTGGAACCGGTGCACGCGCGCCGACTTGTCGGCCACGTCCAGTGCGCGCACCCGGCGCGGGTCCTGGGTCGTGACGCCGACGGGGCAGGTGTTGGTGTGGCAGCGCTGGGCCTGGATGCAGCCGATCGCGAACATCATGGCCCGGGCCGCGTTGGTGTAGTCGGCGCCCTGGAGCAGCCGCTTGACGATGTCCGAGCCCGTGGCCACCTTGCCGCTCGCGCCGATCCGCACGCGGTCCTTCAGCCCGGCGCCGACGAGGGCGTTGCGCACCGTGATCAGCCCCTCCGTGAGCGGCATCCCGAGATGGTCGGCGAACTCCAGCGGAGCCGCGCCCGTCCCGCCCTCGGCGCCGTCCACCACGATGAAGTCGGGCGTCACCCCCTCCGCGAGCATCGCCTTGCACACGGCGAGGAACTGCCGCCGCGACCCCACGCACAGCTTGAACCCGGTCGGCTTGCCGCCCGCCAACTCCCGCATCAGAGCGAGGAACTTGACCAGCTCGCGGGGAGTGCCGAACACCCGGTGGTACGGCGGCGACACCACCGTCTCGCCCTCCGGCACGTCCCGGGCCCGCGCGATCTCGGCGTTCACCTTGGCGCCCGGCAGCACTCCGCCGATCCCCGGTTTGGCACCCTGGGAGAGCTTGAGGGACACGCACTTCACCTCGGGCAGGGCGGCCTTGTCCGCGAACTCCCGCCCGTCGAACCGCCCTTCGGGGGTGCGGCAGCCGAAGTACCCGGTCCCGATCTCCCAGATGAGGTCGCCGCCGCCCCGCAGGTGGTACTCGGACAGGCCGCCCTCGCCGGTGTCGTGTGCGAAACCCCCGAGCGCGGCACCCCGGTTCAGGGCGAGGATCGCGTGTGAGGACAGGGAGCCGAAGCTCATCGCGGACACGTTCAGCAGGGCCATGTCGTACGGCGCCCTGCAGTCCGGACCGCCGACCCGCACCGTCGGCACCTCCTTCGGCACCTCGACCGGCCGCATCGACGGCACCAGGAACTCGTACCCGTCGGCGTACACGTCCCGCTCCGTGCCGAACGGCTCCTCGGCGTCCACGCCCTTGGCGCGCTCGTAGACGATGCTGCGCACATCACGGTCGAAGGGCCGGCCGTCGTAGTTCCGCTCGACGAAGTACTGCTGCATCTCCGGCCGCAGCCGCTCCAGCAGGAAGCGCAGATGTCCGAGCAGGGGGTAGTTGCGCAGCACCGAGTGACGGGCCTGGACCAGGTCCCAGGCGCCGAGCGCGGTGAGGGCGAGCAGCGGCCCCGCCGCGCACCACCACCAGGGAGTGACGGCGAGGCACAGGGCCAGGGCCCCGACCGCGGCCAGGGCGACGCACACGAGCAACAGGAACCGACGCACACCACGAGTCAAACGCAGGCGGGGGGCGAACGGCGAAAGGAGCGGGGCGGACGGGTTCATCCGAGGCCGGGTGAGGGCGGCGGAGGCGCGCTCAACGGTCGTCCTCCTCCGAGCCGCAGGAGCTGCCGCTGGGCGGCAGGGAGCCGTACAGCAGGAAGGCGTCGACCTTGCGCTGCACGCACTTCGAGGAGCCGTACCCGGTGTGGCCGTCGCCCTTGTTGTCGAGCACCACGGCGGCGTCGCCCAGCCGCTTCGCGGTCTCCACCGTCCAGCGGTACGGCGTCGCCGGGTCGCCGCGGGTGCCGACGAGGAGCATCTTCGGCCGTCGACGTCCCGGACGTCCTCGCGGATGTAGTCGGTGCCCTTGGGCCGGCCGTAGCACATCAGCACCTCGGTCAGGCGGTAGCGGCCGAAGACGGGGGACACCTCCTCGTACTCGGCGCGCAGCCGGCCGAGGTTCCGGGTGATCTCGTCGGCGCTGGGGCGGTCCGGGTCGTCCGCGCAGTTGATCGCCATCAGCGCGGCCGGCAGGTTGTCCAGCGGGACGTCCTCCTCGTCGGCGAGCTCGCCGTTGCCGTTGCCGTCGTCGTCGGCCGCCCGGCGCGGCAGCGCGTAGCCGCCGCCCGTGAAGCTCAGGACGCCACGGGTGTCGCCGTCCTCGACGAGCTGGGCGATCGCCCGCTCCAGGGACGGCCACAGCTCTCTGCTGTAAAGGGCCTGGGAGATGGCGCTCACGAGGTCCTGGCCGGAGAAGGTGCCGCCCCAGTCGGTCGGCACCGGGTCCTCGTCCAGCGAGTCGATCAGCCGTACGACCTGCTCCCGGGCGCTGCGCGGGTCCTGGCCGAACGGACAGGCGATGTCCTCGGCGCACCAGTCGATGAAGTCGTCCAGCGCCTTCTGCTGCCCCTCGGCGCCCACCAGGGCCTGCTCCGTCATGGGCTCGGTCAGGGTGTCGACGCCGTCGAGGACCAACCGGCCCACCTTCTTGGGGAATTGGGCCGCGTACACCGCGCCGAGCCGGGTTCCGTAGGAGAAACCGAGGTAGTTGAGCTTCTTGTCGCCCAGTGCCTGGCGCATCACGTCGAGGTCGCGGGCCGCCTCGACCGTGCCGATGTGGGGCAGGACGGGGCCGGAGTGCTCGGCGCACGCGGCGGCGGCCTTCTTCAACTGCGTGAGCACGGCGCGCGGATCGTCGCTCACCTCGGAACCGTCGTCCGTCGCCGCCAGCGCCTCGTCGGTGCCGTCCCCGCAACTGACGGGCGAGGACCGGCCGACGCCGCGCGGGTCGAAGGACACCACGTCGTAGCCCTTGGCCAGGCCCATGAACTCGTCCCCACCGGCGGCGAGTTCGCTGACGCCGGCGCCGCCCGGACCGCCGAAGTTCAGCAGCAGCGAACCCCGGGAATCACCGGTCGCCCGATAACGGGCCAGGGCCAGTTCGAGCGTGCCCGCCTTGGGCCGGGAGTAGTCGAGGGGGACGGTGACCTTGCCGCACTGCAGGTCCTTGGGCGCGTCCAGGCCCTTGCACTTGGACCACGTGACCTTCTGGTCGTAGAAGCGCGAAAGGTCCGGCGTGTCCGTGTCCGTGGTCACCGTCGGCAGCCCCGCGCCCAGCAGCGCCAGTCCGACCGCCCCGGTGACGGCGCCATACCGAAGCAGGGGCCGCCCAGACAGCTTGGCCAGCATCGATGCCTCCAAGGGCGCCCGTCGCGGACCGGGAGAGCGGCACCCACGCTCACGATAGGCGGCCTCCGGAGGGGACGCCTCCGGACGGGCGGGATCATATGAAGTGCCTTATCCTGCGCCGCTCCATGCGCATTCGACGGTTTTACTGCTAGTTCGACAACCGTGCCGCTCGATGGGGTGAAAGGCCGATAAGCCATAACTCGGATTGGTTCACCCGCGTTTTATCCGGTGCGGGCGACTGCCCGTGACCAAGTCTGGAAGGCAGGGAACCTATGAAACGGGTTACCCGAAACGGTGTGATCGCCGTCGCCGCGGTGTCCGGCGCCATGGCTGTGTCGATGCCGGCGTACGCGGATTCGTCGGCGGACGGTACCGCGGCCGGCTCGCCCGGGGTGATCTCCGGCAACACGATCCAGCTGCCGGTGCACGTACCGGTCGACGTGTGCGGCAACACCGTGAACGTGGTGGGGCTCCTGAACCCGGCCGCGGGCAACAGCTGTGTCAACGAGGGCGGGGCGGACTCCGGGGCACCCGCGGGCGCCACGGCCGAGGGCGACGAGCAGGACTCGCCCGGCGTGATCTCCGGCAACGGCGTTCAGCTCCCCGTCCATCTGCCCGTGAACATCACGGGCAACAGCGTGAACGTGGTCGGCATCGGCAACCCGGCCACCGGCAACGAGTCCGTCCACACCCCCGGCGACACTCCCGGCGACACTCCCGGCGAGCCCCCGCAGCACCCGGCCCCGAAGCCGCACACGCCGCCCAAGGCCCACCCGGGCCCCAAGGCCACCGTGCCCACGCCCCGGCAGCCCGTGGCCTCCCTCGCCCACACCGGCACCGACCTCACGCTCCCGGCCGCGGCGGGCAGTGCCGCGCTGCTGCTCGGCGGGGCGGCGCTGTACCGGCGGTTCCGCCCCGGGTCGGCGCGCTGAGTCCCGTCCTGGCGAGGACGACGGAAGACCCTGCCGGAATGGCGACCGGCGGGGCCTCCGCCGCACTCACCGAGGCGCCGCGCCAGCCGTCGCCGGGGCCTTGCCGTCCCCGTGCTCACCGAAGCGCCGCGCCGAGCCTCGGCGCCCGTCCGCCGTCAGCGGATCATGTCGGACAGGCCGATCGCGAGGAGCGGTACACGGTGGGCGGCAGGGGGCTGCGGGCGGCGGTGACCGTCGAGATGTGGGCCCGCCATCGGTCGACGTGCCCACAGCAAGGGCAAGCGCCTCCCGCTGTGTCGGATGCCGGGCCGTCCTCCCTGGCCCGGAGGCCTTTCCGGTCGTAGCCCCCTCACCCGGACGGCTGCGTCCCGGGCCCCGCGGGCCTCACCGCCGGTGGAAGCGGCGATGCAGGGCGTGCACCTCCTCCGCGAGCTGCGGCACCGGCCCGTCCACGACCACGTCCGGTGCCACCTCCCGCACCGGCAGGGCGCGCACCGGAGCCGCCGGTACGCCCAATTGGCCGAGCCAGTCGACCAGTTGCGCGGAGGAGGCCACGTACACGATGCGGCCGAGACCCACCCAGGCATGCGCGGCCGCGCACATCGGGCAGTGCTCGCCGGAGGTGTACACGGTCGCCGCCGCCCGCTCCTCGGGCGTCAGGTGGGCCGCGGACCAGCGCGCCAGTTCGAACTCGGGGTGGCGGGTGCGGTCCCCGGAGGCGACCCGGTTGTGGTCCTCGGCGAGCACCGCGCCGTCCCCGCCCACCAGGACCGAGCCGAACGGCTCGTCCCCGGCCTCCAACGCCTCGGTGGCCAGCTCCACACAGCGGCGCAGATGCGGCAGCTCCTCGTCCTTCACGACCATGGCGTACGGCCCTCCTCGACCGGGCGGCTACGGAATGCTCCCGGACATCATGACCCGTAATGGTGTTGCCCCGGGTGCCTCCTGGTGCTGGAGTGAACTCATGGATCATGACGCGGTGCTCGCCCTGTACGACCGGGACATGCGCGAGGGCGCACAGCCGGACAGCCCGGAGTCCCGGATCGAACGGACGGGGAGGGTGGTCAGGCAGGTCTCCACCGCGCAGGGCTGGAACGGCGTGGTGTGGTCCGATCTGGACGCCGGCAGCGCGGACGCCGCGATCGCCGAGCAGATCGCGTACTACTCAGGACTCGGCCACGAGTTCGAATGGAAGCTCTACGGCCACGACCTGCCCGTGGACCTCGGACAGCGGCTCAGAGCGGCGGGGTTCACCCCGCAGCCCGAGGAGACTCTGATGATCGGCGAGGTCAACGACCTCACCCTGGACGCCGAGCCGCCCGCGGGCATCCGCGTCCTGCCCGTCACCGACCAGGCCGGTGTCGACCTCGTGGCGACGTGCACGAGGCGGCCTTCGGCACCGACAGCACCCGGCTGCGCCACCAACTGCTCGCCCAGCTCACCGCCGACCCCGAGACCGTGGTCGCCGTCGTCGCACTGGACGGGGACACCCCGGTCAGCGCGGCCCGGATGGAGCTGGTGCCCGGGACCCGGTTCGCCGGCCTCTGGGGCGGCGGCACCGTCGAGGCGTGGCGTGGCCGGGGTATCTACCGCGCCCTGGTCGCCCTGCGGGCCCGCGAGGCCGTGGAACGCGGCTATCGATACCTCCAGGTCGACGCCATGAGCACCAGCCGCCCCATCCTGGAACGCCTCGGCTTCGAACCGCTGACCACGACGACGCCGTATCTGTACACACCGTGAGCCACGGCACAGGGCGGGATGTCACATCCCAGCCCTCCCGATCCGTCGCAGAGTCATGACGACGAACCAGAGCAACCCCAGCAGCCAGAACCAGAGCCAGAGCATCCTGCTCGCGGGCGCCAGTGGCGTCCTCGGCCGGCACATCATGCATGCTCTGACCGAGGCCGGGCACAAGGTCACCGGCCTCGGCCGCGGCCGGGACAACGACGTGCGCGCCGACCTCCTGGACCGCGAGGCCGTGCTTCGCGCCGTTGACGGCCACAGCTTCGACACGGTGATCCACGCCGTGACGGCTCTCAGCAAGCCACCCCTGCGCCACCGCGACATGTACACCACGGACGCGCTGCGCATCGAGGGCACCGCCCACCTCATCGAGGCCGCGCAGGCGACCGGCGCGCGCCGCTTCGTCGCGGAGTCGATGGTCTTCGGCTACGGCTACGGCGACCACGGCGACCGGGAGCTCACCGAGGACGACCCCTTCGGCCCGCCCGGGACGAACCCGGAGTTCGAACGGCACCTCGCCGGGATGCGCACCAAGGAACGGCTGACCTTCGAGGCCGCCGGTCTCGAAGGCGTGGCCCTGCGCTACGGCGCCTTCTACGGCCCCGGCGGCACCGAGAATCTCATGCCCATGCTGCGCAAGCGGCAGCTCCCCGCCCCCGCCGACCACGGTCACGTCGTGCCCTGGGTCGAGCTGACCGACGCGGCCCGCGCGATGGTCGCCGCCGTCGAGCACGGCCGCCCCGGCCAGGCCTACAACATCGCCGACCGCACGCCCTTCGGGTTCCGGGCCCATCTCCTCGCCGTGGCAGAGGAGTTCGGGCTCCCGAAGCCCCTGCCCGTGCCGCTGTGGATGATGCGGCCGATGGCGTACGCCCACGCGATCATGGCGTCGACGCTGCGGGTGTCCATCGCGAAGGCGGAGCGGGAACTGGGCTGGGCGCCGGTGTACCCGTCGGCTCGAGAGGGGCTGGCGGCGTTGCGGGCGGCGGCCTGAGCCGGGAAGTCCCTCCCCTTCAGGGCGGTTCAGAGGTCCAGTTGGTACTCCGCCGCCTTGTGCGTGGGGACGTACCCGAGGGCCGCGTTGACCGCGAGCATCGGGGCGTTGCCGTCCGCGGTGTCGGTGAGGAGCCCGGCGAGGTCCGGGTGCCGCTCGCGGGCCCGGCGGATCGACGTCGCCTTCATCCAGCGGGCGAGGCCCCGGCCGCGGTGTTCCGGCAGGACGGCCGTGCCGTAGTGCTGGCCGTCGCCGAGTCCGTCACCCGGTACCACCAGCTCCGAGAAGCCGACGATCGAGCCGTCCGCCGTGTCGACCGCGGCGACGGTGTGCAGCAGGTCCCCGCGCCGCGCGACCGCGTCGGCGGCGGCGACCACGCGGTCCACGTCCCACACGACCGTGCCGTAGTCGGTGTCGTCCATGGGCATGTCGTCCATGGCGCGCCGCGAGTCGGCGTAGGACTGGGCCAGTTCGGCGGGGACCGTGCCGTCCCACTCGGTCAGCTCGTAACCGGGCCTGTCCTGTTCGGCGAGTGCGGCGAGGTCGACGTCCTTGAGCGCGAGCCTCGCGTACGTCAGGGACAGCACCCGGCGGAAGCCTCGCGCGGCGAGGAACTCGTCGCCGGGGGAGCCCTGTTCGGCCTGCGCGATGACCGACCGCCGCCCCTCGGTCCGGGCCGCGGCCACGGCTGCGTCCAGCAGCCGGGTGCCGACTCCCCGCCGCCGCTCGGCGGGGTGCACGGCGATCTCCAGCTCGGCGAGATGCTGCTGGCCCTCCTTGGTGAACAGCCGGAGGAAGGCGGACCCGACCGGTGCGCCCTCGGTGCCCGAGGCGAGCCAGGCCAGCCTGCGGCTCGACGTGCCGGGTTCGGGGTCGGCCAGGGGCGTGATGCGCAGGGTCAACGGGGCTCCGTCACTGTGGGTTCTGGCGGCGAGCCAGGAAACTAGCCGCCGCCCCAACCCGTACGCAACGGGTTATCCACCCGTCTCCTGCGTTCAGCGCCGCACCCTCGACCGGTCGAGCGCCGCGACACCCACCGCGGCGAGACCGATCTGGATGAGCCATTCGACCCAGTCCACGCCCTTGGTGTCGGCCACGTCGAGCCCCGCCGCGATCGCCGAGCCGAGCAGCGCGGCGACGATGCCGACGACGATGGTCAGCAGGATGCCGATGTGCTGCCGGCCCGGCACCACGAGCCGGCCCAGCACGCCGATGACGATGCCGATCACGATGGCGCTGATGATGCCTGAGATCTCCATCCCAACCCCTCCTCTCCGGGCCCCCGCACTCGTTCAGATGCCCCCGGAAACGGGTGGCAGTCCGTGCCGTTTCAACCAACGGCCAACGTGGGGTCAAACGTTGACCGGGTGTGTGAAGTGACGTCTGTTCAGTGCCCTGGCTGCCATGTACCTTTCAAATCGGCGTCGGTCGAGGGATTCCCGCGACCGAAGTTCTACGCGCGCAGATCTGCCCCGCGTCTACGCGTGTAGCTCGATCCCGCACCCGCACCCCGCCCCTTCCCCAACCCCACTCGGAGGTAAGCCGGATGCCCCCGCTCCCCAGATCCCGACGCAGACTCCCCACCGCCCTCGCGGTCCTCGGCCTGCTGGTCACGGGTGCCGCGGTCGAGACGTCCACGGCCACCCCGGCCGCCGCGGCCACCCCGCACCGCATCCTGTTCGACAACGCCCACGCCGAGACCGCCGGCAACGCCGACTGGATCATCTCCACCAGCCAGCCCGACCCCCTGGGCGAGGATTCCTCCCCGTCGACGGAGACCGACTGGACCGGCGCCATCTCCTCCTGGGGTGTCGCGCTCCAGAAGACAGGCGACTACAGCCTGAAAACGCTGCCCTCCGGATCCAGCCTCACCTACGGCGGTTCCGGCGCCCAGGACCTGGCGAACTTCGACACGCTGGTGCTGCCTGAACCCAACACGCTGTTCACGACCGCCGAGAAGACGGCGATCATGAACTTCGTGAAGAACGGCGGCGGTCTGTTCTTGATCTCCGACCACACCGGCGCCGACCGCAACAACGACGGCGAGGACGCGGTCGAGATCCTCAACGACCTGATGACCGACAACAGCGTCGACTCCACCGACCCGTTCGGCTTCTCCATCGACTCGCTGAGCATCAGCTCCGACTACCCGAGCGCGATCAGCGACAGCACCAACCCGGTGCTGCACGGCTCGTTCGGCACCGTCACCAAGAGCCTGATCGCCAGCGGTACGACGGCCACACTCAAGCCCGCCGACAACTCCTCCGTCAAGGGCCTTCTCTACCGCACCGGTTACTCCGGCAACACCGGCGCCTTCTTCGCCACCAGCACCTTCGGCAGCGGCCGGGTCGCCTTCTGGGGCGACAGCTCGCCCATCGACGACGACACGGGCCAGTCCGGCAACACGCTCTACGACGGCTGGAACGACTCCGGCGCCACCAACGCCGCCCTCGCGCTGAACGCCACCGAGTGGCTGGCCGGCGCGAGCGGCAGCGGGGGCGGCGGCGGGGGTACCACCTGCACCGCGGCCCAGCTCCTGGGCAACAACGGCTTCGAGTCGGGCAACAGCACCTGGAGCGCCGGCAGCGGTGTCATCACCAACTCCACCAGCAAGTCAGCCCGTTCCGGTTCCTACTACGCCTGGCTGGACGGCTACGGCTCCGCCCACACCGACACACTCTCGCAGTCGGTGACCGTCCCGTCGGCCTGCACCACCGCCACGCTCAGCTTCTACCTGCACGTCGACACCGCCGAGACCACCACGAGCACCGCCTACGACACCCTCAAGGTGCAGGTGCTCAACAGCTCCGGAACGGTCCTCGGCACCCTGGCCACCTACTCCAACCTCAACGCCGCGAGCGGCTACACCCAGCGCAGCTTCAGCCTGGCGGGCTACGCCGGCCAGACCGTGACCCTCAAGTTCACCGGCACGGAGGGCTCCACGCTCCAGACCTCGTTCGTCATCGACGACACGGCGCTCAACGTCAGCTGACCCTCGCCGTGGCCCATCCGGTCGCGGCCACCACCTCGGCCGCGATGTCGATCACCGTGCGCCCGTCGGTCACCACCCGCAGGGTGTCGGCGGGCGCGCGCTCGTCCAGCATCCGCGCCTTGCGCGCGCTGCCGAGCAGCTCCCGCTCCAACTCGGAGCCCAACTCCCGTCCGGTCAGCCGCTGTCGGGCCGTCTCGTCGTCGGCGGTGAGCAGAATCCGTACGATCCGCACGTCGTCGCCCATGACCCGCCGCCACATGCCGGCCGCCTCCTCCAGCACGGACACGGTGTTCGTGTAGACGAGCCTCCGGTACCCGAGCGCCGCGTAATTGGCCCACACGGCAGTGATGTTGAGCTCGGCGACCACGGCCCGATGCGGGTCCCCGGCGGGCGCGGGGTGCACCGCCCCCATGAAGTCCCCGTCGAGCACGGCGTGCGCGACCTCGGCGCCCCGCAGTAGCGCGGAGACCTCCCAGCCGACGGTCGTCTTCCCGACCCCGGCCCGGCCGCCGATGAGCAGTACCTCGGAGTGGCCCATGGGCCGAGCGTGCCAGTCGGCCCGCAGGGCCGGATACTTCTTTTCCGTGGAGGAGATGCCGCTGGAGGGCGGAGCCGTCAGCGGGGCCGTACGGATCGGTTCGACCGTGCGTCGCGCCCCGTCGGCCGGATCGGAGCACGTCCGCGAACTGCTGGCGCTCTTCGCGGAACGGGGCTGGGCGGGTGCTCCCCGGCTGCTGGGGACGGACGAGCAGGGCCGGGAGGTGCTCGGCTACCTGGAGGGGCGCGCGGCCGTGACGGCGGAGGAGCGGGCCGCCGCCCGCCGTGACGAGACGCTCGTCCGTGTCGCCCGGCTCGTCCGGGAGTTCCACGACCTCACCCACGGCACAGCGTTGGCGGGCGACCAGGACGTCGTCTGCCACAACGACCTCGCGCCGAAGAACACCGTCTACGCGGTCGACGACACCGGGTGGCGGCCGGTGGCCTTCGTCGACTGGGACCTCGCGGCCCCCGGCGAACGGGTGCACGACGTGGCGCATGTCTGCTGGCAGTACCTGGACCTCGGGCCGGGCGGGACGGACGTGGCGGACGCGGCACGCGGCATGCGGCTCGTCCGCGACGCCTACGGTCTGACCGGCGGGGCCGGGCTGGTCGAGGCGGTCCTGTGGTGGCAGGACCGGTGCCGGCGAGGCATCGAGGCCGGGGCGGAACGGGGTGAGCCCGCTCTGGTCGCGCTGCGCGAGCGTGGGGCCGTGGACGAGGTGCGGGCCGCGTACGAGTGGGTCGACCGGCATCGGCGGGAACTGGACGCGCGGCTGCGCTGACGGCGCGGCGCGAACCCTGCGACGGAATCCGGCGACGCGCCGGTACGAGCGCGGGTGTCAGTGGGTGGACGCGGAGAGCGGAACTGGCCGCGATTGACATGCAGGCAATTGTCTGCATAACGTTGAGTGTGCGATCAGAGAGCGACCCGGGGTTGGACCAGGTCTTCAAGGCGCTGGCCGACGAGACGCGCAGGCGGTTGTTGGACCGGCTGCACGAGGAGAACGGTCAGACGCTCGGCGAGCTGTGCGAGCGCATCGCCATGACGCGGCAGTCCGTGACCCAGCACCTGTCCGTCCTGGAGGCCGCCAACCTGGTCAGCACGGTGCGCAGGGGGCGGGAGAAGCTGCACTACCTCAACCCGGTCCCGCTCCACGAGATCCAGGAGCGGTGGATCGACAAGTTCGAGCGCCCGCGCCTGAGCGCGCTCGGCGCCGTGAAGCGACGAGCCGAGGAAGCCATGGCCGACAAGCCCACGTTCGTGTACGTCACCTACATCCGGAGCACCCCCGAGAAGGTCTGGGACGCGCTCACCGACGCGGACCTGACCGCGGCGTACTGGGGGCACAGCAATGTCTCCGACTGGCAGCAGGGCTCCCGCTGGGAGCATGTCCGCACGGACGGCTCCGGCATCGCCGACGTCGTCGGCACCGTCGTGGAGGGCGACCGCCCCCGTCGCCTCGTCACCAGGTGGGCCGCGCCCGAGGACGAGGGGCAGGACGACAAGTACTCCCAGGTCACCTTCGACATCCAGTCGCACGGCGAGATCGTCGCCTCACGGTCACCCACGAGGACCTGCCCGACGAGGGCGCGCTCGGCGAGGTGTCCCTGGGCTGGCCGGCGGTGCTGTCCAACCTTAAGTCGCTCCTGGAGACCGGCAGTCCGCTGCCTGAGGAGCCGTGGCTGATGCCCAACGGCTGAGCGGCGCGCGAAACGCCGGCCCGCGAGGCGCGGACCGGCCGACTCTCGTCCTTTCGTGACCAGCCGTCACGTCCGGGCGCTCTTCGCCGCGGCACTCGTGCACAGCAGCCCCAGGATCACGGCGAGGCCGCCGATGATGATGTTGTTGAGTGCGACGCCGGTGTCCGGGCTGTCGCCGACGACCCACGGGGCGACGATCATCCAGACGCCGACCGCGCAGAACGCCCAGCTCAGGCCGTACATGCGCTCCGGGGTCTGGGTGAACCCGAGGGCGAGCAGACCGATCGCGATGCCGACGATGAGGTTGTGCGTCACGAGAGCGGGCTGGCTCGTCGTGTAGTGGAGTATCCAGGGGGACACGGCGCAGTACAGACCGAGCAGGAACACCGGTCCGTCCACGAGCGCCACATCGCGACCGCCGAGCATACGGGCGTACCGTGCCCGCATTTCGGAAACATCGGGGTGGCTGGTCATGTCACCCCGGGTGGGCGAGACGTTGGCCATGACTCGTCTCCTTCTGACTCACAGGCTGACCGCGTCTGCTGCGGTGTGCGGTAAGCGCCGCCTGCGTACATTCTGCTCTTATTTTTCTTTTATGTGTAGATGTCCGTTGCGTCCCCTTGGGGGCGAGGTAGCGGTCCCCGGGGAGCACCTGTCAGGGCTCCGGATGCGGGTCCTGCTCCAGATACCCCCGCAGCTGACGCAGCCCGCGCCGGGCGTGGCTCTTCACGGTGCCGAGCGGCCAGCCGGTGCGGTCGGCGATCTGGGTCTGGGTGAGGTCCGCGTAGAAGGCCAGCCGCAGCACGCGCTGCTGGGCGGCCGGCAGCCTGGCCAGCTGGTGCTGCACGAGGACCCGGTCCAGGACCGCCTCGGCGTGCCCGGCGGCGGGGGCGCCGAGCCCGGACGCGGAGCCGACGGCCGCCACGAGGTCCGTACGGCGGGTGCGGGCGGACAGCGCGTCGGCGATCTTGCGCCTGGTGATGCCGACGATCCACCCGCCGATCGCCCCGCGTTCGGGGCGGAAACCCCCGCGTCCGCGCCACACCCCGAGGAACACCTGCTGCGTCACGTCCGCTGCCTCCTCGGCGTCGCCCAGGGACCTTCGTGCCAACGTGTGCACCAACCCGGACCAGCGACGGTAGGCCTCGGCCAGACACGCCTCGTCGCCCGCCACGAGACCCCGGGCGACCTCCTCGTCGGTGAGGTCCGCTTCCCCGTGCGCCCATCGGGACGCCGGGGCGGCGATCAGTTGCTCGGTCATGACGACGGCTCCTCACCCATCGGGAACGCCTCACCGGAACTCGGTCCGGTGCGCCCATCGTGGGATCCGTCGTTCCAGGTCAGCAACTTGCATCGATTTTGCGTCGTATGCTGGAGCCATGAGTAAGTCGCCAGCGCACCGAACTCCCACGGAGACGGCGGAGCCGGCCGCCCCCACCGCCCACGTCCCTCTCACCACCGGCGCCTCGCCCGGCGGCTAGGCGTGTCGCCCACCACGCTGCGCTCCTGGGACCGCCGTTACGGCATCGGGCCGGCCGTACGGGACGAAGGGCGGCATCGGCGCTGGAGCCCGCGGGACATCGAGGTCCTGGAGGAGATGTGCCGGCTGACCGCGTCCGGGGTGCCGCCCGCCGAGGCGGCCCGCGCCGCCCGCTCCAGCACCGGGGGTCCCGGCCCGGCCGCCGAGGTGCCCGCCCGGGAGACGCCGCGCTCGCGCGCGGCCGGCGCTCTGCCGCTCGGTGACGTGCGCCAGGAGGCGCGGGGGCTGGCCCGCGCCGCCGTCCGGCTCGATGCCCCGGCCATCGAGGAGCTGCTCGCCGCGGCCGTGGAGCAGTACGGCGTCGTCGCCGCCTGGCAGGAGGTGATGATGCCCACCCTGAACGCGGTGGGCCGCAAGTGGGCGTCCTCCGGCGATCGTTACGTCGAGGTCGAGCACCTGCTGTCCTGGCATGTCTCCACCGCGCTGCGCCGACGGGCTCCCGCGGCCCCGCAGTCGGCGACCGGCCCCGTCGTCCTGGCCTGTGCGCCCGGCGAACAGCACGCCCTGCCTCTCGAAGCGCTCAACGCCGCGCTGGGTGAACGTGGCGTTCCCACAAGGATGTTCGGCGCGGCGGTGCCGGGGGAGACGCTCGTCGCCGCGGTGCGACGGCTCGGGCCGTCCGCCGTGTTCCTGTGGGCGCAGGGACGCTCCACCGCGGACCTGCCGCTCGCCCGCCATGTCGCCACCACCCGCTGGGGCGTGAAGGGCGCCCGTCGACGGCCGGCGGTGGTGCTCGGCGGGCCCGGCTGGTCGGGCGCGGCGGCGCGCGAGATGCCGTGGCCCGCGGCCCTCAAGGACGCGGTCGAGCTGCTGTCCGCCGCCGCGACCGGCTCCTGACGCGGGCCCCGTCAGTCGAGTCCGCGGGAGCGCTTGAAGCGGGCGAGGCCCTCGGAGAGGTCGACGATCGGGTCCGGGTAGTCGCCGAGGGCCGCCCGGTCCAGGCCGCGCAGCTTCCACGGCTCGTGCACCAACGGTGCCTCCACATCGCCCAGTTCGGGCACCCAGCGCCGTACGTACGCGCCGTCCGGGTCGTACCGCTTGGCCTGTGCGACCGGGTTGAGGACCCGGTTGGGGCGCGAGTCGGTGCCGGTGCCCGCCATCCACTGCCAGTTGAGCTGGTTGTTGGCGATGTCGCCGTCGACCAGGAGCTCCAGGAAGTACCGGGCGCCCACGCGCCAGTCGACGTACAGCGTCTTGGTGAGGAAGCTCGCGGTCAGGAGCCGGCCGCGGTTGTGCATCCATCCCTCATGACGCAACTGGCGCATCGCCGCGTCGACCACGGGGTAGCCGGTGCGGCCTTCCTTCCAGGCCTCGACGTCCTCGTCGGCCGTACGTCCGGACCGCCAACGGTCGTGTTTCGTGCGGTAGTCGGCGAGAGCGGCGGCCGGACGCACGGCGAGCACCTGACGGTGGAAGTCCCGCCAGGCGAGCTGCCGTACGAAGGCCTCGGCGCCCGGTCCGCGGACCTTGCGGGCCCGGTGGACCAGTTCGACCGCGGAGAGGGTGCCGAAGTGCAGGTGCGGTGAGAAGCGGGAGGTGGCGTCGCCGGCCAGGTCGTCGTGGCGGACCTCGTACGGGCCGACGCCGTCGCGCAGCCACGACGTCATCCGCGCCCGGCCCGCCGCCTCACCGCCGGTGGCCAGGCCCGCCGAGACCCCCGACACCCCGGCGCGCGAGGGCGGTTCCTCCGAGCCGACCCCGTCCGGGACCCGGACGGTGCGTGGCGCGGCCATCGGCTCCCGCAGCCGTACGCCGCTCCAGTGCCGGAAGTAAGGGGTGAAGACGGCGAAGTGGTCGGAGGCGCCCGGGGCCACCGCGCCCGGGGCGACCGCCGAGGTCACCGTGTCGTGAACGTGCAGACGGCGGCCGTCCGCCTCCAGGGCGCGCCGCAGCCGCTGTTCACGTCGCTGCGCGTAGGCGCTGAAGTCGGCCGCCATGTGCACCTCGTCGGCGTCCGTCTCCGTGGCCACCTTGCAGACCTCCTCGACGACGTCGCCGCTGCGGACCACCAGACGGCCGCCCCGCTCGCGCAGGCCCGCGTCGAGGTCGCGCAGACAGTCGGCGAGGAAGGCCAGCCGGTTCGGGGCGGCGAACCCGGCGTCCGTCACCCCCCGGTCGCGCACGAACAGCGGCACCACGTGCCGCGCCTCGCTCGCGGCCGCAGCGGAGAGGTGGTCGTGGAGGCGGGGTCGAGGTGAACAGGACGATCGAGACGTGCATGGCGCGAGCTCGAGGAGGTATGGGCGACGGGGTCAGCGGGTGGGGGTGGTGCGGTGCGCGGGTTCGGCCTCGCCCGGGCCGCGGCGCGCGCGACGTGCGGGCCATGCCGCCGAGCACGAGGGCGTGGAAGGGTGGACGCTCCACCAGTAGAGGTGTCCGAGCAGGCCGCGGGGTGGAACAGGGCGCGCTGGCGGTAGTGGGTGCGGCCGGTCTCGTCGGTCTGGGCGTACATCTCCAGCCAGGCCGGACCCGGCAGCCGCATCTCGGCGCGCAGCCGCAGCAGCCGCCCGGTTCGATCTCCTCGACCGCCAGAAGTCAGCGAGTCACCGACCCGCAGCCGGGCCGCGTCGCGCGCCCGGCGCAGTCCGACCCGCCGACGAGCCGGTCCTGTGGCCGCGCAGCGCCAGGCCAGCGGGAAGGTACCAGCGGGTTCTCCCCGCCGATCCCCTCGATGACCCGCCACAGGGCGGCGCGCGGGGCGTCGACGTCGATCTCCCGTACGTCGGTGTAGAGGCTGCCGCCGGCCCAGTCGGGGTCGGTGGGCAGCGGGTCGCTGGGGGCGCCCGGCACGGACGCCGAGGACCAGCGGGTCGCCACCTGCGCGTCGCGGACCCGGCGCAGGGCCAGCCGGACCGCCTCATCGAAGCCGATCGGGTGGCCCGGCGGATCCGGCACGTACCGGGCGATGTCGTGCTCCTGGCAGACCACCTCGTGCCGCAGGGACTCCGTCAGCGGACGGGCGATGGACGCCGGTACGGGCGTCACCAGCCCGACCCAGTGGCTGGACAGGCCGGGGCTGAGCATGGGCAGGGAGACGATGAGCCGGCGCGGCAGCTCCGCGACCGTCGCGTACCTGATCATCATCTCCCGGTACGTCAGCACGTCCGGGCCGCCGATGTCGAAGGCGCGGCTCACGTCGGGCGGCATACGGGCGCTGCCCACCAGGGCCCGCAGCACATCGCGCACCGCCACCGGCTGGATGCGGGTGCGCACCCAGCTCGGGGTCACCATCGCCGGCAGGCGTTCGGTGAGGTAGCGCAGCATCTCGAAGGAGGCCGAGCCCGAACCGATGACGACCGCGGCCCGCAGCACGGTGGTGGGCACCCCGCAGGCCAGCAGGATGCGGCCCACCTCGGCCCGGGACCGCAGATGCGGCGACAGTTCGCGCTCGGGCACGTCCGCGGGGGTGAGCCCGCCCAGGTAGACGACGCGGCGCACGCCCGCGGCACGGGCCTGCTCGCCGAAGATCCGGGCGGCCCGCCGGTCGGTCTCCTCGAAGGTGTCGCCGGTGCCCAGTGCGTGCACGAGGTAGTAGGCGACGTCGACGCCGCGCAGGGCCTCGGCGACGGCGTCGGCGTCCAGCACGTCCCCGCGTACGGCCTCCACGTCACCCGACCACGGCTGGTCGCGGAGTTTCCGGGCGACCTGGCCAGGCAGCGCACCCGGAACCCGGCGGTGAGCAGCTCGGGCACGAGCCGGCCGCCGATGTAGCCGGTCGCGCCGGTCACCAGACAGCGCGGCGCCGCTGCGGTGTGTTCGTCGTTCATGTGCCGCAGACCCTTCGTGTGCGTGCCCCTGTGATCCTTTCCCTGCGCGGGGCCGTGTCGGATGCGGTCCTTCTATAGGCTTCCGATGTGGTCACCGCAGACGAACCGAAGCCGCAGGCGACAGCGCCGGGAGGGTCCCCTGCCCCGCCGGGGACGGACCTCCAGTCCCTGGCCGTCCAGTTGCGCCGAATGAACGGTGAGATCAACCGGCTGGTCCACGGTTTCGCGGGTGACCAAGGGCTGCACGCCACCGACGTCCAGGCGCTGGCGGCGATCCTGGACGCCGACGAGCCGATGACGCCGGGCCGGCTGCGCGAGCATCTCGGGCTGACCTCGGGGGCCGTCACGGCCTGTGTGGACCGGCTGGCGAGCGCGGGGCACATCCGGCGGGTCCGGGAGAGCAGTGATCGCCGGGTGGTTCACCTGTACTACGCCTCCGACGCCCGGGTCGCCGCCCGCACCTATTTCCGCCCGCTGGCCCGGGCCGCCGAGGAGGCGCGGCAGCGCTTCACGCAGGACGAGCTGGCGGTCGTCGCCCGCTTCCTCGCGGCGATGAACGAGGAGCTGTCCCTGCTCCGGTCCGGCGGCGCCTGACCTGCGCGCGTGCGCAGCGAAAACACCGCAACCGCTGCATCCGGGGACCCGCTGTGAACAGAAACTTCAATGATTGAGATTCTTTCTCATTGAGGTATCTGCCCACCAGCTTGGAGAACCATGTCCCTCACCCCGCGCCGAGGCCGCTTCCTCGTGCCGCTCCTGCTGCTCGCCGTCTGGCTGGGAGTGGGCGGGATCCTCGGCCCCTTCGCCGGCCGGCTCGGCGAGGTCGCCACCAACGACCAGGCGGCCTTCCTGCCCCGTAGCGCCGAGTCCACCGAGGTCGTCACCGCCCAGCGGGCCTTCAAGCAGGACGAGACCCTGCCGGTGATCGTGCTCTGGACCGACGCGGCCGACGGCCGGGTCGACGACCGGAAGGCCGCGGCCGGACGCGCGCTCGCCTCCCTCACCGGTGCCTCGGGCGTGGTCGGGGACGTGTCGCCCGCGCTGCTCTCGAAGGACGGCGAGGCCCTCGAAGGAGTCGTCCAGCTCCGGCCCGACCTCGGGGAGCGGCTCCCCGAGACCCTCGACCGCGTCCGGACGGCCGCCGAACGGGTGCCCGGCACCACGGTCCAGCTGGCCGGTCCCGCCGCGACCCAGGCCGACCTCTCCGACGCCTTCGCCGGCATCGACGGGCTGCTGCTGGCCGTCGCGCTGATCACCGTCCTGGTGATCCTGCTGCTGGTCTACCGCAGCGTGCTCCTGCCCTTCGTCATCATCGTCGGCGCCGTCCTCGCCCTCGGCCTGGCCTGCGCGATCGTCTACGCGCTCGCCGACCGCGGGGTGGTCCGCGTCGACGGCCAGGTCCAGGGCATCCTGTCGATCCTCGTCATCGGCGCCGCCACCGACTACGCCCTGCTGCTGACCGCCCGCTTCCGGGAGGAACTCGCCGTCCACCGGGACCGGTTCACGGCCGCCCGGGCCGCGCTGCGGCAGTCCTGGGGCGCGATCGTGGCCAGTGCCGCGACGGTCGCCCTGGGGCTGCTCGCCCTCCTGATCAGCGACCTGACCAACAACCGGGCGCTCGGACCGGTCGGCGCGATCGGGGTCGGCTGCGCCGTGCTCAGCACGCTCACCTTCCTGCCCGCCGTACTGGTCCTGCTGGGCCGTGCCGCCTACTGGCCCGCGGCCCCCCGTCCCGACGCCGGCCGCGGCGTCTGGCGGCGCGTCGCCTCCCTGGTGGACCGGGCGCCCCGCAAGGTCTGGGCCGGCTCCCTCGTCGCGCTGCTGGCCTGCGCCGCCTTCGCGCCGACCCTCGCGTCCCGGGGCGTCGCGCTCGACGAGACCTTCGTCGACGACGCCCCGTCGGTGACCGCCCAGCAAACCCTCGTACGCCACTTCCCGGGCGGCTCCGGCAACCCCACCGTCGTCATCGCCGACGCCGAACGCCTCGACCGCGTCGTCGACACCGCCCGCGCCACCAAGGGCGTCGCCGCCGCGGCCGGAGTGACCGGGAACGGGCAGCCGGGCGGCACCCCGCTGGTCGTCGACGGACGGGTCCGCATCGACGTCACCCTGGCGTCCGCCGCCGACAGCGACGCCGCCAAGGACACCGTGGCGCGGCTGCGGGCGGCCCTGCACGCCGTGCCCGGCGCGAACGCCCTCGTCGGCGGCTACACGGCCCAGCAGTACGACACCCTGCGCACCGCCGAACGGGACCGCACCCTGATCGTCCCGGTGGTCCTCGCGATCATCTTCGTCATCCTCACCCTGCTGCTGCGCTCCCTGCTGCTGCCGGCGCTGCTGGTGGCGACCGTCGCGCTCAACTTCCTCGCCACGCTGGGGGTTTCGGCCCTGGTCTTCGAACACCTCCTCGGCTTCGGCGGCACCGACCCGTCCGTGCCGCTGTACGGCTTCGTGTTCCTCGTGGCGCTCGGCGTGGACTACAACATCTTCCTGATGTCCCGGGTGCGGGAGGAGGCCCTGCGGCACGGGGTGCGCCAAGGTGTGCTGCGCGGACTGGTGGGCACCGGGGGAGTCATCACCTCGGCGGGCGTGGTGCTCGCCGCGACGTTCGCGGCCCTCGGGGTGATCCCGCTGGCCTTCCTGGTGCAGATCGCCTTCATCGTCGCCTTCGGCGTGCTCCTCGACACGCTGGTGGTGCGCTCACTGCTCGTGCCGGCCCTGACCCGCGATCTCGGGGCCGTCGCCTGGTGGCCCGGGGCGGGGGCGTTCCCGACGGGCCATGGACGGAGCGCCGTTGACGCCGACTGACATGCGGTGGACTGTTCGCGGCGTTCCCGGGCAACCGGACCGTACGACGGTGGACCGTCACGACGCCGTCGTAGGGAACGGAAGATCGATGTCGGAGGTGATCGCCACTATGGGTGCGAAGGTGTTGGAGCGGTTCCCGGCAGGCTCTCCCCGCGGATCGTGGCCGGCGGAGGAGTACGCGGCGCAGCGCCGCGCCCAGGGTGAACCCGCGACGGTCGTCATGGACCTGAAGTCCGACGCGTTCCTCGTGGTGCTCCAGGGCGACGACGACTGACCGGATCTGTCCCGGCTCCCCTCACCCGCAGGTCACCGGCCGGCGGTCGGCCTGGCCGGACCCCGCCGATCGCCGGCCCGGCGTACGAACATCTCGTGCAGGTCCTGAGCCGCTCGCGGCACGGACTCCGCCCGGCGGCGCTGGAGCATCAGCAGCACCCGCGTCGTGTCCCCGGCGATCGGCCGCCAGGTGATCGTGCCCTGCCGCTCCAGCGGGTCGCCCACCACACTGAAGTCCGGCAGCACCGTCGCCCCGAGCCCCTCGGCCACCATCAGCTTGCCCATCTCGGCGCCGTCGGTGGAGTAGGAGAAGGACGGGCCGCGGCCGCGCAGCAGGCGGTGCACATAGCGGTGCATGACATATCCGGTCCGCATCCCGATCAGCGGCTCGGCCAGCAGATCGTCCACGGTCACCACCGAGCGCGCGGCCAGCGGATGGTCGGGCCGCACACACACCACCGGCCGGCCACGCAGCAGCTCCGTGGACTCGATGCCCGCCGGCACGTCGTCGCCGTCCAGGTGGTTCACCAGGCCGAGATCCAGACCGCCCTCGGCCAGCGCCCGGTGGATCTCGGACTGCTGGGCGCCGACCACCTCGACCTGGGTGTGCGGATGGGAGGCCCGGAAGTCGCGCACGGCCGGGATGAGCAGCGGCACGGTCGCCGCGTTCACCGTGCCCACCCGCACCATCCGGCTGATGCGGTGCTGCTCGCCCGCCGCCGCCCGCAACCGGTCCACCGCGTCCAGCACGTCGACGATGTGCGGCAGCAGCTCCCGCCCCTCCGCGCTCATCGTCGCGCCCGAGCGTTTGCGTTCCAGGAGGTCCACGCCCAGCTCGCGTTCCAGATTCCGCACGGTCTCGCTCAACGCGGGCTGGGAAAGGCGCAGTTCCTCCGCGGCCCGGCGCAGGGAACCTAGCCGGGTCACCGCGGCGATGTATTCGAGCTGTTCGGTGCGCATGCCAGGCAGAATGCGGCCCATTTCCCGGCGTGTTCAAGGGTTTCCCTGTCACACCTTCGTGAAATTCAATGGTCCGCGATACGAGACCGGTCGGGTTTACCTTGACGGCCCCGACCGGCGACTGTCACGATCGATGGCATGAAGATGCGACTGGACCTCACGCGGCGACGCCATGTCGACCTCGCACGCGTCTCCAGCGCCTCCTGTTGCTTTGCGGCCTGAGCACTGCTCAAGGTTCCCCGCGTCACCTCTGTTTTCCCGCCTGAATTCACCGCGCCCGCGCATTTCCTGAATTCCGTGTGCCCGAAAACATTCCGCGACATCCGCAACAGGAGTTCCGCATGCCCGCAGAGCCCGTCACATTCGCCTACTGGGTCCCCAATGTCAGCGGAGGACTCGTCACCAGCAAGATCGAGCAGCGCACCGACTGGGGTTACGACTACAACCGCGAACTCGCCGTCCTCGCCGAGAACAACGGCTTCGACTACGCGCTCAGCCAGGTCCGCTACATGGCCAGCTACGGCGCCGAGTTCCAGCACGAGTCGACCAGCTTCAGCCTCGCGCTCCTCCTCGCCACCGAGCGTCTGAAGGTCATCGCCGCCGTCCACCCAGGCCTGTGGCACCCCGGTGTCCTCGCCAAACTCGGCGCCACCGCCGATCACCTGTCGAAGGGCCGGTTCGCGGTCAACGTCGTCTCCGGCTGGTTCAAGGGCGAGTTCACCGCCCTCGGTGAGCCCTGGCTGGAGCACGACGAGCGCTACCGCCGCTCCGAGGAGTTCATCCGCGCCCTGCGCCAGATCTGGACCGAGGACCACACCGAACTCGCCGGTGACTTCTACCGGTTGCGTGACTTCTCCCTCAAGCCCAAGCCCCTCAACACCCCCGAACGACCGCACCCGGAGATCTTCCAGGGCGGCAACTCCACCGCCGCACGCCAGATGGCGGGGCGGGTCTCCGACTGGTACTTCTCCAACGGCAAGGACTTCGACGGGGTCGTCGAGCAGATCACCGACGTCCGCAAGGCCGCCGCCGAAGTGGGGCGTACGGCACCGAAGTTCGGCCTCAACGGCTTCCTCATCGCCCGTGACACCGAGGCCGAGGCCCGCGACACCCTGCGCGAGATCGTCGCCAAGGCCGACACCGAGGCCGTCGAGGGCTTCGGCGCGGCCGTGAAGCAGGCGGGCCAGTCCACCGGCGACAAGAAGGGCATGTGGCAGGACTCCTCCTTCGAGGACCTCGTCCAGTACAACGACGGCTTCCGCACCGGGCTCATCGGGACCCCGGAGCAGATCGCCGAGCGGATCGTCGCCTACAAGAAGCTCGGCGTCGACCTCTTCCTCCTCGGCTTCCTCCACTACCACGAGGAGGTCCAGTACTTCGGCGAGCGCGTCCTGCCGCTCGTGCGCGAACTGGAGGCCCAGCTCCCCGAGTCCGTCCCCGCCCAGGTCTGAGGAGGCACCGACATGAGCACCGTCACCCACACCGACTGGCAGCACCGTCCCGCGCCCGAGACCGCCCAGGACTGGATCGCCCGCGCCGCCGAGGTCGCCGCCGTCCTCGCCACCGACGCAGCCGCCCGCGACCGGGCCGGCGTCACCCCGTACGCCGAGGTCCAGCTCCTGAAGGACGCCGGCCTCGTCACCCTGCTCGGCCCCACGGAGCACGGCGGCGCGGGCCAGGACTGGACGACCGCGTACCGGGTCGTCCGCGAGGTCGCCAAGGCCGACGGCTCCATCGGCCAGCTCCTCGGCTACCACTACCTGTGGAACTGGGCCGCCCGGTTGGTCGGCACCCGTGAGCAGTGGGAGCACGTCGAGGCCGAGGGCGCGCGCAACCGCTGGTTCTTCGGCGGGGCCGTCAACCCCCGCGACAAGGACGTGGTCGTCACCGAGGACGGCGACGACCTCGTCTTCACCGGCCGCAAGTCCTTCTCCACCGGCAGCAAGGTCTCCGACGTCACCGTCCTGGAAGGCGTCCTCGAAGGCACCGACCAGCACGTCTTCGCGATCGTCCCCTCCGACAGCGAGGGCCTGACCTTCCACGACGACTGGGACAACATCGGCCAGCGCCTCACCGAGAGCGGCGGCGTCACCCTCGACGGGGTCCGTACGCCGTGGTCGTCGGCGGCCGGCTACGTCGACAAGCAGTTCCAGCCGCGCACCTACAACACCCTCAACGTCCCCACCATCCAGCTGGTCTTCGTCAACTTCTACCTCGGGATCGCGGGCGGCGCCCTGGAGACGGCCGCCACGTACACCCGCACCAAGTCCCGCTCCTGGCTGCACGGCGGACACGAACGGGCGGTCGACGAGCCGTACGTCATCGACATCTACGGCGACCTCACCGCCAAGCTGTGGGCCGTCGAGGCGCTCGCCGACGCGGTCGCCGTCGAGGGACAGAAGCTGCACGACGACCCGGACGCGGTCACCGAGAAGGCGCGCGGCGACTTCGAGGTACGGGTGGCGGCCGTGAAGGCCCGCGCCACCGATGTCGCCCTGGAGATCGCGAACCGCGTCTTCGAGGTGACCGGCGCCCGGTCCACGACCACCGCCGAGGGCCTCGACCGGTTCTGGCGCAACATCCGCACCCACACCCTCCACGACCCCGTCGCCTACAAGCGGCGCGAGGTCGGCCGCTGGGTCCTCGAGGGCGAACTGCCCGAACCCACCTGGTACTCCTGACCGCTTCCCCACGGGGCCGCCCCCGGCTCGCGCGCCGGGGCGCCCGCCTCCCCGAAAGAGGACCCATGGCCACCGTCCTGTCCGTCTCCGGCAGCCCGTCCGCCTCCTCCCGCACCAACCGCCTGCTGCGCCACCTCGACCAGCGCCTGGTCGCCCAGGGCCACACGGTCGTCCCGCTCGACGTGCGCACGATCCCCGCCGAGGCCCTCCTCGGCGCCGACTTCCAGCACCCGGCCATCGTCGAGGCCACCGAGTTGTTCGCCCGCGCCGACGGCGTCGTCGTCGGCACCCCGGTCTACAAGGCGTCGTACTCCGGAGTCCTGAAGGCGCTGCTCGACCTGTTGCCGCAGTACGCGCTCACCGGCAAGACGGTGCTGCCGCTCGCCACCGGCGGCTCCACCGCCCACGTCCTGGCCATCGACTACGCCCTGCGCCCGGTTCTGAACTCGATGGGCGCCGCGCACATCGTGCAGGGCTGGTTCACCCTCGACAAGGACATCACGCCGCACGAGGACGGGACCCTCTCCGTCGCCCCCACCACCCGCGACGCCCTCGACCAGATCGTCGACCAGTTCTCGGCCGCCCTCGGCCGCACCCCGGTCCTGGCCGCGGCGAGCTGAGCCGACGATGACCGCCCATGTGATCGCCGACGACGCGGAGGCCCTCGCCGTCGCGGCGGCCCTGGCCGACGAGTTCCGTGCCGGAGCCTCGCGCGGGACGCCGAACGCAGGCTGCCCCGCGCGGAGCTGGACCGGCTCTCCGCGTCCGGCCTGCTCGCCGTCCACCGTCCCCGCCGACCACGGAGGCCGCGGACGTCGGCGCGCCCCACCCTCGCCGAGATCTTCCGGCTGCTCGCCACCGCCGACGGAAGCCTCGCGCAGATCCCGCAGAGCCACTTCGCCTACGTCAACGTGATCCGCCGTCAGGGCACCGAGGAACAGCGGAAGTTCTTCTTCGCCGAGCTCCTCGCCGGCCGCCGCTTCGGCAACGCGCAGTCGGAGGCGGGCACCAGGCACGTGCAGGACATCCGCACCCGACTGACACCGCAGCCGGACGGCTCCTACGTCCTCGACGGCCTCAAGCACTACTCCACCGGCGCCCTGTTCGCCGACTGGATCCCGGTGCTGGCCCGCGCCGAGGAGGACAAGCTCCATGTGGCGTACGTGCCCGCCGACGCGCCGGGCGTCACGGTGATCGACGACTGGGACGGCCTCGGCCAGCGTACGACCGCCAGCGGCACCGTCCGCCTGGCGGGCGTGCCGGTCCCGGCCGACCGGATCCTGCCACACCACCTCACCTTCGAGGGCCCGCAACTCCACGGCGCCGTCGCGCAGTTGCTGCACGCGGCCATCGACGCCGGGATCGCCGGGGGAGCGCTGGCGGAGGCGGCGGAGTTCGTGCGCACGAAGAGCAGGCCGTGGTTCGAGAGCGGCGTCGAGACGGCCGCCGAGGACCCGCTGCTGATCCAGCGGTTCGGCGAACTCGCCCTCCAGGTCCGGTCGGCGGAAGCGCTGTTGCGGGAGGCCGGGCGCGTCGTGCAGGCGGCGCAGGCCGACCTCACCGACGACTCGGCGGCGGAGGCGTCCATCGCCGTGGCCGCCGCCAAGGTGCAGGCCGCGCAGGCCGCCGTGGAGGTGGGGAGCGCCCTGTTCGAGGTGGCCGGCACCCGCGCCGCCCTCAACTCCCTCAACCTCCACCGGCACTGGCGCGACGCCCGCACCCACACCCTGCACGACCCGACCCGCTGGAAGATCCAGCACATCGGCCGATACGTGCTCAACGGCACCCGGCCACCCCGGCACGGACTGCTCTAGCCCCCGAACGGAGACCCCCACGTGTCCCTCACCTTCCACTGGTTCCTGCCCACCAACGGCGACAGCCGGCACGTCGTCGGCGGCGGCCACGGCACCCCGGCCACCGTCTCCGGACGGGACCGGCCGCCGACGGTGGCCTACCTGAGCCAGATCGCCCGGGCCGCCGAGGACCTCGGCTTCGTCGGCGCGCTCACGCCGACCGGCGCCTGGTGCGAGGACGCGTGGCTGACGACCGCGATGGTCAGCCAGAACACCGAGCGCCTGAAGTTCCTCGTCGCCTTCCGCCCGGGCTTCGTCTCGCCCACGCTGGCCGCGCAGATGGCGTCCACCTTCCAGCGGCAGTCCGGCGGACGGCTCCTGCTCAACGTGGTCACCGGCGGCGAGAGCCACGAGCAGCGCGCCTACGGCGACTTCCTCGACAAGGACGACCGCTACCGCCGTACCGACGAATTCCTCGAAGTCGTACGGGGGTTGTGGGACGGCAAGACGGTCGACCTGAAGGGCGAGCACCTCCGGGTCGAGGACGCGAGGCTCGCCCGGTTGCCCGACCCGGTCCCCGAGGTGTACTTCGGCGGCTCCTCGCCCATCGCCGGCGAGGTCGCGGCGAAGCACGTGGACGTGTACCTCACCTGGGGCGAGCCGCCCGCCCAGGTCGCGGAGAAGATCGCGTGGGTGCGCGGACTCGCGGCGAAGCAGGGCCGGACCCTGCGCTTCGGCATCCGGCTGCACGTCATCACCCGCGACACCTCGGAACAGGCGTGGGCCGAGGCGAACCGGCTCCTCGACGGCTTCGACCCGGAGACCGTCAAGTCCGTCCAGGCCGGGCTCGCCCTCAGCGAGTCCGAGGGGCAGCGGCGCATGCTCGCCCTGCACGGCGGCGGCAACCGGGACGGCCTGGAGATCCACCCCAACCTCTGGGCCGGCATCGGCCTGGTGCGCGGCGGCGCGGGCACCGCCCTGGTCGGCAGCCACGACGAGGTCGCCGAGCGGATCAAGGAGTACCACGCCCTCGGCATCGACGAGTTCGTCCTCTCCGGCTATCCGCACCTGGAGGAGGCGTACTGGTTCGGCGAGGGGGTGCTCCCGCGGCTGGCCGCCCAGGGTTTGTGGCAGCACCCTGCCGGGAAGGCGATCACCGCCACGGCACAGGTGCCGTTCGCGAGCTGAAGCCGGCGGGCATCGGAAGGAGCGAGTCGGTGGCGGAGTGGCAGCTGACCAGGACGTACCACGGCACGTCCGGGGAGGTCCGCTGGGACAGCCTCGGTGACCCCGGTGGCCCGCCGGTCGTCCTCAACCACGGCACGCCCTTCTCCTCGTACGTGTGGCGTGCCGTGGCCCGCGCGCTCGCCCGCCGCCACCAGGTGTTCGTGTGGGACATGCCCGGCTACGGGACTTCGCAGATGGCAGAGGGCCAGGACGTGTCCCTGGCGGCCCAGGGGAGGGTCTTCACCGAACTCCTGGCGCACTGGGGACTGGACCGACCCCGGGTGGTGGCCCACGACTTCGGCGGTGCGGTGGCGCTGCGCGCCCATCTGCTGCACGGCGCCCGCTATCACGCGCTCGCCCTGGTCGACCCGGTCGCCCTCGCCCCCTGGGGCTCGCCGTTCTTCCGGCTCGTCGGCAAGTCCTCGGACGTCTTCGAGCAGCTCCCGCCCGCACTGCACCGAGCCCTGGTCCGCGAGTACGTCACCTCGGCCAGCAGCCCCGGCCTGCACCCCACCGTCCTCGACCGGCTCGTGCAGCCCTGGCTCGGCGACGAGGGACAGGCCGCCTTCTACCGGCAGATCGCCCAGGCGGACCAGGCGTACACCGACGAGATCGAGGACCGGTACGGCGAGATCGCGATCCCGACGCTGATCTGCTGGGGCGAGGACGACACTTGGATCCCGGTTGCCAAGGGTCACGAACTCGCCGCCCGCATCCCCGGAGCACGGCTCGAACTCATCGCCGGCGCCGGTCACCTCGTACAGGAGGACGCACCGGCGCAGTTGACCGCCGCGCTGCTCGATTTCCTGAACTAGCCGCTCAGCGCGTCCAGTTGAGCCCGTCGCACGACCGACGTCTGGCCCTGGATCAGCAGGAACATCCCCTCACGGGCCAGCCGTTGGGCGGGGCTGCGCAGGTCCATGGTGCGGCCGCCTCCGGCCACGACCGCCGCTGTCGTGGCGGCCCGCATCAGGTCGTACGCCCGTGTCCGCAGGGCCAGCCGCTCCTCCATGTGCTCGTGTGCGACGGGGTGGTCGGCCAGTGCGTACGCCTTGCGGCGGACCTCGTCGACGCGGCCGCGCAGCGCCTCGGCCGTCTCCGGTTCGCCGCCCTCCGCCACGAGCCGGAGCGCGGCGTACGCCAGACCGAAGACGGCCGGGGAGGCGTTGGTGCTGCGGGGGATGTCGAGGAGGGCGAACCTCTCCTGCGGGGTGCGCAGCAGCACGGACGACTCCGGCAGCCACAGCCCGTCCAGCTCCAGGGACACCGTACGGGCGGCCGTCAGCGCGGCCAGCCGCATCGGGGCCGAGGGCCGCAGCCCCGGCTGCTCGCGGGCGTCGGCGAACGCGAACACGATCTCGTCCGCGTCGGTGATCCCCGCGAGCAGCATCACGTCGTTCAGCCCCCACCCCGTGTACCAGGGCACGGTCCCGTCGAACCGCCAGCCGTCGCGCTCCGCCGTGGCCCGTACGACGACACGCGGGAAGGCGCGGACATGCGCGTACGCGATCCCGGCGAGGAGTTCGCCGGTCGCGAGCGGCCGCAACAGGCTTTCACGCACCGGGAGTTCGGACTTCGCCAGCATCCGCACCGGCGTGTGGTGCTGGGTCTGGACGAACCAGGTCGAGCAGCAGGCCCCGGCCAGGATCTCCTGGACCTCCCGCGCCACCGCGTCGGGGGCGTCCGCCCCGCCGTACGCCTCCGGCGCGCTCACCCCGAGCAGGCCCGAGCGCCGGATCGCGTCGAGATGACTCGCGGGCACCTCCGCCTGGTCGACCCGCTCCGCGTTCGGGACGAGGAGGGTGTCGGCGAGTTTCCGGGCGCGGGCGATCAGCGGCGAGGTGGTCATGGGAAGGATTCTCCCGATCTCGTCGTGCGCGGTGTCGATCCGGGGGTGCGCCGTTCGTGTAGGAGGTGAGAGAACGACACGACGCCAAGGAGGACGTCATGCAGTACTACCTGCTCAGCGTGATCACCCCGACCGACGGGACGCCGCCCGGACCCGAGGCCATGGCGGAGATCGTCCGCAAACTCGACACCTTCCACGACGAGCTGCGCGCGGCGGACGCCTGGGTCTTCGCGGGCGGGCTGCACGGTCCCGAGACGGCCACCGTGCTGCGCCCCAGCGACGGCGACGTCCTGATCACCGACGGGCCGTACGCCGAGGGCAAGGAGTACCTCGGCGGCATCTGCCTGATCAAGGCCCCGGACCTGGACGCGGCCCTGGAGTGGGGGAAGAAGGCGACCTGGGCCACCACGCTGCCCGTCGAGGTGCGCCCGTTCATGCACCAGGCGGAGGAGTGACATCGCGGCCCGTCGACGTCGAGGCCGTCTTCCGCGCGGAGTACGGCCGCGCCGTCGCCGTCCTCGTCCGCTTCCTCGGCGACATCGACCTCGCCGAGGAAGCGGTCCAGGACGCCTTCACCACGGCCGTGCAGCGCTGGCCGGAGAGCGGCGTACCGCCGAGCCCGGCCGGCTGGATCATCACCACCGCCCGCAACCGGGCGATCGACCGGCTGCGCCGCGAGTCCTCCCGCGAGGCCCGGCACGCCGAGGCCGCCCTGCTGCACACCCCCGACGCACCGGCCGAGGAGGGCCCCGTGCGCGACGACCGGCTCCGACTGATCTTCACCTGCTGCCACCCCGCGCTCGCCCCGCAGGCCCAGGTCGCCCTGACCCTGCGCCTCCTCGGTGGACTCACCACCCCGCAGATCGCCCGCGCCTTCCTGGTGCCCGAGCCGACCATGGCCCAGCGCCTGGTCCGCGCCAAGGCGAAGATCCGCGACGCCCGCATCCCGTACCGGGTGCCGCGGGACGCCGACCTCCCGGACCGGCTCAAGGGGGTTCTCGCCGTCATCTACCTGATCTTCAACGAGGGCTCGCCCGACCTGTGCGCGGAGGCGATCCGCCTGGGCCGGCTGCTGACCGAGCTGATGCCGGACGAGCCCGAGGCCACCGGCCTGCTCGCGTTGATGCTGCTGGTCGAGTCCCGCAGGGCGGCCCGGGAGGACGCCGACGGGGTCCTCGTTCCCCTGCCCGAGCAGGACCGCGACCACTGGGACCGCGCCCTCGTGACCGAGGGGCACGCTCTCGTACGGCGGTGTCTGCGCCGCAACCAGCCGGGGCCGTACCAGATCCAGGCCGCCATCCAGGCCGTCCACAGCGACGCACCGCCCACGGACTGGGGGCAGATCCTCCAGCTGTACGACCAGTTGACGGCGCTGGCCCCCGGTCCGGTCGTGGCGTTGAACCGGGCGGTCGCCGTGGCCGAGGTCGAGGGCCCGGAACCGGCCCTCGACCTCGTCGACGCCCTCACCCTCGACCTCGACCGCTACCACGTCCTGCACGCGGTCCGCGCCGACCTGCTGCGCCGGCTGGGCCGGGACGCGGAGGCCCGACAGGAGTACGAGACCGCCATCGCCCTGAGCCGCAGTCCGGCCGAGCGCGCCTACCTGGAACGCTTCACACGCTGACCGCGCCTACGTGGAGCGCTTCCACGCTGAGCGCACCTTCTTGGAACGCTTCACACGCTGAGCGCCTCGCGCACCGCGCCCTCCGATTCCTTGCCGCCCTCGCCGGAGGAGGTCACCCGGCCCGCCTCCAGCACGTAGTAGCGCCCGGCGGCCCGCATCGCGAAGCCGACGTGCTGCTCGACCAGCAGCACCGACAGCCCGCCCCGAGCCGCGAGGGCGAGGATCGTCTCCTCGATCTCGGCGACCACCGACGGCTGGATACCCTCGGTCGGTTCGTCGAGAAGGAGGATCCGAGGTTCCGTCACCAGGGCGCGGGCGATGGCGAGTTGCTGCCGCTGGCCGCCCGAGAGCAGCCCGGCGCGACGGTTCGACAGCGCCCTGAGGGCGGGGAAGAGGTCCAGCGCCTCCGCCACCGCCGCCCTGCCGCGCTTACGGCCGTCGGCGACGAGCTGGAGGTTCTCGGCGGTGGTGAGATGCGGGAACGACTGCTGGCCCTGGGGGACGTACGCCATCCCGCGTGCGACCCGCTCGTGCGGCTTGCGGCGGGTGATGTCCTCCCCGTCCAGCCGGATCGTCCCGCTGACCGGCGCGAGCAGGCCCACGGCCGCACGCAGCAGCGTGCTCTTTCCCGCGCCGTTGTGGCCCAGCACGGCCGCCACGCCGTCCTTCGGGACGGTCACGGACACCCCGTGCAGGACCGTGCTGCGGTGGTAGCCGACCCGGACGTCGTCGATCTCGAGCATCACGCCTCCTGAACCACGGCGGTGTCCTCCACGTGCCCGAGGTACACCTCCTGCACCTTCGGGTCCGCCTGCACCTGCGCCACCGTCCCCTCACTGAGCACCTTGCCGGCGTGCAGCACGCTGACACTGCGCGCGAAGGACCGCATGAAGTCCATGTCGTGCTCGATGACGACGACCGTGCGCTCCTCGCTGATGCGCTGCAACAGCTCGCCGGTCGCCTGCCGTTCGTCGTGGCTCATACCGGCCACCGGCTCGTCGAGCAGCAGCAGCTTCACGTCCTGCACCAGCAGCATGCCGATCTCCAGCCACTGCTTCTGCCCGTGGGCGAGGGTGCCGGCGGGGGAGTCGGCGAGGTCGGTGAGGCCGACCGTCTCCATGGCCTGTGCGACCGCTTCCGGGACGTCCCTGCGGCGCCGCAGCATGGTCCACATGCTCCGGCCCGCGCCCGCCGCGATGTCCAGGTTCTGAAGGACCGTCAACTCCTCGAAGACGGTGGCGGTCTGGAAGGTCCGCCCGATGCCGGACCGGGCGATCCGGTGCACCGGCCGACCGAGCAGCTCCGCGCCGCCGAACCTCGCCGAGCCTTCGGCCTTCACCAGCCCCGTGACCGCGTCGACGAGGGTCGTCTTGCCCGCGCCGTTCGGCCCGATCAGGAACCGCAGGTCGCCCGGGGCGACGTCGAGGTCCACCCCGTCGACGGCGGTGAACCCGTCGAAGGTGACCCGCAGCCCGCGTATCTCCAGCTCGCTCATGCCGCTTCTCCCAACGGGACGGGGGCCGTCTTCTGCGCGGGGGATGCCTTGCGCCGCCGTACGAGCACCGCGAGCGAGGCCAGCCCGCCCGGCAGGAAGGCCAGCGCCACGATGAACAGCAGCCCCTGGAAGTACGTCCAGGCCGCCGGGAACTCCTCCGACAGCGCGGTCTTGGCCCAGGCGACCGCGATCGCGCCCAGCACCGCGCCGACCAGGCTGGCCCGGCCGCCCACCGCCGCGCCGATGACGAACTCGATGGACGGGACGATGCCGATCAGCGCGGGCGAGATGATGCCGACCGCCGGCACGAACAGCGCGCCCGCCAGCCCCGCCATGCCGGCGGCGACCACGTACGCGACGAGCTTGACGTTCGCCGGGTCGTAGCCGAGGAAGCGCACCCGCTCCTCCGAGTCCCGTACGGCGACCAGGAGTTCGCCGTACCGGCTGTTGATGAGCTGCCGGGCGATCGCCATGAGCAGCAGCAGGGCCGCGGCGATGACGAAGTACACGAGCCGCTGGTTGACGGGGTCGTCGAGGGAGTAGCCGAAGAAGCCCTGGATGTCGGTGAGTCCGTTGGTGCCGCCGGTCGTGGCCTGCTGGCCGACCAGCCAGATGGCCAGTGCGGCGGCGAGGGCCTGACTGAGGATCGCGAAGTAGGCGCCCTTGACCGGCGCCGGAAGATGAACAGGCCGAGCAGCGCGGCGACGGCCATCGGCAGCAGCACGGTGGCGGCGAGCGCGAACAGCGGGTTCTCGAACGGCTTCCACCACCAGGGGAGTTCGGTGGCCGTGCCGTACAGCTGCATGAAGTCGGGCAGGTTGCCGGGCCCGGCGTCGGCGATCTTCAGGTGCATGGCCATGGCGTAGCCGCCGAGCCCGAAGAACACGCCCTGCCCCAGCGTCAGCAGTCCGCCGCGGCCCCAGGCCAGACAGATGCCGACCGCGACCATGGCCGTGCACAGGTACTTGGCGAGCAGCCCGAGCCGGAAGTCCGACAGCGCGAGCGGGGCGATCGCGAAGAGGACGACCGCGGCACCGGCGAACCCCGCCCACGCCCGTGCCGAGCGGCCTTTGAGGACGTTCATACGAGACTCCTCGTGCGCAGCGTGTACAGCCCCTGGGGCCGCCACTGGAGGAACGCGACGATCGCGACGAGCACCAGCACCTTGGCGACGCTGACGGTCGTGGAGTACTCCAGGACCGACTGGAGCACACCCAGTACGAAGGCCACGATGACCGTGCCCTTGAGCTGTCCGATGCCGCCGACCACGATCACCAGGAAGGCGTCGATGATGACGTTGGTGCCCATCGTCGGCCCGATCGGCCCGACCAGCGTCAGCGCGACCCCGGCGACGCCCGCGAGCCCGGAGCCGAGGAAGAACGCCGTACGGTCCACGGTCGAGGTCGAGATGCCGGACACCTCGGCGAGGTCCCGGTTCTGCACCACGGCCCGGATGCGCCGCCCCAGCGGCATCAGGCGCAGCGTCAGCGACAGCGCGACGACCGCCGCGACCGCCAACCCCAGGATGAACAGGCGGCTGTTGGCGAAGGTGAGCGGGTCGTCGCCGCCGATGACGGTGATGTTGCCGGTCAGCCAGTCCGGCGCGCGGGTCTGGACATTCGGGGCGCCGAAAATGTCCCGGGCGAGTTGCTGGAGCATCAACGAGACACCCCAGGTGACGAGAAGAGTGTCGAGTGGCCGCAGATACAGGCGGCGAATCAGCAGCCATTCCAGCAACGCGCCGAGCGCGCCCGAGACGAGAAATGCGACGGGAAGCGCGACCAGCAGCGAAATTCCCGCACTCGAAATGGACTTCTGCAGGACGTACGTCGTGTAGGCGCCCGCCATGATGAACTCGCCGTGGGCCATGTTGATGACGTTCATCTGGCCGAAGGTGAGCGAGAGACCGAGCGCGATGAGCAGCAGGACGGCACCGATGCTGATGCCGGTGAAGGTCTGACCGAGGATCACGGTCATGAGGCGGCTCCGGAGGACGGCCGCCGCGGGGCCCCTGAGGACCCCGCGGGGGATGACGGTCGGTCAGGACAGGCCGGAGGCCCAGGAGTAGCCCTTGAGGAACGGGTCCGGCTTGACCGGCTTGCCGGAGTTCCAGACCTCCTTGATCTGGCCGTCGGTGCCGATCTCGCCGATGCGGGCGGTCTTGTAGACGTGCTGCGTGGCGCCGTCCACGGTGACCGTGCCCTCGGGGGCGTCGAAGGTGATGCCGTCGGAGGCGGCCTTCACCTTCTCCGGGTCGCCGTACTTGGCCTTGTACGCCTTCACGAACTTCGTGTTCGCGGCGCCCGCGGTGGTCTGGTAGTAGTTCCATGCCGTCAACTGGCCCGCCAGGTACTGCGTCCCGATCGACTTGACCTCCTCCTCGGCGATCGACACCGAGACGACCGGCATCGACTTGGCGGTCAGGCCGGCCGACTTGTACTCCTTGAAGAAGGCCACGTTGGAGTCGCCGTTGAGGGTGTTGAAGACGGCGTCCGCCTTCGACGCCTTCACCTTGTTGGCGATCGTGGAGAACTCCGTGGAGCCCAGCGGCGCGTAGTCCTCACCGAGGATCGTCATGCCGTTGGCCTTGGCGTACGCCTTGATCTCCTTGTTGGCGGTGCGCGGGAAGACGTAGTCGCTGCCGACCAGGTACAGCTTCTTCAGGCCCTTGCCCTTGAGGTAGTCGAGGGCCGGGACGATCTGCTGGTTGGTGGTGGCGCCGGTGTAGAAGATGTACGGCGACTGCTCCAGTCCCTCGTACTGCACCGGGTAGAACAGCAGCGACTTGTTCTTCTCGAAGACCGGCTTGACGGCCTTGCGGCTGGCGGAGGTCCAGCAGCCGAAGGTGGCCGCGACCCCGTCCTCCTTGATGAGCTTCTGCGCCTTCTCGGCGAACGTCGGCCAGTCGGAGGCGCCGTCCTCGCTGATCGGCTTGATCTTCTTGCCGAGGACGCCACCGGAGGCGTTGATCTCGTCGATGGCGAGCTTCAGCGAGTCGCGGACGGTCACCTCGCTGATCGCCATCGTGCCGGACAGCGAGTTGAGCAGACCGACCTTGACGGTGTCTCCGCTGACGTCGATCTTCGCCGCCTTGTCGGACGACGAGCCGGCCGCGTCGGTCTTGGCGCCGCACGCGGACAGCGTCACGACCGCCGTGAGGGCGCGCCGACGGCGAGGAAGCCACGGCGGGGAACACGGGAACTGCCGGAACCGCTGGACAAACCAACCCCCTAGGGTGAACGGCCTGCTGAAGTGCGGTCCACAGACTCAAGTCCCCCTGTTTCCGGGGTGTTTCGCTCGACTTTCCCGGAGGCAACAAAAAACGCCCCGGACAGCGTGTGATCTGCATTCGGAAACAGAAATCACAATTCGCCCGAGGCATTCTAATTACTTTCTGTGGGAAGTATCTTGGCGCCGCCGGGTACGTGTCAAGGGCGGGTGCCGTGCGGATCGAGCTCCGTGAGGACGTCGAAGTCCAGCCCGTCCGCGCGCGCCAGATAGATCCGCTGCCGCACATGCCGGTCCCGCAGATGCATCAGGCCGCGCGGGCCTTCGTACGACACCGTCCCGGCCGCCGCCCCGATCGCCGTCACGTCGAGCGTCCCGGCCCGCTTGAGCAGCGCGGCGAGCAACAGCACGCCCTCGTAACAGGATTCGCCGAGACTGCCGAGCGCGGGCGCCTCGATCCCGTACCGGTCGGCGTACTGGCCGTGGAGGTCGAGAGTGTCCTGATTGGCGAGCGAGGCGAAGAAGCCCGCGGTGCTGTAGAGGTCCTCCGTGGCCGAAGGGCCGCTCGCCATCAGCATGTTCTCGTCCATGAGTGTGCTCAGCCGCAGACAGCGGGCGGGCAACCCGTAGGCGGCGAACGCCCGGTTGAAGCGCACGGCGTCACTGCCGACGAGCAGCATCAGCACCCCGTCCGCGTCCGAGCGCTCGATGCGCCGCAGGACAGGTTCGAAGTCATGGGTGCCGAGCGGGAGATAGACCTCGCCGCCGATCACGCCGCCGGACTCGCGGGCGTACCCGTGCGCCGCCCGTGCCGTACGCCGCGGCCACACATAGTCGTTGCCGACGACGAACCAGCGGCGCACCCCGCGCTCGTGCGCCAACAGGCCCATGGCGGGCCGCAGTTGGTCGCGCGGTGTCTCGCTCGTCAGGAACACGCCGGCGGTGTGCTCGCCGCCCTCGTACAGGGCGGTGTAGACGTACGGCACCCGATGGGCGATCCTCGGCGCCAGCGCCTGCCGCACCGAGGAGATGTGCCAGCCCGTGACCCCCTGCACCACCCCTAGGTCGACCAGCGCCTCGACATGGTCGGCGATCTCCCGCGGCGAGGCACCCCCGTCGACCGGCAGCAGCCTCAGCTCCCGCCCGAGGACCCCGCCCGCCCGGTTGACCTCCTCGGCCGCCAGCTGCGCGCACAACTCGCAGGTCGGCCCGAAGATCCCGGCCGGACCCTGCAACGGGAAGACCAGGGCCACGCCGAGCACGGAGGCGTCGGCGGTGAACCAGTCGGGGGCGGGCGGACGGGGCCGGAACATGACGTCATGATTTCGGGTCCGCCCGGTGAACTCCAGCCTGTCTCATACGATGTACGCACCCCGTGACCTAGGAGCGCGATGCCCCCCTCATCACCGCGTCAGCCCCGAGACCTGGTGCAGCTTCTGACCCGGGCCGAGCGGCTGGCGGCGCGACGCCTCCAGGCGGTGCTGGACGAGGAGGGTTGCTCGCTCGACGCCTGGCGGGTGCTCGGGCTGCTCTCCGACGGGCAGGGGCACCACATGACGGCGCTGGCCGAGGCCGCCTTCCTGCCGGCGCCGACGCTGACCAAGCTCGTGGACCACCTCGTCGACCAGAACGTCGTCCACCGCCGGGTGGACCCGTTGGACCGGCGGCGCATCCTGGCCCACCTCACCCCGCGCGGCCAGGAGTACTGGCGGCGCGTCGACCGCGCGGTCCGCGCCGACTGGCCCGCGCTGAGCGACGGGGACGAGGAGCTGTTGCGGGGTCTGCTGGAGCGGCTGGCGGCGACGCTCGACGCGACCAGCCGCGTGTGATCGGGTCGTAGCCCAAAGTTATGTACGTGGTACGGGAATGCATTCCGGTGTAAAAAAGGTTGGCATTTGCATCTAACCGTCGAGGTCGTGCCCAGCGGCCCGCGCAGCACCAGTGAGGCACCGTGAACCAGCAGCCGACCCCCGAGCAGCCCGCCGACGTCGTGGCCCGACTGCGCGCGGCCTTCCGCACCGGCCGCACCAAGCCCCTCGCCTGGCGCACCACACAGCTGCGCCGCCTGCGGGAGCTGCTCACGGAACGCGGCGCGGAACTGGCCGCCGCCCTCCACGCCGACCTGGGCAAGAGCTCCACCGAGGCCTACCGCACCGAGATCGACTTCACGATCCGCGAGATCGACCACACCCTCGACCACCTGGAGGAGTGGCTGCGCCCCGAGTCCGCGCCGGTTCCGGCGCACCTCGGCGCCGACGCGACCGCCTGGACGCAGTACGACGCGCTCGGCGTCGTCCTCGTCATCGCGCCCTGGAACTACCCGGCCCAGCTGCTGCTCGCGCCGGTCGTGGGCGCCCTGGCCGCGGGCAACGCAGTGGTCGTCAAGCCGAGCGAGCTGGCTCCCGCCACCTCGGCCGCGCTCGCCCGGCTGCTGCGCGAGTTCCTCGACACCGAGACCTTCGCGGTCGTCGAGGGTGGCGTCCCGGAGACGACGGCCCTGCTCGCCGAGCGGTTCGACCACATCTTCTACACGGGCAACGGCACCGTCGGCCGCATCGTCATGCGCGCCGCCGCCGAACACCTCACCCCGGTCACCCTCGAACTCGGCGGCAAGTCCCCGGCGTTCGTCGACCCCGACGCGGACCTCGCCGTCGTCGCCGACCGCCTCGCCCGCGGCAAGTTCCTCAACGCGGGCCAGACCTGTGTGGCCCCCGACTACGTCCTGACCGACCCGGAGACGGCGGCGGCCCTGGAGCCCCTGCTGACGAAGGCGGTCCAGGCGGTGTACGGCACCGACGCGTCCGCCTCCGGCGAGTACGGCCGGATCATCAACGAACGCCACTTCGACCGGCTCACCGGGCTGCTCGACTCGGGCCGCGTGGTCGTGGGCGGCGACACCGACCGCGCCCAGAAGTACATCGCCCCGACCGTCCTCGCGGACGTCGACCCCGCGTCGCCCGTCATGCGGGAGGAGATCTTCGGCCCGATCCTCCCGATCGTCACCGTGCCGGACCTCGACGGCGCGATCGACTTCATCAACGACCGCGACAAACCGCTCGCCCTGTACGTCTTCGCCGAGTCCGAGGACACCCGCGCCCGCATCGCCGCCGAAACCTCCTCCGGCGGCCTCGGCTACGGCCTCCCCCTCGCCCACCTCACCGTCTCCGACCTCCCCTTCGGCGGCGTCGGCGAGAGCGGCATGGGCAACTACCACGGCCGCTACTCGATCGAGACGTTCAGCCACCGCAAGGCAATCCTGGACAAGCCGCTGGGCTGAGACGGAGGGGGAGTGCGGGGCTGTCGGGGT
>MWJO01000053.1 GCA_002027195.1 Streptomyces sp. GKU 895 | reverse complement strand
GTGTGGACGTCGGCTCCCCGTGGGCGGTCGGCGGGAGGGGCCCGTGGAGCGGTCGGATGTCGGGGTCGGTGGCACGTCGTCGTCCGGCGGGGGCGGGAGGCGGCTCGGTGTTCCGGCGTGGCGGGCCGTCCGCCGTCTGGGCCAGGGCGTGGCGTTGGGCGCCCGTCAGGCCGGCGATGATGCCCTGGCGGTCGCAGCGCGGGAGGCTTCTCTCCCGGTGCAGCACCGCGGTCCGGCAGGGGTCGAGCACCGGGCAGGCCGCGCAGATCGCCAGCGCCGTGGACGTGTACCGCTGGGTGAACCACAGGTCGGCGTCCTGCCCCCGGCAGGCCGCGCTCGTCTCCCAGGCCCGCGAACCCGCGTCCGCCCAGGTCTCCGCGGTGGGTGCGCGCAGGCTCATCGGACCGGTCCCGCCGGTCCGTACGCGGGCGGCGCCGGTACCGGGGCGAGCGCCGACGCCGCGGGGTCCACGTCGTCCGGGGACACGGCCCGTACCGGTGTCAGCGGTCCCAGGTGGGCCGCCACGTTGGCCAGGGAGCAGCGCTCGGGCCGGCCGTCCACGGACATCAGCGGCATGCCGTCCTGACGCCTGCACCCCTGGAAGTACCAGACGTCCCGTGCGCGTCGCGCAGCGAGCGCCAGGTCGTAGACCCGGTCACCATGCGGAAGGGCGGGTCGGGCGGTGGGCGGCGGAGGGCGTGTCGCCGCGGCTCCGTGAGCCACCACCGTCATGCGCACGCCGTCCCGCATCCTCGCCGATCACGGTGTGCGGGCGGGTGCCCTCGCCGACGATCGTGATGCCGAAGTAGGCGCGCCAGCGGGTCCATTGCGTGGGCCCGTCGACGCGGAGCACGACCCGTACCCGGTCGCCGTCGACGCGGATGTCGGTGGGGTTCAGATGGCCGGCGAGATGGCGGCCGATGACCTGGGCGACCTGCCGCGCCCGCGCACAGGCGGCGTCCCAGTCCAGCGCCTTGCGCTCCAGCTCGGTCAGCGGACGCGGGAAGCGGGACCAGCCTCCGCCGGGTGTGCGGTACAGGAGGGTGCCCGGGGGGCGGCGGGGGTCGACGAGGAGCCGGGCGCAGTCGAGCGCGTGGGCGACGGCCGCCGCCTGTTCCGGCGGGACGGACCCCAGGACGGCGCGGATCACGCCGGCGGCATGGGTGAGGTTGCTGTTCACGCGGACACCGCCCCGATGGACCAGCGCAGCTTCAGCAGGGCCCGGCAGGTGAGCGTGCGCACGGCTCCGACCGTCTGTCCCGTCACCAACGCCGTTTCCTGCGGGGTGAGTTCGTCCAGGTAACGCAGCTCCACACAGTGCCGCTGCCGGGCGTTGAGGGTTTTCAGGGCGGCGCGGACGGTTTCCCGTGCCTCGACAGCCTCCAGGTCGCGCGGGACCCGGTCTCCCGTGCCGGTGCTCACCCCGCGGGGGTCGTCGAACTCCCCGACCGGGGTCTCCCACCGGGTCCGGCCACGGCCGAGTTCGTCGAGCCAGAGGTTCTTGGCGATGGTGGTGAGCCAGCCGGCGAAGGCGACGCCCTGCCAGGTGAAGCCGTCGATCCGGCGCAGGGCGCGGACGAAGGCCTCCTGGGTCAGGTCCTCCGCCAGATGTCTGTTGCGCGTCCGGACGAGGAGGAAGCCGTACACGGCGCGGTAGTGCTGGTGGTACAGCGCGGCGAACGCTCACGGTCCCCGGCGCGAGCACGTGTGACCAGTTCGGGTTCCGGGGTGGCCGGGACGATGGGGTGGGCCGGTAACGACATGATCGCTCTCCCGTCGGCATCGATGCAGAGGTGCGGAGCGGCAAGCCCCGTATCTTCGTTATCCATGTAGATGTAGATTCCGGATGCGCTCCGCAGTCTTCATGTAGATGTAGATCGTGTCAAGGTGCTTCTGTGACAGGAGAGTTACGGCGTGCACACGGGACCCCCACAGGCCCGATCTGCGATCTACTTGCGCTTGTAGATAACGATGACCGATCCTCGGAGGCGTGACGAACGAGGCGAGCCGCCCAGCATCCCCCGAGACCGGCCAGGACCCGCCGCGCCGTGACGAGGATCTGGCGGCCCTGCTCGAACGTCTGCTGGCACAGGTGCCGGACAGGACCCAGAAGGACCTGGCGGCGGAGACCGGCATCGCCTACCCGACGCTCAACGCCTGGATGAACCGCACCCGCGGCACCTCGCGCATCGACCCGGAGAAACTCCGTGTCATGGTCGAGGTGTTCCGGCGCTGGGGCGTCCGCACGACGCCGAAGGAGTTCTTCGAGGCGGTCGGCCGCCCCGTGCCGGGCCCCAGCGCGGACGAGCGCGAGGCCCGGCTCCTGAAGCTCTACCGGCAATTGCCGGAGGCACGTCAGCGCGCACTACTGAAGGACGCCGAGGCGATGCTTCAGGTCAGTCGCATCGTGTGAGGCCAGCGCCGCGCGACCGGCTGCCCGGCCGGTCGCGCCGACATCCGCCGGTTGTGACGCACGGTCCGGATGCGACGGGTGAATATGCCGAAACAGTGCATGCATCCGGCCGCCGTCGGTACCATCAGTCAGCCGCTGGCCTCCCGGAGCGGAACGCTCATGCCGTAGCGCTTTCCTGGGGAGACAGTTGTGTGCGTCCACATTGCCGTTGCCGACGGTCTGGCGAGCATCGCGGTCTGGGACTCGGACGAGGTCAGCATCCGAGTCTCCCGAAGTGCCTCCACGGGTGATGCGCTGCGGGAGGTGGCGGACATCCTCATCGTCGATCTCGGCGCCCCCACTTCCCGCGGCGGCCCGCTGCGCTGCTTCTGCGGGATGCGTGTGGAGCTTCCCCGGGAACTGTTCCCCTGCGTCCACGGAGCGGAAGCCGGCTGACCCGGACCGGGCACGCGTCGGCCCGTCCCCGGTCCTGCGGAGTGCGCGGACGGGGAACGGGCCGGACGGCAGGCGGGTCAGGCGGACAGCCGGGCGATCGCCTCGTCGACCGTCAGCTCCTCGCGCTCACCGGTCTTGCGGTCCTTCAGCTCCAGGACGCCCTCGGCGGAACGGCGGCCCGCGACAAGGATCTTCGGTACGCCGATGAGCTCGGCGTCCGTGAACTTCACGCCCGGGGAGACGCCCGGGCGGTCGTCGACCAGGACCCGCAGGCCCGCGGCGCGCAGCTTCTCGGAGACCTCCAGGGCCAGCTCGGTCTGGAGGGCCTTGCCCGCGGCCACCACGTGGACGTCGGCCGGGGCGACCTCCGCGGGCCAGCACAGGCCCTGCTCGTCGGCGGTCTGCTCGGCGATGGCCGCGACCGCGCGGGTGACGCCGATGCCGTAGGAGCCCATGGTCACGCGGACCGGCTTGCCCTGCTGGCCGAGGACGTCGAGCTTGAGGGCGTCGGCGTACTTGCGGCCCAGCTGGAAGATGTGGCCGATCTCGATCGCCCGGTCCAGGACGAGGCCGGTGCCGCACTTGGGGCACGGGTCGCCGTCCTGCACGACCACGACGTCGACGTACTCGGCGACCTCGAAGTCCCGGCCCGCGACGACGTTCTTGGTGTGGGTGTTCACCTTGTTGGCGCCGGTGATCCACGCGGTGCCGGGGGCCACGCGCGGGTCGGCGATGTACGTGACCTTCTCCCCCAGGCCCTGCGGTCCGACGTAGCCGCGGACGAGGTCCGGGCGGCCCGCGAAGTCGGCCTCGGTGACCATCTCGACGACGGCCGGGGCGAAGTGCGCCTCGACCTTGTCCATGTCGACCTCACGGTCGCCGGGGACACCGACGGCCACGATCTCGCCGTCGACCTTCACGAGGAGGTTCTTCAGGGTCGCGGAGGCCGGGACGCCGAGCTGGGCGGCGAGGGTCTCGATGGTGGGGGTGTCGGGGGTCGGGATGTCCTCGGCGGCGGGTACGGCGGATCCGTCCACCGGCTTGAGCTCGTAGGAGATCGCCTCGGTGTTCGCCGCGAAGTCGCAGTTCGGACAGTCGGCGAAGGTGTCCTCGCCGGCGCCGGCCGGGGCCAGGAACTCCTCCGACTTCGAGCCGCCCATCGCGCCCGCGGTGGCGGCGCAGATGCGGTAGTCGAGGCCGAGGCGCGTGAAGATCTTCTGGTAGGCCTGGCGGTGCAGCGCGTAGGACCGGGCCAGGCCCTCGTCCTCGGTGTCGAAGGAGTACGAGTCCTTCATCAGGAACTCACGGCCGCGCAGGACACCGGCCCGCGGGCGGGCCTCGTCGCGGTACTTGTTCTGGATCTGGTAGAGGATGACCGGCAGGTCCTTGTAGGAGGACGCCTGGTCCTTCACCAGCAGGGTGAAGATCTCCTCGTGGGTCGGGCCGAGGAGGTAGTCGCCGCCCTTGCGGTCCTGGAGGCGGAACAGCTCGGGGCCGTACTCCTCCCAGCGGCCGGTCGCCTCGTACGGCTCGCGCGGCAGGACGGCGGGGAGCAGCACCTCCTGGGCGCCGATGGCGTCCATCTCCTCACGGACCACCCGCTCCACGTTGCGCAGGACCCGCATGCCGAGGGGCAGCCAGCTCCAGATGCCGGCGGCGGTGCGGCGGACGTAGCCGGCGCGGACGAGGAGCTTGTGGCTGAGGACCTCGGCGTCCGCCGGGTCGTCGCGCAGCGTCTTCGCCATCAACTGGGACATGCGCTGGACCGGTGCGTTGGCCATGGTTCTCGTACTCCTGCCGGGAAAACGGTGATGGCTAGGAGGTTAGCCGGGGGGCCGGTTGTGGTGGAAATCGGTTATCGGCGGCGCAGCGGCAGGGGTGCGCCCATCACCGCGTACGGCTTCGGGGCGCTCGGGAAAAGGACCTGGCGGGCCAGGTCCTGGTAGCCGAGCGAGTGGTAGAGGCCGCGGGCCGGGCTGTCGGTGTCGATCGCGGAGAGGATCGAGCGGGGTTCGGTGGCGCCGTCGGTGATCGTGGTGATCAGGGAGCGGCCGATGCCCTGGTTCTGGTGGTGCGGGTGGACGTGCAGCTCCGTGATCACGAAGGAGTCGTCCAGCCAGGTCTCGTGGCCCTGGGCACGGAGGTACGGCTCCACGACCGTGGACCACCAGTGGGCGCGGTCGTTGGGCATGCCGTAGACGAAACCCACGAGACGGCCCGCCGCGGTGGCACCGAGGGCCCGTGCGCCCGGGTACGTCATGTGGCGCAGGACGATCTGACGTCGTACGGCGACCTCGTCGGCACCGAGTCCGAAGGCGACGGCCTGGACGGCGAGGGCCTCGTCGACGCGGGCGGAGAGGTCCAAGGGGCCGATCACGATGTCGTCGTCGGGGTGGCGGCGGTGTCCGTGACCGGGGAATCGCATGTGGGGAGCGTACAGGGCGGTTCGCCGGACGAGGCCGGGGACTTCGAGGGTTTCAGAGGCCGGGCACTTCGAGGGTTCAGAACAGGACGCTCATGAACGCGCCGACCTCTTCGAAGCCCACCCGTCGGTACGTCCGTCGCGCCGCCGTGTTGAAGTCGTTCACGTACAGGCTGACCACCGGGGCCACGTCCGCGAGGGCGTAGCGCAGGACCGCCGACATGCCGGGGGCCGCGTAGCCCTGGCCGCGGTATTCGGGGGCCACCCACACGCCCTGGATCTGGCAGGCGCGGTCGGTCGCGGCGCCGATCTCCGCCTTGAAGACGACCTTGCCGTCGGCGTCGAGGCGGGCGAACGAGCGGCCGGAGCCCACGAGTTCGGCGACCCGGGCCTGGTAGAGGAGTCCGCCGTCACCGGCCATCGGGGAGACGCCGACCTCCTCGGTGAACATCGCCACGCACGCCGGCATGATCGTCTCCATCTCGTCCTTGCGGATGCGGCGGACGTACGGATCGGGGGCGATGTCGGCGGAGGGCCGGTCGGTGACCATCAGGGGCTGGTGGGCGCGGACGTCACGGGCCGGGCCCCAGCTGGGTTCCAGCAGCCGCCACAGCTCCGCGGTGGGTTCCGCGGGGCCGACGATCGAGGAGCAGCGGCGGCCCGCGCGCCGGGCGCGGTCGGCGAAGGCGCGGACGGCTCGCGGGGTGGCGCAGATGGGGACCAGGTTGGCGCCGGCGTAGCAGAGGGAGGTCAGCAGGCCGTCCTCGTACCAGCCCCACATCTCGCCGCCGAGCCGCCATGGGTCGAGGCCGGCGACCTGTACGCGGGAGGTCACGAAGGCGTTCGCGACCGGCTCGCGGTCGAGGACGGCGAGCGCGGCGTCCAGGTCGCTCGGTTCGAGGACCCGGGAGGTCGTCTGGGTCAACACGGGCGGGGCCTCACACTGGGGACTGCGCTGATCTCCGCACTGTACCCGCGGAAGCTGAGCAGCGTCGCCCTGTGGTGGTGCCGGGTGCTATCGGGTGCCCGGGGTTCGCGTTGCCGGGCGCCCAATAGATCGGGGGGTTGCGTGCAGTTCGCGGGTGCGGGTTGTGTGTGGCCGGTCGCGCAGTTCCCCGCGCCCCTAAGGCGTTGCAGCCAGGTCCCTCAGCCCGCCACCGCCACCGACGGCTCGCCGGAGGCCACGCCGTCCGCCTCCATCTGTTCGGCCAGCTTCATGGCTTCCTCGATCAGGGTTTCGACGATCTTGGACTCCGGGACGGTCTTGATGACCTCGCCCTTGACGAAGATCTGGCCCTTGCCGTTGCCGGAGGCGACGCCGAGGTCGGCCTCGCGGGCCTCGCCGGGGCCGTTGACGACGCAGCCCATGACGGCGACGCGGAGCGGGACCTCCATGCCGGTCAGGCCCGCCGTGACCTCCTCGGCCAGCTTGTAGACGTCGACCTGGGCGCGGCCGCAGGACGGGCAGGAGACGATCTCCAGGCCGCGCTGCTTGAGGTTGAGGGACTCCAGGATCTGGTTGCCGACCTTGACCTCCTCGACGGGAGGGGCGGACAGGGAGACGCGGATCGTGTCACCGATGCCCTGGCTCAACAGCGCGCCGAAGGCCACCGCGGACTTGATCGTGCCCTGGAACGCCGGGCCCGCCTCCGTCACGCCGAGGTGGAGCGGGTAGTCGCACTGGGCGGCGAGCTGCTTGTACGCCTCGATCATGACGACCGGGTCGTTGTGCTTCACCGAGATCTTGATGTCCCGGAAGTCGTGCTCCTCGAAGAGCGAGGCCTCCCAGAGGGCGGACTCGACGAGGGCCTCGGGGGTGGCCTTGCCGTACTTCTGGAGCAGGCGGCGGTCGAGGGAGCCGGCGTTGACGCCGATGCGGATCGGGGTGCCGTGGTCCTTGGCGGCCCGCGCGATCTCCTTGACCTTGTCGTCGAACTGCTTGATGTTGCCGGGGTTCACGCGGACCGCCGCGCAGCCGGCCTCGATGGCGGCGAAGACGTACTTGGGCTGGAAGTGGATGTCCGCGATGACCGGGATCTGCGACTTCTTCGCGATCGTGGACAGGGCGTCGGCGTCGTCCTGGGTCGGGCAGGCGACGCGCACGATCTGGCAGCCGGACGCGGTCAGCTCGGCGATCTGCTGGAGGGTCGCGCCGATGTCGGACGTACGGGTCGTGGTCATCGACTGGACGGAGACCGGGGCGTCGCCACCGACGGCGACGGTGCCGACCTGGATCTGCCGGCTCTTGCGGCGCTCGGCAACCCTGGTCGGAACGGACGGCATGCCGAGAGAAATCGCAGTCATCTGCTGTGCAACCCCAAGTCGTGGATCAAGGTCCGGCGCCAACGGAACAGTGGGCTCCAGGCTTCGAGATTACGGCACGCGCGCGGGCCGGAGCACATCCGTCCCACGGAGCCACCCGAACGAAGACGACCCGGCACGAAGCGTGCCGGGTCGTCGTGAACGCCGTATGGCTAGGAGATTCTCACCGGGTTGACGACGTCCGCGATGAGGACCAGGACCGTGAAGCAGATGAAGATGCCCGCCACGACGTAGGCCACCGGCATCAGCTTCGCCACGTCGAACGGGCCCGGGTCGGGGCGGCGGAAGAGCTTGGCCAGGTTGCGGCGCAGCGACTCCCACAGGGCGCCCGCGATGTGGCCGCCGTCGAGCGGCAGCAGCGGGAGCATGTTGAACAGGAACAGGGAGAGGTTGAAGCCCGCGAGGAGCATCACGAACATCGCCAGTTGCTGGGACGCGGGGATGTCGAGGGTGGCGATCTCGCCGCCGACCCTGGCCGCGCCGACCACGCCCATCGGGGAGTCCGGTTCGCGGGGGCCGTCGCCGAAGGCGGCGTCCCACAGGGCCGGGATCTTGGAGGGCAGGGCGGCGAGGGAGTCGACGGCGTCGCCGACGCGGTCCGTCATCCAGGTCACCGACTCGCCGAAGTCCTGTTTGACGACGCCGGTGGCGGCGCTGAAGCCGAGGAAGCCGGCCTTGACGTACTCGCCCTGGACGTAGGCCCCGCTGGAGTCCTTCTTCGCGACGAGGTTGGTCGCGATCCTGGCAGTGAGGGAGACCTGCTTGCCGTCGCGCTCGACGACGATCGGGACCGTCTTGCCGGCGCTGTCGCGGATGAGGTCGGAGAGGGTGTTCCAGTCGTCCGTCTTCACCCCGGCGAAGGAGACGATCTTGTCGCCCTTCTTCATGCCGGCCGCCGCGGCCGGGGAGGGCTTGTCGGTCTTCTTGCAGGTGTCGCGGTTCTCGCTCTGGGAGATCACGCACGCGGAGACCGAGGCGACGTCGGTGGTCTGCTGCTGGATGCCGAAGCCCATCAGGACCGTCAGGAACAGGGCGATCGCCAGGATCAGGTTCATGAACGGGCCAGCGAACATGACGATCACGCGCTTCCACGGCTTGCGCGTGTAGAAGAGGCGGGACTCGTCACCGGGCTGGAGTTCCTCGAAGGCGGCCGAGCGGGCGTCCTCGATCATGCCGCGCCAGGGTGAGGTGGAGCGGGCCTCCAGGCGGCCGTCCGGGCCGGGCGGGAACATGCCGATCATGCGGATGTAGCCGCCGAAGGGGATGGCCTTGACGCCGTACTCCGTGTCGCCCTTCTTCCTCGACCAGATGGTCGGGCCGAAGCCGACCATGTACTGGGGCACGCGGATGCCGAAGAGCTTGGCCGTGGAGAGGTGGCCGAGCTCGTGCCACGCGATCGAGACCAGGAGTCCGAACGCGAAGACCGCTATGCCGAGGATGAACATCAGGGTCGTCATGCACGGGCCTCCGCCGTCTGTGCCGCCAGTTCCCGGGCCCGGGTGCGGGCCCAGGTCTCCGCTTCGAGGACGTCCGACACGGTGAGCGAGGTTCCCGTGGCCGGCGTGCCGTGCTCCTCCACGACGCGTGTCACGGTCTCCATGATCCCGTTGAAGGGCAGCGCGCCGACCCGGAACGCCTCCACGCACTCCTCGTTGGCGGCATTGAACACCGCCGGGGCCGTGCCCGCGAGCTCTCCCACGTGCCTCGCAAGGTTGACCGAAGGAAACGCGTCGTTGTCGAGCGGGAAGAACTCCCACGTCGACGCCTTGCTCCAGTCGAAGGCGGGAGCCGCGTCGGGGACGCGCTCGGGCCAGCCGAGGCCGATGGCGATCGGCCCGCGCATGTCGGGGGGCGTCGCCTGGGCGATTGTCGATCCGTCCGTGAACTCAACCATCGAGTGGACATACGACTGGGGATGCACGACGACCTCAATGCGGTCGAAGGGAATGTCGTAGAGGAGGTGTGCCTCGATGACTTCCAGGCCCTTGTTGACGAGGGTCGCGGAGTTGATGGTGATGACCGGGCCCATGGCCCAGGTGGGGTGGGCGAGGGCGTCCTCGACGCTGACGTTCGCCAGTTCGTCCTTCGTACGGCCGCGGAACGGGCCGCCGGAGGCGGTGACGACCAGCTTGCGCACGTCGGCCCGGGTCCCGGAGGCCAGGGCCTGGAACAGGGCCGCGTGCTCGGAGTCGACCGGGATGATCTGCCCCGGCTTGGCGAGGGCCTTGACCAGCGGGCCGCCGACGATGAGCGACTCCTTGTTGGCGAGCGCGAGGGTGCGGCCCGCCTCCAGGGCGGCGAGGGTCGGGGCGAGGCCGATCGAGCCGGTGATGCCGTTGAGGACGGTGTGGCAGTCGGAGGCGGCGACCTGGCCGGCCGCCTCGGGACCGGCCAGGATCTCCGGGAGCGGCTCGCCGGTGCCGTACCGGGCCTGGAGTGACTCCCGCAGCGCCGGTACGACGTCCTCGCGGGCGACCGCGACGGTCCGCACCCCGAGCCGGTGGGCCTGCTCGGCGAGCAGGGAGACCCGGCCTCCGTGGGCGGACAGCGCGGTGACCCGGAAGCGGTCCGGGTTGCGCAGGACGAGGTCGATGGCCTGGGTGCCGATCGAGCCGGTGGAGCCGAGGATCACCACGTCCTTGGGGCCGTCGCCCGCCACGGGGTCGTAGACGAGGTGGGGATCCGCGAGGGGAGCTGGACTGTCACTCATCCCCCCATTGTTGCCGTAAGGACGGTGTGTGAGGACAGCGCGTCCCCCTCACGGTGGACGTGCGGGGGACGCGGTGACATGAGCCGGTCAGCGGATCGGGCGGTGGACGTTGTTCTTCTCGCTCGCCCCCGGAGAGGCGTCGGCGATCCACGGGCCCTCGCCCGAGGGGTCGACGATGCCGTCCTCCAGCCATGTGTAGGTGCCGGACATGACGCCCTTGACGACCTTGCGGTCCAGGTCGTCGGTGTTGGTCCACAGGCGGCCGAAGAGTTCCTCGATCCGGATGCGGGACTGGCGGCAGAAGGCGTCGGCGAGTTGGTAGGCCTCGCGGCCGTGATCCTCGGTGGTGCGCAGGAGTTCGGCGCGGACGCAGGCCGCGCTCATGGCGAAGAGTTCCGCGCCGATGTCGACGATCCGGCCGAGGAAGCCCTGTTTGGTCTCCATCCGGCCCTGCCAGCGGGACATGGCGTAGAACGTGGAGCGGGCGAGTTTGCGGGCCGTGCGCTCGACGTAGCGGAGGTGGACGGAGAGGTCGACCTCGTGTTTGAACTCGTTGTAGGAGTACGGGAGTTGACCCTGGCCCGCGACCAGTTTCGGGAGCCACTTGGCGTAGAACACGCCCGCGTTGGCGCCCGCCTTGGCCTTGTCCGTCAGGGACTTGTCCGGGTCGATCAGGTCGCCGGCGACCGAGAGGTGGGCGTCGACCGCCTCGCGGGCGATCAGCAGGTGCATGATCTCGGTCGAGCCCTCGAAGATGCGGTTGATGCGGAGGTCGCGGAGGACTTGCTCCGCCGGGACGCGCGTTCGCCGCGGGCCGCCAGGGACGCGGCCGTCTCGAAGCCCCGGCCGCCGCGGATCTGGACCAGTTCGTCGGCCATCAGCCACGCCTGCTCGGAGGCGAAGAGCTTGGCCAGGGCGCCCTCGATGCGGATGTCGTTGCGGTCCTCGTCGGCCATCTGGCTCGCGAGGTCCGTGACCGCCTCCAGCGCGAAGGTGGTGGCCGCGATGAAGCTGATCTTCGAGCCGACCGCCTCGTGCTGGGCGATGGGCTTGCCCCACTGCTCGCGGGCCGCCGACCACTCGCGGGCGATCTTCAGGCACCACTTGCCGGCGGCGACGCAGGAGGCCGGCAGGGAGAGCCGGCCGGTGTTGAGGGTGGTGAGCGCGATCTTCAGGCCCGCGCCTTCCGGGCCGATGCGGTTCGCGGCCGGGACCCTGACCTGGTGGAAGCGGGTCACGCCGTTCTCGATGCCGCGCAGGCCCATGAAGGCGTTGCGGTTCTCGACCGTGATGCCGGGCGAGTTGGTCTCGACGACGAACGCGGTGATGCCGCCCCGGTGGCCCTCGGACTTCGGCACCCGGGCCATGACGACGAGGAGGTCGGCGACCACGCCGTTGGTGGTCCACAGCTTCACCCCGTCGAGGACGTAGTCGTCGCCGTCGGGGACCGCGGTGGTGGCGAGGCGGGCGGGGTCGGAGCCGACGTCGGGCTCGGTGAGGAGGAAGGCGCTGATGTCGGTGCGGGCGCACCGGGGCAGGAACGTCTCCTTCTGCTCGTCGGTACCGAACAGCTTCAGCGGCTGCGGTACGCCGATCGACTGATGGGCGGAGAGCAGCACGCCGATCGCGGGCTCGCCGAGCCCGCCAGCGCGAGCGCCTTGTTGTAGTACACCTGGGTGAGGCCGAGGCCGCCGTACTTGGTGTCGATCTTCATACCGAGGGCGCCGAGCTCCTTGAGGCCGTTGATGACCTCGTCGGGGATCTGGGCCTCGCGCTCGATGAGGGCGCCGTCGACCTTCGTCTCGCAGAAGTCGCGGAGCTTGGCGAGGAACTCCTCGCCGCGCTGGGCGGCCTCCGAGGAGGGCATGGGGTGCGGGTGGACCAGGTCGAGCCGGAAGCGGCCGAGGAACAGTTCTTTGGCGAAGCTGGGCTTGCGCCACTCCTGTTCCCGGGCCGCCTCGGCGACCTCGCGGGCCTCGCGCTCGGAGACGGAGGGTTTGCTGGTGGATGGGGCGGACAAGAGGCTCACCTCGCCGCGAATCGGGATCTTGGACCGTTTTCGTTACCGACCGGTGCTACTCGATCGTATGTACCCGATCCCGGACGACCCCACCACCCCTCGCGCGCCGTTCACCCGTGAGCCATCCGTGATTGTCCCGGTATTTTCCGTCACATCACGTGATGGTTACGTGAAGGCCCCGCACTGTCACCTTCACCGGATTCGTGTGAATTCCACGAAAACTCCGGCCGAACGGTCACGGTCGTGCCCTACGTTTTTCGATCACTTGGGCACACCCGTTCGGTGGGGAACAGTTCGACATCGCGAACGGGCGTGCTGACGGCGTCGTATGGCTGGGGGGCAGCGCATGCGGGATGTCGGTGTGTCGGAATCGGCCGGGGAACCGGGGGGCCGGGCGGTCGTCGCGGAGGACGGCCCGGCGAAACCCCGACCGGAGCGCATCAGGCCGAAGGGGCGGGCAGGGGACGGAAAGGCGCGGTGGTACCGGCCACTGGCGGTGCTGACCGACACCTTCGGGATCGGGGTGCCCCTGGCCGCGGTGCTGGCGGCTGACGGGCAGGACCTGCCGGTCGTCGGCGGACTCGTCGGCGCGGGTACGTGGGCGACGATCCGGGCGCTGCGGCAGCGGTACGCGGCCCAGCGGCTCGGTGAGGCGTGGGGCGTCCTGGCCGCCGTACGGGACTGGGTGCTGCTGGCCGGCATCCTGGCGCTGGCGCTCGTGCTGTCGGACGTGGAGAACGGGCCCGAACCGACCCTGGCGCTGGCCGCGTTGACGCCCGGGCTGCTGTTGACGGCCACGGTCACTCCGCTCACCCGGCTGCATCTCAATCGTCAGCGGCGTGAGGCGCGGGCGGTGCGCAGGGCGCTCGTGGTCGGGGAGCCGGCCGCCGTGGATCAGGTCGTCGAGCGGCTGTCCTCACGCACGGATCACGCGTACGTCGTGGTGGGCGTCGTGCCCGTCGGGCATCAGGTGCTCGGGTGCGGGATGCCGGTGTCGGAGCGGCTGGCGTCGCTCGACACGGACCATCAGCGGGACGCCGCGGCCGTGTTGCGGGCCGTGGAGGCGGCCGGGGCGGATGTCGCCCTGGTGGTGCCGGGGTTACGGATGACCGGGGACCGGCTGCGGCAGGTGTCCTGGGCGCTGCACGGGGCGGGGCTGCAGCTGGCGGTGGTGCCGGGCCTCGCGGAGGTGGCGCAGGCTCGGGTGCGGCCCACGTCGGCGGCGGGGCTGACGGTGCTTCAAGTGTCGCCGCCCGCGCAGGAGTTCGGGCAGCCCTGGCTGAAGTCGCTGCTGGACCGGGCGGGCGCGCTGTGCGGAGTGGTGGCGCTGGCGCCGGTGTTCGGGGCGCTCGCGCTGGCCGTGCGGTTCTCCTCGCCGGGCCCCGTGTTCTATCGGCAGAGGCGCTGCGGGCTCGGTGGGCGGCCGTTCACCATGTGGAAGTTCCGGACGATGGTCGTCGACGCGGAGACCCGGCGGGCCTCGCTGGCGGGGCGCAACCAGAACGACGGGCACATGTTCAAGATGCGGCGCGACCCGCGGGTGACGCGGCTGGGGTCGGTGATGCGCCGGCTGTCCCTTGACGAGTTGCCCCAGCTGTTCAACGTACTTCGTGGGGACATGTCCCTGATCGGGCCGCGGCCTCCGCTGCCCGAGGAGGTGGCGCGCTACAGCCAGGTCGAGCACCGGCGGCTCGCGGTCAAGCCGGGGATGACGGGGTTGTGGCAGGTCAGCGGGCGGTCGGATCTGTCGTGGGACGAGACGGTGGCGCTGGACCTCTGGTACGTGGACAACTGGTCGGTGTCCGCGGACATGGAGATCATGACTCGGACGCTGCGGGCCGTGGTCGACGGGCGCGGGGCGTACTGAGTGCGCCGGGGGATGTGCCGGGCCCGGTCGTCGGGCGGCTGCGGGCCGGTGGGGGCTGGTCGCGCCCACGCGGCGGTAGCCGCAGATTCAATACGGCCCCGCGCCCCTTTGGGGCGCGGTCGAACCGGCCTTTGTTCAGTGCTGGTTGAGCCACCACTCGTACGTCGCCGCAATACCGTCCCTGAGTTCGACCGCCGGCTTGAAGCCCAGTTCGGTGAGGCGGGTCACGTCCAGGAGCTTGCGCGGGGTGCCGTCCGGCTTCGTCGTGTCCCAGGTGATCTGGCCCTGATAGTCCGTCACCTCGCGGACCAACGACGCCAGTTCGCTGATCGGCAGGTCCTCGCCGCAGCCGATGTTCACCGGGCCCGCTTCGTCGTAGCGGTTCAGCAGGAGGGCACACGCCGACGCCACGTCGTCGACGTGGAGGAACTCGCGGCGTGGGGTTCCCGTGCCCCACAGGGTGACCTGGGGGGCGTTGGACTCTCTCGCCTCGTGGAAGCGGCGGATCAGGGCCGGGAGGACGTGCGAGGTGGCCAGGTCGAAGTTGTCGCGGGCCCGTAAAGGTTGGTCGGCATCGCGCTGATGTAGGAGCGGCCGTACTGGCTGCGGTAGGCGTTGACCTGGGTGATGCCGGCGATCTTGGCGATGGCGTAGGCCTCGTTGGTGGGTTCGAGGGCGCCGGTGAGCAGCGAGTCCTCCCGGATCGGCTGGTCGGCGAGCTTGGGGTAGATGCAGGACGAGCCGAGGAAGAGCAGGCGGGGGACGTCGGCGGAGTGGGCGCCGGCCACCACGCTCAGCTGTATACGAAGGTTGTCCTCCAGGAACTGCACCGGATAGGTGCTGTTGGCCATGATCCCGCCCACCTTGGCGGCGGCCAGCACGACGGCGTCCGGGCGGACGTCGCGCAAGAAGGCCTCGGTCCGCGCGGCGTCGCGCAGATCGAGCTGGTCCCTGCCGCGGGTGAGCACCTCGTGTCCGTCGGCCTCGAGCCGCCGGGCCACCGCGGAGCCGACCAGGCCCCGGTGGCCCGCGACGAAGATTTGGGCCGGACTGGGAAGCAGCGAGGGCCCCGGCGTGCGCTCGGGCTCGGACACGGGCGTGAGCTTGGGCGAAGCGTCAGCTGTCATGCGCGGATTGTGTCAGCGACGGACCCGTTCGGGGGACGTTCCGCATTAATTCCGGTCAATTAACAAAAAAACGCGGTCATTTCGGCCGTGCAGAGGGGGGTACTGATGGGCAAGTCGGCACTCATCACGGGAGTCACCGGGCAGGACGGCTCGTATCTCGCGGAGCTGCTCCTGAGCAAGGGGTACACCGTGCACGGCCTGATCCGCAGGTCGTCGAGTTTCAACACCGAGCGGATCGACCACATCTACCAGGGTCCGGACCGGCCGGAACGGTCCTTCGTGCTCCATCACGCCGATCTGTCGGACGGCGTGGCGCTGGTGAATCTGCTGCGGGATCTCAGGCCCGACGAGGTGTACAACCTGGGCGCGCAGTCCCATGTCCGGGTCTCCTTCGACGCGCCGCTGTACACGGGTGACGTCACCGGGCTGAGCGCTGTCCGGCTCCTTGAGGCGGTGCGGGCGAGCGGGATCGAGACGCGGCTGTACCAGGCCTCGTCCTCGGAGATGTACGGGTCCACTCCCCCGCCGCAGAACGAGAACACGCCGTTCCATCCGCGCAGTCCCTACGGGTGCGCCAAGGTCTTCGGCTACTGGACGACCGTCAACTACCGCGAGGCGTACGACATGTTCGCGGTCAACGGGATCCTCTTCAACCACGAGTCCCCGCGCCGCGGTGAGACCTTCGTGACCCGGAAGATCACCCGGGCCGTCGCCCGGATCCAGGCCGGACTGCAGGACCGGCTGTACATGGGCAACCTCGACGCCGTGCGGGACTGGGGATACGCACCGGAGTACGTCGAGGCGATGTGGCGGATGCTGCAGCGGGACGTGCCGGACGACTACGTCGTCGCCACCGGTGAGGCGGCGAGTGTGCGGCAGTTCCTGGAGGTCGCGTTCTCCCATGTGGGCCTGGAGTGGGGGGAGTTCGTGCGCTACGACCCCAAGTACGAGCGGCCCAGCGAGGTCGACGCGCTCATCGGGGACGCGTCCAAGGCGGAGGAGCTGCTGGGCTGGAAGCCCTCTGTGAAGGTGCAGGAGCTGGCGCGGATCATGGTGGACGCGGATGTGGCCCGGCTGGATCAGGAGTTGGCGGGTACGGCAGTTCGGGTCGACAGATGAGACGGCATGCCGTGGGACGAGCCGCGATAGGGGGTGCCGCGATATGCCGTCGGGCGGGTGCGGCTGCTTCGTGGCTGGTCGCGCAGTTCCCCGCGCCCCTTAGGGGCGTCACTGAGCCGCCGGTCAATAGGCGAGGTCCGGTCAGGCGGGCGCTCATATCCGTGCTTGCCCTCGTCGCCGGGCTGTTGGGCGGGGTCGTCACCGCCGCTCCCTCCGCCTCCGCCGTCACCGCCCCCGTCGCCTTCACCGCCGACCGTCTCAGCACCTGGCAGACCAACGGGATCGTGTGGGCGCTCGCGGAGCGCAACGGGACGGTGTTCGCGGGCGGGACCTTCTCCACCATCCGGCCGCCCGGGGTCCCCTCCGGGGGTGCCGGGACGCGGTCGGCGGTGAACTTCGCCGTGTTCAACGCGGCGACGGGCGCGCCGACCAGCTGTTCGCTGTCGTTCACGCGGAGCAGTGGTACGGCGACCGTGCGGGCGCTCGCCGTGTCCCCGGACGGGCAGACGCTGTACGCGGGTGGTTACTTCACCGCGGTGAGTGGTGTCGCCGTCAACGGGCTCGCCGCGATCGACATCGGCAGCTGCACCGCGCGGGCCGCGTTCAACCCGGCCTTCAACGCGACCGTTCGGGCCCTGGACGTGGCGCCCGACGGGACGGTCTACGCGGGCGGCGACTTCACGACCGTACGGGGCATCGCGCGGGCCCGGTTCGCCGCGCTGACGCCGGCCGGGGCGCTGACCCCGTGGAGGGCGGACGCAGATGTGTCCGGGCGGGCCGTCGAGGTCACCGCGGACGGGCAGCACGTCGCGGTCGGCGGGGACTTCTTCACCGTCAACGGCACCGACTCGCACGCCCTGGCCATCACCGACGCCACCACCGGAGCCGTGACGCGGGCCTACCCCAGCGGGTTCTTCCCCAACACCTCCGTCGTCAAGGACATCACCGCCGACTCCTCCGGCGTCTACACCGCCAACGAAGGCACCGGCGGCGGCGTCTTCGACGGCCGCACCGCCTTCGAACCGGACACCTTCGCCCAGCGCTGGCGCGACACCTGCCTGGGCGCCACCCAGGCCCTCCAGCTCTACCAGGGGGTGCTCTACAGCGGCTCGCACGCCCACGACTGCTCCTCCATGGGCGAGTACCCCAACGTCGAGCGCAAGCATCTGCTGGCGCAGCGCGTGACCGACCCGGCGCTGCTGGCCTGGGCGCCGGACACCAACGAGGGCACCGGCGAGCAGCTCGGCCCGCGGGCGCTGACGCTCGCTAACGGTGGAGGGTCCGAATTCCTTTGGCTGGCCGGGGAGTTCACCACCGTCAACGGGGCGGCCCAGCAGAGCCTGAGCCGTTTCGGCACCGGTCCCGACACGGGGGCGCCCAGCACCCCGGCCGCGTGGGTCTCCAGTGACACTCCGGGCAGTGTGAACGTCCGCTGGCAGGCGAGCCAGGACCTCGACGACGGCGACCTGACGTACAACGTCTACCGGAACGGCTCGGCCACGCCGGTCCACACCACGACCGTGTACTCGCTGCCGTGGGAGCGGCCGCAGGTGTCGTGGACGGACACCTCGGTGACCGCCGGGACGACGTACTCGTACCGGATCACGGCGAGCGACGGCACCAACACCAGCGCGCTGTCGACGGCCCGCAGTGCCACGGCGGCGCGGGTGCCGGACGCGTACGCCTCCGCCGTGCGCAGGGACGGTGCCTCGTTGTACTGGCGGTACGACGAACCCGGCGGGACCTTCGCCGCCGACAGCAGTGGCGGGGATGACGGCGGGGCGTATGTGAGCAGCCCGTCGTACCGGCAGACGCCGGCCGCGGTGCCGGGGGCCGGCACGGCGCTCGGGCTCAACGGCACGTCGGAGTACGTGTACAGCGAGAAGCGGCATGCGCGGCCGGGTGCCTTCACCGCGGAGACCTGGATCCGGACGACCACCACCAGCGGCGGGCGGATCATCGGGTTCGGGGACAACTTCGGTTCCGGGGACGGGTACTTCAGCCGGAACTCCGACCGGCTCGTCTACATGACGGACGCGGGACAGCTCGGCTTCGGCACGGGCAGGTTCGCGACCCGGGCGACGATCCTGTCGAGCGCCGCGTACAACGACGGTGCCTGGCACCATGTGGCCGCCACCCAGGGGCCGGGCGGGATGGCGCTGTACGTGGACGGGGCGCTCGTCGGCTCCAACACGGTGACGACCGCGCTGAACACCACCGGTTTCTGGCGGGTGGGCGCGGACACGCTCACCGGGTGGCCGTCCAACCCGACGAGCATGTTCTTCGCGGGCACGGTGGACGAGACGGCCGTGTACCCGAGCGCGCTGAGCGCCGGGCAGATCGCCGAGCACCACACGATCGGCACCGGTTCCGGCGGCGGGGGCGAGGAGACCACGGTCACGCTGGCCGCGACCGAGGACGCGTACGTCAACGGGTCGGCGACCACGACGAACTACGGGACGTCCACCTCGCTGGCGGTGCGCGGCAGCGCGGCGTACGAGAGCTATCTGCGCTTCGCCCTTCCGGCCGCGCCCAGCGGCACCGAGCTGACGGGCGCGGTGCTGCGGCTGCGAACGACCTCGCTGAGCACGGCCGGGTCGGCGGACTCCTTCACCGTCGTACCGGTGACCGGGGACTGGACCGAGGCGGGGGTGACGTACGCGAACCGCCCCGGGCTGTCCGCGGCGGTACTGGGCACGCTGGCCGCGCCCGGTGCGGTGTCGACGGACTACGAAGTCGCCCTGAACACCGACGGGTTGAGGGGACTGCTCGGGACGACTTCGTCGCTGGCGCTGACCGGTGGCGGCACCGATGCCCTGTGGCTGTGGTCCAGCGAGGCCGGGACCGCGGACTACCGGCCGGAGCTGGTGCTCACCTTCGGTCCGTCCTGAGCCCCTCTCAGACAGCCGGGCGGCCCGGTCATCCCTCCCCGGGCCGCCGGCCCTCCCTTCACCACCACCCCCCGCATCCGATCGCACGGAGCACCGCTCGCAGCACAAGGAGAAAGACATGCTCGGCAGATCACAGAGTCGCAGAACCGGAAGACCCGTTTCACGAAGAGGCGTCGCGGCGCTGGCACTCGCCCTCACCGCGCCCCTTCTCACCGTTCCCCTGACCGCCACCCCCGCCGCCGCGCTCACCAGCCCGGTGGCCCTGACCGCCGACGATCTGGACACCTGGCAGACCAACGGCATCGTGTACGCCCTCGCCCAGGCCGACGGGGTGGTGTTCGCCGGCGGCACCTTCTCGGCGATCCGCCCGGCCGGCGCGGCCGCCGGGGACCCCGCCGAGCAGCCGGCGGTCAACTTCGCCGCGTTCGACGCCGCGACCGGTGCGCCGACCGGCTGCACCCTGTCGTTCACGGTCGGCTCGGGCACCGCGACCGTCCGCGCGCTCGCCGTGTCCCCGGACGGGCAGACCCTGTACGCGGGCGGGTACTTCGGTGCCGTGAACGGCGTCGGCGTGAACAGCCTCGCCGCGATCGACATCGACACCTGCACCCCCAGTCCCGACTTCCATCCGGCGGTCACGGCGACCGTGCGGGCGCTGGACGTGACCGACTCGACCGTCTACCTGGGAGGGGACTTCGGCACGGTCAACGGTGCGACCCGGGAACGGTTCGCCGCCGTGGACACCTCCGGGGCGCTGACCGCCTGGACGGTGAACGCCGACGAACCGGGGCGGGCCGTCGAGGTCACCGCGGACGGCCAGCACGTCGCGGTCGGCGGGGACTTCTTCACCGTCAACGGCACCGACTCGCACGCCCTGGCCATCACCGACGCCACCACCGGAGCCGTGACGCGGGCCTACCCCAGCGGGTTCTTCCCCAACACCTCCGTCGTCAAGGACATCACCGCCGACTCCTCCGGCGTCTACACCGCCAACGAAGGCACCGGCGGCGGCGTCTTCGACGGCCGCACCGCCTTCGAACCGGACACCTTCGCCCAGCGCTGGCGCGACACCTGCCTGGGCGCCACCCAGGCCCTCCAGCTCTACCAGGGCGTGATCTACAGCGCCTCGCACGCCCACGACTGCTCCTCCATGGGCGAGTACCCGGACGGGCAGCGCCGCCATCTGCTCGCCAGACCACGGCCGACCCGGCGAAGCTCGGCTGGGCCCCGGACACCAACGACGGCATCGGCGAGGGCATCGGCCCGCGCGTGTTCGCCCTGGCGCCCAAGAACGGCACCGACTACCTGTGGATCGGCGGCGAGTTCACCACCGTCGGCGGCACGGCCCAGCAGGGTCTGACCCGGGTCTCGTCGGGCCCGGACACCGGCGCGCCGACCCTTCCGCAGGTGCGGGTGGAGAGCATCGAGGCCGGCAAGGTCGCCGTGCACTGGCGCTCCAGCTACGACACCGACGACAGCCGGCTGACGTACCGCGTCTACAAGGACGGCTCGAGCACCCCGGTGTACGAGGTCCAGGGCGACTCGCTGCCCTGGTCGCGCCCCCAGCTCACCTGGACCGACACGGCGGTCGCGGCGGGCGAGACGCACTCCTACCGGATCAGCGCCTCGGACGGCACGAACACCACCTCCAGGACCACCGCCCAGTCGGTGACGGTGGCGGGCACGGCCGACGCGTACGCCGCCAAGGTGCGGGGTGACGGGGCCGGCCTGTACTGGCGGTTCAACGAGACCGCGAACGCCTACGCCGCCGACAGCTCCAGCGGCGACGACAGCGGCGTCCACTGGAACGCGCCGACCCTGGCCGTCCCGGACGGGGCCGCCGGTTCCAGCTCCTCGGTGGGCTACACGGGCTCGCAGAGCGAGTGGACGTACAGCGACAAGCGGCACCCGGCGCCGTCGGCCTATTCCCTGGAACTGTGGTTCAAGACGACCACGACCAGCGGCGGCAAGCTCATCGGCTTCGCCAACAAGGTGCAGCTGACGTCCACGTCGTACGACAAGCACATCTACATGACCAACAACGGGCGGCTGGTCTTCGGTGTCTACACGGGCTCGGTCCGCACCATCACCACGCTGCAGTCCTTCAACGACGGCAACTGGCACCATGTCGTCGCCACCCAGGGCGGCGACGGCATGAGGCTGTACGTCGACGGCACGCAGCGGGCCTCCAACGCGTTCGTCACCGGCAACGAGCAGAGCAGTGGCTTCTGGCGGGTCGGCGGCGACAACCTGGACAGCTGGCCGAACCGTCCGTCGAGCCGGTTCTTCACCGGGCAGATCGACGAAGTCGCCGTGTACGGAAGCGTTCTGACGTCCAGTCAGGTGGCCTCGCACTACTCGACCGGAACGACTCCATGAGGCGGCCCGTCCTCGCGGCACTGCTGCTCCTGCCCCTGCTCGCCGCGTGCGGCGGCGGGGGCGGGAGCGGTGAGCAGCCCACGCAGGCGGCGGGAAACGGGGCCGGCGTCCCGGCGACCCCGTCCACCCCCGCCCCCGCGGCCGGTACGCCGTCCGGTACCGCTCCCGGCAAGGCGCCCGCGACGTCCCAGGGGCCGAAGAACACCGTCCCCGACGCCGAACTCACCCCGGTCACCGGGTCGTTCACCAAGAAGGAGAAGAAGTACCTGTCAGGGCGGGTGCCCGAGGGGACCGATCCCGCGGCGATCCTCCAGGCCGGTCAGGAGACCTGCGACCGGCTCGCCGCCACCGCGAAGATCGACCGCGACGCCACGCTCGGGGCGATCATCGCCGGGGACATCAAGGACGCCGAGGGCGCGGTGAAGGGCCTGTGCCCCGAGCTGAAGCCGCTCATCGAGGACGCCGAGGGCGGATACGCCGACGGCACCCACGAGGACCGGCGCCGGGCACCTACCGGGCACTGACCACGGCGAAGGACTGCTCCTGGTCCCTCGACTCGGCGACCGGCGGCAAGCACCGGATCACCATCAAGAAGGGGACCAGATCCTTCACCTCCGGCGGGTGTTACGCCTGGGCGAAGGACTCGTAGAGGGAGTGGAGGCGGTCGGTGACCGCCTCCAGCGAGAACGACGTACGGGACAGCTGCCAGGCCGCCGCGGAGGCGGTGTCCGCGGCGGCGGGTTCCAGCAGGGCGAGGATCTCGGCGGCCAGCGCCTCCGGGGTCCTCGCCACGCGTCCCGCGCCGGAGCGCGCCAGGTCGTCGGCGAGACCGTTGGTGGGGGTCACCACCGACGGGACGCCCACCGACAGGGCCTCCAGGACGGACATCGGGAACGGCTCGTCCACGGAGGGCAGGACATGCACATGGGTGCGGCGCAGCTCGTCCAGTACGGCACCGGGCGCGAGGCTGCCCAGATAGTCGACCGAACCCGACACCCCGAGCGCGTCGGCGAGCTTCAGGGCGGCCCCCAGCTCCCCCTCGTCGGCGCCGGCCATCACGAAGCGGGCGTCCGGGTGCCGCCGCAGCACCTCGGGGGCGGCGGCGACGAAGTCCGACGGGCGTTTGCGGGCCTGCATCCGGGCCAGATAGAGCACCCGGGGCGGCCCGTCGGGGCGCGGCCGCCGCTCCTGCGCGGGCACCCCGTTGACCAGCCGCATGCCGTTGCCGGGGTCCCGGCCGCCGAGCACCGCGTCCAGGCCCTTGCGTTCGTACGACGTGAGGTGCAGGACCGCGTCGGCGCGCCGCAGCACCCGGCGGACCGCCACCGCGTCGAGCACCTTCGCCAGTGCCTTGTCGCTGGGGTCGACCATGCCGTGCGTCTGGACCACCAGCGGGCGGCGGGCGCTCAGGGCGGCCAGCGCGATCGGCAGGGTGACCAGGTCGCGGGCGAGGTGGACATGGACCACGTCGGCGGCCTTGACCAGGCGGCGGGCGCCGGCGAGGAGGGCGGGCGAGGTGAGGCCGCTGAAGCCGGCGCCGGGCACCACCGGCGGGCCGGGTAGAGGCGGGCGGGGCGGCCGTCGACGTCGGTGGGGGAGCGGGCCTTCGAAGCCGTCCGCGAGGGCGACGATCCGGGTGTCGACACCGCGGGCGGCGAGGCCTCCGGTGAGGTTCACGGCGACGCGGACCGGGCCGCCGAAGGCCTGCGTGGGGGTGTGCAGGGTGACGGCGTGCAGGGCTCTCACGGGGTGGGCTCCTTCAGGGCGCGGGGGCCCTCGGCCGGGTGCGGGGTGGGCTCCTTCAAGGCGCGGGGGCCCTCGGCCGTGTGCAGGGTGAGTTCCGGCAGGTCGCGCGCCAGGACGGTCCCGGCGGCGACCACGGCATGCCGTCCGACGGTGACTCCGGCCAGCACGGTCGCGCGGGTGGCGATCCAGGCGCCGTCCTCGACGCGGATGGGCGCGTTGCGGTACCGGAAGTCGGTGCTGCGATGGTCATGGCTGCCCGTGCACAGCAGCGCCTCCTGGGAGACGCAGACATGGGAGCCGAGGGTCACCGGTTCGAGGTTGAGCAGCCAGGCGCCCTCGCCGATCCAGGTGTGGTCGCCGACGGTCAGCTTCCAGGGCCACAAGACCCGGACGCGGTGTCTTATGAGCACGCCGTCGCCGATCTCGGCGCCGAAGGCCCGCAGCAGCGCGACCCGTACTCGCGCCGGGCAGAACCAGGCCATGAACAGCGTGTTCAGCACGCAGAACCACAGGGCCTGGACGGCGATCCCGCGCCCCTTGTCGTACCCGGTCAGCGTGAACGTCCGCAGATCGCGCAAGAGTTACCCCCCTCGATACCCCCTGTACCCCCCCTGTCCCCTCACCCTAGGGATTCCGCCCGCCACTCGCACATAAATCCGTAGACTCTGTGAACTAAACGTAGAGGGGCGCTTATGTCGGCGGTAACTCTGACTGCGCGACGGCCCGCCGAGGCCACCGGCGGCTCACCGCGCGGCGCACTCCGCCGTGTCCTGGCACTGCCCCTCGTGCTCAGCCTCACCGTCCTCATGCCGGCCTTCGTCGCGCTCCAGCCCGGTACCGGTCTGCGCGACCAGGTGTTCTGGCTCCAGCTGGTGCTCACCGTCTACGCGGGCGCCCGGCTCTCCGCGATGATCCTGGGCCGGCACCGCAAGCTGCTCCAGGGCACCTTCTGGCTGTTCGTCTACATGGCGATGGGCATCGCCGCGCTCGCCCAGGACGTCGTGGGCAAGACGCCCGTGCCGGTCGCGGGTTCGCGGTCCGACCTCGCGGAGGCGGTCGCGCTCGTCCTGGTGGCGTGCGTGGCCTTCGACGCGGGGGCGGTGCTGGTCCGGCCGGGGGCGCGGTCGACGGCACGGACCGTCTTCCGGCCGGCGATGGTCTCCCGGCGGCGCCTGGCGCTGCTCATCGCGGTGGCGTTCGCCGGGAGCGGGCTGTTCGTGATGAAGCTCGGCGGGCTCTCGGTGTTCTTCGCGAGCCGCATGGAGATCAACGAGTCGATCGCGACGAGCGGTCTGTCCACGCCCGGCTCCCAGGCCAGTACGGCGATCCTGCGCGGGTTCGGGACAGTCCCGGCGCTGCTCGCGCTGATGGTGGTGACCCGCTGGCTGATCACCTCCCCGCGCGCCCGCGGCAGGCCGCTGCCGTGGATCGCGCTGGTGGCGCTCGTCGGGTTGAACGGGATCGTCAACAACCCGATCTCGAACCCGCGTTACTGGTTCCTGACCGTACTGCTGGCCCTGCTCTTCACGGTGTTCCCGCAGAGCCCGGCGATGTACCGGGCGGCCCTGTCCCTCGGTGTCGCGGCGGCGGTGCTGATCTTCCCGTTCGCGGACAGGTTCCGCTACGACGAGGCCAACACGAGGGCCACCGAGACCAGTTCGGTGCTGGATCCGCTGGTGCTCAAGGACTACGACCAGATGGCGATGTTCGCCAACACCATCACGTACGCCGACGCCGGCAACGGCCACACCTACGGCCGCCAGCTGGCCGGCTCCGCCCTGTTCTTCGTGCCCCGCTCGGTGTGGACCGACAAGCCCAAGGACACCGGGGTGATGGTGAGCGAGTGGATGGCGGCCGCCAACACCAACCGCTCCTCACCTCTGTGGGCCGAACTGTGGCTGGACTTCGGCCCGTTCGGGATGGTCGCCGGGTTCGGCCTGATCGGCTGGGCGTCGGCCCGGGTCGACCGGCGCTACGCCCGCGTGGTGGCCCACCCCGGCCCGGCGAGCATCCTGACCCTCGCCGTGCCCCTGGTCGCGGGCTACTCCTTCATCCTGCTACGGGGCCCGCTGCTGCAGGCCTCGGGCCGGGTGGCGATCGGAATCATGTGCCTGGCGCTGATCACGACACTGCGCCCGGAGCGCTGGCGGCAGTTGCGCTGACGGTCCCGCCACGCGGCCACCGACGCCGGAAGGCGTGCCGCCGGGCCGCCTTCGAGCCGCCGACAAGGCCCCGTGGGGGTTCAGTGCGCTGCGTCCGGAGCGGTGGTGGCAGTTGCGCCGGTCTGTTGCGGCGCCGCGGTCCTGGTGGTTCGGATCCAGGCCGCCGCGCCCTTCAGCACCGAGCCCACGCACAGGCCCCAGGCGGCGCCCTCGACGCCCGTCCATGCGTAACCGGCGAGCAGGAGGCCGGCCGACACCGGGGAGAAGAGCAGCTGTACGGGCATGGTGGCGCGGGGGGAGAGCACGCGGAGGGCCAGGAGGCCGCAGACGCCGAAGGCCATCGCGGCGTACTGGGCGCCGGTCGCCGGGAGGACCTTCGCCGCCGACTCCCAGGTGTCCCCGAGGAGTTGGCGGCCCCAGCCGCTCGGCAGCGCGTACAGCACGGCTCCCCAGGCCGCCGCCACCGCGGCCAGGGCGCCGCCCGCCAGCAGGGCCGCCCTGCGCGGCGCGGGGTGGCGGTTGAGGAGCGGTGGGCCGAAGCCGGTGGCCGCGTTGAAGGCCACGTTGAGGGGGCCGAAGAGGGTGGTCGCGCCGCGCAGGGCGCCGACCGCGAGCGGGGTCGCGAAGAGGCCCAGGGCGAGGACGGCGAGCTGGCTGGTGGCGTTGCCGACGCCGAACTCGACGAGGAAGCGCCGGCCGAGATGACCTCGTACGAGATAGCGCCCGAGGTCGGTCCGTTCACCCTTCGTGCGGGTCCTGAGCAGGAGCAGGGCCAGCAGGAGGGCGGGGAGTGCGGACAGGCCCCACACCAGGGTCGTACGGGCCGCCGAGGTGTTGTCCGGCTGGAGGAGGAGGACGGGGAGGACCGCCGCAAGCCTCAACACGTCGGTCGCGAGCGCCAGTTGGGGCTTGCGGAGGACCGAGAAGCAGTAGCGCAGGGTGTCCTGGGTGAGGGTGATCGGCAGGACCAGGCCGAGGGCCGCGAAGACGGCGGCGTCCTCGGTGGTGAGGAAGGCGCCGCCCGCCAGCAGCGCGCCGAGCACGGCCGAGGCGGACGCGGTGAAGGCGACGGCGCCGCGGCACGGCGGCTGCTCCTTGTGGAGGACCAGTTCCTGGCCGACGTACGCCCCGAACCCGCCGAGGAACACGCTGAAGACGACGTAGGCGGTGGCGAAGAGGGCGAAGGTGTCGGCCTCGCTGTGGCGGGCGACCAGGACCAGGACGGCGATGTTGGTGAGCGCGCTCACCGCCTGGTCGAGGACGGAGCTGACGAGGGCCGTGCGGGCCTCACCGAGTGCCCGAGGAGAGGCTGTCCCGGCTGACGGACTCCGGGCTCGGGGTCGGGTTCGGGTTCGGATGGCGGCGGTGTCCTGGGCGTCCCGGCGGCGGACCCGGCGTCGGCGGCCCGCCTGGTGCAGGACCGCGCCGAGTACCTGGCCGCCGGCGCCGTCGATGAGCTCGCGGATGCGCTCCAGTGCCGTACGGGCCGCCGTGCGCGGGTCGCAGACGACTACCACGCCGTCGACCCGGTCGACGAGGGCGAGCGCGTCGGCGTAGGAGAGGACGGGCGGGGCGAGGACGACGACGGTGGTGTTGGGGCGTCGGCCTGGTCGATGAGGCGGGTCGTGGCGGCGGAGGTGAGGGTGCGGGCCACGTGCGGGACGCGGACGCCGGGGACGAGGTCGAAGGTGCCGGACTCGCCCGCGTCGACGGTGATGTGGCGGCCGCCCGGCCACGGTGTGCCGTCGAGGGGTTCGCGGTCGGCCCAGTCGGGTCGGGCGCCGGGCACCTCGGGCAGCCGGCGGGCGAGATCGGGGTGGCGCAGGTCGGCCTCGACGAGCAGGGCGGACATGCCGGTCTCGGCGAAGCAGGCGGTGAGGTTGACGGCGACGACGGAGGCGGTGGTGCCCTCGCCGCCCGGCTCGACGACCAGGAGGCGGCGGCGGTCGGCGAAGTGCCGGTCGTAGGCGAGCCGGAAGGCGACCGAGCGGTACTGCTCGGCCAGTGCCCCGTCGGCGGCGAGGAGCGGCTCCTCCGGGACCCTGGGCAGGCTGCCGAGGACTGGGGCGCGCAGGGCGCGGGAGACCTGGTCGGCGGAGCGGGCCGCCGGGTCGAAGACCATCCGCAGCCAGGCGCCGAGCAGTCCGAGCGCGAGGCCGACGACTCCGCCGAGGGCGATGAGCATGGGCGTGCCGAGGCCCTCGGCGGCGGTGGGCTCCTCGGCCTTGACCGTGATGTAGCCCGGGGTGGTGTCGAGGGCCTTCAACTCGGATATGTCGTTGGTGAGTTCGGTGATCTGGCTGAGCAGGTTGGCCTGTGCGGCCAGCGCGGTGCTCTTCTCGGTGTCGCCCTGGAGCCGGTCGATCTGGTCGAGGAGGTCCTCGCGCTGCTTGGCCAGCGGGTCGAGCTGCTTCTTGTATCCGGCGATCATGTTGGTGACGGTGCCGGTGGTCTGGGTCTCGCGGTAGTCGAGGTAGGCCTGCGCGAAGGCCGCGGCGCCCGCGGCGGCCTTCTCGGGCGTGGCGCCGGCATAGGAGAACTTCAGGACCAGGGTGTCCGGCGGGTTGGTGACCTGCAACCGCTTCTGCAGATCCCCGGCCTCGTCGGGGTCCAGGCCGAGCTTGTCGGCGGCGCGCTCGGCGACCGCGTTGCCCGCGGCGGTCTGCCGTTCGCTGCCGATGTTGATCTGCTTGTCGACCGAGACGCCGTTGGTGGCGTACGGGTTGATGGTCGCCGCCCGCACGAGCACCTCGCTGGAGGACTCGTACGTCGCCGTCGACCCGTAGGCGAACCAGCCCCCGGCGAGCAGCCCGGCCAGCAGTCCCCCGGCGACCAGTACACGGTGCCGCAGAACCTGCTGGACCTGGTCGCGCAGGAGCTCGGGCTCGTCCTGCTGCCCGCGTATGTCGTCGTTCATTCCCGTACCGCTCCTTCGTGCGCGGTGCTGCCGTCCGTGCCGAGTGCCTCGGCGAGGAGGTCGTCCAGGCGGCCGAGCCCGGCCGCGGCGCTGAGGTGTTCGTCCACGTAGGCGGGCCCGCGGGCCCCGAGCCGGTCCGCTTCGGCGGGGTCGGCGGCGAGTTCCTTGAGCGCGGCGAGGAGCGCGGCCGGGTCCTCCGGGGGCACCAGGACGCCGGCGCCGGAGCGGCGCACCTCGTCGGCGGTGCCGCCCTCCGCGGCGACGGAGGCGATGACGGGCCGTCCGGCGGCGAAGTAGGAGGTCAGCTTGGACGGCACGCTCATGTCGAGCACGGACGCCCGCTGGGTGACCGCGAGGACGTCGGCGGCGGCCAGGACGTCCGGGAAGTCGGCGGACTCGGCGGGCGGCAGGAAGCGCAGGTTGGGCAGGGAGCGGGCGCGCTCCTGGAGGGCGGTGCGCTGGTTGCCGTCGCCCATGAGCACGAAGTCGACCCCGGGGGCGAGCCGGGCCGCGTCGACGAGGACCTCCAGGCCCTGCTTGAGCCCCATGTTCCCGCAGTGCAGGACGACTTGACGGTCGGGGGCCCAGCCGAGCCGGGCCCGGGTCTCGGTCCGCGAGACCGAAGGACGGGACACGTGCGACCAGTTGGGGACGAGGCGGATCCGGCCGGGGGCGACGCCCAGGGCCTGGACACGGGGCCGGAAGCTGTCGTGGATGACCCCGACGAGCGCGGCCCGGCTCAACGCGTACCGCTCGGCCCGCGCCGCCACCGCCGCCGCCCGGTCACCGCCGCTGATCCCGCTCTGCGCGGCCGCCGCCCCCATCAGGTCCTGCACGACCGGCACGAACGGCACCCGGTACCGGGCGGCGATCCGCGCGGCGACCACCGCTCCGGCGAGGCTGGGCATCTGGGCGACCACCGCGTGCGGGCGGGGCATCCGGGGCGGGTCGAGCAGCTGATGGGCGAGCAGCGAGGCCTCGAACAGGGCCCGGCGCAGAGCGGTCTGGCGCGGGGGCACGGTGTGCCTGCGCCGATGGACGGTGACCCCCGCGCGGGACTCCGTCGCCCGCCAGCGCCCGACGTAGGCCGGGTCGAGCCGCCAGGACGGGTAGTGCGGCATGCCCGCGAGGACGTGCGTGTCGGCGCCGCGCGCGGCCCAGTGCTCGGCGAGCTGGGTGGCGTAGGGGCCGATGCCGGTGTGCTCGGGCGCGTAGTTGGTGGAGACCAGCAGCAGAGTGCGGCCGGTGAGTGGATGCAGATGCGATGCGGATCCGGTCAACGCCGGTCCCCTTCCCCCCGGAAGTGATCCTTGACCACCTTAACTGTTCACCGGATCTCCAGGAGGGCTTCAACCTGTTTCTCGTGGAGTTGTCGCGAACGCACGTACGGAGGGTCATCCTCCTGAGCGAGGGCTGCGTGATCTGGGTACACGCGTGCGGCGCTCGCACATATGGTCCTGTCATCGGGATCGGGCTGACATCGGCATCCCGACCTTGGGGCCACGACCGGGGGAACAGATGACGCATGCAACACAGAGCGCGGAGGCCGGGCCTGCCCGCTGCACCTACCGGCTGCGCACGTCGTCCACCGCCCGCTCCGCGTTGCTGGCCGAGTGGGGTCGCTGCCGGTGGGTCTGGAATGAGTGCGTCGCCAAGTCCAAGGCCACCTATCAGCACAACAAGACCACCGGTGAGAAACAGAGCTGTGGCCCGGCCCAGCTGGACAAGATGCTCACGGCGGCCCGGGGGCAACTCCCGTGGCTGCGCGAAGGCAGCTCGGTACCACAGCAACAGAGCATCCGGGACTTCGGCAAGTCCCGTGCGAAGGCACAGAAGGACATCCGGGAAGGCCTTCCGCAGCGACAGCGGGCCGGGATGCCGAGACCCAAGAAGAAGCGCGAGACCTCACCGACACTGAACTACACGAAACGCGGGTTCCGGCTCGATGGTGATCGCCTGCGTCTGGCGGGCGGGATCGTCGTATCGCTAGTGTGGTCAAGGCAGTTGCCGGCCGAGCCGTCCTCGGTGCGCGTCTACCGGGACAGTGTCGGCCACTGGTACGCCTCCTTCGTCGTCTCCTCCCAGACGAAGCCGCTGCCGGCTACGGGGCGGGTTCTGGGGGTGGACTGGGGGGTGAAGGAGATCGCGACCACTACCTCCGACGCCCATGACCTCCCGCATCCCCAACACGGCAAGAAGGCCGAGGAAAAGCTGTGCCGCTACGACCGGATGATGGCCCGCCGTAGACCCGGGAAGGGCCAGGCCGCCTCGAAGGGCTACCGGGAAGCTAAGCGGTGGCGGGCGAAGACGTACCAGAAGATGGCACGGCAGCGGCAGGACACAGCACGCAAGTGGGCCAAGAAGGCCGTGCGGGATCACGACGTGATCGCAGTGGAGGACTTCAGGCCGAAGTTCCTCGCCAAGACACATATGGCGAGGAAGGCGGCGGACGCGGCGATCGCCGCCACCAAGCGGGCCCTTCTGGAGATGGGCCGCAAGCACGCGCGGGACGTACGCCTCGTCGATCCCGCGCACACCACCATGGACTGCGGCAGGTGCGGAGCGAGAGCCAAGCACGCGCTGCCATTGTCAGAACGCACCTACACCTGCTGCGCCTGCGGGCTCGTCTCCCCCAGAGACAAGAACTCCGCACGCGTGATGCTCGTCCGGGCAGGTTTGAACCCGGCTGGCGTCGAGGGCGTGAGACCTCCTGGAGCGCAGCTCCAGGAGGCAGCCTGAGCCAGAAATCCCCGTTTCCTGCCTGGCGGGGAGCATTCAAAGTAAGGTCGTTGGACCATTGACCCCGACTGGGGTTGACGTTCGTCCGTGGGGGGAGAACGCATGGTCCATCGTGTCGGATACGCACCTGGCGTCTACGACCTGTTCCACATCGGCCACTTGAACATCCTTCGCCATGCCCGCAGCCAGTGCGACTACCTGGTCGCGGGGGTCGTCTCGGACGAGATGGCCGAGTTCGCCAAGGGCCGCAAACCGGTGATACCGCTGCCGGAGCGGCTGGAGATCGTGCGCAGCGTGCGGCATGTGGATGCCGCGTTCGTGGAGACCGTGCCGGACAAGCTGGAGACCTGGAAGCAGGTCAGGTTCGACGTGATCTTCAAGGGTGACGACTGGCGGGGCACCGAGAAGGGCGAGCGCCTGGAGCGGGACTTCGCGACCGTGGGCGTGGAGGTCGTGTACTTCCCGTACACCGTGCACACCTCCAGCACCCTGCTGGGCAGGGCGCTGGACGCCCTGGTCACGCCGGGGTCCGGGGAAGCGCGGACAGCTCCCTGAACCATTTGCCGAGGAACGCCACGAGGAACAGCGCGTGCACGACGGCAAGGGCCGCGTAGGCCGCCCGGAACACCTCGGGCGCGCCGAGTGTGAGGAAGACCAGGCAGAACACCCCGTAGTCCACCGGGAGCAGGGCGATGGCCCGCAGCCGGGAGGGCGGAGCCGCCGGGGTGCCGCCGGCTCCTTCGGCGGGACGGCCCCGCTTCAGCTGCTCGGTCAGCAGGCCGCCGCAGAAGGTGACCACGGCGGCGAACTGGAAGCCGAGCGGGATCAGCAGCCAGCCGTCACCGGGAAGGTCGAAGAACCGGTGGAAGGCGATCAGTACCGCGGTGTGCAGCGCGACCATCTTCGCGCAGTCCACGACATGGTCCAGCCACTCCCCCGCGGGCCCGCCCTTGCCGGTGAGCCGGGCGAGCTGGCCGTCCGCCGAGTCGAAGGCGAAGCCGACCACCAGGGCCGCGTACACCGCCAGCGCGAGGGGCCAGGACGGCCGCACGAGCGCCACGGCGGCGATGCCGGTGAAGGTGAACGCCGCACTGATCAGCGTGACTTGATTGGGCGTCAGCCCCGCCCGGTGGGCACCGGCCGCCAGGATGCGCCCGGCCGGCCGGTTCACGTACCGGGAGTAGAGCGACACCCCCTTCGCCGATTTCTGCGCCCCTCGCAATGCCGTCAGAGTCCCCACGAGCCCCCCTCGTGTCCCCGTGCTGCGTCAGTGAACGCCATGATGACACGGGGTGAACGGACGTTCGGGGCGTCGGCCGATGTTGACGGAGTACGACGCGGTGTCGAGGCGCCCGACGCGGTGGCAGGCGTTCGCGCCGGAGACGTGAGAGCCTTGGTGCGCGTCGGCCCGCACTCTGTATCGAAGCGCTTCGACAACCTATGGACACCCACCCCGGGTGCGGCTACTGTCGAACCACCCCCACCCGCCCATATTCACACCGCGCACTGTCGAAGCGCTTCACAAGCTTGGAGAGCTGGATGGTCACCCTCGCCGAGGTCGCCCAGCACGCCGGAGTGTCGGCGAGCACGGTGAGCTATGTCCTCAGTGGCAAGCGGTCCATCTCCACGACCACCCGGCAGCGGGTCGAGCAGAGCATCCGCGAGCTCGGCTACCACCCGAACGCGGGCGCCGCGCCCTGGCCAGCAGCAGGTCCAACATCATCGCGCTGATGGTGCCGCTGCGGACGGACATGTACGTGCCGGTGATGATGGAGATCGCCATCGCCGTCGCCACCACCGCCCGGACACACGGGTACGACGTGCTGCTGCTGACCGGCGAGGAGGGCCCGGACGCGGTGCGCCGCGTCACCGGCAGCGGGCTCGCCGACGCGATGATCCTGATGGACGTCGAACTCGACGACGAGCGGCTGCCGCTGCTGCGCGGCACGGACCAGCCGTCCGTCCTCATCGGCCTGCCCGCCGACACCACCGGGCTGACCTGCGTCGACCTCGACTTCCGGGCGACCGGCGCGCTCTGCGTCGAGCATCTCGCGATGCTCGGCCACCGCGACATCGCTGTCATCGGCGAGGCCCCCGCGGTCTACGAACGCCACACCGGTTTCGCGGAGCGCACCCTCGACGGACTGCGGTCCCGGGCCCAGGAGCTGGGCGTACGACTGCTGCACCGGCCGTGCGAGGGCGGGTACGACGCGATGGCCGTGACGCTCGCCCGCATCCTCGACGAGCGCCCCGGCACCACCGGGTTCGTCGTGCAGAACGAGTCGGCCGTCGAGCCGCTGCTCGCCCTGCTGCGCCAGCAGGGCCGCGCCGTCCCCGAGGACGTGTCGGTCGTCGCGATCTGCCCCGACCAGGTCGCCACCCAGGCCTCGGTGCGGCTGACCTCGGTCGCCATCCCCGCACAGGAGATGGGCCGCAACGCCGTGGAGCGGCTGGTGGCCAAGCTCGACGGCCGCGGCAGCGACGAAGTCGTCCTGATCACCCCTGAGTTGACGGTCCGGGCGAGCACGGGCCCGGTGCCGGAGTAGTCCGGCCGCCTCTCGTACCAGGCGCGTCCGCCCTCTCCAGGGCACCCCCATGTCTGCACTCCTCCAGGAGCACACACGTGAATCAGCCTGCCGAAAACCAGACCCGGGTAAGCCTCGCGCAGTCGTCTCCGACCGTCGGCACGTTCCGTGAGCGGGACGGTGGTCTGGAGTGGAGCGGCCGTCAGGAAACCCTCAGGATCGAGCCCTGGGGCCCGGACGCCGTCCGGGTACGGGCCCGGCTCGGCGGACCGATCCTCGACGGGCTGCCGGGTGCGCTGCTCGAAGAGGCGCCGGTCACGTCGTACACGGTCAAGATCGAGGACGGCCAGGGGCAGTTGACCGTCGGCACTCTCACCGCCGTGGTCAACGGAGAGGGCCTGGTCCGCTTTCTGCGCACCGACGACGGCGGCGAACTCCTCGCCGAGGAGCGGGCCCACTTCTGGTGGCCGGGCCCACGCCTCTACACCGCCGTCGGCAACGGCCACCACCGTCTGGAGCAGCGGTTCGCCGCCTACGACGACGAGCGGCTGTACGGCCTCGGCCAGCACCAGCACGGCCGCCTCGACCAGAAGGGCCTGGTCCTGGACCTGGTCCAGCGCAACGCCGAGGTCGGCATCCCGGTGCTGACGTCCAGCCGGGGCTACACCCTGCTGTGGAACAACCCGGCGATCGGCCGGGTGGAGCTGGCCCACAACGGCACCCGCTGGGTGGCCGACTCGGCCCGGCAGATCGACTACTGGATCACGGCCGGCACCCCGGCCGACGGGCAGCGCCGCTACTCCGCCGTCACCGGCCGCACCCCGATGATGCCGGAGTGGGCGGCGGGCTTCTGGCAGTGCAAGCTGCGCTACCGCACCCAGGACGAACTCCTCGAGGTGGCAGGGGAGTACAAGCGCCGCGGGCTGCCCATCTCGGCGATCGTGTGCGACTTCTTCCACTGGACCCACCTCGGCGAGTGGAGGTTCGACCCGGCGGAGTGGCCCGACCCGGCTGCCATGGTGCGGGAGTTGACCGACCTGGGCATCAAACTCGTCGTCTCCGTCTGGCCGTCGGTGTCGCCGCTCAGCGAGAACCACCCGGTGATGGAACAGCGCGGCTACTTCATCGGCACGCAGTACGGGCCGATGGCCCACGCGGACTGGCCGGACAAGGGAGTGGCGTCGACGGTCCAGGTGGCCTTCTACGACGCCACCAACCCGGAAGCCCGGGAGTTCCTCTGGTCGAAGATCAAGGAGAACTACCTCGACCCGTACGGCATCACGGCGTTCTGGCTGGACGCCTGCGAGCCCGAGCTGAAGCCCGGCTTCCCGGAGAACCTGCGCTACTGGGCGGGCCCGGGCCTGGAGGTCGGCAACCTCTACCCGGCGGACAACGCCCGCACCTTCCACGAGGGGCTGAGCGCCGCGGGCGAGGAGGTCATCACGCTCAACCGCTCGGCGTGGGCGGGCAGTCAGCGCTACGGCGCCGCCCTGTGGTCCGGTGACATCGGCACCGACTTCCCGACCCTGCGCCGCCAGATCGCGGCCGGCCTCAACACCGCGCTGTCCGGCATCCCCTGGTGGAACACCGACATCGGCGGCTTCCACGGCGGCGACCCGAGCGACCCGGCGTACCAGGAGGTCATGGTCCGCTGGTTCCAGTTCGGCGCGCTGTCCCCGCTGATGCGGCTGCACGGCTTCCGCGACCCGGGCATGCCGCTGGGCCCGGAGATGACCGGCGGCCCCAACGAGGTGTGGTCGTACGGCGAGCGGGCGGGGGCGGTGCTGGAGAAGTACCTGCGGCTGCGCGAGCGTCTGAAGCCCTATGTCCTGGACGTCATGCGCGAGGCCCACGAGGAGGGCCTGCCGCCCATGCGGCCGCTGTTCCTGGAGTTCCCGGACGACCCGGCGGCCTGGTCGGTGGACGACGCCTATCTCTTCGGCGCGGACCTGCTGGTGGCGCCGGTGCTGACGGCGGGCGCGACGGCCCGCACGGCCTATCTCCCGGCGGGCGCGACCTGGACGGACGCGTGGACCGGTGAGTCGTACGAGGGCGGCGCGACCGTGACGGTCGACGCCCCGTTGGACCGCATCCCGCTGTTCCTGCGGGACGGGGCGCGGCTTCCCGTAGCGGAGTAGCCGCGGACAGGCGTGCGGCCGGTCCCGATAGGGGAGGGACCGGCCGCACGCGCGTGTCAGCGGCAGACGGTCATCAGGGAGCGGACCAGCGCACCCGTGTGCAGGAGGTCCGGGTGCTTCTCGTGGTGGACCTCGACCACGGCGAGGGCGAGTTCGGGGCGGCAGACGGCCGAGGACCGCTCCGGGGTGGTGTCGGCCAGCGCGGTGACCAGGCCGGTGTTGATGCGGTTGATGGTCTGCCGTACGACGCTCAGGTCCGGCTTGGTCGTCGGTGCCTCGTCGGGGTGGGCGGTCCAGCGGCGGAACAGGGCGCGCTGGACGGTCTTGTTGGCCTCGATCTGGTCGCGGAAGACGGCCCGGATCTCGTCCGGATCGGCGCCGATCTGCTGGGCCTGGGCGGCGACGGTGTCGAGGACCTGCTGTTCGCGGGCGGGGTCGTCGATGGGGCTGTCGGTGCCCCATTTGGCGGCGGCCACGAGGTCGGCGGTGGCGAGGCGGTCGGCCGCGAGGGAGGCGACGGGCAGCAGGCCCGGGGACGCCGGAGCGCCGCGCGCCGCCCGGGGAGGCGAGCAGCGCGGCGGCGGCGAAAGAGGTGGTGATGAGGGGGGTGGTGATACGCATGGGTTCATATAACCCGGCGATGCCACCCCGTTGGGTCAACTGCTGCTGACGGTCAGGTTGTTGGTTTGGAAATTGAGGCCGCCGGACGAGGACGTGATCTCGTAGCCGAACTGGACGTCCCCGATGGTCTCGTTGCTGGGCATCCAGCCCTTGGTGTACGCGAGCCAGTTCAGGACCGGCTTGATGTCCACGGTGCCGGAGTTGGAGTCGGAGGTCCGCAGGAACGAGAACACCTGATTCGATCCGTTGGTGCCCTTGTAGACGTTCCAGTTGTGGCCGCCGACGGTGACGTTGGCCTGGTAGCTGCCGATCGGGCCGACGGCTCCGTTGTAGTTGACCCACAGCATGATCTCGTACTGGTGGTCGGTGTCCCAGATGTCGTACGACGTGTTGTACGCGCCGGCGGACGGGACGTTGACGTTGTAGTTGCTGTTGAGGGAGCCGAGCGAGTCGATCCTCTTGTTGATCCACTTCGTGGAGTTGGGGTAGGACTTGATGCCGCCGGTGTTGGGGTGGTCGGCCCAGACGCCCCACTGGGTGCCGGAGTTGGCCCAGATGCACTGGCTGCCGTGGCCGGAGCCCCAGATGTTGTTGTAGAGCGTGTAGCCGTTCAGACTGGTGGAGGCCCACTGGTCGCAGGAGTTCCACACGGCCGCCGAGGCGGGCGCGGAGGCGAGTCCGACGGTGGCGCCGAGGGCCATCGCCGGAGCCAGTAGGGCCATGGTGACGTTACGGAGTCTGCGCTTTGCCATGGTGTCCCTTCCATGGGTGGGGGGAAATGCGGGGGTGGTTACCACGCCTCCAGACGCAGGACGTGGTCTTCCCCGGCGACGAGGTCGAGCGGCTCCGTGCCGGAGGAAGTCCTCAGTTCGACGCGGTGGCTGCGGGTGGGGCGCAGTACCGCGGTCGCTTGCTGCGGGGTCCAGATGAGGTCGAGTGCGGCGCCGAACCGGGTGCGGACGCCGAGGAGTTGGCCGCTGGGGTAGCGGTCGGGGAGCGCGGGCAGCAGGACCAGCCGGTCCGGGGTCGACTGCACGAGCATCTCGATGAGCACGGCGGGCAGGGTGTGGGCGGCGTCGGCGTTGTAGGTGCGGCGGTTCGGGTAGTGGGCGCTCATCAGCGAGGCGTGGAAGAAGTCGCCCTTGAGGACCTGGCCGAGGGCGTGCGCGACCCGTTCGCCGTCCCGCAGGCGGGCCGCGATCAGGGCGTGGTGGAGGTGCCCGTGCGCCGAGTCGTTCTCGGCACCGCGGAGTTCGAGGGCGCGGTACGCGGCGGCCGCGAGGTCCGGGGTGTCGTACGGGTTGATCTCGTCGAGCGGCCAGACGCCGTAGAGGTGGCTGAGGTGGCGGTGGTCGTAGGTGTCCTCCAGGCCCGGCCAGGCCCATTCGGCGAGGGCGCCGTCGTCGTTGATCCGGTGCGGCGGAAGGCGGTCGGCGAGGGCGCGCAGGCGGTCCGCGTCCCCCGGGTGGTAGTCGGCGGCCGTGTGCAGGGCGTGCCGGGCGGCCGAGAGGTCCATCGCCGCGTTGATCGCGCCCCAACTGGCGTTGGCAGGGCGGTTCTCGGGCGAGTAGGAGGGGACGACGACGAGACGGCCCTCGGCGTCCGTGCGGGTGAGGAAGTCCTCGTAGAACAGGGCGAGTTCGGCGAGCGCGGCGGCGGTGCGCGGGTCGCGGGTGCCGGTGGTCTCGTCGTGGTCGACGAGCGGCTTGAGCAGCCAGTCGGCGCCCGCCGTCCACAGGTGCAGCGGGTACTCGCGCTCGAAGTGGTACGTCAGCCCGGACTCGCCGTCGCTGTGCGGCGGGGCGACGATCCCGCGGGCGCCGAAGATCGTGCGGGCGTTGTCCCGCCAGTCGGCCAGCTGCCCCTGGATCAGGGAGGCGAGCGCTCGGTGACCTCGGGGAGGGCGGCGGACGCGGCGGACGCGGTCTGGAGGTTGACGTTGGCGTCGTTGGTGAACGCGCCCGACCAGGCGGTGTCCCAGTCGCCGGTCCACAGGCCGGTGAGGCGGGGCGGGAAGAGGCCGCTCGCGGAGAGCAGGTGGTAGCGGCCGGCGGCGAAGAGGCGCTCCATGAGCGCGGGGCTCTCGGGGTGTTCGAGCAACTCCGAGCCGGGGAGGGCGCGTTCGGCGGGGTCCGCGTCCAGGTCGAGGGTGACGCGTTCGTAGGCGGTGCGGTGGAGCGGGGTGTGCCGGTCGAGGAGCGCGGCGTGGTCCAGGGGGAGATCACGCAGGGCGCGGGCCTCCTCCAGGACGTCCAGCTCGCCGGTGTGCCGGACCACGCGGGTCAGCAGCAGCACCGACTCCGCGCCGGTGATCCGCACCCCGGGCGGTGTGAGGGTGGCGGTGCCGCCGGTGACCTGGACGAGGGTGACGCCGGTGTAGGCGCGGTCGCTGCCGGGGTAGTGGCCGCGCAGGGTGAGCAGGGCGCCCCCGGGGGTGAGGACGGCGCCCTGGCCGACGCCGAGGCCGTCGGGGGCGCCCGGCAGCCGGTGGTCCAGGGAGATGTCGAGGTCGGTCGCGGTGACCCGCTGGACGATGACGTCGTCGGCGCGGGAGACGAAGACCTCGCTGTCCCAGCCCTCGTACCGGGTGCGGGTGACGCCGGTCGCGAAGTCGACGGACCGGTGGTACCCGGGGGCTTCCCCGGTCGCCGTCGTCCCGCGCAGCCGGATCTGGAAGGCCGGGTGGAAGGGCTGCACCCACAGCAGGTCCCGGCCGTCCGTGAAGCGCTCGGCGGCGTCGAGCTCGCCGGCGAGCAGCCGGTCCTGGAGGTCGGGGAGGCCGGCGGCCAGCTCCGGCGGGCGGGCGTGCTCGGAGCCGTTGGGGCGGACCAGGGTGTGATGGGTCACGACGACCCGCTCGTCGTTCGGCTCACCGAACACAAGGGTGCCGTGATGGCCGTTGCCGCTCAGGAAGCCGTCCTCCCAGCGGACGGCCGGTCGGCGTTCCCAGGTGCCGTGCACAAGGCTCATGGCTTCAGCACCGCCACTCCGTAGCGGTCGAGAGTCAGGTCGTCCGTGACGTTCATGCCGGTCAGCAGATCACGGAAGGCTCCCGGAACTCGAACAGTGACCGACTCGCGGACATGGTTGAGGACGAAGAGCAGCTCACCCCGCCGTACGGCCTCGACGCCCGCCGGAAGCCCCTCCAGCACCGGCCGCACCCCCGCCCCGGCCGCGAACCCGGCGAGCATGGCGCGCAGTTGGTCCGGGTCGGGCAGGGTCGCGAGATAGCGGGCCCGGCCCTTGTGCAGCACGGCGGGCAGCCCGTCGAGCTCTCCGCCCTTGAAGGCGGCGGCCACGACCGCCTCGCCGTCCGCCTCGATCTCCTCCGACCACAGGGTGCCCCGGAATCCGTCGCACTCGACGGTCTCCCCCGCGTCCAGCGGCCACCACTCGTGCAGGGTGCGGATGCCGAACAGCTCCCGCAGGCGTACGTCCATACCGCCGGGCCTGATCCGGTCGTCCTGGTCGGCGACGCCGGTGAGGAAGCCGGAGACGAGGGTGCCGCCGCGGCGGACGTACCCGAGAAGGTTGTCGATCGCCGCGTCGGTGAGGGCGTACAGCTGCGGGACGACGACGAGCTTGTACCCGCTCAGGTCGTGCTCGGGGTGGGCGAAGTCCGTGGCGAGGTGGGCCTCCCACAGGGCCCGGTGCCAGGCGGTGAGGATCCGCGCGTAGTCGACCTCGCTGGAGAGCCGCCCCTCGTGGGCACCGGCCCACCAGGAGTGCCAGTCGTGCAGGACGGCGATGTCGTGGGACGTGTGACCGCCGACGACCTCCCCGCCGATCCGGCCGAGTTCCGCGCCGAGCCGCTTGACCTCCTGGTACGTCCGCCCCTGCTCCCCCGCGTGGCTGACCATCCCGGAGTGGAACTTCTCGGCGCCCTGCCGGGACTGCCGCCACTGGAAGTAGCAGACGGCGTCGGCCCCCCGGGCGACGGCCTGGAACGACCAGAGCCGGTTGAGGCCGGCCGGCTTGGGATGGTTCACGCCCCGCCAGTTGACGGGCCCGGCCGCCTGCTCCATCAGCATCCAGGGGCCACGGGCCTGCGAGCGGGTCATGTCCTGCGTGAGGGCCGCGTGCTGGGCGCCGAGCGGGTCCCGCGGGTCGGGATAGAGGTCGACGGAGACGACGTCCTCCTCCTCGGCCCACCGCCAGGCGTCCTGTCCCGTCCACAGGGGCATGAAGTTGGTGGTGACCGGGACGTGCGGGGTGTGCCGCCGCACGATGTCCCGTTCGGCGAGGTAGCACTCCAGGAGCATGTCGGAGGTGAACCGCTTGAAGTCGAGCACCTGGGCCGGGTTCTTCAGATAGTGGGCGTGGCGCGGGGTGTGCACCTCGGCCCAGTCGCCGTAGCCCTGGCTCCAGAAGGCGGTGCCCCAGGCGGCGTTGAGTGCGTCGAGCGTGTCGTACCGCCGCTGGAGCCAGAGCCGGAAGCGGGCGGCGGCCTCGTCGCTCCAGTCGAAGGTGCAGTACTCGTTGTTGATGTGCCACATCGTGAGGGCGGGGTGGCCGCCGTAGCGGGCGGCGAGGTCCTCGGTGATGGCGGCGGCACAGCGCCGGTAGGTGGCGCTGGAGTGCGAGAAGTGCTGGCGGCCGCCCCACCACTCGGTGCGGCCGTCCTGGTCGACGGGAAGGGTGTCGGGGTGGAGATGCCCCATCCAGGGCGGCGGCGAGGCGGTCGGGGTGGCGAGGACGACCCCGATGCCGTGCTCGTGCATCAGGTCCATGACCCGGTCGAGCCAGCCGAAGTCCCGTTCCCCGGGCCGGGGTTCGAGCTTGGCCCAGGAGAAGACGCCGAGCGTGACGGAGTTGACGCCGGCGTCCTTCATCAGCCGGACGTCCTCGTGCCAGGTCTCCTCGGGCCACTGCTCGGGGTTGTAGTCGCCGCCGAAGAGGATGCGGCCGCGGGTGGCGTCACCGAGCCCCGGCATCAGACCGGTTCCCCGTACTGGATGCCGCGTCCGTTGGTGGCGAGGTACACGCGTCCGAAGACCCGGGGATCACCGGCGATCGCCTCACCGGTCCAGCCCCACTGGTGCCGGTCGTCGTTGATCCGCACCCAGGACTTCGCCTCGTCGTCGGAACGGTACACGGCGGTGATCGACTCGGTGGAGCCGACCATGAAGACGGCCGGGTACGCGGCCCCCTCGGCGGCCTTGCCGAAGCCGAGGGCGTACGAGGCCCGGCAGCCGGCCACCTCGGAGAAGCTGACGCCCCCGTCGGTGGACCGGTACAGCCCGTTCCCCTTCAGGCTGAGCCAGAGGTCACCGGAGCGTCCGGGCGCCGCGACGAGCTCGAACTGACTGTCACCGGAAGGCAGCCCGACCGCACGTGCCGTGAACGTGACGCCGCTGTCCGTGCTGGCCAGCAGCGTTCCTGTGTCGGTGTCGTACGCGTAGAACAGCGTCGGGTCGGCCGGGTCGGCGACCGGCGTGGCGCCCTTCGGGAAAGAGGGGACCTCGGTCCAGGAGGCCCCGTTGTCGGTGGAGCGGTAGGCCGGATATCCGGTGCCGTCCCAGTGCACGAAGACCCACAGCAGGGCGGTGCCGTCGGTGTTGACGGCGATCGGTCCCGGTGCGTCCTTGGCGAGGGCGGGCTGGGCCGCGAAGGGCGTCCAGGTCCGCCGCCGTCGTTCGAGTAGGCCCCGTTGCCGTGGTCGCCCCACCCGGTGCGCACGACGTAGGCCGGCTTCGCCGCGGCCTGGGCGAGTCCCGTCGCCGTCCCGAAGACGGGGTTCGACGCCATGCCCCGCGAGGGGGACGCGGTGAGCTTCTCGTGGTACATCACGCCGATGTCCCCGCACCCGCTGAGCAGATGCGCCTCCCCGGACGGGGGCGAGATCAGCAGTTTCGCGGCGGCCTCCTCGATCCCGCGGATCTGCGGGGCCCAGTGCCTGAGGTCCCGGGTGCCGTAGAGGGTGGCGCCGGTGCCGTAGACGACATGCCGGGAGTCGTACGGGTCGAGCGCGAGCGCCTGGATCCACCAGCCGAACTTGGGCGCGTCGCCGCCCCACTTGAGATAGGGGGTCTCGGAGACGTCGAGAACGGCGGAGTCCTTGAGGGAGGTCCAGGAGCGACCGCCGTCGGTGGACCGGAAGACGGTGTCGACGAGCGCCCACCGGTTGTTGGTGGAGACGACGAGGGTGCCCGGCCGCCGGGCGTCGACGGCGACCCCGCCGTACCCGAAGGAGTCGGTGCCGCCGTCGGGGGTGGTCCCGCCCGGCTTGACCGGCGTGACCTCGCGCCACTTCCCGGTGGCGGTGCACAGCGCGTGCACACTGCCGTCCGACTGCCCGTTGGGGCCGGGGGCGTTGGCGTACGTCAGATACAGCTCGCGGGTGTGCTGGTCGTAGGCGGCCCGGATCGGCACCTTGGCGGCGGCACCGGAGGGCTGCCCCGGCACGGCCTCCCACGTGGTCCCGTCGGCGGTCCGGTACAGGTTGGCGGCGGTCCCGTCGGAGTCGCCCCAGCCGGCGTAGAGGGTGCGCCCGGCGGCGACGAGAAGGGTGACGCCCTGCCCGGAGGCGCTCGGGGTGGCCGGGAAGCCGGGGGCGGTGGCCCAAGTGGCTCCTCGGTCCGTGGACTTGAGCAGCCCGTCGTGTCTGGTCCCGAGCCAGAGGGTGTCGCCGGCCCGCGGGTCGACGAGCAGCCGCTCCCCGGCGCCTCGCCCGTCCTCGTTGGCCCCGAGCTTGACGGCGAGATCGGTACGCCTCCAGGTGGCACCCCGGTCGTCGGACCGCAGGACGGCCCCGTTGGAGGCCCAGGACTGCGCGTAGGTGCCGAGGGCGAGGTAGACCCGGTTCGGGTGGGCGGGGTCGACAGCGATCGCCTCGACACCGAGGAGGTTCCAGTCGTCCCACCCGAGGTGATCGATGAGCGGCGTCCAGCGGGCGGCGGAGTCGTCCCACCGGTAGGCACCACCGATATCGGTACGGGCGTAGGCGAGCCCGCGGACGGAGGGGTGGAAGAGAACGCCGGTGACGAAGCCGGTGCCACCTTGGACGACGTTGCGCCAGCGGTAGGTGGGGGCGGCGGCGTGCGCACGCCCTTGAAGAGAGGGGACACCAGTGAGCGCAACGGCCGCAGCAGTCCCGGCAAGAACGGCACGACGGCTCAGGCTGGGCGCATGCATGACACATACCTCGCTGTATGAGAAACGGGAGGGGACGTACCTCAAAGGGGCGCGGGGAACTGCGCGACCAGCCACGACGAACCCCGCAGCCGCCGGCCAAACGCACCCCACTCAGTGGGCGCGGCTCAACCCTTCACCGCGCCGGTCAACATGCCCTTCTTGAAATGCCGCTGCACGAACGGCGACAGCACCGCCACCGGCAGCAACGCCATCACCATGACCGCCATCTGAATGGCGAGCCCCGACAGCTGCCCGGTCCGGATCGCCTGGCCCAGACCGACCGGCGCCTCCTGCCGCTGCACCAGCTGGATCATGACGTTCTGCAGCGGCATCATGTCCTGCTGGTTCAGATACAGCGACGCGTTGAACCAGGCGCTCCAGTACCCGACGGCGTAGAACAGCGTGATCACCGCGAGAACCGCCCGCGACAGCGGCATGACGATCCGCAGCAGGATCCGAACGTCCCCCGCCCCGTCGATGCGCGCGCTGTCGATGAGTTCCTGCGAGATCCCCATGAAGAAGCCCCGCAGCACCAGGATGTTGAAGACGCTGATCGCGCTCGGGAGGATCAGCGCGAGATAGCTGTCGGTCAGGCCGAGGGACTGCACCAGCAGATAGGTGGGGATGAGGCCGGCGCTGAAGAACATGGTCGCCAGCAGCGTCATCAGGATCCAGCGGTGGCCGAGGGTCCCGCTGCGGGACAGGCCGTAGGCGCACAGGACGGAGACCGTCATCGAGAACAGCGTGCCGAACAGGGTGACGAAGATGCTGACGAGCGCGGCGCGGGTGACCTGGCCGCCGCCGAGCAGTTCCTGGTAGGCGATGAAGGTGATGCCCTTGGGCACCAGCACCAGACCGCCCGCCTCGTTGATGGTCTTGCGGGAGGAGAGGCTGGTGACGACCACGATCCACAGCGGGAAGAGGATCGCCAGGCAGGCGAACGACAGGGCGATGCCCTTGGCCGCGAGGCCGGCCTTGGAGGGCTCCTCCTCCCAGGTGGGCCGGGGCGGGGCGGCCCAGCGGCGCGGTGTGGCGGCCGCTTTGTCGGCCGGTGTGTCGATGACGGCGGTCATTTCTGGTACACCCCCTGCTCGCCCATGAGATGGGCCACCTTGTTCGCGGCGAGGACCAGTCCGATGCTGACCACGCCCTTGACCAGGCCGGCGGCGGCCGCGTAGCCGAAGTCCTGGTTGCGGACGCCGTTCCACCACACGAAGGTGTCGAGGACTTCTCCGGCGCCCGGTCCGACGCCGTCGCGTTGCAGCAGGATCTGCTCGAAGCCGACGGTCAGGGCGTCGCCGACGCGCAGCACCAGCAGCAGGGCGATCACCGGCCGCAGGGCGGGCAGGGTGATGTGCCACATGCGGCGCCAGCGGCCGGCACCGTCCATCGCGGCGGCCTCGTAGAGATCCGGGCTGACCGAGGCGAGCGCGGCGAGGAAGACGATGATCCCCCACCCGGCGTCCTTCCAGACGCTCTGCGCGGTGAGCAGGAAGGGGAAGGTGTCCGGGTTGGTCATGATGTTGAGGCCGTCGTGGCCGTTCTGCCGCAGCAGCTGGGAGAGCATCCCCGCGCCGCCGAACATCTGCTGGAAGACGGCGATGACCAGCACCCAGGAGAAGAAGTGCGGCAGGTACAGGACGGCCTGCGCGACGGCCCGCACCCGGGGCCTGACCACGCTGTTGATGAGCAGCGCGAGCAGGATCGGGATCGGGAAGAACAGCAGGAGCTGCACGAAGAACAGCACCAGTGTGTTCTGGACGGCGTTCCAGAAGGCGGAGTCCTCGAACATCCGCTGGAAGTTCTCCAGGCCCACGAAGGGGCTGTGCAGGATGGAGACGATGCCGTTGTCGCTGATGTAGGGGTCGTAGTCCTGGAAGGCGACGACGTTGCCGAGGATGGGCAGGTAGTTGAAGACCAGGAGGAGCACGACGGCCGGCAGCGTCATGAGGATCAGGACGCGGTCGCGCCGGAACCTGTGCCGCAGGCTGAGCTTGCCCGTGACTCGTTTCTCCCGGGGGCGGGCGGCGGCACCGGACGCCGCCGCGGTCTTCGCCGGTGTGCTGGCCTCGGCGCTGCTCCGAGGCACCGTGCTGTGGGACACGGTCGGTCTCCTTGCCTCAGAGTGGGGTCAGCCCGCCGCGGAACCGTTCTCGTCGAGCAGCTTCTTGTACCAGTCGCGCAGCTTGTCGCCGCCCTTGCTCTTCCAGTCGGAGATGGCCTGCTGCATGTCGCTGATCTTCTTGTGCCCGCGGATGATGTCGTCCTCGAGCTGCTCGAAGTCGTTGGCGAGGTTGGTGTAGCGGGAGGGCTCGGTGATCTGCAGGCCCCAGAACGACGACTTCCTGGTGAAGGCGCCCATCCGCTGCTGCCACTCGACCATGGCCTTGGTGTAGTCGGGGAGGTCGGGGTGGGCGATGGTCGCCGCGGGGCTCGCGACCATGACGTAGGCGTTGATGACCTCGTTGTTGCCCTTGTCGTTCTTGACCGGGACGCCGTTCTTGATCGTGTAGTGGGTGCCCTCGACGCCGTAGTTGGTCATCATCCACTCCTTGGTGCCGTACGGCGCCGCGGTGACGTTGGCGACCGCAAGCGCGTCGCGGATGACGGACTCGGAGGCCTTCTTGTTGACGAAGGCGAAGATATTGGCCGGCATCGTGGCGTACAGCGTCGGGTTCCCGCCGTCGTGGCCCCAGATGTCCATGCCCCAGACCTTCACGTCGGGGTTCTGGGTCTGCAACGAGGCCTGCTGCCCGTACCAGTTGGAGATGTCGTTGTTCCAGATCAGGAACTCACCGGAGGCGAACATGGGGGCCGGGTCGCCGATCTGGCCCTTGCCCAGGTAGAAGTTGGGGTGGACGACCTTGGCGGCGAACAGCTTCCGCGTCCACTCGATGGCTTCCAGGTACTGCGGGGTCTCGACGCGGTTGATCAGCTTGCCGTCGACGAGGTTCCACCACAGCGGTTTCTCACCGCCGCCGAGCACCCCGAAGTTGCTGAACGCGGTCCACTTCATGTCGCCGCAGGCCCAGCGCTTGGCCCGGGCGTTGGTGATGTCCTTGCACAGGGCCATGAAGTCGTCGGCGGACCGCGGGACTTCGTAGCCCTCCTTGTCGAAGATGTCCTGGCGGTAGAGCGGCACGATGTTGCCGACGTATCCGGCGGGCATCGGCAGGCCCCTCAGCTTGCCGCCGAAGATCGAGCGCTGCCAGGCGTCGCTGGGGATCGCCGCGAGGTTGGGGTACTCCTTGATCTTGTCCCCGGACAGGTAGGGGCCGAGATCGGCGAACTTGCTGATGATGGCGCTCGGTATCTTGCCCATCATGTTCCAGCCGGGGACGACCACCACGTCCGGGACGTCGCTGGAGGCGAGGACCGCGCCGAGCTTCTGGTCGTAGGTGTTGCCGTCCTGGTTGCGCCACTGGACGTCGACGCCGATCAGGTCGTTCATCGACGTGTAGTAGGCGTTGTCCCCCTTGGGCGGCGAGCCCCAGAACGGCGACATGATGGTGACCTTGCCGCCCTTGCCGAGCTTCGTGGGGACCGAGGTCTTGAGGCCGGCGACGTCGAGCTTGGACGTGAAGCCCATCGCCGAGCCGTTCTTGGACGGGATGTCCGGCTGCACGACGTTGCTGGCCACGTACGCCGGGAGGATCTTCTTGGCGTTCTTGCCCGAGGTGGTGCCCTCGCGTGTGCCACCCTCCGAACCTCCGCAGGCGGCGAGCAGGGGCATCCCCCCGGCCACCGCTGCGGTGGCGACCGCCGTGGAGGCTAGGAAGCTTCTCCGGCTGGGGCCCGAAGGACCTGGGGGGAGGGAAGCGGCGTTCGGCGTCATTGCGTCAACCCTTCGTGGCGCACCAGGACACCCGGCGGTGGGCCGTCGGCTGCGGTGTCTTCGGTGGAACTGGCTGAGCCGAAGCGTTCCTTCGACTTCTACGGTCGCTGCGTAGTCGAAGCGCTTCGATGTTGCTGTGAGGTTAAGTGAAGCCCTGGGGGCGCACAAGGGTCGCTTCCAAGATTCCTGGGAGGCCGCGGAGCAGACCATTTCTTATGCACCGCTTGAAGTAACGCTGCCGCTCCCTTGACACCCACCCCCGCGTCGAATGAGCATCGAAGCGCTTCGAAAGAGCTTCGACGCTCCATTCCAAGGGGAACCCCACGTGACCGCACAGACGCCGCCCACGCCGCCCTTCCGAGATCCGCAGCTGCCGATCGCGAAGCGCATCGACGATCTGCTGTCCCGGCTCACCCTGGACGAGAAGACCGCGTTCCTGCACCAGTTCGCACCGGCCGTGGAGCGCCTCGGCATCGCCGCGTTCCGCACCGGCCAGGAGGCGCTGCACGGCGTGGCCTGGATGGGCCCGGCGACGGTGTTCCCGCAGGCGGTCGGCCTCGGCGCGACCTGGAACACCGATCTCGTACGACGGGTCGGCGACGCGGTGTCGAAGGAGGTCCGCGCGATGCGGGCCCGCGACGACCGGGTCGGACTGAACGTCTGGTCCCCGACCGTCAACCTCCTCCGCCACCCCCTGTGGGGCCGCAACGAGGAGGGGTACTCGGAGGACCCGAAGCTGACCTCCGCGATCGCCACCGCGTACACCCACGGCCTGCGCGGCGACCACCCCACCTACTGGCGCACGGCCCCCGTCCTCAAGCACTGGCTGGCCCACAACAACGAGACGGACCGGGCCACTTCGTCGAGCTCGGTGCGTCCGCGCGTGCTGCACGAGTACGACCTGCGCGCCTTCCGGGAGACGGTCGAGGCGGGCGCGGTGGCCGGCGTGATGCCCGCGTACAACCTGGTCAACGGCCGCCCCAACCACGTCAGTCCGTATCTGCGCGAGCAGCTGCGGGCCTGGACGGACGAGGACCTGCTGGTCTGCTCGGACGCGGGCGCGCCCTCCAACCTGGTCGACGCCGAGCACTACTTCGACACCCACGAGGAGGCCACGGCCGCCTCGCTGCTGGCCGGGGTCGACAGCTTCACCGACCACGGCACGGACAGCTCGCAGATGATCGCGCGGATCAAGGGGGCTTACGACCAGGGCCTGTTGAGCGAGGCCGACATCGACACGGCGGTCCGCCGCCAGCTCTCGGTCCGGTTCCGGCTCGGCGAGTTCGACGGGTACGACGAGCCGGGCGCGTTCGACACCCCCGAGCACCGCGCCCTCGCCCAGGAGGCGGCCGAGCAGGCGATCGTTCTCCTGCGCAACGACGGGGTGCTGCCGCTCGCGCCCGACACCCGCCTCGCCGTGGTCGGCCTGCTCGCCGACGAGTGCAAACTCGACTGGTACAGCGGCACGTTGATCCACCGCTCCACCCCGCTGGAGGGCCTGTACGAGCGGTTCGGCGCCGAGCGCGTGGAGTTCGCGGAGGGCGTGGACCGCGTCCTGCTCAGGACGTCGACCGGCGCCTTTCTCCACGTCCCCGCCGCGGACGCAGTCGACGAGGTGCGCGGCGCCGAGGGCGCGCTCGACCCGGCGCTGCTGGCGGGCCGCACCGACCTCCCGCCGCTGACCACGGACGCGACCGGCACCGAACTCGCCCTCGTCGACTGGGGCGAGGACCTGCTGACCCTGCGCGCCCCCGACGGCCGCTATCTCTCGGTCGCCGAGGACGGTTATGTCCGCGCCGCCGCCGACCAGCCCGGAGGCTGGATCGTCCAGGAGACGTTCCGCCTCGAACCCCACGAGAAAGGTCACCTCCTCCGGCATGTCGGCACAGGTCGCCACGTCTGTGTCGCCGCCGACGGAGTAAAGGTTGCCGACGAGAACGCGGAAGTCTCCGAGCCGCCGGAGATCTTCGAGCTGGTCGTCGTCGAGCGGGGTGCGGACGCGGCGGCCCGGGTCGCGGCCGAGGCCGACGTGGTCGTCGTGGTGGCGGGCAACGACCCGCATCTCAACGGCCGCGAGACCGAGGACCGTACGACCCTCGCGCTCCCCACCCACCAGGAGCGGCTGCTGCGCGCGGCCCGCGCCGCCAACCCGAACACGGTGCTGGCCCTGGTCTCCGCCTACCCCTACGCCGTCGACACCGGCCCGCTGCGCGCCGCGCTCTGGACCGCCCACGCGGGCCAGGCCGCGGGCACCGCCCTGGCCCGGGTCCTCGCCGGCGACGTCTCCCCCGCGGGCCGCCTCCCGCAGACCTGGTACGCGGACGACGCGGACCTGCCGGACCTGCTCGACTACGACGTGATCGGCGGCCGGCAAACCTACCTGTACTTCGAGGGCACGCCCCTGTTCCCGTTCGGCCACGGGCTGTCGTACGCGTCGTTCGCGTACGCGGATCTGAACTCCCGTGTGGGGGACGAGGCGTTGCACGTGTCCTTCACGGTCACGAACACCGGTGACGTCACCGCCGACGAGGTCGTCCAGCTCTACACCAGGGCCGCGGACCCGTCCGTGCCGCGCCCGCGTCGCGCGCTGGCGGCGCACCGCCGGGTGACGCTGACGCCGGGCGAGAAGGTGACCCTGGACTTCGACGTCCCGCTGTCGGAGCTGGAGTTCTGGGACGTGGCGCAGGGCCGCCTCCGCCTCGAACCGGGCCCGTACGACCTCCTGGCGGGCGCTTCCAGCGAGGACATCCGGCTGCGGACGACGGTCGTCCTGGACGGCGAGCCGGGTGGCCCACGTCCGGTCACCGAACGCGGCCTGGACGGGGCGGACTTCGACGAGCAGAGCGGCGCGGAGATCGTCGACCGTACGAAGACGGCGGGCGACGCGGTGACGGCGGCGCGGGGCCGGACGGCCGAACTGCTCTACCGCGCCTGCGACTTCGGGCCGGGCGTCACGGAGGTGACGGTGACCGTGGCGGGCGAGGGCACGGTGGAGGTGTCGCTGGACGGCGGCGCGACCTCGGTCCCGCTCTCGCCGAAGGCGCCCACGTCAGGACCGTACGACTACGTCACCGTCGCGGCGGGGCTGACCGCCTCCGGTGTGCGCGACGTGCACCTCAGGCTGCGCGGCCCGTTGCGGCTCGCGCACGTCGGCTTCTCCGGTTGAGGGTCCGGAGAAGACCGGCACACAGAAGGGGCCCGGCACCGGAAGGCATCGGTGCCGGGCCCCTTCCCCGGAGCCTATATGAAAATGGTTCCCATTAGCTAGAGGGGTCCCTCAGGGGTCCGCCCCGAGCCCCTCAGAGCGCGAGCCCGGTGAGAACCAGCACCCGCTCGTAGGTGTAGTCGTCCATCGCGAACTTCACGCCCTCACGGCCCACACCGGACTGCTTGGCGCCGCCGTACGGCATCTGGTCGGCGCGGTAGGAGGGCACGTCGCCGATGACGACGCCGCCGACCTCGAGCGCGCGGTGGGCGCGGAAGGCGGCCTGGAGGTCGTGGGTGAACACGCCCGCCTGGAGGCCGTACTTGGAGTCGTTGACGGCGGCGAAGGCCGCCGCCTCCCCGTCCGCCTTCTGCACGGTGAGGACGGGTCCGAAGACCTCCTCGCAGGAGATCGTCGTGTCGGCCGGCACATCGGTGAGGACGGTCGGCGCGTAGGAGGCGCCGTCGCGGTCGCCCCCGGTGAGCAGGGTGGCGCCGGCCTCGACGGCCTCCTTCACCCACGCCTCGACGCGCTTGGCCGCGTCCTCGCTGACCAGCGGGCCGACGTCGGTCTTGTCGTCGCCCGGGTCACCGGTGACCTGGGCCTCGACGGCGGCGACGATGCGCGGCAGCAGCCGGTCGTACACGGACGCGTCGGCGATGACCCGCTGCACGGAGATGCAGGACTGGCCGCCCTGGTAGTTGGAGAAGGTGGCGATGCGGGTGGCGGCCCAGTCGAGGTCCGCGTCGGAGGCGAAGTCACCGAGGACGACGGCCGCGCCGTTGCCGCCCAGCTCCAGGGTGCAGTGCTTGCGCGGCACCGAGTCCATGATCGCGTAGCCGACCTTCTCGGAGCCGGTGAAGGAGATGACCGGCAGGCGCTCGTCCTGGACGAGGGCGGGCATCCGGTCGTTCGGCACCGGGAGGATGCTCCAGGACCCCGCCGGCAGCTCGGTCTCGGCGAGCAGGTCACCGATGATCAGGCCGGAGAGCGGGGTGGCCGGGGCGGGCTTGAGGATGATCGGCGCGCCGGCCGCGATCGCCGGGGCGATCTTGTGGGCGCACAGGTTCAGCGGGAAGTTGAAGGGCGCGATGCCGAGGACGACGCCCTTCGGGAAGCGCCGGGTGAGCGCGAGCCGGCCCTGGCCGCCGAGGTCGGTGTCGAGGCGCTGGGCCTCGCCGCCGTTGAAGCGCCGGGCCTCCTCGGCCGCGAACCGGAACACGGAGACGGCCCGGCCGACCTCACCGCGGGCCCACTTGATCGGCTTGCCGTTCTCCGCGGAGATGAGCTGCGCGATCTCCTCGGTGCGCTCGACGAGACGCCGGCTGACGTGGTCGAGGGCGGCGGCGCGGACATGCGCCGGGGTGGCGGCGAACTCGTCCCGTACGCCGTACGCGGCGGCGACGGCCTCCTCGATCTGCGCGTCGCTCGGCACGCTCACCGTGCCGACGACCCGGCCGTCCCAGGGCGAGGTGACGTCGAAGCTGTCCTCGCCGGTGACCTGGCGGCCGGCGAGCCAGAAGGCGGTGGTGGAAGTCATGTGCGAGTCCGGCCCTTCGCTGTCGGGGTGTGTACGCGGCTTGCGCCTCCACGGTAGGGGCGAGGAGTCGGCGGGGCGTTTGTCCGGGGTGGAGTGGTGGAGGGTGAGGGTGTGCCGGTTTGGACAGGCCCCTGCCCGCCCACCGGCAGACGGTGGGCGGGCAGGTGGCGTGGGCTGTGGGGTCAGGCGCGCTTGAGGTGGACGGCGACCGTCTCGCTGACGGTCACCGGCTGGTCGTAGTCCGGGTCCGTCGCCGTCGCCCGGGCCTCGACCTCGACGTCACAGCGCTGGAAGGGCACGTCACCGGTGGGTACGGCCGTCGCGGTCCAGGCCGCCGCGGTGCCCGGCGTGCAGGAGACGGAGGTGCTGAAGGAGCCGCGGATGATCTTCCGGTTCTTCACCTGGGTGATGTCACCCGCCACGTCCACCCGCACCGGCTTGTTGCAACTGACCGTCCCGTGCACGGTGGCCTTGCCGTTCAGGGTGCTCGCGGTGCCGTCCAGGGCCACGGCGAGGCCGAGGCCGAGCTCCGCGGGCGGGGCCGGGTTGTCGATGTGGACCTCGCCGCGGGCCGCGGGGGTGAATCCCTCACAGTGCTGGACGAAGCCGGCGTCGAGCTTCTTGACGTAGCCCTGCGGGCCGAACTCCACGTCGGTGATGGTGAACTCGCCGGTGAGCGTGTTGCAGCCGCGCCCGTTCCCGCTGAGGTCCAGGCCGGGCTCGGCCGACCCGTTGAACGGGTAGCGGGTGGCTCCGGTGTAGGTCCCCGGCGCGAGCGTCTTGCCGGACGGCGCCGTGAGGTCGAGGGTCCACCAGTCGCCGTGGGCGCCGTCGAGGGAGAGGTGGACCCCGTTGCCGGAAGTGTCGACGGAGATGTTCAGCCGGTCCTGGGACGCGGTCGAGTACGAGTAGGACTGGCCGCCGCTGATGTAGTCGCCCTCGTCACCGCTGAAGGCGAACGTCCCGTCGGTGACGGGCAGAGCGTGCGCCTCGGTGCCGGACAGCAGACCGGTCGTACCGGCGGCCATGCTCAGGGTCAGTGCGAGGACGGCCGCGGCTCGGGCCAGGACGCGTGCGGGCGCGCTGATCCTCATGCGTATCCCCCTGCGGATGAAGTGCCCCGTCGCCGGTGGGAGCGCTCTCCACGCACCGGCGCGGCGAGTCTGCCCATCAGCGGGGATGCCGACAACCGTGTTTCAGGTGAGGGCAGTTGTGATTTCAGCCAACTCCCGGGACCGCCGCGCCGGGAACCCCTGGGCCGCCCTACTCCGGCGCCGTCGCCTTCAGCGCCAGCCACAGCTCCATCCGTACGTCCGGATCGTCCAGGGAGCGGCCGAGGATCTCCTCGACCCGTCGCATGCGGTACCGCAGGGTGTGCCGGTGGACGCCCAGGTCCGCGGCCGCCGCGTCCCACTGGCCGTGCCGCGACAGCCAGGCCCGCAGGGAGGCGACCAGGTCGCCGCGGCCGGTGGCGTCGTGCTCGTGCAGCGCCCGCAGCAGGCCGTCCGCGAACGCCTTCACCGCGTCGTCGGCGAGCAACGGCAGCACCGACCCCGCCGCCAGCTGCTCGTGCTCCACGTACACCCGGCCCCGCCGCCGGGCCACGGACAGCGCCTGCTCGGCCTGCTTGTACGCGGCCCCCGCGGCCACCGGCCCCACGGGCGCCGACACCCCGACGACGAGTTCCTCGCCCTCGCCCTGGTCCGCGGACCGGGCGGCCTCCACCGCGGCCCCGTAGTCCGCGCACGCCGCCACCGCCGCTCCCCTCGC
>MWJO01000052.1 GCA_002027195.1 Streptomyces sp. GKU 895 | reverse complement strand
GTTCTCCAGGGCGCGGGGGTCGGGGTGCGGCTCGGCCAGGAGGCGGGCGGTGTGTTCGCGGGCGCGCTCCACGGCGGTCAGCGTCCGCTCGATGCGGTTGCCCGCGCGGCGGTTGGTGACGACGATCGCGGCGCCGAAGCCGACAAGGGCGCCGACGAGGGTGTCCACGATCCGGCTCGGTGATCAGCCGCCCGCCTCCTGGCCGAGCCCGCACCCCCGACCCCCGCGCCCTGGAGAACGCCCGCCCGGGCCCTCGCCGCCCACCTCGTGGAGCTGCGGGGCGCCTTCGACGCCGCGGCCGGCGAGTGGTGGCAGGGCGCGCTGCCCCAGGAGCGGGTCGTGCGCGCCGAGCAGACCGGACACCGTACGCTCGCCGCGACGGTACGGCACCAGGAGGTGTGCCGGAGCGCGACGACGGAGGGCACACGGCCATGACGGCACCGAACGGACGGCAGGCGGACGCGACCGGGGGCGACACCGTCTCCGCGGTCGTCCGGCAGTGGCAGGCCGTCCACCCCGGTCTCGACACCGGCCCCATGGAGATCATCGGCCGCGTCAACCGCTGTGCCGCCCTCCTCCAGCAGGCCGAGGACGCCCCGCTGCGCCGGGCCGGACTCAGCCGCCCCGAGTTCGACCTGCTCGGCGCGCTGCGCCGCACCGGCCATGAGCTGACGCCGGGCGACCTGGCCCGGGAGACCTTCTCCTCCGGCGCCGCGGTCACCAAGCGCCTCAAGCAGCTGACCGAGCGCGGCCTCGTCGAACGCCGCGGGGACACCCGGGACCGCCGCGTGGCCCACGTCCGCCTCACGGACGCGGGCCGCGAGATCGTCGACGGCATCCTGCCCGAGCAACTCGCCTACGAGACGGCCGTACTGTCCGTCCTCGACCCGCAGCGCCAGGGCGAACTCGCCGGACTGCTCGGCGAGTTGCTCGGACAGTTGGAGGGGCGGCTGGGGGCACTGCGCGCCTGATCCCGCCGATCGTGCGGCCTGGCGGCCTGGCGACGCTAGAGGACGTCCGTCGCCGTCCGGCGGTAGCCCGAGCGGCGGTCGTCGATGGTCTCCCAGCGGTCGCCGTAGATGTTGCGGACGATGGTCGGTTCCCGTACGAAGTCGTGCGGGAAACCGAGCGGCACCGCACTCACCTCGTCGAGGCGGGCGACCGCGTCGGCGTCCAGCCGGACGTCGACACAGCCGAGGTTGTCGGTGAGCTGGTGCTCCTTGGTGGCCGCGATGATCGGCACGACGTTCCCGGGGCGGCCCAGCAGCCACGCCAGCGCCACCTGGGCGGGGCTCCAGCCGCCCTGCTCGGCGATGTCCAGGACCGCGGTGACGACCTCCTCCTGCTGCGGGTTCGGCTTGTCGCCCCACGCGTCGAGCCGGCCCGTCTCGCCGCGCCGGTACTTGCCGGTGAGCTTCCCGGCCGCCAGCGGCGCCCACGCGAACACCGCCTGGCCGAACGCCCGTGCCTGCGGCAGCAGTTCGCGCTCGGGCGTGCGCTCCAGCAGGTTGTAGCGCAGCTGCGAACCGGCGAACGCGGTCCAACCCCGCAGCTCGGCCAGCGTGTTGGCCTGCGCGATCTCCCAGGCCGGCCAGTCCGAGACACCGACGTAGAGCACCTTGCCGGTCCGTACGAGGTCGTCCAGCGCCCGCATCACCTCCTCGACCGGGGTGAAGTTGTCCCGCGCGTGCACCCACAGGACGTCCAGCCGATCGGTGCGCAGCCGCTTCAGGCTCGCCTCCAGCGACTGCACCAGGTTCTTGCGGTGGTTGCCGGCCGCGTTGACGTCGCCCTCGCGGGTGCCGCACGTGTACTTGCTCGCCAGCACGAACTCCTCACGCCGGCCCGCCATGAGCTCGCCGAGGATGCGCTCGGAGTCGCCGCCGGCGTAGATGTCCGCGGTGTCCAGGAAGTTGCCGCCCGCGTCGGCGTAGGTGTCCAGCAGCTCGGCGCTGGTCTCCTTGTCGGAGCCGTAGGCCGGGTCGTCGCCCATGACCATGGTGCCGAGAGCGAGTTCGCTCACGCGCAGGCCGGTCTTGCCGAACAGTGTGTAGCGCACGATCAGTTCCCCTTCAGGCAGGTCGTCGTGCGTACGACGCTATGAGCTGGAGCGCGCTCCAACGCAAGCCGTGCGCTTCAGCCCTCCGCGCCCGCCAGGTACACCCCGAACACCGCTCCGCCGGGATCCCGCAGCACCGCGATCCGCGGCCCGTCCGGCACCGACGTGGGCTCCATGAGGACGGTGCCGCCGGCGTCGGTCGCGGCAGCGGCGGTGGCGTCGACGTCCTCGACCGCGAAGTACGGCAGCCAGTGCGGCGGCACCTCGGGCGGGAACTTGTCGTCCATCGTGACCATGCCGCCGAAGTCGGCGCCGTCGAGACCCCACTGCGTGTAGTGCTCGGACGCGTTGACGCTCCAGCCGAACACCGTGGTGTAGAAGTCCACGGCCCGCTCCGGCGCCCGGCACAGCAGCTCCACCCAGCCCAGCGAACCGGGGGCGTTGAGCAGCCCGGCTCCCTCGAACCCCTGCGCCTGCCACAGATGGAAGCCGGCGCCCTGGGGGTCGGTCGCGGAGGCGAAGCGCCCCTGCCGGGCACGTCGGCCGGCGGTGACACCACCGAGCCGCCCGCCGCCTCGACCCTGGCGAGGACGGCGTCGAGATCGTCGGCGGCGAAGGTCACGAACCACGAGCACGGCCGCCCCTGCGCACCGAGCGGCACCATCCCCGCGACCGGAAGAGGACCGAGGTACGCGATCGTGTACCCGCCCATCTCCTCCCGCGCGTCGGTCTCCGTCCGCCAGCCGAAGAGGGCGCCGTAGAACCGCTTGCCCGCCTCCGGATCCGGCGTTCCCACCTCGGCCCAGCAGGGCCCACCGGCCACCGGCTTGTCGAGCCTCATGCCGCCACGCCCCTTCCACCGACGCGAGCACCCCTCTCGCACGCTAGCCCCGGCCAGGTAGGGCCGCCATTCGGCCGGAGCCCAGGCCACAGCAGGAACCCGCCGGTCGCGGCCGCGGCCCTCAGATGCCCGGGCGGAAGGCGGATCCGGATGGTCCCCGGGGACCTCGACGAGGACGATCCTGATGCCGTCCGGGTCGGTGAGCCACATCTCGATCAGGCCCCATGGCTCCTTCACCGGCGGTCGCGCGATCTCGACGCCCTTCGCCACCAGCTCCTCGTGCGCCGCGGTCACGTCCTCGACCTGCATCCACAGACGGACGGCCGCGGAGGGCGGGGTTTCGGAACGGCCGGAGAGTTCCAGGAAGCCGCCGCCGAGGAAGTAGACGGTGCCGCGTTCCGGTCCTGTGCCGAACTCGCGGTAGACGGCGAGGCCGAGCTGTTCGCCGTAGAAGACGCGGGAACGTTCGGGGTCGACGGGGTGGATCAGGGTCCGTCCGCTCAGTACGTGCACCATGCGGCGGAGCCTAGTGCGGGCGTTACGCTCATCGGTGCCCGTGTCGTGCCCGAGAGTGGAGAAACGCCCCATGACCGCTGGACTCACCTTCCGCGACGCCACCGACGCCGACGTGGACGCGCTGGTCGCGCTGATCGAGTCGGCGTACCGCGGGGACGCGAGCCGGGCCGGCTGGACCACCGAGGCGGACATCCTTCAGGGACAGCGGACCGACCCGGAGGGCGTGCTCCAGGTCATCAAGTCGCCCGACAGCCGGCTGCTCACCGTGGAACGCGAGGGCGAGGTCGTCGCCTGCTGCCAGCTCGAACACCGCGGCGACCACGCCTACTTCGGCATGTTCGCGGTCAGCCCCCGGCTCCAGGGCGGCGGCCTCGGCAAGGTGATCATCGCGGAGGCGGAGCGGGCGGCGCGGGAGACCTGGGGCGTCACCGAGATGCACATGACGGTGATCTCCGTACGGAACGACCTCATCGCCTGGTACGAGCGCCGCGGCTACCGCCGTACGGGCCGGATGACCCCGTTCCCGTACGGCGACGAGCGCTTCGGCATCCCCCAGCGCGACGACCTGCAGTTCGAGCTGCTGGTCAAGCCGCTCGCCTAGGGCCTGTCCGGATCGTCACGCCGTGAAGCGGGCGGTGCGTTTGATCTCCGAGTAGTCGGTGGTCGCGCCGTCGAGTTGCAGGGCGCGTACGAGACGCAGATGGTCCTGCGTGTTCACCACCCAGCCGATGATCCTGAGGTCCGCCTTGCGGGCGTGCTCGACGATCTCCAGGGTGATCCGGCGGATGTTGAGGCAGACGGTGGCCGCCCCGGCCTCGACGGCGCGTTCCACGATGTCGGTGCCGTACCGGCTGCCGATCAGCGCGGTCCGTACGCCCGGCACCAGGCGGGAGATCTCGGCGATCGCCTCGTCGTGGAACGAGGACACCTCCACCCGGCCCACCAGGTCCCGCTTGAGCATGACCTCGGCCAGCGCCCGCGCGGCCGCGATGTCCTTGATCTCGGCCTGGAGCGGCGCCCGCACCGCCTCCAGGACCTCCTCGAAGACCGGGACCTTCTCGCCCTTGCCCGCGTCCAGGGTGCGCAGCTCGGCGAGTGTCTTCTCGGCGATCGGACCGGTCCCGTCGGTCGTGCGGTCCACGTCCGTGTCGTGCATGACGACGAGGGCCCCGTCCTTGCTGAGGTGCAGGTCGAGTTCGATGGCGTCGAAGCCGGCCTGCTGGGCGGCGACGAAGGAACGGAGGGTGTTCTCGGGTTCGAGACCCATGACTCCGCGATGACCGATGGTAAGGAAGTTCAAGGTTCAACTCGCTTCCGTCGACGGCGGCTCGGCTTCCGCAGCCTAATGGCCTCGGCCGATGATGAACCCCTGCGTACACGGGGGATCGGGTGACATGTGGGGCGGACCTGGCCGGGACCGTTCCGGCTGGTCACCCTGGGGTGGGCGAGTCCCGCGGGCATTGACCGCCGAGGCCGGCCCGGAGGCCCCCAAGAAGATCACGTATACCCATCCGGAGCGCCGCCATGGCATCCAGCAGGAAAAAGTTTCGTGACCATGAGGGTGGGCAGGATAATTTGCGGAGGCCCCTCTTGCTGGCAGGAACCTCATATGTATACGGTTTCCTGACGCGAGGTTCTCCCGTGGAGGATGGGACATGACGGAAATTCTTGTGCAGGCGGCTATGGAGGAGCAGGTTCCTCCCGTGACCAGGGTGGTGGACCACCCGGCGTGGCCCGTGCTCAAGGGTGCCGTGGAGCGGATCAGGCCCTGGCAGTCCAAGGACGGGTCGATCGACTTCACGGCCGAGGGTGCCCCGGACCGCGCCACCGCCGAAGCGGCCGTACGCGAGGTCACGGCGGCCGTCGAGGAGCTGTCCCCGCTGCTCCCGCACGACCGTGCCTACCACGAGGCCCTGGTGAAGGACCTGGCGCGCTGGGCCGAGGGCGGCTTCGAGGTGCCCGACTTCCTCGACTCGCTGCTCGCCTTCCAGCCCGCCAAGGGCCGCGCGGACGGCCTGCAGCACCTGGTCGTCTTCCCGATGTACACGCAGAACGGCAACCCGGACCGCAACCTCGAAGCGGTCGTGCTGCGCATGGTGTGGCCGGACTGGCTGGCCGAGCTGGAGCGCACCCGCTACGACAACCCGCTGTTCTGCGGCATCAAGTTCGAGGACTTCACGGCCGGTTACGACACCAACTCCGCCGTGCTCTTCCCCGAGACGATCGCCGTGCGCGAGGCGCCGGAACGATTCTCCTGGGGTGGCATCTTCTGTGACCGCGAGGCCGCCCGCTTCCGTGCCGTCACCGACGCCGCCGTCGGCATCCTGAGCCTCGACCTGCCCGAGGACATCGCCGCGATGGTCCACGACCAGAAGCGCTGCGAGGAGGCCTTCGTCCTGTGGGACATGGTCCACGACCGCACCCACAGCCACGGCGACCTGCCCTTCGACCCCTTCATGATCAAGCAGCGCCAGCCGTTCTGGATGTACGGCCTGGAGGAGCTGCGCTGCGACCTCACCGCCTTCAAGGAGGCCGTGAAGCTGGAGGCGGAAGGCGTGGCGCAGGCCCGCGACGTGCAGTTCGCGGTCCTCTTCGACCGCATGTTCCGCTTCCCCGTGACCGGCGAGCGGGTCCGCAACTACGACGGCCTCGGCGGCCAGCTGCTCTTCGCCTACCTGCACAAGCACGACGTCGTCCGCTGGACCGACAACAAGCTGCACATCGACTGGCAGCGCGCCCCGCAGGTCACCAACCAGCTGTGCGCCGAGATCGAGGACCTCTACCGGGCCGGCATCGACCGTCCGAAGCTCGTCCACTGGTTCGCCGCCTACGACCTGGTCTCGCAGTACCTCGCCCCGCACCCGGGCTCCAAGTGGGCCAAGGGTCCCGACGCCCTGGACCTGTCCCAGCCGCCCCGGAAACTCGTCGATGACGTGCTTCCGGACGAGTTTCCGCTGAGCATGTTCTATGAGGCCCTCTCCAAGAAGCTGAAGAACGTGATCGCCGGCACCAAGGGCATCCGTGCGGAGAGCGCCGAGCGGGTCGCCGCGTGAACGACCGCGGTACCGAGAACACTGCACGGCAAGCTCAGGAGGCGAAGAACATGGCGGGGAACGGAGCTCTCAGCGGTGCGGTGATCGCGGTGGCCGGCGCGGGTGGACCCGCCGGTCGCGCGACACTGCTGCGGCTCGCCGAGGCCGGGGCGACCGTCGTCGGCGCGGACAACGACCCCGAGCGCCTCGCGGAGGCGGTCAGCGCGGCCCGCGACGCGGGCGGCGGCGCCACCGTCACTGGGGAGCCGGTCGACCTGCTCGACCTGGACTCCACGCGGGACTGGGCCAATGGCATCGAGAAGGACTTCGGCCGGGTCGACGGCGTCGTCCATCTCGTCGGCGGCTGGCGCGGCAGCGAGACCTTCATCAAGACCAGCCTCGACGACTGGGACTTCCTGGAGCTGCTGCTCATCCGCACCGTGCAGCACACCTCCCTCGCCTTCTCCGAGGCGCTCCAGCGCAGCGACCGCGGCCGTTACGTCCTGATCAGCGCGGCGGGCGCGACCAAGCCCACCGCGGGCAACGCCGCGTACGCCGCCGCCAAGGCCGCCGCCGAGGCGTGGACGCTCGCCATGGCAGACTTCTTCCGCAAGGCCGGGGCCGGCGAGGAGCTCACCTCCGCCGCCACGATCCTGGTGGTCAAGGCCCTGGTGCACGACGCGATGCGCGCCGAGCGACCCAACGCCAAGTTCGCGGGCTTCACGGACGTCAAGGATCTGGCCGGAGCCATCGCCGAGGTCTGGGACAAGCCCGCCGGAGAAGTGAACGGAAACCGTCTGTGGCTCACCGAGAAGCCGTGAACCCGCCGAAGACCGACGCCCGGCGCCATCACGACCCGGACACCCGGGGCTTCGCCAGCGACAACTACGCCGGCGCCCATCCGGAAGTGCTCGCCGCCCTGGCCCTGGCCAACGGCGGGCACCAGGTCGCCTACGGCGAGGACGACTACACCGAGAACCTCCAGGCGATCATCCGCAGCCACTTCGGCCCCACGGCGGAGGCGTTCCCGGTCTTCAACGGCACCGGCGCCAACGTCGTGGCGCTCCAGGCGGTCACCGACCGGTGGGGTGCGGTGATCTGCGCCGAGAGCGCCCACATCAACGTCGACGAGGGCGGGGCGCCGGAGCGGATGGGCGGTCTGAAGCTGCTGACCGTCCCCACCCCGGACGGCAAGCTCACCCCCGAGCTGATCGACCGGCAGGCGTGGGGCTGGGAGGACGAGCACCGCGCGATGCCGCAGGTCGTCTCGATCACCCAGAGCACGGAGCTCGGCACGCTGTACACGCCGGACGAGATCCGCGCGATCTGCGACCACGCCCACGCGCACGGCATGAAGGTCCACCTCGACGGCTCCCGCATAGCCAACGCGGCCGCGTCCCTCGACGTCCCCATGCGGACGTTCACCAACGCGGTCGGCGTCGACATCCTCTCCCTCGGCGGGACGAAGAACGGCGCGCTGTTCGGCGAGGCGGTCGTGGTGATCAACCAGGACGCGGTCTCCCACATGAAGCATCTGCGCAAGCTGTCCATGCAGCTCGCCTCCAAGATGCGTTTCGTGTCGGTGCAGTTGGAGGCCCTGCTCGCCAAGGACCTGTGGCTGCGCAACGCCCGCCACGCCAACGAGATGGCCCAGCGGCTGGCCGAGGGCGTCCGCGCCGTGCACGGCGTCGAGATCCTCTACCCGGTCCAGGCCAACGGCGTCTTCGCCAAGCTCCCGCACGACGTGAGTCTCCGCCTCCAGAAGCGCTTCCGCTTCTACTTCTGGGACGAGAACGCGGGCGTCGTCCGCTGGATGTGCGCCTTCGACACGACGGAGGACGACGTGGACGCGTTCGTGGCGGCGCTCAAGGAGGAGATGGCCAACTAGTCGGCATATTAAGGCCGGGCGCCATGGGGAGGTCTTTCGGGCGGAGTGGGAGGCGGGGATCGCGGAGCCCCTCTCGAAGGACTTCGGTCCGATGCACGACCTCTACGAGTCGCCCGGCCTTCTCGTCCATCTGTCCCCGGAGACGGCGCGGCAGGCTGCCGCCTTCCTGACGGCCTCCTCTGGATGCATAAATATGCGATCAACCGGAAAACAATTGACCACCGGGTGATCGCATTCCTATGCTCTGCGGCCATGGAGCTGATCCAGAACACCCCTGACCTGTCCGCTTATCTCGCCGCCGACGAGGTCATCGACCACGACCACCCCGTCGTGCGGGACACGGCCGCCCGGCTCGCCCGGCAGGCCGTGGACTCGTATGCCTATGCGCGGCTGGCCTTCGAGTTCGTGCGCGACACCATTCCCCACTCCGGCGACAGCGGCGACCTGCGCGTCACCTGGCGGGCCTCCGACGTGCTGGGGCAGGGCACCGGCATCTGCTACGCCAAGTCCCATGCCCTGGCGGCCCTGTTGCGGGCCGAGGACATCCCGACGGCCCTGTGCTACCAGCGCCTGGCGCACGACGACGGCAGTGGGCATGCCGTGCACGGACTCGTCGCCGTGCGGTTCACCGGGGCCTGGCATCGGCAGGACCCGCGCGGAAACAAGCCCGGCGTGGACGCGCAGTTCTCCCTCGACGGTGAGCGGCTGGCCTGGGTGCCCGAACCTGAGTCCAATGAGGTGGACTATCCAGTCCTGTATGCTGAACCTCACCCGGCCGTCCTGAGCGTCCTCAAAGCCGCGCCCGACCGGCCCCACCTGTGGAAGACGCTCCCGACCGAACTCTGAGGCAGGCGATGACCTTCTCCCTCACCGTGTCCGACGAGGTCCGCGCCCTCGCGCCCGGCTTCACACACGTCGCGATCGAGGCCCACGGTCTCGTCAACGGCCCGAGCACCGAGGCCAGTTCGGCGCTCCTCGACGACGCGGCCCGCCGTCTCGCCGTACGCCTGGACGGCCGCGCCCCGCACGAGGACCCGCACATGAAGGCCTGGCGCGACGTGTACACGGCGTTCGGGTCGAAGCCGTCACGGACCCGCAACTCCGCGGAGGCGCTGGCCAAGAGGGCGCTGGCGGACGGCGGACTGCCCCGGATCAACCTGCTCGTCGACCTCTACAACGCCATCAGCGTCGCTCACCTGATCCCGGTCGGCGGTGAGGACATCGACCGTATCCAGGGCGGGATGCGGCTCGTGCGGGCCGGCGGTGACGAGGACTTCGTGACCATGGCCGGAGGTGAGGAGGTCGTCGAGCATCCCGACGCCGGTGAGGTGGTGTGGCGCGACGAGCTGGGGGTCACCTGCCGCCGCTGGAACTGGCGCCAGGGACCGCGCACCCGGCTCACCGAGGACACCGTCTCCGGGATCTTCCTGCTGGAGAGCCTCGCCCCGATGCCGGTCGCCGAGGTCGAGCGGGCGGGCGCCGAACTCGCCGAGCTGCTGGAGAAGTTCAGCCCCGGGGCGCATATCGAGGTGCACGCCGCCGCCCCGGTGCGCGGCTGATCCGTCGCGGTCGTTAACCTCCCCGTATGCATGACGGGGGAACACAAGAGAACAGCACCGGCACCGACGAGCAGCCGGTGCCGCTCACCGACACCGACACCGACACGCAGTCCACGCGGCCCCTCGCCCGGCTGAGGAAGCACTGGCTGCTCACCTCGGCGGTGGCGCTGGCCCTGCTCGCGACCGCCACGACCGTACCGATCGTCCTCGCGGACTCCGGCGACGACGCTCCCTGCCAGGAGATCCCGGCCTCGACCCGCGCCCTCGCGAAGAGCCCGGCCGCCGCCACCCGCGCGCTCGACCCCGGTGAGGACCTGTCCCGCTACGACGCCGTGCGCGAGCTGCTGATCCACGAGAACCCCTGCGGCGACCGGCGGCGCGGTGCTCGGACTGGTCGTCGACGCCGCCACCCGGGCCACGGCCCGGGGCAAGCCGCACACGCTCGCCCAGGCCCGTGCCGCGTACGCCGTGGTCGCCGCGTTCGACGACGACGCCGTGCCCAGCGGCGCGGCGCCCGGCGTGGCCCGCGTCCTCGCCGAGTACGTGGTCGACGCCAACCGCTTCCTGAGCCCCGACCGCGACGCGTACAGCCCGGCGGTGGACGCCGTGGCCGCCGCTCCGGACGACACCGGCTGGACGACGTACGGCCGCTTCCTGGCTCCGCACGAGGCCCACGCCGACTTCGAGCACACCCAGCCCTACTCCGACGTACGGGCGGACCCGGAGGCCCTGGTCGGCGAACTCGCCAAGGACCCAGGCGTTCGCGATCCTCTACGACGCCGAGCGCGCGTACTTCGCCTACTACCTCGAACGCCTCACCCGTGACGGCGCCGACCCCGACTACCGGCCGGGCAAGGAGAAGGACGGCAGCCCGAAGTCGACCACGACGTGGGCCGACATCGACCTGGAACACCTCACCGACCGCATCGGCAGCCTCATGAACCACCGGGCGCGGTACGCCAGGGACGGCACGATCCCCGACCTCGCCGCCTTCGACAAGGCCGTGCGAGAGCACACGCGCGGCGCCTATCAGGCGGCCACGCGTCAGGTGAGCAGCCGGCCGGTCATGGGGGACATCGCCGAGCGGCCGGTCTCCGGACCGCTGAGCGGTGACCTGGCGGACGGGCGGCACCAGCTGTTCGCCGTCCTCGACGCCTGGGCGACGGCGCGCAAGGTGCCGACGGAACGCGCGACGCAGCTACGGCAGTTGATCGACGACCGGTACGTCAGAGCGCTCTGGCTGACCTCGTACTGAACGGGGACGGGGGTCAGTCGCCGAGGCGCAGTTCCTTGCAGTCCCGCCGCGCGGTCTGCGTCTCGGTGAAGGCCGCGAAGAGCTTGCGCTGCCCGGTCTCGTCGACGCCGGGGACGTCCTTGCCGGCGCTGAGCGCGAAGTTGGCGGCCTCGCCGTCGCAACGGGCGGTCGCCGTACGGGAGTCGGGGTCGTGCCGTCGCTGCTCGGCGAGCAGACGGTTGCTCCAGTCGCCGTACCAGGCGGCGAACCACAGCCGGGGTTCCCACTCGCCGGAGTCGGCGTCCCGCGCGTACAGGTCGCAACGCCCCACCGGGCCCGCGTCGTTCATGAGCACCGCCACCCGCCACTGCGCGGCCTCGAGCCCGCCGGACTTGAGCGCCCACCCGCACGCCGTGTCACCCGCGTCGGCGAGCGGCACCGTCTTCGGGTCCTCCTGCGGATCCACCGGCGCGGCGTCCCCGCCGGGCGCCTCGAGCGGCTCGGCGCCACAACCCAGGCGGTCGGAGGCGGAGTTGGTGAGCGCCACCGCCGTCTCGTAGGCGGCGGGGGTGGCCCGCAGGGTGTCCCGGCCGAGCCAGGTGCGGACCAGCAGCTTGCGCTGCCGTCCCTCGTCGTCCCTGCCCAACTCCGGGCAGGGGAGGAGGAACTGGAGGGCGCCGTACTTGTCGATGTAGCCGGGCAGTCCGTCCGCCATCGGGCCCACGCGGTCGAACCCGGACTCGGACAGGACCGTCATGAACTCCCGGTCCACGTCGTCCCGCCGGGTGTACGCCTCGGTCGCCAGCAGCCGGTCGTCACGCACGTCGTCGCCGTCGAAGCCGAGGGAGCAGACGTAGTCGCCGAGTTCCTCGTGGGTCGCGGATTCCGCGTCCTTGAAGTGGTCCCCGTCGCGCCCGAGTTCACGGACCGCGTCGACCGGCAACGCGCCGTCGCAGGCCGTGCGCAGCAGCCACCAGTCCTGTGCGTACGGGGTGGCGATCCAGCCGCCCAACCCCAGCACGACCGCAGCCGACACCGACACCTTGACCCAGCGCCGCATTCCTTGCCCCCGTAGCAGTCCACCCGTTTACGGGCGGGACCCTATCGGTCGGGCGGCGGAGCCGGCGGCGCGGGTCGGTGATCTCGGGAGGTCAGCGGGCCTCGGCGGCCTTGACCTCTTCCGGGGTGGGCGCCGTGCCGCCGAGGTGGGCGGGCATCCACCAGGTGTCGTCGGCGTCCTTGGGGCGGACCGGGTAGGCGCGCTGGGCGGCCTCCAGGAGCTCCTGGACGCGCTCGCGCAGCTGACGGGTGATCGCGCCCGCGTACTTGTCCTTGGGCGCCTCGACCGGCTCGCCGACCCGGATCGTGATCGGGGTGTGGCTGCGCTTGAAATTGCGCGGGTGGCCCTTGGTCCACAGTCGCTGCGTGCCCCACAGCGCCATCGGGATCAGCGGCACGCCCGCCTCCTGAGCCAGGCGCGCGGCACCCGACTTGAAGGTCTTGAGCGTGAACGACTGCGAGATCGTGGCCTCGGGGAAGACCCCGACGATCTCACCGGCGCGCAGCGACTGCAGCGCGTGCTGGTAGGCCGCTTCGCCCTGCTTGCGGTCCACGGGGATGTGCTTCATCCCGCGCATCAGGGGACCGGAGATCCGGTGCCGGAACACGGACTCCTTGGCCATGAAGCGCACGAGACGCTTCTGGGGCAGTGCGGCCAGCCCGTCGAAGACGAAGTCCAGGTAGCTGATGTGATTGCTCACCAGCACGGCGCCGCCAGAGCGCGGGATGTTCTCCGAACCCTTGCAGTCGATCTTCAGGTCCCACACCTTGAACAGCGTGCGGGCGAGGCCGACGACGGGTCGGTAGACAAGCTCTGCCATGGACGGGGTGGACCCTTCCTTCTCTGCCTGGGAAAGGGGGTTCCCGGCGGGAAAGTTACGACACCGTAGGTTTACGGTATCTCGCAGATCGTGCCCCAAGAACGGGCGGGGGGCCAGTCCTCGTGCCCGCGAACGGCGAGATCCTTGTCACGTCGGCGCCTTGATCCACCTCGTGCTTTTACGTCGCCTTTACTGCGCGCGTACGGTCACGCGCCGCACGAGCAGGTACATCTCGCACCCCAGGCAGTACCCGAACGCGGAGTTCAGGAACGCGGCCGCGAGCGCGGCCCCCGTCGCGGCGAGCCCCAGCCACTGCGGTCCGACGCCGTACCCGATCAGCCCCACGACCGCGAAGGCCAGGCCCACCGCCTGCGCGAACCGCGGCGGTTCGGGCGCCTCGAACTCGGTCGGCGGACCGATGCGGGGGCGCACGACCTTCCGGAACAGCCAGCCGTACGGCGAACGCCCCACGCCGCCCGCGGCCCCCAGTGCGAACGCCAGGGTCTGCCAGGCCAGGAGCCACACACTGCCGGTGATCAGCACGACCGCCAGTACTAGGGTCGTCACGGCCGCCCCGAAGCGCGGTCCCCTCACGTCGATGTCCATGAATGAAGCATTCCGCAAGGAATGCCGTGCGTGGAGTCGGGAATCTTTGCAGTCTCGTGAACGCTGGAGCTGGGTGATGACCGGAGTCGTGGTGTGTGTCGTGGTGCTCGCTGCGGCGAGCGCCTACGGAGTGCTGCACAGGCAGCGGAGCGGGAGAGTACGGGTGCGCGGGCGCGACGACGACAAGCGGCTCGGCTCGGCCGAGCTGGGCGCGGAGTTGGGGGAGCGGGCCACCCTCGTCCAGTTCTCCAGCGCCTTCTGCGCGCCCTGCCGGGCCACCCGGAGAGTCCTCGGCGAGGTCGTCGACCTGGTTCCCGGGGTCGCCCACGTCGAGATCGACGCCGAGGCCCACCTGGACCTCGTACGCGAACTGGACATCCTCAAGACGCCGACCGTGCTGGTGCTCGACGCCCAGGGGCGGGTGGTGCGGCGCGCCACCGGGCAGCCGCGCAAGGCGGATGTCATCGCGGCCCTCGGCGAGGCCGTGTGACGGTGAGGCAGCTCCCATATGCCGGGACGTACTTGACTGGGCGTACCACCTATCGTCAGCCTGACCGTATGCCTTCGGAACTCCTTCTCTTCGGGCGGGTCCACGTCGACCTGGCCCGCACCGCGAGCGCGCGCTGTCCGGGCTGTTGAGCAGCCACGGACCAGCTCGCCCCACCTCGCAGAAGGACGACCCCATGACGGCCACGCCGGACCTCCGCACCCCTCAGCTCGCCTCCCCCGAACTGCTGCGCTCCGTCTTCCGGCGGCACGCGGCGGGCGTCGCCGTGATCACCGCCCGTGGTGAGGGCGGCCCGGTCGGCTTCACCGCCACCTCGCTCACCTCCGTCTCCGCCGAGCCCCCGATGCTGTCCTTCGGTATCGGCACCGGAGCCTCCAGCTGGCCCGCGATATCCGGCACCGAGCACGTCGGCGTCCACATACTCGGCGAGCACCAGCAGGAGCTGGCCGCCACCTTCGCCCGCAGCGGCGCCGACCGCTTCGGCGCGCCCACCGGCTGGCGCGAGGGGCCCCAGGGTGTCCCCGTCCTCGACGACGTCCTGGCCTGGGTGGTGTGCCGCGTCGTCGCGCGCGTGCCCGCGGGCGACCACCGGATCGTCCTCGCCGAGGTGCTCCTCGGTGACCCCGCCGGCCCCGGCCGTCCGCTGCTGTACCACCAGGGCGGATTCAGCGGACTGCGCGACTGACGACTCGCGGCGCACGCCGGCTTTCCTCCGCTCTCCCCCTGCGGGACCGTCGAGTTCCGATTACGCTGCGTTGCAAAGGTCACAGTTCAAAGCGCTTGCTTAGCGGGAACGAACTGGGTGTACTGACGAGTAATATTTCGATCGGAGCGCGGGCCGCCCCGATCGGGATCGGCCGCTTGGGGCGCCTATGCTGCCTGCAAGTAGGCAGCACACAAATGTCGACGCAGCAGTAGGAGAGCCGGCGTGAGCTTGAGGATCGTTGTCACCGTGAAGTACGTGCCCGACGCCACTGGCGACCGGCACTTCGCCGATGACCTGACCGTCGACCGGGACGACGTGGACGGTCTGCTCTCCGAGCTGGACGAGTACGCGGTCGAGCAGGCGCTGCAGATCTCGGAGAACTCCGACGACGACGTGGAGATCACCGTCCTGACGGTGGGCCCCGAGGACGCCAAGGACGCCCTGCGCAAGGCGCTGTCCATGGGCGCCGACAAGGCCGTCCACGTCGAGGACGACGACCTCCACGGCACCGACGCGATCGGCACCTCGCTGGTGCTCGCGAAGGCGATCGAGAAGGCCGGCTACGACCTGGTCATCTCCGGCATGGCCTCCACCGACGGCACCGCCGGCATCGTCCCGGCGCTGCTCGCCGAGCGTCTGGGCGTCCCGCAGGTCACCCTGCTGTCCGAGGTCTCCGTCGAGGACGGCACCGTCAAGGGCCGCCGGGACGGCGACGCCGCGAGCGAGCAGCTTCAGGCGTCCCTGCCGGCCGTCGTGTCCGTCACCGACCAGTCGGGCGAGGCGCGTTACCCCTCCTTCAAGGGCATCATGGCGGCCAAGAAGAAGCCGGTGGAGTCCTGGGACCTGGAGGACCTTGAGATCGAGGCCGAGGAGGTCGGTCTCGAGGGTGCCTGGACCAAGGTCGAGACCGCGGCGGCCCGTCCGGCGCGCACCGCGGGCACGATCGTCAAGGACGAGGGCGAGGGCGGCAAGCAGCTCGCTGAGTTCCTCGCGGGCCAGAAGTTCATCTGAGCCCGAGTTCGCCGACCGCCCCTCATCTGATCCAAGCAGGAGAGCATTCCCATGGCTGAAGTTCTCGTCTACGTCGACCACGTGGACGGTGCCGTCCGCAAGCCCACCCTGGAGCTGCTGACCCTGGCCCGCCGCATCGGCGAGCCCGTCGCCGTCGCGCTGGGCAACGGCGCCGGTGACACCGCCGCCGCCCTCGCCGAGCACGGCGCGGTCAAGGTCCTCACCCACGAGGCCGCCGAGTACGCCGACTACCTGGTCGTCCCCAAGGTCGACGCCCTCCAGGCCGCCGTCGAGGCCGTGTCCCCGGCCGCCGTGCTGGTCCCGTCCTCCGCGGAGGGCAAGGAGATCGCCGCCCGTCTGGCGCTGCGCATCGGCTCCGGCATCATCACCGACGCCGTCGACCTCGAGGCCGGCGACGAGGGCCCGGTGGCCACCCAGTCGGTGTTCGCCGCCTCCTTCACCACCAAGTCCCGTGTCTCCAAGGGCACCCCGGTCATCACGGTCAAGCCGAACTCGGCCGCCGTGGAGGCCGCCCCGGCGGCCGGCGCGGTCGAGGCGCTGTCCGTGACCTTCTCCGCCGCCGCGACCGGTACCAAGGTCACCGCGCGCACCCCGCGCGAGTCGACCGGCCGTCCCGAGCTGACCGAGGCCGCGATCGTCGTCTCCGGCGGCCGTGGCGTCAACGGTGCCGAGAACTTCGCGATCATCGAGGCGCTCGCCGACTCCCTCGGCGCGGCCGTCGGCGCCTCGCGTGCCGCCGTGGACGCCGGCTGGTACCCGCACACCAACCAGGTCGGCCAGACCGGCAAGTCGGTCTCGCCGCAGCTGTACATCGCCTCCGGCATCTCCGGAGCGATCCAGCACCGCGCGGGCATGCAGACCTCGAAGACGATCGTGGCGATCAACAAGGACGCCGAGGCCCCGATCTTCGACCTGGTCGACTACGGCGTGGTCGGCGACCTCTTCGACGTCGTCCCCGCCCTGACCGAGGAGATCAAGGCCCGCAAGGGCTGATCCCCGCAGCGCCTGACCGAGGCCCCCGCGACCGCTTCCCGGCGGTGGCGGGGGCCTCGGCTCATCCCAGGGTCAACGCGGCCTGGACCGGCAGATGGTCGCTGGGGAACTGCCCGTCGACGGCGAAGGTGTTGATCGAGGCACGGTGGACCTTCACCCCGGTCGTGGCCAGGATCCAGTCGATGCGTTCGCCGCCGGGCGTCAGCGGCTCGTAGCCGTGGAACGTCCCGTACGCGGCACCGCGTTCGGCCGCCGCGTCCCAGGTGTCGACGAGTCCGGACTCGACGAGGTTGTCGTAGGCCTGGTTGTCGTGGGCTGCGGCGTTGAAGTCGCCGGTGACGACGACCGGCAGTGAACGGTCGAACGCGGCGATCTGCTCGGTGATGAGCAGGGTGGCGCGCTCGCGCGCGTACTGGCTCACATGGTCGAGATGGGTGTTGAGGACGTAGAACTCGCGGTCGTCGTCGGCGCGGTCGCGGAAGCGGACCCAGGTGACGATCCGGGGGAGCGCGGCACCCCAGGTGTTCGAGCCGATCGTCCGGGGAGTGTCGGAGAGCCAGTAGGTGTCGTGTTCGAGCGGGGCCAGGCGCCGGGTGTCGTAGAAGACCGCGGTCGACTCGTCATGGCTGCCGCCCTCGCGGCCGGTGCCGATCCAGGCGTAGTGCGGGCCGAGGTCGGCGTGGATGTCCAGCAGTTGCTGGTAGAGGCCCTCCTGGGTGCCGAGGAACGTGGGGGTCTCGCGGCGCAGGAGCGCGCGCATCACCGGGCGGCGGACGGCCCAGCTGTTGGGTCCGACGGCACTGGCGAAGCGCAGGTTGAAGGTCATGGCATCGAGGCGGCGCCCGACCGAGCGGGCGGCGGACGCGGGCATCGTGGCCATCAGAGGCAGGGTGAGCGCGGTGGCCACCACGGTTCTCAGTCCCATGCGACGCGTCATTCTGTCGGTGTCCGGCATGTAATCCCCTCCCGACGGATCAGGATGAACGGGGGAACCGGTGGGCGAAAGAGGGCGTGGTGGGGCCGGAGATGCCGGAAGGGGCGTGGCGGCCCATGCTGTGGACGGGGTGTTGACCTGCGGGAAGATCCACGGATAACTTCGTTCTACGGATTGTTGATTCCGTAGTGCGGAAAACAGGAGGGTGTGGCATGGGTCAGCAGGAGCAGGTGGCGACGAGCCTCGCGGGCGCCGTCAGCGAGGAGATCAGCGCCTCCCTCGCGCCGGTCGACGCCGAGCTGGAGCGCCGCTACCCCGGCGACCCGGGCACCCGCCAGCCCGTCCACACCGTCTACGTCCCCGGCGACGTCTTCGCCGCCGGCACCCTGCGCTCCTGGGGCGACCAGGCCCTCGCGGCCCTCGACGAGCACGCTCCGGACGCCGCGTCCTTCGCCGCCGTGCTCGGACTCTCCGACGCACTCGCCGAACCGGTCCACACGCGCGTGCGGGCCAAACTGGAGCGCGAGCCGATCGAGGACCTGCGCGTCGACTTCGAGGACGGCTACAAGGGCTCCGACGAGGACCAGGACGCCGCCCGCGCGGCCCGGCTCGTTGCGGACGCGTACAAGAACGGCACCGCCGCCCCGTACATGGGCATCCGCATGAAGTGCATGGAGTCCCCGGTCCGCGACCGCGGCATCCGCACCCTCGACGTCTTCCTCACCGGCCTGATGGAGGCCGGCGGACTGCCCGACGGACTGGTCCTCACCCTGCCCAAGGTCACCTATCCCGAGCAGGTCACCGCCATGGTCCGGCTCCTGGAGCAGTTCGAGAAGGCGCGCGGCCTGGCCCCCGGCCGGATCGGCTTCGAGATCCAGATCGAGACCAGCCAGGCGATCCTCGCCGCCGACGGCACCGCCACCGTCGCCCGCATGATCGACGCCGCCGAGGGCCGCGCCACCGGCCTGCACTACGGCACCTTCGACTACAGCGCCTGCCTCGGCGTCTCCGCCGCCTACCAGGCCAGCGACCACCCGGCCGCCGATCACGCCAAGGCGATCATGCAGGTCGCCGCCGCCGGCACCGGCGTACGCGTCTCGGACGGCTCCACCAACGTCCTGCCGGTCGGCAGCACCGAGAAGGTCCACGAGGCCTGGAGGTTGCACTACGGCCTCACCCGGCGCGCCCTGGCCCGCGCCTACTACCAGGGCTGGGACATGCACCCCGGCCACCTCCCCACCCGCTACGCGGCCGTCTTCGCCTTCTACCGCGAAGGCTTCGAAGCGGCCGCCAAGCGCCTCGCCGCCTACGCCAACCACGTCGACGGCGACGTCATGGACGAGCCCGCCACCGCCAAGGCCCTCGCCGGGTACCTCCTGCGCGGCCTGGACTGCGGCGCCCTGGACACCGGCGAGGTCACCCGGCTCACCGGGCTGACCCTGGCGCGCCTCCAGTCGTACGCCGGACCCCGCCGCGCGGACCTGACGGCCTCGGCCAAGTAACACCTCGGCGACCTCGGCGAGGACTGTCACAGCCGCCCCGTACTCTGTACGCGACCTTGCACATGCGTACGGAGGAACGGGGCGGCGGTGTCTTCGGGGGACAACGGACGGACGGACGGGACCGGCCGGCTGCTGGCCGGGCGCTATCGCGTCGTGGCCCAGCTCGGGCGGGGCGGCATGGGTGTGGTCTGGCGGGCGGTGGACGAGGTCCTCGGCCGTGAGGTCGCCGTCAAGGAACTGCGCACCTACACCGACGCGGACGGGCCGGAACTGTCCGATCTGCGGCTGCGCATGCAGCGCGAGGCCCGCGCGGCGGCCCGGGTGCGCCATCCCGGCGTGATCGCCGTGCACGACGTGGGAGAGGTCGACGGCCGCCCGCTGATCGTCATGGAACTGGTCGACGGCCCGTCCCTGGACGACGTCCTGCGCGACCGCGGCACCCTCGACCCCCACGAGGCCGCCGGCATCGGCGCCAAGGTCATGGACGCGCTCGCCGCCGCCCACCGCGCCGGCGTCCTGCACCGGGACGTGAAGCCCGGCAACATCCTGCTCGACCGCTCGGGCCGTGTGGTCCTCACCGACTTCGGCATCGCGACGATGGACGACCCGGGCGACGGCTCCGCCACCCATCTGACCCGCAGCGGCGAACTCGTCGGCTCCCTGGACTACTTGGCACCCGAGCGCGCCCAGGGCGCCGACCCGGGCCCCGCCTCGGACGTCTGGGCCCTGGGCGCCACCCTGTACGCGGCGGTCGAGGGCGCCTCGCCGTTCCGGCGTACGTCCACCTTCTCCACACTCACCGCCATCGTCTCGGAGCCCTTGCCGCAGCCCGCGCGCGCGGGCGCGCTCGCGCCCGTGCTCCAGCGGCTCTTCGACAAGCGCCCCCGAGGGGGCGCCCGGAGGCGGAGGAGGCCGCCGCACTGCTCCAGGCGGTCGCGGAATCCGCCGACAGCCGACTCCGGCGACGACCCGGCTGCGGGGTACGGCCGTGGCCGCGCCCGTGGTGACGGAGCACAGCGTGCCGTCGGTGCCGCAGGGGTTCGGGCCGCCCCCGGCACAGGAGGCGCCGTCCGGCTTCGGCCCGCCCCCGGGACCCGGCATCCCGGACGTCACCGGCCCCATGGACACCCCCCCGCCCGGCCCGCGGCCGGCGCCCGCGTCCTGCTCGTGGCCGCGGCCGTCGCCGTCGTGCTCGCGTCGGCCGGGGTGACCGTGGCCGTCCTGAACGGCTCGGGTGACAAGGACACCGACGCGCGGTCCACGTCCCCCCGTACCGCTGCCGAGGTCACGCCGGCGGCGAGCGGCCGGGGCGACGCCGTACGCACGGACGGGCCCGAACCGACGGAGAAGGGCGGCAAGAAGACACCCACGGCAACTCCGTCGGCGAGTCGCACGGCCGACAGCGAGCCCACCGAGCGGGCCACCACCCCGGCCCCGAACAGGACTTCAGGCGGCCATGCCCCCGCCACCAGCGACAGCGGCGCCGGCGAGACGACCAAGCCCGCCGCGTCCTGCGTCTCCATAGGCGGCGGCAAGTACAACTGCGAGGTCTGGAAGACCGCCGACTCCTACACCGCGGCCGGCGCCAAGGTCGGCATCCTCGGTGCGGGCACCAACTACTTCTACTGCCAGCAGAATCTGGGCCGCCGCGAGACCGACGGCGAGTGGACCAACGTCTGGTGGGCGAAGACCGACGACGACAGCGGCAACACCGGCGTCTTCGTCAGCGACGTCTACATCAAGGGCGGCGACAACGACGAGCCGGTGCCCGGACTGCCGGTCTGCTGAGCCTCCGCGTACCGCTCCAGGCCGGAGACCGTCACCAGCTTCTCCCGCTTGAACAGCCGTGTCCCCTCCCGGCACAGCTCGTGGTCGGCGCGCGCCCGGGCGCAGAACTCCTCGGGCGTGACGCCGAACAGCTCCCTCAACCGGGGCGAGGCGACGAGGAGTTCGGTGAGCAGCGGCCGCTGGCCGGGGTGGCCGCGCGGGGTACCGGTGCCGTCGTGGAGCACGCCATGGGTGTTGACGTACACATACGCGCCCGGCAGTGCGGTGCCGTCGGCGAGTTCGCACCGCACGTCGGGGGCGGGCAGCCACGCGCGCCGGTAGTTCCCGGCCGTCAGATGCGCGCCCTCGCTCGCGTCGACGACCGCCAGCTGCTCGGCGTCGAGCCAGATGACGTACAACTCCTGTACGGCTCCCGGTGCTTCGACCGGGGATGCGGACACATAGCCCAGCCGGCTGACGTGCGCGGAGACGCCGATGGCGATGCCCGTGACGCGGGTGCGCACCATCGGGATCGGGGAGACGATCCCGTACTCGGCCATCTTGTGGCGCAGTTGGGCCGGGCTGGCGTTGGAGCCGACGGCGAGGACGGGGACGCGGTCCTCGTGCAGGAGGCGGTCGAGGGGCAACAGCCGGTCGCCGTCGAGGAGTCCGGAGTCCGAGGGCCACGCGCCCGGGTAGAGCAGCGGGTGATCGCGCGGCGCCTCGGCCAGACCGAGCGCTTCCAGGGTGCGGTCGCTCAAGGGCACGGCCTCAGGGCCTGTCCGGCGGATCATGCCGCGGCCGCGGGGTGTGGCATCAATGGGGTGACGCTGCTTTCCCGCGACCTGATCCACCGGACAGCCCCTAGTCCGCCGGCGGCAGTTCGCCCGAGCCGCGGGTGATCAGCCGGGTCGGCAGTTCGATCCGCTCCGGGGTGACCAGCGTGCCGTCCAGCTGCCGGAACAGCCGCTCCGCGGCCGTGCGGCCGAGGGCGGCGGCGTCCTGGGCCACGACGGTGACGCCGGGCTGGAGCAGGTCGGCGAGCTCGATGTCGTCGAAGCCGACCAGGGCGACCTGGCGCGCGTGCTCGGCGAGGACCCGGACCACGGTGACCGTCACCCGGTTGTTGCCCGCGAAGACCGCGGTCACCGGATCAGGCCCGGACAGCATCTCCTCGGCCGCCCGGCGCACCCGCTCCGGATCGGTGACCCCGAGGGACATCCACTTCTCCTCGACCGGTATCCCCGCGTCCTCCATCGCGGCCCGGTAGCCGCGCAGCCGCTCGGCCGCGGTGTGGATGCGGGGCATGTCGCCGATGAACCCGATCCGGCGGTGGCCGTGCGCGATGAGGTGGGCGACGCCGTCGCGGGCGCCGCCGTAGTTGTCGGACAGGACCACGTCGGCGTCGATCTGCCCGGCCGGACGGTCCACGAACACCGTGGCGACGCCCGCCTTCAACTCCGGCTCCAGATACCGGTGGTCGTCACCGGCCGGGATGACCACCAGGCCGTCCACACGCCGGGCGCACAGCGCCAGCACCAACTCCTGCTCGCGGTCCGGGTCCTCCGCGCTGGAGCCGTTGATCAGCAGGGCGCCGTTGGCGCGGGCCACCTCCTCGACCGCGCGGCTCAGCGGGCCGTAGAACGGGTCCGCGAGGTCTTCGAGGACCAGGCCGATGCTGGCGGTACGGCCCTTGCGCAGCACCCGCGCGCTGTCGTTGCGGCGGAAGCCGAGCGCGTCGATGGCCTCCTGCACCCGCCGCTCGGTCTCCGGGGTGACGCCCGGCTCGCCGTTGACCACGCGGGAGACCGTCTTGAGGCCCACCCCGGCGCGTGCCGCCACGTCCTTCATCGTCGGACGGTTGCCGTAACGCATGGTGGCGGATCGGTCTGCACGGCGGGTGGTCTCGGGCACGATGCGGCGTCCTGTCCTGTCGTCCACGGGTCGTCCACGGGTCGTCCACGCGGGAGGGGTGCGGCGTCCATGATTTTGTATGAGGATGTGGCGTCGAGCATAGAGCCTGGACAACGTTGTCAGATGCGGGGGACACTGTCCACCACAATTGCCGTGTCCGTGCCCCCACCTCGGAACGGCCCGCCTTTCCGACGGTTGACGGGGAGATCTGACACTGATGCACACCGACCTCGTGGCAGCGCTCGACATCGGCGGCACCAAGATTGCCGGTGCGCTGGTCGACGACCGCGGCCACATCCTGGTCCGCGCGCAGCGCGCCACGCCCGCCCGGGAGGACGGCGAGACCGTCATGCGGGCCGTCGAGGAGGTGCTCGGCGAACTCACCGTGTCGCCGTTGTGGGGAAGCGCCTCGGCCCTCGGTATCGGCAGCGCGGGCCCCGTGGACGCCTCCGCGGGCACCGTGAGCCCGGTCAACGTGCCCGGCTGGCGCGACTATCCACTGGTCCGGCGGGTCCGGGAGGCGACGGGCGGGCTGCCGGTCGAGCTGATCGGCGACGGCGTGGCGATCACGGCGGCCGAGCACTGGCAGGGCGCCGCGCGCGGGCACGACAACGCGCTGTGCATGGTGGTGTCGACGGGTGTCGGCGGCGGCCTGGTGCTGGGCGGCCGGCTGCACCCGGGGCCGACCGGCAACGCGGGCCATATCGGCCACATCAGCGTGGACATGGACGGCGACCCGTGCGCCTGCGGCTCCCGCGGCTGCGTGGAGCGGATCGCCAGTGGCCCCAACATCGCCCGCCGGGCGTACGAGAACGGTTGGCGGCCGGGGCCGGACGGCGACACCTCCGCCGCGGCGGTGGCCGCCGCGGCGGTGGCCGGCGATCCGATCGCGGCGGCCTCCTTCGAGCGGGCCGCGCAGGCGCTGGCCGCCGGGATCGCCGCCACCGCGACCCTCGTCGAGATCGACATCGCGGTGATCGGCGGGGGAGTGGGCAAGGCGGGCGAGGTACTCCTCGCCCCGCTCCGCAAGGCCCTGACCGACTACGCCACCCTGTCCTTCGTCCAGCGGCTGGCGGTCGTGCCGGCCCAGATGGGAACGGACGCGGGCTTGGTGGGGGCGGCCGCGGCGGCGCTCGCCAAGGGCGCGGACAAGGCACCGGTCTGATCCCGCAGGAACGTTCACGCCGGGGGCGGGGGCCGCTTGGGAGTCGGCGCCGGAGGCCGGGCGGGCCGGTCGGTGTGGCCGGGCCGCCCGGCGGAGTTCAGCAGGTCAACTGCGCGTCCGCCCAGTCCGCGTGGTCCGAGTCGAGGCCGTCGCCGCCGTCGGTGACGACGAGCCGGACCACCTGGGCCCCGGTGACGTCCGCGGTGAGCGGCTGGGCCGGCATCGCGTTGGTGAGGACGCCGGTCGAGGCGACCTTGGAGCCGTCCGCCCAGATCTCGAAGGCGACCGTTCCGGCGGCACCCTTCTCGTCGTCGACGCCGACGTCCGCGGTGACCGTCTCGCACGTCCTGCCCGTGTAGTACTCGATGATGCTCTGGGCGTGCACACCAAGTCCCTTGGCGTACACCACGCCGCCGATGGTGATCGGATGTCCGTCGCCCGCGGCGTTCTCCCCGTTGCTGGTGTCGCGCTCCACCGGCCCCCATCCGCTCAGGGCCGACAGCCAGGGCAGTTCGCTGAGTGGGGAGGTCCCCGGGGGCGGCGGCACCACCACGGAGACCGTCACGGTCAGGGCCGTGGCGACGCGGACGCCTGTCGGTGAGCGGTAACTCGCCTTGAGTGTCAGGTCGTACGACCCGGTGGGCGTCCCAGCCGGGGCGGCCACCGTCCATCCGGTGCGCAGGGACCGGCCCGTCGTCAGGACGGCCGCCGTGGTCGCCGAGGTGGGGCGTACGGACCAGCCCGCGGGGCCGGTGAGGGCGACCGAGACCTGCCGGGCCGGGGTGCGACCCAGGTCGGTGACCTTGCTCGTCAGCGTGGCCGGGGCGCGGCCTCGATCAACTGGCTGCCCTCCAGGCCGAGTTCCGCGGCCGGCGGGTGCTTGGCCCACCCGGGGTCGGCGGAGACCCGTACGAGGACCGTGCCGTGGGCCGGGACGGTGGCGGCGATGGTGCCCGCGGTGTTGTAACTGCGGTGCTGCCACAGGTCGCGCAGGGTGTAGGCGTCGGCGGCGGGCAGGCCGACGGCCGCGGCGGTCGTGGCGATGCGCTGTGCGGTGCCGGTCTCGTTGAACAGAGCGACCGCGCGGCTGCCGTCCCGCATCTGCTTGGCGACGACCCATCGGCCGCCCTCCGAGGAGACCACGGTGCCCTGCTTGCCGAGCGGGTCCTGGTCGACCGCGATGACCTCCTTGTTGCCGAGGATCTCGTAGGTCGCGTCGCTCGCGTGGCGCAGGTCGGAGCCGATGAGGAGCGGCGCGGCCATGATCGACCACAGGGAGAAGTGCGAGCGGTACTCGGTGTCCGTCATGCCGCCGTTGCCGACCTCCAGCATGTCCGGGTCGTTCCAGTGCCCGGGGCCTGCATGGTCGGCGAGCGGGAGGTTCTGCCGCAGGATCGAGAGCATCGAGCCCCAGTTGTCGCTGATGTCACCGGTCGTGCGCCACAGGTGGCCCACGTCGGACGCCCATTCCCAGGGCTTGTTCTCGCCCCACTCGCAGATGCTGTAGACGATGGGCCGACCGGTCGCCCGCAAGGCGTCGCGCATGGTCGTGTAGCGCGCCTTGGCGTCCACGCCCTGGTTGTTGCAGTTGTCGTACTTGAGATAGTCCACGCCCCAGTCCGCGAACTGCTGGGCGTCGCTGTACTCATGGCCCAGCGCGCCGGGAAATCCCGCGCTGTTGCACGTCTTGGTGCCCGCGCTCGTGTAGATGCCGAACTTCAGTCCCTTGGAGTGGACGTAGTCGGCGACCGCCTTGATTCCGTTCGGGAAGCGGACGGGGTCCGGTACGAGCTTGCCGTCCGCGTTCCGCTCGGGCAGGGCCCAGCAGTCGTCGAGGTTGACGTACTGGTACCCGGCGTCCTTGAGGCCCTTGTCCACGAAGATGTCCGCGATCGACTTGACCATCGCCTCGTTGAACTCGGCGCGACAGTGCGTGGAGTTCCAGTTGTTGAAGCCCATGGGCGGGGTGAGGGCGAGACCGTCGTCCAGGGCGGGTGCGGCGGCCCGCGCCGAGGGTGCGGCGAGTCCTGCGGCGGCGAGCAGTGCGGCGGTGAGTGCTCCGACCACTCGGCCACGGGTTGTGCGGGTGTGAAGGTTACGCATCCTTACGTTCCTCCGTACCAGCGAAAGGTGGGATGACTACATGTACGCGTCGAAGCGTGATCCCGGTAGACCTCTGTCGGACAGGTCGGGGGAGGACAGGTCCGGGAAGGGCGCTGTTTTTGAACGCGTTCAACTCTGTGCGTTACGCTCTCCCCCTACGAAGGGGAGCCCGATGAAGTTCGTGATTCCCGGGGGAACCGGGCAGGTGGGTACCGTCCTCGAGCGCGCTCTGCGCGCGGCAGGACATGACGTGGTAATCCTGACCCGGCGGCCGGCCCGGGACCATGAGGTGCAGTGGGACGGGAAGACGCTCGGGCCCTGGGCCGAGGCGGTCGACGGCAGCGACGTGGTGATCAACCTGGCGGGGCGCAGCGTCAGCTGCCGCTACACCCCGGCCAACCTGAAGGCCATGATGGACTCGCGGGTCGACTCCGCGAGGGTCGTCGGAGAGGCGATCGCGGGCGCCGTACGACCGCCACGCGTCTGGTTGCAGATGAGCACGGCCACCGTCTACGCCCATCGCTTCGACGCGCCCCACGACGAGGCGACCGGAGTGGTCGGCGGCACCGAGCCGGACGTCCCCGACTACTGGGCCTACAGCGTCGAGATCGCCGAGCGCTGGGAGCGGGCCCAGGAGGAGGCCGACACCCCGCACACCCGGAAGGTCGCTCTCCGGTCCGCCATGGTCATGAGCCCGGACCGCGGCGGGGTCTTCGACGTGCTGCGGACCATGGTGCGGCTCGGCCTCGGCGGTCCCGTGGCGGGCGGGGCGCAGTACGTCTCCTGGATCCACGAGGACGACTTCGTCCGCGCGGTCGAGTTCCTGGTCGACCGTGACGACCTCGCCGGGCCGGTGAACCTCGCGGCCCCCGGCCCGCTGCCGCACCGCGCCTTCATGCGGGACCTGCGGGCCGCCCAGGGCATGCCCGTCGGGCTGCCCGCCACCCGGTGGATGGCCGAGATCGGGGCGTTCGTCCTGCGCTCGGACACCGAACTGCTGCTCAAGAGCCGCCGGGTGGTGCCGGGACGCCTGCGGGAGGCGGGGTTCGCCTTCGCGTATCCGCAGTGGTCCGACGCCGCCCGTGACCTCGTACGACGCGCCCGTGCCGGAACCGGCCGGGTGCCCGCGCGGACGAGCGCGTGACCCCGGTGCCGTTTCGCAGTTGAACGGGGCATGAAGAAGCGCACCATGGCTGCCATCGCCTCCCTGGCCACCGGTTTCGTCGTCGCCGCCATCACCCCGTCCCACGCGGTCGGCGACAACCTCACCGACCTCGACGTCGAAAAGACCCTCAGCACCCTCGACCACACGATCGCCAGCGACAGCCTGGCCGTGGACAAGAACGCCCTCGGCCAGAACGACTGACGAGCGCGGGACCACGGTGCCGGCGCCCCTTGCCGCAGGGGGCGCCGGCACGTCGTACCAGGGCCCTCAACTGGGGCTGGTTTCCGTGCCGGGGTGGAGCGGGCAAGCCTCAGGGGGCCAACAGAAGAGGGGGAACCGTGACCGTCGTTTGGATCAACGGCGCGTTCGGTGCGGGGAAGACCGCCACCGCACGGGAACTGATCGAACTGATCCCGAACAGCACGCTCTTCGACCCCGAGGTCGTCGGCGGGGCGCTCACGCACCTGCTCCCGCCCAAGCGCCTCGCCGAGGTCGGCGACTTCCAGGACCTGCCGATCTGGCGCCGGCTCGTGATCGACACGGCGGCCGCCCTGCTCACCGAGCTCGGCGGGACCCTCGTGGTCCCCATGACCCTGCTGCGCCAGGAGTACCGCGACGAGATCTTCGGTGGCCTCGCCGCCCGCCGCATCACCGTCCAGCACCTCCTGCTCGCCCCGGCTGAAACGATCCTGCGCGAGCGAATAGCGGGGCGGGAGATCCCGCCCGACCTCCCGGACGGCGAGATACGGGTACGGCAGCGGTCGTACGACCACATCGAGCCGTACCGCACCGCCCTCGCCTCCTGGCTCACCGCCGACGCCCATCTCGTCGACACCAGCGCCCTCACCCCGTACGAGACGGCCGTCCGGATCGCCGAGGCCGTCGGCTCCGGTGCCGTGCCCGTCTGCGACATCGTGCAGACCCCCGAGCCGACCGCCGAGACCGTCGCCGCCGGCGTCCTCCTCTTCGACGAGCAGGACCGCGTGCTGCTCGTCGACCCCACCTACAAGCCCGGCTGGGAGTTCCCCGGCGGTGTCGTCGAACCCGGGGAGGCTCCCGCGCGCGCGGGCATGCGCGAGGTCGCCGAGGAGACCGGGATCGAGCTGGACGACGTACCGCGCCTGCTGGTCGTCGACTGGGAACAGCCCGTGCCTCCCGGATACGGCGGTCTGCGCCTCCTCTTCGACGGCGGCCGGCTCGACGCCGCCGAGGCCGGTCAACTCCTGCTGCCCGGGCCCGAACTGCGCGAATGGCGCTTCGTCAGCGAGGAGGAGGCCGCCGAACTGCTGCCCCCCGTCCGCTACGAGCGGCTGCGCTGGGCGCTGCGAGCACGGGAGCGCGGAGCCGCGCTGTACCTGGAGGCCGGGATTCCGGTGGGTTAGCGGGGACTCACGCATCAGGCGCTTGCGAGTCTCAGCTCTTCCGTCGGGTACGGCGTGGTCCTGCTCTCCTGCTGGAAGCGGCGGTTGAAGTCGCCCATCAAGGACGCCACACGCGCGTGCCGGACCAGGATGCTCGCCGCGGCCCGGGGGATGCCCCTGGGCCGCATGCCCTCGGCGCAGGCCTCGATGAACGCCCGGCGGTCGTCCGGGCCGTAGCCGTGCAGCGCCACGGTGAGCCAGTTCACGAGGTAGCTGGCCGTGTAGGCGCGGTCGTAGTGCCGGTGCCTGGTGAAGAAGTTCCGCTCGTGCGGGGCGAGGTGGAAGCGGGCCGAGAGGGAGAGGCCGTAGTCGGTCAGATAGAGCTGCCGGCCGTCGGTGAGGATGTTCTTGAAGTGGGCGTCGAAATGCAGCAGTTCGCGCGCGTGCAGAAAGTCGGTGACCGCCCGCAGGCCCCGCTCCACCAGGGAGCACGCGCGGTCGGCCTGGCTGGTGCGCAACTGGGCGTCCAACCAGTCGTGCAGGGTGTACGGCACATGCTCCAGGAACAGCGTCAGGCTCGCGGACGCCGTCCGCAGCCCTTCGACGCGGTCGCGCACCCCCGGGCCCCAGTACGCCACCGTCCGCTCCACGTCGGCGAGTTCGGCCGGGAGCGGCTGGGGCGTGTCGGGCAGTACCCGCCAGTGATGCATGAGCGGGAAGCCCGTGTACTTGCCGGACAGCACCCAGTCGGTCGTCATCGTGTGCACGGCCAGTTCGCGCCAGGCGCCGAACCCCGGACTGCCGAAACCGTAGTGGCAGTAGAGGGGCACGCCCAGGACGTTCGCCGTCGACCGTACGTGGTTCGGGTGCCGTTCCACGTCGGTGAGCGGCACCCGTTTCACGAACACCGGTCTGCCCACCACCTCGACCAGTGTGGCCCGGCCGCCGATCCCGGTGCCCAGCGGCCGCCCCGACGCCACCAGACCGCTGAGGTCGTGGTCGTCGAGGCGGGCCAGGGACATGCCGATGTCGGAGTGTGCCGTCAGGCGGTTCACATCGCCGCGTAGTTCCGCAGGAACAGGGCCTCCGCCACCGACAGCCGCTCCAACTCCTCAGGAGAGACGCTCTCGTTGACCGCGTGGATCTGCGCCTCCGGCTCGCTCAGGCCGATCAGGAGGATCTCCGCACCCGGGTAGAGGGCGGCGAGCGTGTTGCACAGCGGGATGGAGCCGCCCTGGCCCGCGTACTGCATCTCCTGGCCCGGGTAGGCCACCGACATCGCCTCGGCCATCGCCGTGTACGCCGGGCTGGTCGGGTCGGCGCTGAAGGGCTGGCCCTGGCCGACCTGCTCGGTGCGCACCCGGGCGCCCCACGGCGTACGCGTCTCCAGGTGGGCCTGGAGCAGCTTCGTCGCCTCGGCGGCGTCCACGCCCGCGGCACCCGCAGGCTCACCAGCGCGCGAGCGCCCGCCTGCACGGACGGGGTGGCGCGACGACCGGCGGGCAGTCGATGCCGAGGACGGTGACGGCCGGGCCGGACCAGATGCGGTCGGCGACCGTGCCGGAACCGATCAGCTCCACACCCTCCAGCACCTTGGCGTCCTGCCGGAACTGCTCCTCGTCGTACTGCAGCCCCTCCCACGCTGCCCCGGGGGCGAGCCCGTCCACCGTCGTCGAACCGTCCTCGGCGCGCAGCGAGTCCAGTACGCGGATCAGCGCGGCCAGCGCGTCGGGCGCCGCGCCGCCGAACTGGCCGGAGTGCAGGTTGCCCGCGAGGGTGTCGACCTGGACCCGGACCAGGGTCATGCCCCGCAGCGTCGTCGTCACCGTCGGCAGGCCCACGCGGAAGTTGCCCGCGTCGCCGATCACGATGGTGTCGGCCTCCAGCAGGTCCGGGTGGTCCTCGGCGTACCGCTCCAGACCGCCCGTGCCCATCTCCTCCGAGCCCTCGGCGATCACCTTGACGTGCACCGGCACACCGCCGTTGGCCTTCAGCGCGCGCAGGGCCAGCAGGTGCATGATCACGCCGCCCTTGCAGTCGGCGGCACCGCGCCCGTACCAGCGGCCGTCGCGCTCGGTCAGCTCGAACGGCGGCGTCGTCCACGCCGACTCGTCCAGCGGCGGCTGTACGTCGTAGTGCGCGTACAGCAGGACCGTCTTCGCGCCCTCGGGGCCGGGCAGGTAGCCGTACACCGACTGGGTGCCGTCCGGGGTGTCGAGCAGCGCCACGTCCTGGAACCCCTCGGCGGTGAGCGCGTCCGCGACCCAGCGGGCCGCGCCCTCGCTCTCGCTCTTCGGGAACTGGTCGAAGTCCGCCACCGACTTGAACGCCACCAGTTCGGTGAGTTCCGCCTTCGCCCGGGGCATCAGTGAGGCGACGGTCTCGGCGACCGGATTCGACGACATGGGCACGCTCCTTGTAGGTGCGACGTTGTACGTATGGGTACGGAGATCCTCCCACAGCGGCCTGCGGCGATGGCGGTCGTAGGATGCACAAGGCAGCAGCGGCAAGCGGCTTGATCGGAGCAGTAGACCATCGTGACCAGCGAGAACTCTTCGGCGGACGACGCGCGGCAGGTGTGGGACGTCGTCGTGGTGGGCGCGGGGCCCGCGGGGGCCTCGGCCGCCTACGCGGCGGCTGTCGCCGGGCGGCGTGTGCTGTTGCTGGAGAAGGCGGAGCTGCCCCGCTACAAGACGTGCGGCGGCGGCATCATCGGACCCTCCCGGGACGCCCTGCCGCCGGGCTTCGAGCTGCCCTTCCGGGACCGGGTGCACGCGGTGACGTTCTCGCACAACGGCCGCTTCACCCGCACCCGCCGCTCCAAGCAGATGCTGTTCGGCCTGATCAACAGGCCCGAGTTCGACCAGCAGCTCGTCGAGCACGCGCAGAAGGCGGGCGCCGAGCTGCGGACGGGAGTCACCGTCCAGCGGGTCGAACAGCACGGCTCGGCGGTGCCCGACCGGCGCACGGTCGCGGTCGTCCTCCAGGGCGGCGAGACGGTGCTCGCGCACGCGGTGGTCGGCGCCGACGGCAGTGCCAGTCGCATAGGAGCTCATGTCGGGGTGAAGCTGGACCAGGTCGATCTCGGCCTGGAGGCGGAGATCCCGGTGCCGGAGACGGTGGCCGAGGACTGGGCGGGCCGGGTGCTCATCGACTGGGGGCCGATGCCGGGCAGCTACGGCTGGGTGTTCCCCAAGGGGGACACGCTGACGGTCGGGGTCATCTCCGCGCGCGGTGAAGGCGCCGCCACCAAGCGGTACTTGGAGGACTTCATCGCCCGGCTCGGCCTCGCCGGCTTCGAACCGAGCATCTCCTCCGGGCACTTGACCCGCTGCCGTGCCGACGACTCCCCGCTGTCGCGGGGGCGGGTGCTGGTGTGCGGCGACGCGGCGGGCTTGTTGGAGCCCTGGACCCGCGAAGGCATCTCCTTCGCGCTGCGGTCGGGGCGGCTCGCGGGGGAGTGGGCCGTGCGGATCGCCGAGGCGCATGACGCCGTGGACACCCGGCGCCAGGCCTTGAACTACGCCTTCGCGATCAAGGCGGGCCTCGGCGTGGAGATGAGCGTCGGCAAGCGGCTGCTGCTGGCGTTCGAGCGCCGGCCGGGGCTGTTCCATGCCGCGCTGACCGGGTTCCGGCCGGCCTGGCGGGCGTTCATGGAGATCACCCGCGGGTCGACGTCGTTGGGGGAGCTCGTGCGGGGGCGTCCCATGGCGCAGCGGGCGCTGGCGGCGCTGGACCGGCGGGCGGGGCTTGCGGAGCAGGCGACTCCGGCCGACGGCGAGGCGCGCTCCTGACGCGCGGGGCCATGGGTGGCGCGGGCGGCTGGTGGCGCGGGCGGCGGCGGCGGGGAGCGTCGGCCAGGCGCTAAGCGGCCAAGCCGGTGGGAGCGTCGGCCGGCGCCGTGAACGTCTGGGGTGAAAGGCGGTGGCCTGCCGCCGGGGCTTCGGGGTGCGGGCGCGGCGCTCGGGGCAGGGCGTGGTACCGGGCGGTGGGGCTGTGGGCACAGGTGTCGTGGGGTGTCGGTCTGTGGCCAGTGGCGTCCGGCGGTGGGCTTGGCGCCGGGTGGTGGGCCGTGGCGTTCGCCGGTGGGCTGTGGTGTCGGCCGGAGGGGGGTGTCCCTCCGTGTCTGCGGCGGCCCGCAGTGGAGTGAGGTGCCGGGTGTGGTGTCAGCCGCGCCGGCCGGTGTCAGTTCGTGATCGTGATCCGGAAGACCGGGTGGTCTGGGGCGATGCGGCGCAGGTCGGCGTCGGGGGAGTCCGGGCCGACCCCGTTGAAGAAGACGCCGACCTCGGCCTTCCAGCGCTTGAGGTAGGCGCGCAGCAGCGGGACCTTGTCGTCGTCGGCGACCTCCGTCGCGGTGAACACGTCCACGTTCTTGCCCAGCCGCAGCTCCCCGCCGCCGGCCGCCCGCATGTTGTGCGTCCACTGGACGTGGCCACGCGGGGCGAGGAGGTATTGCTGTCCGTCGACGGTCAGCAGGTTCACGGGGGTGGTCCGCCACTCGCCGCTCTTGCGACCGCGCACGGCGAGGACCCGGGAGCCCCAGACGCTGAGGCCGCGGCGGGTCAGCCAGGCCACGAAGCGGTTGAAGACGTTGACGGTGAACCAGCCGGGCTTCTTGACGTGCGTGGACGCGGACATGGGGCCCCCAAGGGTTACGGTGGAGCGACGCTCACGTTTGTGAGCAGTGCTCTCTCTTGGTGCTCAGTCTGCACCGGATGGGTGCTCCAAAGCAAGAGCAGGCGCTCTCTCTTCGTATCGGCGCTCACGTTTGTGTGCACCGCTCTCGCTTCATGGGACACTGGGCCGTATGAGCCCCGCAGACGACAACACCCCCCGCGGTGCCCGAGCGCGCGCCCGCATCGAGGTCACCGCGGCCATCAAGGACGAGGCACGCAGACAGCTCGCGGTCGACGGCGCCGCCAAGCTCTCGCTGCGGGCCGTGGCGCGTGAGCTCGGCATGGTCTCCTCCGCGCTCTACCGCTACTTCCCGAGCCGCGACGACCTGCTCACCGCGCTCATCATCGACGCCTACAACTCCCTCGGCGAGAGCGCGGAGGCGGCGCACCAGAAGACGGCCGGGGCCGCGCCCGCGCAGCGCTGGGTGGCGGTCTGCGAGGCGGCACGCGAGTGGGCGCTGGGGAATCCGCACGAGTACGCGCTGATCTACGGCTCCCCGGTCCCCGGGTACAGCGCGCCCCAGGCGACCGTCCCGGCCGCCTCCCGCGTCGGGCTCCTCCTCATCGGCATCACGCGCGAGGCGTACCAGGGCCGCGGCCTCGCCAAGCCCCGGCCTGCCCGCCGAACTGCGCCCCGAGGCCGCAGCGCATGACCGCCGACCTCGCCCCCGACCTCCCGCCGGAGACGGTCACCACGCTCGTGGCGGCCTGGGCCCAGCTGTACGGGCTGATCGGGTTCGAGCTCTTCGGGCAGTTCAACCGGGTGGTGGAGGACCGGTCGACGTTCTTCCGGCACGCGGTGGGCCAACTCGCCCATGGGGTGGGCCTGGTGTACGGCGAGTAGAGACCACACCCCACTCCCGCCGACTACGCCGCCTCCCGGCCCTCCGCGTTGGAGCCGGTTTCGTGACTGTGGCGCGTCTCGCGCTGGCATTCCTCGCAAGTGAGGGCCGTCGTGGCGCCACCGGAACCGGGGGTGACGGCGGCAGCTCCGCGCCCGGCGCCGACCGGGGGACGGCGACGTACTTCGCCGGGAGTACGTGTGATCACCTCGCCTGGCTGACGCCCCGCGCGCGTGGTGGCGTCTAGCGTGGCGGACATGGACGAGCAGCGCGTACGCGGAGGTCCGCCCTCGTGGTGGCGGCACGGCCCGCCGTGGCGGAACCGTTGGGGAGACGAGGACGCCGTCACCCGGTGGCCCTGGCGCTCCACCGTGCTGATCACCGCCTTCGTGCTCGGCGGCTCGCGCTTCGCGGCCGAGCAGCAGGTGGACGACCGGGCCTCGCTCGACACCTTCGCGCGCGTGCTGCTCGTCGTGGCGGCCGGGCTGCTGCTGTGGCGGCACCGGTACCCGGTGGTCGTCGTGTTCGGCACGGCGGCCGCCACCATGCTGTATCTCGGTGCCGGCTATCCGTACGGACCCGTCTTCGTGGCTGTCGCGGTGGCCTGCTTCAGTGCCGTCGTCGCCGGGCACCGTACGGCCGCCTGGACCGCCCTCGGCCTGCTCTGGGTCGGCAGGCGCTGGTGGCCCACTGGCTCTACCAGTGGCTGCCGCCGTCCGGGGACCAGGCCGCCGCCTGGGGGTCGGAGGGTGTGGTCGCGGCCTGGGCCGTCGCGATCGTCGCGGTGGCGGAGCTGGCCCGGACCCGGCGGGAGCAGTGGGGGCGGGAGCGGGCCGAGCGGGCGCAGGCGGCGCGGCGGCGGGCCGACGAGGAGCGGTTGCGGATCGCGCGCGAGCTGCACGACGTCCTCGCCCACAGCATCTCCGTGATCAATGTGCAGGCCGGTGTCGGCCTCGCCCTCCTCGACAGCGACCCCGAGCAGGCCCGCACGGCCCTCACCACCATCAAGGCCGCCAGCAAGGAGGCGCTGGGTGAGGTCCGCCAGGTCCTCGACACCCTGCGCACGCCCGGAGACGCGCCCCGCGCGCCCGCTCCCGGCCTCGACCGCCTCCCCGAGCTGGTGGAACAGGCCGCGAGCACGGGCCTGACCGTGACGGTCGAGGGGACGGCACCCAAGCTGCCGCCCGGCACGGACCTCGCCGCGTTCCGCATCGTGCAGGAGGCCCTCACCAATGTCGTACGGCACTCGGGATCGCGGCACGCGCGCGTGCACGTCGATTCCGGCGATGGTGCGGCGCTACGGCTGCGTATCGACGACGACGGGCCCGCGACCGGCGCCGACGCGGGCGGCAGCGGGAACGGGCTGGCCGGAATGCGGGAGCGGGCCGCCGCGCTGGGTGGCACGATCGAGGCGGGACCGCGGCCCGACGGGGGCTTCCGGGTGCTCGCCGTACTGCCGTTGCAGGTCAAGGCCAAGGAGGACGACCGGTGATCCGCGTACTGCTCGCCGACGACCAGTCACTCGTACGGGCCGGGTTCCGCGCGCTGCTCGACGCGCAGCCGGACATCGAGGTGGCCGGGGAGGCGTCGGACGGCGAGGAGGCGCTGCGGATGGTTCGCGAACTGCGCCCCGATGTCGTCCTGATGGACATCCGCATGCCGGTGCTGGACGGCCTCGCGGCGACCCGCGGGATCACCGGCGACGGCGGCCTGCCGGATGTGAAGGTGGTCATGCTGACGACCTTCGAGCTCGACGAGTACGTCTTCGAGGCGATCCGTTCGGGCGCTCCGGCTTTCTGGTCAAGGACACCGAACCGGAGGAACTCCTGCGCGCCGTACGGGCGGTGGTGGAGGGCGATGCGTTGTTGTCGCCCGGGGTGACGCGGCGGCTGATCGCCGAGTTCGCGGCGCGTTCCAAGGAGCCCGCGGCCGAGGGCGCCCTGGCGGGGCTCACGGAACGGGAGCGTGAGGTGATGGCGCTCGTCGGTATCGGGCTGTCCAACGAGGAGATCGCCCGGCGTCTGGTGGTCAGCCCGCTCACCGCGAAGACCCACGTCAGTCGGACGATGGTGAAGTTGGGGGCCCGCGACCGGGCCCAACTCGTGGTGCTGGCCTACGAGTCGGGGTTGGTGCGGCCGGGCTGGCTGGGCTGAGTCGTCTGCGGTGCGTCGGGCGGCGGGGCGGTGTCCTCGCGGAAGCGGAGCAGCACGCTGATGACCCGGGCCGCGAACAGCACGGGAGCGATCCCGAGCCCGAGGCGGATCAGCGCCTTCTCCAGCGTGTCCGGCAGGTCGAAGAGCAACGCCGGTCCCGCGACCGCCCCGAACAGCACCACCGCCGCGAACGCCGCGCTGAACAGGGCGTATCCGATCTCGACGGTGATCGCGTCGCGCCTGGCCTGGTCCGGCCGTCCCCCGTATGCGGTCATACGACGAGTCTCACAGGGGTGCGCCCGGCGGAGCAAGCGGGCTCCGCCGGGCGCAGTTCGGAAAGGCACGGCTAGTCGCGTACGGCGACGCGCTCCGTCTCCTCCTGGGCGAGGGACTTGGCGACGACCACGGACGGCTGCCGCGGGCGACGGACGCGCAGGCCCGTGAGGGAGATCAGCAGGCCCGCGACCGCGATGCCGGTGACCACGACCAGGCCGGGCAGATACCCGTCGAGGATCTCCTGCCGGGAAGCGGCGGGGTCGTCCGGGGCGTTGGCCGTCAGCACCGCCGTCACCACGGCCAGGAACAGTGCGCCGCCCACCTGCACCGAGGTGTTGAGCAGACCGGAGACCATGCCCTGCTCGTGTTCGTCGACGCCGTTCGTGGCCTGGACGTTGAGGGAGGGGAAGGTCAGTGCGAAGGCCGCGCCGACGAGCAGCATGGTCGGCAGGATCACCGACGCGTAGACCGGGTCGAGGTCGATGCGCAGGAACAGCAGATAGCCGACGACCATCAGCGCGAAGCCGACCACGATCAGCCGCGGGGTGCCGAAGCGGTCGATGACCGTGCCCACCTTCGTCGCGGAGAGCGCCACGAGCGCGCCCGCCGGCAGGAAGGCCAGGGCCGTGTGCAGCGCCGACCAGCCGAGCAGCTGCTGCATGTACAGCGTGACCAGGAACTGGAAGCCGATGTAGCTGCCGAGGAAGGTCAACGCACCGAGCTGGGCCCGGACTTGGGGGCCGGAGCGCAGGACGCCGAGCCGGACGAGCGGGCTGGCGCTGCGTCGTTCCACGGCCACGAAGGCGGTGAGGAGAGCGGCAACCGCCAGGAAGGAAAGGACGGTTCGGGCGGAGCCCCAGCCGACGTCGGCCGCCTGGACGACGGTGAACACCAGCAGCAGCATCGACGCGGTGCCGAGAACGGCGCCCGGGATGTCGTAGCCGCCGCTGTTCTTCTCGCGTTCGGTGCGCGGCAGCAGCTTCAGACCGACGACGAGGGCGATGAGCGCGACGGGCGCGGGCAGCAGCATCGTGTACCGCCAACTGGCCTCCGTCAGCAGGCCGGAGAAGACCAGACCCATCGAGTAACCGGTGGCGCCGCAGGTGGTGTAGATCGACAGGGCGCGGTTGCGCAGCGGGCCCTCGGCGAAGGTCGTGGTGATGATGGACAGGCCGGCGGGTGCGGTGAACGCGGCGCTCAGGCCCTTGACGAAGCGGCTGGCGATCAGCAGCGGTCCGGAGTCGACGAGCCCGCCGAGCAGCGACGCGAGCGCGAAGACGGCGAGGGCGACCAGGAAGACCTGGCGGCGGCCCAGCAGGTCGGCGGCGCGGCCGCCGAGGAGCAGCAGACCGCCGTACCCCAGGATGTAGCCGCTGACGATCCATTGCAGGGTCGAGGTGGACAGGCCGAGGTCGGCACCGATGGACGGCAGGGCGACGCCGACCATGGACACGTCCAGCGCGTCCAGGAACATCGCGGCGCAGAGCACCAGCAGGGTGCCCCACAGCCGGGGGGTCCAGCGTCCTTCGGACGCGGGGGTGGTGAGCGGAGAGGTCATGGCGACGACACTACATGCGTATGCATCGAATGCAAGCGCATTTAATTACGGTGCAATAATTCTTGTTCTCTGCTACGGTGCGCCCATGGCGGCGAAGAAGGCCGAGCAGGCACTCGTGGAGCAGTGGCGGGACATCCTGGCGCTGCATGCGCGCACCCAGTGCGAACTCGACCGCACCCTTCATCAACACGGCCTGTGCGCCAGCGACTTCGAGGTCCTCGACGTACTCGCCGACGGGCGCGGGAAGGACGGAGCCTGCTCCTACCGCGTCCAGGAGATCTCCGACCGCATCCATCTCAGCCAGAGCGCGCTGTCCCGGCTGATCGCCCGCCTGGAGAAGGACGGGCTCGTCGAGCGCGGCATGTGCCCCGAGGACCGGCGCGGCGTCCGGGTGGGCCTCACGGACAAGGGACGCACGCTGCACGGCGAGGTACTGCCGGTGCAGCGCGCGGTGTTGACGCGGATGCTGAACTCGGGCTGAGCCGCGACGGCATTCGGGCTGAGCCGGAGGCGACTTCGCGTCACACGGCCGAGCTCCTCCGCCACAGCTCGGCGAGAGCGGCGTCCCCGGTCACGCTCGGGAACGGCACCCGGTTCCACAGCGACAAGTACAACTGCGCCGCGGGCCCGCTGATCTCACACTCCGCGTCCCCCGTCCGGCCTCGCTCGGCCGCCGGTGGCTCCTGCGTCAGGCGTACGGTCCACACGGCGTCGTCGTCCACGTCCGTCGCCCGTACCCGCAGCACCCTCGGCTCCTCGCTGCGCACCCGGCTCCTGGGGCGGGCGTGGAAGCCGCGCAGCAGTTCGTCGACGCCGTCCGCCGCGAACCGGGGGTCCAGGTCGCTCGGAGTGCCACCGCGGGCGGCCTCCGCGTCGAACCGGTGCACGCTCGTCTCGTGCGCCTGCCTGCGGGCCCAGAACGCGAGCGGGGACGGGGCGGGCAGGAAATGCCAGCACTCCAGGTCGGGGGCGGCCGAGGCGAGGGTGCGCACGAGGTGCGCGTGGCCCTCCCGGAACCAGGCCAGAAGCTCGGCGCCGTCGAGGGCGGGTGCGTCGCCGAGGGGGCGGCGGGACGGGTGCCCCTCGGCGACGTATCCGGTGGCCCAGCGGTGCACCGCGCCGGTGTGCCGCACCAGGTCCCGCACCTGCCACTGCGGGCAGGTGGGCACCTTGGCGTCGGTGCCGGCCCGCTCCGCGGCGTCGGCGAGCAGACGGCCCTCCCGGTCGAGGATGCGGATGAACTGGGCGGTGTCCAGAGGGGCGTCCAGGGGTGCGTCCGAGGAGGTGTCGATGGAGGTGTCCATGGGGGTGAGTCTGTCGTATCGAGGGCGGGGGATGAGGGTGATCGTCCACGGATCCACGGTTCCACGGATCCACGGATCGACGGATCTGCGGGTCTTACGGATCGACGGATCTACGGATCGACGAAGGCGCCCGGTCACGCGCTCAGCGCTGCGTCGCGCGATGGGCGAGGAGCGCGATGGCGGCTGCCGTCGCGGCCAGCGCCGCCACACTCGTGAGAGCGAGGGGCAGGGAGAACCAGTCGGCCATGAAGCCGATGGCGGGAGGCCCGAGGAGCATGCCGCCGTAGCCGAGGGTGGAGGCGATGGCCACCCCGTCGGGCCCGGCCAGCGTGCCGGCGCGTTCGATGGCGACCGGGAAGAGGTTGGCCAGCCCGAGCCCGGTGATCACGAAGCCGACGAGCACGATCCACAGGGCGGGGGCGAGAGCGCCGAGCAGCATGCCGATCGCGGCGGTGGTCCCGCCGGCCACGAGGGTGCGTGTCTGGCCGAGCCGTTCGAGCAGCCGCGTGCCGGTGAGGCGGCCGAGGGTCATGGCGAGGGCGAAGCAGGAGTAACCGGCGGCGGCCATGCCGGCGGTGACATCCAGGTCCTGTTTGAGATGCAGGGCGCTCCAGTCGGCCAGGGCGCCCTCGCCGTAGGCCGTGCAGAGGGCGATCAGTCCGAAGGTCAGCACGAGGGGGCGGGTGCCGGTGCGGGGCCGGTGCGCTCGGGTTGATGTCTGGGGGGTGTCCTGGGGTGGGGCGGGGGGGCGGGATGCGCAGGAGGACGCGGCCGGTGACGGCGGTGACCAGGAGGCCGAGCGCGGTGAGGCCGAGCAGGTGCCGGGCGGGCGAGAGCGCGCCCGCGACCAGCGCACCGAGTCCGGCGCCGGCCCATGCCACCGAGGCTGAAGGCGGCGTGGAAGCTGGGCATGATCGGGCGCCGCAGGGTGTGCACCAGGTCGACCGCGGCGCTGTTGAAGGCGACGTTGATCCCGCCGTACGCGCTGCCGAAGACCAGGAGTACGGCGCCCAGCGCGAGAGCGGAGTGGGTGAGGGGCGGGAGCGCGACACTGAGGCAGAGCAGGACGGCGCAGACGACGGTCACCTGGTGGTTGCCGTAGCGACGGCAGAGGCGGCCGGTGAGGATCATCGTGACGACGGCGCCCGCGGAGACGCCGAGGAGGGCGAGGCCGAGGGTGGTGGCGGAGGCGTTCGTCTGTTCCTTGATGTCGGGGATGCGCACGACCCAGCCGGCGAAGATGAAGCCGTCCAGGGCGAAGAAGACGGTGAGGGCGGTGCGGAGGTGGCTGAGGTCGGAGGGGGTGTGGCCCGGCACGGCGTTGTGCGTTCGGGGTTTGTTTATTGGCGGCACAAAATCAGGGTAGGCGTGTGCTCGGTTGTGGGCAAGGGCGTTCGGGTGAGCGGGGTGGGTGGCGGTGGTCCGGACAGGGCGCCGGTACGTCGCCCTGTGAGCAGCCCATGGGTCCTCGGGGCCCGGTAATTTCGTTGAGGCCGCGCCCTGTGATCGTGTTGGCTGGCGTACCGAAGAGTCGGTGGCGCAGGGGTCCGCCCGGCCGTAGCAGGGAGTTGAACGTGCAGGACATGGGGGTCGACCCGGCTGCCCACAATCGGGCCGCCTGGGACAAGTACGTCCAAGAGGGCATCGAGTGGTCGAGGCCGGTGAGCGCCGAGGAGGTCGAGCGGGCCCGCGGGGGTGACTGGTCGATCGTTCTCATCGGGCATGAGCCGGTCGACCGGTCCTGGCTGCCGGCGGATCTGACCGGCAAGGACGTGTTGTGCCTGGCCTCCGGCGGCGGCCAGCAGGGGCCGATCCTCGCCGCTGCCGGGGCGCGGGTCACCGTCTTCGACAACTCGCCCGGCCAGCTCGGCCAGGACCAGATGGTCGCGGCCCGCGACGGACTCGAGCTACGCACCGTCCTCGGCGACATGCGCGACCTCAGCGCCTTCGGCGACGCAGCCTTCGACGTCGTGTTCCATCCGGTCTCCAATCTGTTCGTCCCGGAGCTGGCGGCGGTGTGGCGTGAGTGCTTCCGCGTCCTGCGACCGGGCGGAACCCTGCTCGCGGGCTTCATCAACCCGGATGCGTACCTGTTCGACCACGAGGCGCTCGACGAGCGTGGCGAGCTGATCGTCGTGCACAAGCTGCCCTACAGCGATGTCACGCAGTACACCGCCGAGGAACGCGCCGCGAAGTTCGGCGCGGACGCCGCCCTCGAGTACAGCCACACCCTCACCGACCAGATCGGCGGGCAGCTCGCCGCGGGCTTCGTCCTCACCGGCTTCGCGGAGGCGCCGCACCAGTCCAACGCATCCGCTGCGTACATGTCGCACTACTTTGCGACGCGGGCGGTCAAGCCCGGCTGAGTGGGGAGGGCTGCCGAGACGGCCGTGGAGCGCCGGGCCGGCACTCCGGTACTCACGCGAAGTCCGCCGCCGTGATGCCGTCGGGATGTCCCGGCGGCCACTCCACCAGCTCGATCCGGTAGCCGTCCGGGTCGGTGAGCCACGAGGCCTTCGGGCCCTGCGGGCCGCCCGGGTACTGGAGGGGTCCGGGCCGCAGCCCTGCTTCGGTCAGTGTGTCCAAGGTGGCGGCGAGCGTGTCCACCTGGATCGCGAGGTGGTCGAAACCGGTGCCCACGTCAACCGGCCCGGCGTCGGGACGGTGGACCAGTTCCAGTGACGCCGCCGGTTCGCCGGGGAAGCTGAGGAGGACGAGGCGAGCCCCGCCGCCGAGTTCGACCCGGCCCAGTTCGGCATAGCCCAAGGCCGTGTAGAACGCGAGCGAACGGGCGAGGTCGGTGACGCGGTAGGAGACGAAGAGCGTCTTCACGCGGCCTCCTCGGATCGCCGCACCCGGTAGCGCAGATGCGTGACGTCCCGGTCGTCGAGGCGTCGGACGAGGTCGAGTTCGATGTGATCGCCGCCCAGGTGCTCGAACAGCCGTCGCCCCTCCCCGAGGAGGACCGGGACCAGGTGGATCTCCATCTCGTCCAGCTGTCCGGCGCGCAGCAGTGCCTGCGCCGCGCCCGCCCCGTGGACCATGACCGGCCGGCCCCCGGCGGCCGCGCGGGCCTCGCGCGCGCAGTCCTCGACATCGGTGACGAATCGGGCGTGGCCGGGTGGGACGTCCCCGTCCGCCACCTGGCGCGTGAGGACGAAGATCGGCACGCCGTCGTGGTGGTCGCCCTGCCAGCGCCCCGCGAGTTCGAAGGTGCGCCGGCCGGAGATCACCGCGCCGGTCGCCAGCGCCTCGCGGTAGACCTGGCCGCTCGGGCCGTCGGACTTCCGGTCGTCGAGCCAGTTGAAGAGCCGCCCACCGTCCCGGCCGAGCTCCTGCCCCGGCCGGTCGTCCGGGCCGGCGACAAAGCCGTCGAGCGACATCGACATGTACAGCCGAATCGGACTGTTCATCCCGGTCTTCCTCTCCCTGCGCGGCCCCGAGCGAGCGGGCTGTCCAACGGAAGACTTCAGGCGACCGGCAGACTCATCGGCCCGACACGCCGACCGGCGGGACCCAGCGCCGGGTGCGGGGGATGGTGCCCGAGACGCCGTAGTCCTTCTTGAGGTGTTCGGGGATGGCGTAGTGCATGACCCGGCCGCGGGTCAGGGAGGAGAGTTCGAAGACCGTGGTCAGGTGGCCGAGGCGGTCCAGGGCCCAGGCGCCGAGCGGGGAGCGGTCCTCGATCGACTCCAGGACGCCCAGGAGACGGGGTACGGCCTTGACCACGGTGTCCCACGGAGTGTGCGGCACCTCCAGCCAGTCGGCACAGGTGTCGCCGATGAGATGGCGGATCAGCGCGGAGACGATCGGGTCGAAGAACGTGCCGGGGACGATCTCCTCGTACAGGTCGATGAGTTGGCGGGTCAGGTGCGCGCCCTCCGCGGACGGGCCCATGTGCCGGATCATGTAGAGGTCGAGGAACCGGCGGGCGTCCTCAAGGGACTTGGGGACCGCCTCCTGATCCACGCCGAGCATCGCTCCCACCACCCGCCACGCGTAGTAGTAGGCTTCCGCGCCCTCCTGGGACATGTGGATGCCGAGGCGGTGCAGGCTGTCCAGTACGAGCAGGGAGAAGAACATCTGGCCGCCGATCATGTCCTCCTGACAGATCGGCACTCCCAACGCGTCGACGTCCCAGCGGTTCTCGCGCCTCAGGTGGTGCCGGATGGAGGCGTGCAGCAGGCGGACCTTCTGGGCGGCCGGGATGAAGCGGCTGCCCGCCTCGAAGGCGTCGGGCTGCATGAGGCGGACGGTGAACTGGCCCGTCTCCGCCATCCGTTTGGCGGGGTACTTCAGGCCGTGCGTGGCCGACAGCAGCCTCGCCACATGCGGCACGACATAGCAGGCGGGCATGGAGGCGAAGGACAGCGCCGTGGAGATGTGCACGTTGTTGTCGATGAAGAACAGCCGGGCCCGCTCCATCTCCGACCAGTCCACCCAGGCCGGCGGGACGCGGGTGGCGTCGAGGTACTCGCGGGCGACCTCGGGCAGCCCGTCCGGCAGCGGAGCGCCGGCCGTGGAGACGTAACGCATCAGGGAGTTGAACGTGCCCACCTCGCCGCGTTCGAAGAGCGTGGCGACGGTGGCGTCCGCGAGTTCGTCCCCGGTCTGCCGCAGGGCGTCCATCGAGGCCTCGGTGCGGGTCATGGCAATGCTCCTTGTCGTCCGGCGGGTGCCCGGGGGTGCTTCAGGACAGGCGGTTCGTCGCCGACCGCGCCAGCGCGGTCAGCGCAGTGGCGGCGTGCGGCGGGAGATTGAGCTGGTCGAGGGCGCCGAGCGACTCCTCGACCCGCGCGCTGATCATGTCCTCGATACGGTCGGGCGCCCGCAGCGCCCGCATCAGTCCGCGGACGTCGTCCAGGGCTTCCGTGTCCGCACCGGGCCGGCCCAGCAGGGTGCGCAGGCGTTCGCGGTCTTCGGGTCCGGCCAGGCGCCAGGTCTCCGCCAGCAGGGCCGTGGGCCGGCGGCCCGCCAGATCGTCGCCGTTGGCCTTGCCGGTGTGCGCCGGGTCCCCGAACAGGCCGAGCAGGTCGTCCCGGAGCTGGAAGGCCTCGCCCAGGGGCAGCCCGTACGACGAGTAGCCCTCGCGCAGCCGGGTGCCGGCTCCGGCCAGGGCGCCGCCGATCAACAGGGGGTGTTCCACCGTGTACTTGGCGGTCTTGTAACGGATCACCTTCAGCGACACGTCGGTGTCCGGACCGGTTCCCGTGCGCAGGATCTCCAGGCACTCACCCGCGATCAGCTCCCGGGCCATCACCGACCACAGAGGCCGGGCGCGGGCGAGATACGCGGCGGGCAGGCCACTGGTGGCGAACAGCTGCCCCGCCAGCGCCATCAGCAGATCGCCCACCAGCATCGCCAACGACCGTGCGGCAGCCGGGGCGTGCGGCCGATGCCGTACGACGTCCCGCAGGGCGATGTGCGCCGTGGGGCGCCCGTGCCGCAGGGGGCTGTCGTCGATGAGGTCGTCGTGGACCACCGCCGCGCAGTGCACCAGTTCCATGGACGCCGCCGCCCGCACCAGCGCGTCGGAGTCCGGCTGCCCCACGGCGCGCCAGCCCCAGTAGCAGAAGGCCGCGCGCAGCCGCTTGCCGTGCGTCACCGCCTCCTCCAACTGCCCGGCCACCGGGCCCAGCAGAGGGTCGATCCCGGCGAACCGGTCCGCCTCCTCGGCCATGAACCCGCTCAGCACCTCGTCGACGCGGGCCTTGAACGCCGCCGGTTCCCAGCGGTCACTCCTCACCGGCGCTCTTCCGGGCCAGGGCCTGCTGGGCGAGGATCTCCAAGTGGGCCGGTGGCACCACCGTGTACCGGTCCAGCACCAGGCGTCCCCGCGCGACGAGGTCCTGCTCGGCCTGCGCGGCGAGTTCCGCCGCGTCCGAACGCCGCAGCAGACCCCGGACCGTGCCCACGGCCGACCCCAGCGTGCTCACGGCCAGGTCGGCCAGCCCCGCCACCAGGAGTAACGCCTGCGCGTCGAGCCTCTCGCGGCGTCCCGCTTCTCGCGTCAACTTCATCCCCACCCGCCGGACTTCCGGGCGCCGGTCGCGCGCCCGTCCCTTCGAGGATCGCCGTACAGCGGGTGCCGGCCCGGAGGAACTCACGATCGAGTGATCATCTCGTTCGACCGTGCGGTTCGGCGGGGGAGCCCGCTCAGGCTGGGTAGGCGTGTGTCTGGGTCGCCTTCACCGTCGCCCAGACCTCGGCCCCCGCGTGGAGGTCGAGTTCGGCCGCGGCGACCGTGGTGAGGTCGGCGGCCAGGGGGAGTTCACCGCCGAGGGCGACCCGGATCTGGTCGCCGTGCGTCTCCAGGCCGGACACTTCGCAGCGCCAGAAGTTGCGGGCGCTCGATCCCGTGGGCCGGTCGCGGTGCAGGGTGACCGCGCTGGGCGGGAACGCGACGAAGACCGGGCCGTTCAGGTCCTCCGAGGTGGTGACCGTGGAGCCGCCGTCGACGTGGACCGTGTGCCCCTCGGCCTCACCCCGGTACAGGTTGAGGCGACCAGGTGCGCGATGTAGTCGGTCCGCGGGTGGCGGGCGATGTCGGCGGGCGTGCCCCGCTGGACGACCCGGCCCTCCTCGATGACGACGAGATGGTCCGCCAGCACCATCGCGTCCAGCGGATCGTGCGTGACGAGCACGGCCACCGCCTCGAAGTCGGCCAGGTGACGGCGGAGTTGGGCCCGGACGTCGAGGCGGGTGCGGGCGTCGAGGGCGGCGGAGCGGCTCGTCGGAGCAGCAGCAGCCGGGGGTGGGTGGCCAGGGCGCGGGGCGAGCGCGACGCGCTGGGCCTGGCCGCCGGAGAGCCGGCGGGGTTTGGCCGCCGCGTGGTCCGCGAGGCCCATCCGTTCCAGCCATACGGCCGCCTCGGCGCGGGCCTCCGCCTTGCCGGTGCCGTGACAGCGGGGCCCGAAGGCCACGTTGTCGAGCGCCGTGAGGTGCGGGAAGAGCAGATAGTCCTGGAAGACGACGCCGACCGGACGGGACTCGGGGGGCGTACGGTCCAACTCCGCGCCGTCGAGGCGGAGATGGCCGTCGGTGAGCGGGACGAGACCGGCGAGGGCGCGCAGCGCGGTGGTCTTGCCGGCGCCGTTGGGGCCGAGGAGGGCGACGACGTCACCGGGGGCCGCGGTGAGGGCCACGTCGAGACGGAAGGAGCCGCGGTCGACGACGAGACGGGCGTCGAGACCGTCAGCGGAGGGCACCTCGACGTCGTACCGGATCGTCTTCTCGGTGTCGGTCATGGGCGGTCGTCCAGAGGAGTCGGGCATGCGGCGGTGGTCCGGAACGGTCGGGTCATGACGCGGTCATCCAGCGGTCCCGCAGGCCCGCGAGGACCGCGATCGACACGGCGAGCAGCACCAGGCTGAGGGCGATGGCGGCCTCCGGGTCGTTCTGGAGGGCGAGGTAGACGGCCAGCGGCATGGTCTGGGTGCGGCCGGGGAAGTTGCCGGCAAACGTGATCGTCGCGCCGAACTCGCCGAGCGCCCGCGCCCACGCCAGGACGGCGCCGGCGGCGACACCGGGTGCGATGAGGGGCAGCGTGACCCGGCGGAACGCGGTGAAACGCGACGCGCCGAGCGTCGTGGCCGCCTCCTCGTACCGGGGGTCGGCGGCGCGCAGGGTGCCTTCCACGCTGATCACGAGGAACGGCATCGCGACGAACGCCTCCGCGATCACGACGCCGGTGGTGGTGAAGGGGAGCGTGACCCCGAACCAGGCGTCCAGCCACTTTCCGACCACCCCGTTGCGGCCCAGCGCCATCAGCAGCGCCACACCGCCGACGACCGGCGGCAGCACGAGCGGCAGGGTGACCAGGGCCCGTACGAGACCCCGGCCCGGGAACTCCACGCGGGCCAGCAGCCACGCCAGCGGCACCCCGATCACCAGGCTCACCGCGGTCGCCGCCGTCGCGCAGACCAGGGACAGCCGCAGCGCCTGCCACACCTCGGTACTGGTCAGCAGGTCGGGCATGCTCCGCCAGGGAGCCCGGAAAAGCAGGGCGACCAACGGCAGGACGAGGAACGCCACGCCGATCAGCGCGGGCACGAGCAGCGGCAGCGGAGCGGTACTCCCGCGCCGGCCCATGCGTGGCGCGGCTCGCCCCGGGCGGCCCACGCGCGGGCGGCGGCGCCGCGGACCCCCGCTGAGGGTGTCCACGGCGCCGGGCTTGCCCGAGGCGGGGGACGTCACGGCTTGAGGAACCCGGCCGAGGTCAGCACCTGCTGTCCCTCGGCGGACTGCACCAGCGCGATGAACGCCTTGGCGGTGGCGGTGTTCTGCGACTCCTTCAGCAGGGTGATCGGATAGTCGTTGATCGCGTCGGCGGACTCGGGGAACTCCACGCCCTCCACCTTGTCACCCGCTGCCTTCACATCGGTCTTGTAGACGAGCGCGGCGTCGGCCTCCTTCAGCACCACCTTGTTGAGCGCGGACTTGACGTCCTCCTCGTAGGACACCGGGGTGAGCTTCAGCCTGCTCGCCGTCAGGGCCTTCTCGGCGGCCGCGCCGCACGGCACCGTCCGGTCGCACAGGACGACCTTCAGGTCCGAGTCGGTGAGGTCCTTGAGGGAGGCGACCTTGTCGGGGTTGCCCGGCAGGGTGGCGATCTCCAGTTGGTTGCGGACGAACGTGGCCGGCTCGCCGGCGTTGTCGCCCGCGTCCGTCACGATCTTCATGGTCTTGGGGCTGGCGGAGGCGAAGACGTCCGCCGGGGCGCCACCGGTGATGCTCGCGGCGAGCGCGTCGCTGCCGCCGAAGCTGAAGGTGACCTTCGTACCGGGGTGTGCCTTCTCGAACTGCTTGCCCAGCGTCTCGAAGCTCTCCTTCAGCGAGGCCGCCGCGAACACGGTGACCTCGCCGGACAGCTTGCCGGAGGCCGAGGCGGAGCCGGAGGGGGCGGACGAGCCGGCGGAGTCGTCGTCGGAGGACGAACAGGCGGTCAGGGCCAGCAGGGCGGCGGCGCCGACGCCGGTCACCTGCATCATCCGACGGGTCCGACGCACGGAACGGGTCATCACGGGTCCAACTCCCTCTGGTCCTCATGAACACGATCGCACCGGCCCTGGCGGACCGGTCACGGTGTGCATACGCCGATAATAGTGCCGCAGGTGCGAGGTGAAAGTCTCCTGTCACATTGCATGAGCAGGCCCTGCTCCGCGATGGCCTGGCATGTGCGTTCGTACGGGGAGGATGGTGGCGCTGTGCCCCCTCACCCTCTAGCCGCCGAAGTGAACATGTGCTGCCCAGCGGGACGGCCTGGCGGGATCGTCCTCGCGGAGGTCCTGCACCGCGCGGTGCAGGGTTCTCGCCACGTCACTCGTATCGAGGGATGCGGCCAGGCCCGTGTAGAAGTCGTCCGTGATGCGCCCGGCGGCGCTGTCGGCGACGGGCCAGAGCGTGCCGATGACATGGCGGTAGCCGGCCAGCTGGAAGGCGGTGGCGATGTGGATCGCCTCGTCGGCGAGACGCTCGTCGGACGTGGCCGTCTCGCAGGCCGACAGGTAGGCCAGCGTGCCGTTCGGGACGCGCACCGACGACAGCTCGACGGCGGTGAGGGGGGCCGACCCGTGGTCGTGCAGCAGCAGCCGGGCCAGGGACGGGGAGCGGGGGTCGGTCACGGCGTGGCAGGCGAAGTGGGCGAGGGTATGGGCGGGCAGCTCCGCAGGACGCCTCCCGGGTGGCCGCGCGGCCGGACAGGACGGTCGGGTGCGCGGCCAGCTCGGCCAGCCGCTCGGCCTCGAGACGGGCGCCGGGCAGCGGACCCGCCCCGGGAGTCTCGCTCATCTCGACCACCAGCAGGCCGTTCAGAGACCTCCCGGGCGGCGGCCCGTGGAGTTGCTTGCCCGGGAACGCCCCGTGGTGGTCCGTCGCGCCCGTGCCGGCCCGGCCGAGCGCGTGCACGGTCGAGGTGTACGACGACACCACGTGATCCATGACCGCGGAGGCCCCGGCCGGATCGGCGGCGTACCGGCCCGCCGCATGCAGGGGCAGGGACGCGGCCACGCCGATCGGACACCACCAGATCCTGGGCGCCGACTCCGCGGGGAGCGGTACCGGGGACAGCAGACCCAGCTCCGTCAGGACCGGCCGGCCGATGCGGTCCCACAGCCAGGCCAGGTGGCCCAGCAGCTCGGCCTCGTCCGGCGGCACGCCCGCCGCGGAGCGCGGCAGCCGCCGGAACGCTCGCGCCCGCTCGCGCAGCTCGGCGTGGTCGCAGTCGAGGCGCAGGGCGCGGACGTCACCGTCCGGCGTGAGCAGCAGCGCGTCGCACCGGGACGGGCCGGGGTTGACCAGGACGACCGGACCGTCCACGGGACGGCGCCGCAGCGACTCGATCGTCGGCGGCAGCAGAAAGCCCTCCAGCCCGGGACGCGAGCGGATACGGGCGAGCAACTGCTCCCACTCCATGGCCAGTTCACGGTGCCGTCGGGTCCTTGTGCCGTGCCGGGCCCCTGGCACGGGCACGCTCCCCGCTTGGTTTCCGCCCCCGCGATAGAGGTCCACCCCTCCCTGATCGGAGGCGTCGAGCAGGTCTCTGAGGCGTACGACATCCTCGGCGGCCCCCGGGTCGGCGCGGCGCACCTCGGCGAGGTCGTCGCGGCCGCTCATGCCCTCCCGCAGGAGCAGGCCCCGGGCGTGTTCCAGCAACACCAGCGCATGCTCGGGGCGGCCGAGGTGCAGGGCGGCGGAGGCGGCCTCGGCGGGCAGGCCGGCCAGCTCGCCCAGGCCGTACTCCCGGTCGGGGCGCAGCAGTTGGCGCGGGGCGATCTCCGGAAGCCACGCCACGGCCTTCTCGTACGCCGCGAGGGCGGTCCCGGCTTCGGGAGGGGCGGCCGACATCGCGGTACGGCCGAGGAGCAGGTGGGCGATGACCCGGGTGCGGGGCGTGGTCGTGGCCGTCGCGAGGTCCGTGCAGCGGTTCTGCATCTCGCGCAGGACGTCCGGTGCGGCGGGGCGCTGGGCGAGGCCCGTACCAGGGCCATGAGCGCCGTCGCGCGGTTCGTGGTGTCCGCCGCCGAGGCGGCGACGCCCGCGCGGGCGGCCCGGACGGCTTCGTCCAACGCCGCGCTGTCGCCGGTCAGTTCGTACAGGGTGCGGGTGGCCACGCTGAGATTGCTGAGCCGTCCGCCGAGGTCGGGGTCGTCGCGGGCGCCCGCCACGGCGGCCCGGGCCACCTCGACCGCCTCCCGCAGATACGGCAGGTCGCCGGGGCCGGCGGCTCCCGTGGCCGCGGTCCTGACGGCGTCCCCGTCGCCCGGCGCGGCACCTCCCGTGCCAGGGGTGACACCTCCCGTGCCAGGAGTGGCAGTTCCCGTGCCAGGGGTGACGGCGTCCCAGCCGCCCGGGGTGGCATCTCCCGTGGCCGTCGTGAGGACCTCCTCGTCCCCCGGCGCGGCGAAGTACAGGCCCGTGGACAGGATGTGCAGTGCGTTGCCGAGGTCGCTCAGCCGGCCGGCCCGCTGCGGAGTGTCGTGGGGGCTGAGCCGTACGGCCTCCCGGGAGGCCTCCACGGCCGACCGGATCGCCGGCATCTCCCCGGTCCGCTTAACCAGTTCCTGCTGCACGGCACTGAGGTTGCCGAGGTAACGGGCGCGGCGGGCGGGCTCGTCCGGGCGGAGCTCGGTGACGGCCTCCTTGAGGACCTGCGCCGCCTCGTGCAGGGCGTCGAGCTCCCGGGCCTCCTCGAACACCGAACGCAGGCCGATGCCGAGGCCGTTGAGGGCGGCGGGCCGGTCCGGGTGCCCGGGCGGCGCTGCCGCGACCGCCTGCCGTGCGACCGTGACCGACTCGCGCAGCGTCTGCATCGACCGGTCCAGCTGGACGAACCGGGCGTGCAGCGAGTTGGCGAGCAGGGCGAGGCAGGACGCCCGGCTCTCATGGCCGTCCGGGCACTTCTCGACGGCCTGCCGACCGACGTCGACGGCTTCCGGCAGGTCTTCCGGGCGTCCCCGCAGCAGGGCGAGCGTGCGCAGCCCGGCGCCCAGGTCGGCGAGGATCGGCCCCACTTCGGGGTCGTCGGAGTGGCGCGCGGCCACCCGTTCCCGGTCCAGCGCGATCAGTTCGACCATGACGTCCTCGTCCTCGGTCTGCTCGAACAGCTCGTCCAGGCAGGCGACGAGCGCCTCCAGGAACAGCGTCCGCTCGCCCGGGTCGGCCGCGGCCTCCCTGGCGAGCGGGACCGCCCGCGCGAGCAGGCCCGGCCGGCGCGGGCCGGTCATGAGGTGCACCATGACGTTCCGCAGGTTGTGCCGGTGCAGGCCGCGCTGCGGATGGTCCGGGCCGAGGCTCCATCGGATCGACTCGTCGACCTCGACGAGCCGTTCGACGGCCGAGACGTCGTGAGTCCATTCGTACTGGAGGCGCAGGGCGGTGCTCAGATTGCCGAGGCAGGCGGGCCGGTCCGGGTGCGCGGGTGACATGACGTCCAGGACGTCCGTGAACGCGTCCCTGGCCGCCGCCAGCCTCTTCACGTTGCGCTTCTTGACCGCCCGTTGCAGCTGCCACAGGGCCCGGCGCGCGAGTTGATGGTGTTTCAGGAATCCGTCGCTCACCGGCACTCCCTGCCCTGCGGGCTGCCGCGCCCGTACGCGCGCCGCCTTGCGGTGATCGCGTCCTCGGTGCACGCTGACGCGACGATCCCGGCCGTCCCGCGAGCGAGGTGAGGATGACAGGCGACCTGGCGAAGTTCCCGTGCCCGGTCTGCGGCCACCGCAGAACGGCCGCGCGCTGCTGGGAATGCGATGTGCGCGACCCCGGCGCGCGTATCGGGCTGCTCGACCTGGTGACGACGGTCGTGGTCACCGCGGCGGTGCAGCCCTTCGTGCAGGCCATCGCGAGCAAGGCCGGCGAGGAGGTCTGGCCCAAGATCGCGGGCCTGGTCCGGCCGGGCCGGCGTGAGGAGCTCGGACAGGGCGTCGAGGAGACCGACCTCCTCGAAATCGCCGCGCTCGACGGCCGGTTGGCCATCAGCATGCCCAAACGGCTGCCTCCGGAGGCCGCCCGCGACCTGCGGGACGTGGTGGCCACCTTGCAGGAAGCCGACGGGCGCTACCGGATCTCGTACGACGCCCCGTCCCGGTCGTGGCAGATAACTCAGGCCGATCCGGACCAGGCTCCCCGCACCGAGGACCGGCCGCCGGACACCTGACCGCTGCTGCCGCCGTCGCACCGCGCCCTCGGTCAGACCACGCCGGCGATCCGGCGCGCGAGCCGGCCCGAGACCACCGACCCGACGACGATCCCCACCGTCAACAGCACCGGACCGCTCCACAGGGCATGCGCGGCCCAGGCGAACCCGCCCACGACCAACGGCCCGAACCAGACCACCGACCGCTGCCGGAACGGCTCCATGCTGAACCGCGTGGCCAGGAGGGCGAGGACGAACGCCGCCGACGCCATGCCCAGGAAGACGCCACGCGCTCGCTCGAAGCCCCCGTCGCCGATCGCGTAACCGCCGACGGCTCCCGCGACCGTGCCCGCGGCGAGCAGCAGGATCGCCCAAGTGTCGTGGATCTCCACATAGTTGCGGGGGCTGTCGCGGTGCACGAGCTGCCAACCGCCCATGAACAGGTCCGGGAACGTGGACACCCCGACGAACGCCCCGATCACCGCGCCGGACCAGCCCGCCAGCAGCAGTCCGGCGAGCAGCCCGCTCACCAGCCCCACGACGACACCGGGCCCGATCATGCCGGTGCCGCCCTGTTCCTCCTCCGGGGCCGTGGCCGGGAAGGGCGCCGGGCCGGTGGAGCCGGGGGCCGCCGCCCAGTGAGAGGTGGTCGGCGGAGTGCACGATGCGCTGCGCCTCACGGGGCGGCACCTGGAGCGTGGTCAGCACCTTCATCAGGAACGTGTCGCGCTCCTCGGCCGTGTCCGGACCGGTGTGCGTCATGCCGTTCCAGGCGGTCACGCCCCGCAGCCGGACGTAGCCCAGGGTCTGGAAGGTGCCGGACTCCGGCAGATACAGGTAGTTCAGCGGCAGGTCGGCGTCGCGGTCGATGTGCAGCACCGATATCCGGTGCAGATCCCCGAACGGCATGCGGCACCACCCCCTCCGACAGCCTCAGGCGCCCACCCGGTCCTTGTACCCATCCCCTGACAGCACCTCAAACCCCGCCCGCCGCACGGATGTTCGCGTGCGCGTCCCCTCCGGTCTCCCCGGTCTCAGTCTCGGTAACCCCGCAGTTTCCGGTAGAGCGTGGCGCGGGCGATGCCCAGGGAGGCCGCCGCTCGCGCCTTGTTGCCGCCGTGGAGGTGGAGGGCGTCGAGGATGGCGGACCGTTCGGCACGTTCCATCGGGGTCAGGGGCCGGGGCGCCGGGCCCTCACGTACGGCGTCCGGGAGTTCACCGCGGCGGACGGGACCGGTCGTGCGGCGGTGCTCGGCCAACGTCCGCACCAGGTGGGCGAGTTCGGTCACGTTGCCGGGCCAGGGGTGCCGTTCCAGGGCGCGCAGTGCGTCGAGGGACCAGGTGAGCGGAGGGTGCCCGGGCTGCGGGCTCGGGGTCAGGGAGGTGAGCAACTCCCGGATGTCCTCCGGGCGTTCGCGGAGGGCGGGGAGCGTGACCGAGCGGGCGGCGAGGGTGTCCAGCAGACGCTGGAGGCAGGGGCCCGGCGATGCTCCGGGGGTGTAGGTGAGGAGGAGCGGGGCGTTCGGGTGAGCCGCGAGCAGGGAGTTGAGGGTCGCCGTGTCGGGCGGGGCGAGCCGTTCGACGTGGCGGACCAGAAGGGGGCGGCCGGTGCGCAACACGTCCGCATGGGTGCCCAGTTCGGCCTCGGCCGCGTCCACGAGCAGGGCGTCGGCGACCAGTGCGCGGGCCAGCGAGGTCTTCCCGGTGCCGCGTTCGCCGACCAGCAGCAGCGGCTCACCGGACGCGGTCAGCTCCAGCGCACGCCCGACCGCATGCCGCCACGGCACGGACCCTCCGGCCAGACCGAGGTCACGCCGGTCGGCCGCGACCGGCGCCGGCCCCGCAG
>MWJO01000051.1 GCA_002027195.1 Streptomyces sp. GKU 895 | reverse complement strand
CTGGAAGGTCCTCGCCGACGACGACGGCTCCCTGTACTCCCGGCTGACCACCAGCGTGGTTCCCGCCGGATACACCCCTGAAGCCCAAGCCGACCCCGACGCCCTCTCCGACGCCCACGCCCACACCCGCCCCGGCCGTCTACCAGTGGAGCGAGCTGGCGTACGACGTCAACGGCGACGGCACCAAGCCGGAGATGCGGATCGCCGAGAGCAGCTGGGTGTGGCAGCGGTACGGCGTCTCGATCGCGGACAAGAGCTACGCGCACGGCGTGACCGTGCACGGCCGGTCCTCCGTCACCATCGACCTCAACCGCGCCTGCACCTCCTACGACGCCTCGGTCGGCGTCGACGACATGACCCTCGGGCTCGGCAAGATGTACTTCTCCGTCTACGCCGACGGCGTCCGGCTGTGGAAGTCCGGCATGGTCCAGGGCGGGGACGCGGCGATCCCGGTCCATGTCGACCTCACCGGGCGCAAGACGGTACGGCTGGTCGTCGAGCCGCACAGCGCGTACGACGACCTCATGCTGGCGGACTGGGCCGAGTCGAAGTTCCGGTGCTCCTAGGGCCCGTCCCGGCCCCGCCGCGTTTCAGGGGCCGGTGACGCCCGCGCGCAGCGCCTCGTCGAGTTCGTCGAGGACGTCGGCCGGGGTGAGGGTGACGCCGCGCGCGTGCTCCTCCTCGTACCGCGCCGGGCCCAGCCCGGTGCGGGCCGCCGACTCGGCGCGCTCGGCGCGGGCCGCCTCCGGCATGGAACGCACGTCGTGGCCCCGCCAGTGTCCGGCGGCGGCCAGCAGCCTGGCAGCGCGGGGAAGGTCGCCGAGGTCGGCGAGCAGGGCGGCCGTCACATCCACCAGTGTCGCCACGACCAGGTCGGCGCACTGCTTGTCCACCGCCTCCTTGACGGTGGCGGCCAGCTTCGGCAGTCCGTGCGCGGGGCCCGACTCGGCGACCGTCACCATGGCCTCGACCGCGTCCAGCATCACGACGAACTGCGGGGGCGGGGTGCCCCGCGCGGTCTCGACGCGGGCCTCCTCCAGCAGCTCGCGCGCGCTGGCGGTCTCCTCGTCGTCCAGCGCGACATGCGCCCGCAGCAGCAGGACGAACGCCCTGCTGTCCCCGACGCTGTACCGGTCCGCGGCCTCGCTCGCCTCGTCCAGGGCCGTGATCGCGGCCGAGCGGTCGCCCGCGCGGTAGGCGATCTCGGCGAGGCGGGCGATGAGGAACGGCGTCTCCGTGTACGCCCCCACCTCGTAGGCGAGTTGCAGCGCCTCCTCGTACTCCCCCTTCGCCTCCTCGAGCCGGCCGCGGGCCATGGCCGTCTCCCCCGCCGCGCTGTACACCTGGGCCCGCAGCCAGCGGTCGCCGACGCGGCGGCTGAGGACCCGCAGCTCCGCGAGGTCGTCGTCCACACCCTGCATGCCGCCGGGCGAGTCGACCGCCATGTGCGTGCGGAACATCAGGGTGACGCCCATCTCCCAGTCGCCGCCGTAGGTGCGGCAGTTGGCGACCGCGGTGTCCAGGATGTCCCGGGCGTCCACCCGGTCGCCCATGAAGAACGAGGTCAGCGGCCAGACGAGACCGGGCATCCGGGCCGCCTGCGGGCCGCCCTTCTCGAAGTACGCCCGCACCCGGGAGAGGTACTCGCCCATCCGCTCGTCCGGCACCCGGTTGCGCGCCTCGATCTCCGAGACGAGGAGGATGTGCAGCATCCGCAGCTCCATGCGGAGCGCGTGCAGCGGGTGCCCGGCCTCGCCGTCCGGCGCGGAGAGCAGGGCTTCCCTCGGGTCCAGGGTCTCCATGAGGGAGCAGCGGGCCCGGGGGTCCGCAGGGAGTGGGGCCGCGTCCAGCGCCGCGCCCAGTCGGAGGATCCGGTCGGCCCAGTCGGCGCCCTCGCGCCGGTAGTTGCGCAGCCACCAGAACCAGCCCATGTTCACGGCGAGGGCGCCCGCCGCCGCCTCGTCCCCGTCCTCGACGGATCGGTGCAGGGCCGCGCGGATGTTGTCCAGCTCGGTCTCCAGGCGGGCGATCCACGGGAGTTGGCCGACCGAGCGCAGTACGGGCTCGGCCTCCGCGACCAGGGCGCCCGCCCACGCGCGGTGCCGCCGCTCGGCTTCGGCGCGCTGCTCGGGGGCCTCGGCGGCGCGCTCCACGGCGTACTCGTGGATCGTCTCCAGCATGCGGTAGCGCATGGCACCGCAGACGGCCGCGCCCTCGCCCGGGGCCGCCACGATCAGGGACTTGTCGACGAGCGCCCCGATCAGCTCGGCGGCGGGGCCGGTGCACACGGCCTCCGCGGCGGCGAGGTCCCAGCCGCCCGCGAACACCGACGCCTCGCGCAGCACCGTCCGCTCCCGCTCGTCGAGCAGGTCCCAGGACCAGTCGACGACCGCGCGCAGGGTCTGCTGGCGGGGCAGGACCGTACGGCTTCCGGAGGTGAGGAGACGGAAGCGGTCGTCGAGGCGGTCGGCGATCTGCCGGGGCGTGAGCAGCCGCAGACGGGCCGCCGCCAGCTCGATGGCGAGCGGCAGTCCGTCGAGGCGGCGGCAGATCTCCGCGACGGCGTCGGAGTCGCGGCGGACGAGGTCGGCCGCGTCCGGGCGGACGGCCGTCGCGCGCTCCGTGAAGAGCCGGTGGGCCTGGTCGGGGAGGAGGGGCTCGACCGGGCGCACGGACTCGCCGGGGACGCCCAGGGGTTCACGGCTGGTCGCGAGGATCGTGAGCCCCGGGCAGTGGGTGAGGAGGGTTTCAGCGAGGCGGGCCGTGGCCTCGATCACATGTTCGCAGTTGTCAAGGATCAGGAGTTGGCTGCGCGGGGCGCAGTACTCGACGAGCAGGGTGAGCGGGTCCTCCTGCGGGGCGGACAGCTCGGTGGCCATCAGCACGGTCTGCCGCAGACCGAGGGCGCTGACCACCGCGCCGGGCACCGCCTCCGGGCGGTCCAGCGGTGCCAGTTCGACCAGCCACGCCTGGGGCAGCCCGGCGGCGGCTTCCTCGGCGAGGCGGGTCTTCCCGGAGCCTCCCGGTCCGGTGAGGGTGACGAGTCTGGCCCTGTGCAATTCGGAACGGATGGCGTCGAGTTCGGGTTCCCGGCCCACGAAGGAGTTGAGGCGGGGACGGAGGTTGCCGGTGCGGGTGAGGGGCTCGGCCGTGGGAGCGGGGGTGGAAGTGGCGGGCGGTGGCGGGGGCGGCACCGGGGCCAGGAGTTCGGCGGTGCAGGGCCCGGAGCTCCGGGCCCGGGTCGGTGCCCAGGCCCTCGGACAGGGCGCGGCGGGCCGTCTCGTACGCGGCCAGGGCGTCGGCCGGGCGGCCGGTGTCGCGCAGGGCGCGGACGAGGAGGGCGTGCAGCTTCTCGTCGTACGGACGGGCCGTGGTCAGCTCTGTCAGTTCCGGTACGACGTCCTGGGCGCGGCCGAGGCGCAGGGACGCCTCCGCGCGGGTCCTGGTCGCCTCCAGGCGGAGCGTCTCCGGGCGGGTCGCGGCGGTGCGGTCGGGGAGGTCGGCGAGGGCCGGGCCGTACCACAGGGCGAGGGCCTCGTCCAGGGCGCGGGCGGCGGCGCCGGGGTCGCCGGTGTGGAGGGCTTCGATGCCCTGGTGCACGAGGCGTTCGAAGGCGAAGAGGTCGACGTCCGCCTTGGCCGCGGCGAGGCGGTAGCCGCCGGGGGTCGAGACGATCGTCGTCCTGCCGATGGCGCGGCGCAGGCGGCCCACGAGGGCCTGGAGGGCCGCGCCGGCGTCCTGGGGCGGGTCGTCGGCCCAGATGTCGTCGATGAGGGTGTCGGGGGTGAGGGTGTGGCCCGGGCGGAGGGCGAGTGCGGTGAGCAGGGCTCGGACTCGGGGGCCGCCCAGGGGTACGACGGTGCCGTGCTCGTCCTCTGCTTGGGTGACACCCAGAATTCTGTACCGCACCGGGTCATTGTCGCCGGGGAGGCTGCGGGGGGCACGGGGTTTGTGGGCGGTGGGGTGTCTCGATGCTGATGGGAGGGCCGCGCCTGGGCGGGCCACCCCTGGAAGGACAGGTCCCTACCCCCGCCTCGCCGCAGCCCCCGCTCCCAACGCCCCCCGCTGCGGCGTGATCCCCGCGGGTACCGCACGCGCGCGGGCCGGGGTTCCGGTCCAGCAGGTTCCCCGGCGGGCCAGGAGGCGGCGCAGCCAGAGTTCCAGGGAGACCAGGTCGGCCAGGCCGTCCAGGGGGAGGGGCTCGCCCTCCGCCGCCGCTCTCAAGGCCTTGCGGACCACGCGTGCTTCCACCAAGCCCGCCTCCGCCAGCAGCGGGGTGCCGAAGAGGGCCATCAGGGAGTCCGCGGCCACGCGCAGGCCGGTGCGGGCCGCCACCGCCGCCGAGGCGTGGGACGGGGCGCCCCAGCCCGGGGGGAGGTCGGCCACGCCGGCGCCCTGCAGGACCGTGCGCAGGATCGCGGCCCGGGCGCCCGGCTGGACGCGCAGGGCCTCGGGGAGGGCGCGGCAGGCGCGGACGACCTGGTTGTCGAGGAACGGGGCGTGCAGGCGCTGGAAGCGGATCTCGGCGGCCTGCTCCAGCACCCGCAGGTCCGCCGCGTGCCTCGCCAGCGCCGCACGCGCGCGGTAGTCGCCGGGACGCTGGCCCGGGCCCACCGCCGAGCGGCTCGTCGCACCCTGCAGGCGAACCGATACTTCAGCGAGGGCCTCGCCGGTCAGCCAACGGGCCGCGGGACCCGGTCTGGCCCAGGTGAGGGCGGCCAGGGAGGCGCCGACCGCGCCTCCGGGCTCGTCGAAGCGGCGGTCCATCAGACGGTCGGCCAGGACCTCCAGACCTGCCCGGTAGGGCGTGCGGGCCAGCCGGCGCGCCGCGCTGTACACGCGCGCGGGGACCATCACCGAGCCGTCCGCCTTGGCCAGCGCGGCGACCGGGCGCACCAGATGGCGGCGTTTGCGGTCCATCAGGAGGTCGGCCAGGCGGGCGGGGTGGGCGTCCAGGACCTGGCGGGCGCCGTAGCCCGTGAAGTGGTCGGCGCTGCCGGCGGCCAGACGGGCGCGGTGGCGGGCGGCCGTCACCAGGCTCGCGCCGGGCTCGTCGGTCAGCGGGCCGTCCAGGTCGGCGTACGGCAGGGTCTCCTCGCCACCGGTCACCACCACGTGGTGCAGGCGCGGGTTGGCGGCAAGGTTCCCGGCGCGTTCGAGCTCGGCCTCACGGCCGCCCACCGCCAGGTCGTTGAAGGTGACCGCGAGGAGGCGTTCGCCCGCGCCCGTGCCGTGCCCGAGGACCGTGCCCGGCATGCCCGGCAGGCCCGCCGCCAGCAGGGCGAGGGTGCCGGACGCGGGGCCACCGGAGAGGTCGGCGCCGATTCCCGGTACCGGCATCCCGCGCGCGGCACGGCGTTCGGCGGGCCCCATGCCGGGCACGGGACCCGGGTCGATGTCGGCCCCGGGCACATGCCGAGGAGCCGACAAGCGCGCGCGCACCGCTTCCACCAGCGCGTCCCGTACGGCGTCCACCGCGCTGTCGGGATCGGCCGCGGGCGCCGCCACGGCGAGGGAGGCCACCGGCTCGTACCCGGCGATCTCACGCGCCCCCGCGCGCAGGATCAGCGCGTGCCCCGGCGGAATGCGCCGTACGCCGTCGTAGGGCGTGGAGTCGTGCAGGGCCGCCGGTACGTCGGGAGCGGCCAGCAGCGCCGCCAGGTGGCCGAAGTCGAGGTTGGCCTCGATGAGGTCGGCGAGCGGCAGGGCGGCCGTCGCGTAGGCCGTACCGCCGGCCCAGGGCGTGTAGAACACCGGGCGGGCGCCCGCGAGATCGCCGCACACCGTGACGCGGCGCCCCACCTGGACGACCGCGGTGTAGCTGCCGGGCCAGTTCGTCAGATGGCGAAGTGCCCCTCCGCGCGCGGCGAACAGACCGACGCGCAGCTGCTCGTCGCTCGCGCCGCAGGTGCCGAGGACGGCGATGCGGTTCTGGGCGTCGGCCTTCACCACCCGCACCTCGTCGGGACGCCAGTCGCCGACCGCCCACAGCGGATCGGGATCTCCCCACAGGAGTTGGGACCCCACCGGGTGCACGGTCTCGCCGTCCGCACCGGTGGCCCCGGCGGAACCGATCTCGGCTGCGCCCGCTGCGGTACTGCTCCACCCCACCAACCACCGCATGGACGCCTCCACAGGCTGTGGACAACCAGTGCACCGTACGAATCGGTTCACCATGCTGCCATGAAGGACGCACGCCGGAGGGGCGGTGGAGCCGCTTGCGCTCCGCCGCTTGCGCCCCCGCGCGCGTGCCCGTGAAGAAGCGAACACCCGTACCCGGGAGGGGGTCTACGACCTGAATGCGCCCCCGATACGCTCCCCCAGAACGCCCTTCGCGCCGCCAACTTCCATGGTGGGAGCGGTAATTGCCTGCGGAATGTGGGGTCGGTTTTCAGCCAAATTGGCGCGGCAGGGACAGGCTCGCGCACGCTCCGTACAGGCTCTGCGCACCGCCTTGACGACGCGCAGTCCGGGGAACGGAGTTCGCCCCCCGGACCGTTCCGCCGCCCGCGGGGATGGAGGCGGCGGAATCCCCCAGCCCACTGGATCCAGTACAGCGGGCCGACCCACGCACGATCCATGGAACCGCTCCCCCGATGGCCGGAGAAGAGCGCACGCGCAGGCGCACGGCCACACAGCGGGAGCACGACACGACGGTGCGTGTGGGGCCCGTACGCGCGTACGGGCCACAATCCCGCCATCCGGAAGAATGCCCCTTAACGCTTGGGATGCGGCGAACTACGCTGGGTTTACGAATGCCGCGTGGTTATGCCAGCGCGGCAGCCGTCTGTGTCGAGGGGTGGCGCATGTCCAGGGAGCAACGCGGGCCGAACGAAAAACTCGGCGCCGTTCTCGCCCTCGCGGGAATCAGCAACGCAGGACTCGCGCGTCGCGTCAACGATCTTGGCGCTCAACGCGGGTTGACTCTTCGCTACGACAAGACCTCGGTGGCGCGCTGGGTGTCGAAGGGCATGGTGCCGCAAGGCGCTGCGCCGCACCTCATCGCCGCCGCGATCGGCCAGAAGCTCGGCCGCCCGGTGCCGCTCCACGAGATCGGTCTGGCGGACGCGGATCCCGCACCCGAAGTGGGCCTCGCCTTCCCCAGGGACGTCGGACAGGCCGTCCGCAGCGCGACGGAGCTGTACCGGCTCGACCTCGCGGGCCGCCGGGCCGGCTCCGGCGGCATCTGGCAGTCGCTGGCCGGATCGTTCGCAGTGAGCGCGTACGCAACGCCTGCCTCACGGTGGCTGATAACCCCGGCCGACAGCTCGGTCGCGCGCGAGGTGAACCACTCCGAGGACTCCGGCGCACCGCTCAAAGTCGGCCACAGCGACGTGCAGAAACTGCGGGAGGCCGCCGAGGACGCCAGGCGCTGGGACTCCAAGTACGGAGGCGGCGACTGGCGTTCGTCCATGGTGCCGGAGTGTTTACGGGTGGAGGCGGCTCCGCTGCTGCTCGGCTCCTACTCCGACGAGGTGGGCCGGGCACTCTTCGGCGCCAGCGCCGAACTCACCCGGCTCGCCGGGTGGATGGCCTTCGACACCGGCCAGCAGGAGGCGGCGCAGCGCTACTACATCCAGGCCCTGCGGCTGGCCCGCGCGGCGGCCGACGTGCCGCTCGGGGGCTACGTCCTGGCGTCGATGTCCTTGCAGGCGACCTACCGGGGCTTCGGCGACGAGGGCGTCGACCTCGCCCAGGCCGCCCTGGAACGCAACCGGGGCCTGGCGACCGCCCGGACCATGAGCTTCTTCCGCCTCGTCGAGGCACGCGCGCACGCACGCGCGGGTGACGCGCATGCGGCCGGCGCGGCGCTGCGGGCCGCCGAGGGCTGGCTGGAGCGGGCGCGGGACGGCGACCAGGACCCGTCCTGGCTCGGCTTCTACTCCTACGACCGGTTCGCCGCCGACGCGGCCGAGTGCTACCGCGACCTGAAGGCACCGCGCCAGGTGCGCCGCTTCACGGAGCAGGCGCTGTCGCAGCCGACGGAGGAGTTCGTGCGGTCGCACGGACTGCGGCTCGTCGTCTCGGCGGTCGCCGAGCTCGAGTCGGGCAATCTCGATGCGGCATGCGAGCAGGGCGTGCGGGCGGTGGAGGTCGCGGGGCGCATCTCGTCGGCCCGCACCACCGAGTACGTGAAGGATCTGCTGCACCGCCTGGAGCCGTACGGCGACGAGCCGCGGGTGGTGGAGCTGCGGGAGCGGGCGAGGCCGCTGCTGATGGCTCCGGCGTAGCCCCTGTCGTATCCCGCGTTTGAAGGGACTGTCAGTGGCGCAGTGCACTATCGAGGTGGGAGGTGGTGCACGTGCGCTCGGCCGTCGCTTACGACTGTGACGTGCTCGTGATCGGTGGGGGCATCGTCGGGTTGTCCACGGCGTACGCGATCACGCGCGCCGCGCCCGGGACCCGGGTGACGGTGCTGGAGAAGGAGGCCGGCCCGGCCCGGCATCAGACGGGGCGGAACAGCGGGGTCATCCACAGCGGGATCTACTACCGCCCGGGCTCGCTCAAGGCGCGGTACGCCGTCAAGGGCGCCGCGGAGATGGTGAAGTTCTGCGCGGAGTACGGCATCGCGCACGCGGTCACCGGCAAGCTGATCGTCGCCACCGAGCGGGACGAGCTGCCGCGCCTGCACGGCCTGGTGCAGCGCGGCCGGGAGAACGGCATTCTGGTGCGCGAGCTGGGCCCCGCGCAGATCTCCGAGTACGAACCGGAGGTCGAGGGCCTCGCCGCCATACACGTGGGCACGACCGGCGTGTGCGACTTCGTCGGCGTCGCCCGCCAGCTCGCGGCGGCGTCCGGGGCGGAGATCCGCTACGGCGCGCGGGTCGAGCGGATCGACCGGCGCCCGGAGCTGGGGGTCGCCGTGCGCACCACCGCAGGCGATGTGGTCCGCGCGCGCGTGCTGGTGAACTGCGCCGGGCTGCACTGCGACGAGGTGGCGCGGCTGGCCGGGGACGACCCGGAGATGCGGATCGTGCCGTTCCGGGGCGAGTACTACGAGCTGGCGCGGCCCGAGCTGGTCCGGGGGCTGGTGTATCCGGTGCCGGACCCGGCGTTCCCGTTCCTCGGCGTGCATCTGACGCGCGGCATCGACGGAGGCGTGCACATCGGGCCCAACGCGGTGCCGGCGCTCGCCCGGGAGGGCTACGGGTGGGGTGTCGTCCGGCCTCGGGAGCTGGGCGCGACGCTCGCGTGGCCCGGGTCGTGGCACATAGCGCGGCAGCACTGGCGGTACGGGGCCGGGGAGCTGCGGCGGTCGGTGTCCAAGGCGGCGTTCACGCGGGCGGTGCGGCGGCTGTTGCCCGCGGTGCGGGAGGACGACCTGGTGCCCACGGCGGCAGGGGTGCGGGCGCAGGCCGTGCTGCGGGACGGGACGCTGGTGGACGACTTCCTGATCAAGGAGGGCGCGCGGACCGTCCACGTACTGAACGCACCGTCCCCGGCGGCGACGGCTTCGCTGCCGATCGGGCGGGAGGTGGCGAGGAGGGCGTTGGAAGCGCTGGCCGACGGCTGAGCGACGCGGCGCGGCCACGCCCGTAAAATCGACCCCACTGTGTCTGACTCCCCCAACACCCCCCGACGCCCCCCAGCCCGCCGCCACCTCGGCGAGCCGGCCGAGCACGCCCACGGTGAGCCGGTCCCGCACACCCCCGGCGACGCGGCCGACCACGCCCCCGGTGTCTCCGTCCGGCACACCCGCTCCAAAGGTGAGCCGCGGTTCCCCGACGGGCCCAAGCCGGACCCCGCAGGCTCTCACTTCGAGCGGCGGATCCGGAGTTTTCAGCCGCGGCGCAGTCGGGTGACCGCCGGGCAGGCCGACGCGTTGCAGCGGCTGTGGCCCAAGTGGGGGCTGGACATCGACGGGCGGGGGGTCATCGACCTGGAGGAGCTGTTCGGCAACGCCCATCCCGTCGTCCTGGAGATCGGGTTCGGCATGGGTGAGGCCACCGCGCAGATGGCCGCCGCCGACCTCGGCACCAACATCCTCGCCGTCGACGTGCACACCCCCGGCCAGGGCAACCTGCTCAACCTCGCCGACCAGAACGGCCTGCCCAACGTCCGCGTCGGCAACGGCGACGCCATCATCCTGCTGCGCGAGATGCTCGCCCCCGACTCGCTCGACGGGCTGCGCGTCTACTTCCCCGACCCCTGGCCCAAGAAGCGGCACCACAAGCGGCGGCTGATCCAGCCGGAGTTCCTCAGCCTCGCCGCGACCCGCCTCAAGCCGGGCGCGATCGTGCACTGCGCGACCGACTGGGAGCCGTATGCCGAACAGATGCTCGAGGTGCTCACGGCGCACCCGGACTTCGAGAACACCCAGGCCGACGGCGGTTTTGCGCCGCGTCCCGACTACCGGCCGCTGACCCGTTTCGAGGGCCAGGGACTGGACAAGGGACATGTCGTGAACGACCTGTTGTTCCGTCGCGTACAGCGATAGGAAGCGACCGGAAGCGACAAGCGCCGACAGGAAGCGGCAGAGAAGGCACGAGAGAGCCGAGAGAGACAAGCACCGCAGCCACCCCCCTCGTTAAGGTCGATGCCGTGGCCATCTTTCCTCCGTACCCCACGCACCCTCCCACCGGCCCCGCCGGCGGTGCGCTGCGGCACGCGCACTGGTGGCAACGGAACTGGGTGCGCTACGGCGCCCTCACCACCCTGCTGGCCCTGTCCGGGCTCGTCATCCTCGCCCTGGTGCGCGAGCAGACCGGCACCGAGGGCTTCCTGGTCGGCCTCGGCCTCGCGATCCTCCCCGTGCCGCTGCTCATAGCCGCGTTCCGCTGGCTGGACCGCGTCGAACCGGGCCCCTGGCGCAATCTGCTGTTCTGCTTCGCCTGGGGCGCCTGCGCGGCGGCGCTGATAGCGATCGTCGCCAACAGCTTCGCGACCAGATGGATAGCCACGGCGACGGCCGACCCGTCCAGCGCGGACACCCTGGGGGCCACGGTCATAGCGCCCATCGTGGAGGAGTCCGCGAAGGCCGCCGCCGTCCTGCTGGTCTTCCTGTTCCGCAGACGGGACTTCACCGGGATCGTCGACGGCGTGGTGATAGCCGGGGTCACGGCCACCGGCTTCGCGTTCACCGAGAACATCCTCTACCTCGGCACCGCCTTCGGCACCGACCAGCTCACCGGCGACCGCGGCATCGCGTCCGTGACCGCGGCGACGTTCTTCGTGCGCGTGATCATGTCCCCGTTCGCGCACCCCCTGTTCACGGTCCTGACCGGCATCGGCTTCGGCATCGCCGCCCTGTCCGCGGACCGCCACCACCTGCGCCGCGTCCTCGTCCCCCTCTCCGGCCTGCTGCTCGCGATGGGCATGCACGCCGTCTGGAACGGCTCGTCCACCTTCGGGGAGTACGGCTTCTTCGCCGTGTACGCGGTCTTCATGCTTCCCGCGTTCGGGCTGCTGACCTGGCTGGTCATCTGGACCCGGCAGCGCGAGCTGAGGACCGTCCGCGAGGAACTGCCCGCCTACGCCGTCGCGGGCTGGCTCACCCCCGCCGAACCCTTCGCTCTCGGCTCGATGCGGGCCCGGCGCATCGCCCGCCAGTACGCCCGCCGGCACGCCGGACGGCCCGCCGCGCGGGCGGTGGCGCAGTACGAGGCGTATGCGACGTCGCTGGCGTTCCTGCGGCACCGGGGGCGCCGTGGCCGCGCCGGCGCCGACTTCGTCGTACGGGAGAGGGAGTTGCTGCACGAGCTGTGGGCCCGGCGGGACGTCGCCCGCCCGGCGCTCGACCACGCGGCCCGTGCGACGCGCCGCCGGTCCCGGTGGTGGCGGCGCCGTGGCCGATGTACGGGGTGTACGGGTACGGCCAGCAGCCGGCGCCGTACTCCGCGTACAACCCCTACCAGTCCTGACGAGAGCTACGCGGACGCCTGCGTCAGCCGCTCCGTCTCGGCCTCCGTGAGGGTCACCTCCGCCACCTTCACCAGCGCCGGCAGCTGGTCCACCACCCGCGCCGAGGCGATCGGGGCCGCCACCGTCGGCTGGGCGGCGAGCCAGGCCAGGGCGACCGTGGCGACCGGCACGCGGTGGGCCTCGGCGATGTCGTCGAGGGCGGCGAGGACCTTGCGGCCCCGCTCCGTCTCCAGGTGCTTGCCGGCGCCGGCGGCGGCCCGGGCGCCCTCCACCACCTCGCCGTCGCGGTACTTGCCGGTGAGGAACCCGGAGGCGAGCGCGAAGTAGGGCACCGCGGCGAGGCCGCTGCGCTCCGCCAGGTCCTGGAGCTCACCCTCGTACGTCTCGCGCGAGACCAGGTTGTAGTGCGGCTGGAGCGCCACGTACCGGGCCAGGCCCTCGCGCTCGGAGAAGGCCAGCGACTTCTCCAGCCGCTCGGCCGAGATGTTGGACGCGGCGATGTGCCGCACCTTGCCCGCCTTCACCAGCTCGTCCAGCGCGCCGATGATCTCCTCGACCGGCACCTCGGGCTTGTCGAAGTGGGTGTAGTAGAGGTCGATGTGGTCGGTGCCCAGGCGGCGCAGGGAGGCGTCCGCGGCGGCCTTGATGTTGGCGGCCCGCAGACCCTGGAACTCCGGGTGCTGGCTGACCTTCGTGGCGATCACGACGTCGTCGCGGTTGCCGCGCGCCCTGACCCACTTGCCGATGATGGTCTCGGACTCGCCGCCCGAGTTGCCCTCCACCCAGTGCGAGTAGGAGTCGGCGGTGTCGAGGAAGTTGCCGCCCGCGGCGGCGTAGGCGTCGAGGACGGCGAAGGACTGCGCCTCGTCGGCGGTCCAGCCGAAGACGTTGCCGCCGAGGGAGAGCGGGAAGACCTCGAGATCGGACGTGCCCAGCTTGCGAAGAGAAGTCATGGTGATGGACAACGCCCACGTCGGAGGCGGATCTTCCAGGACGGCCGCAAAGTTCCCGTAAACAAGCGGAGTACAACATTCCGCTGCGGGCGCGCAAAGACCGGCGGCCCTGACGTCGGGGGGTGAGCGTCGGGACCGCCGGGGTTCAGAAGGTGCCGCGCCTCAGGGGTTGAGGCCCTTGCTCCGCAGCCACGCCATCGGGTCGATGCCGGTGTCCGCCCCGTCGGGGTGGACCTCCAGGTGCAGGTGGGCGCCGGTCACGTTGCCGGTCGCGCCCACGCGCCCGATGACATCACCGGTGCCGACCTTCTGGCCGACACTGACGCTGATCGAGGACTGGTGGCAGAACCACAGCTCGGTGCCGTCGTCGAGGGTGAGGATCGTGCGGTAGCCGTAGGAGCCGGCCCAGCCGGCCTCCGTGATGGTGCCGCTGTGGATCGCCTTGATCAGCGTGCCCGTGGGGGCCGCGAAGTCCAGACCGGTGTGGTAGCCGGAGGACCACAGCGAACCGGCCTGACCGAAGGTCGAGGTGATCGTGTACGAGGAGGTCGGAAGCGTGAACTGCTTGGCGAGCTCGGCGAGGCGCTTGGCCTCGGCCTCCTTCGCGGCCTTCTCCTCGGCGGCCTTCTTCGCCGCCGCGGCGTCGTCGGCGGCCTGCTTGAGTGCGGCGGCCTCGGCCTTCGCGGTCTGCGTGGCGACCTCGGCCTCGGCGGCCAGCTGCGCCTTGTTGTCGACCTGGTTCTGCTGGCTCTCGGCCTGCGCCATGATCCGGTTGCGCAGCGCCTCACCAGCGTCCGAGCCGGTCTCGGCGGTCCGCGTGGCGCTGGTGGCCAGGCTGCTGAGGGCGGTGGCGGAACCCTTGGGGGCCTCGTCGTCACCGCCGAAGACACCGCCCACGTTGGGCAGGTCGGGGATCGAGATGGAGACCGGCGGCTTGCCGGTGTTGGCGCTGGCCATGCCGCCCGCGCCGACGGCGGCTATGACACCGACGCCCAGGACCGTGGAACTGCGGGCGAGTCCCCCGCCGCGCTGCTTGGCCACCCGGTGCTTGCCACGCGGCGGACGGAGGGAGTCCTCGGTGGGATTCCAGACGTCCTGCGGGCCCTCGTCGTGGTGGTAGCTGCCGTAGCCGAAGGCATCGGTGCTGCGCTGGCTCGGCACGTACGGGGCCTCGGGGGCAGGCCGGTTTGACGCCACGTGGGCGTGCTCCTTTCCTTCCTTCTCGCCTACCGGGTTAGCTGACGGGTTCGGAGCAGGAAGGTCTCCTACGCGCGTATAACCGCCGTGCTGCCACGGCGACTTCCGCGTGATTCACCCCAAGTTGGTGGTTCCCCGGTTCCCTTGCGGGATTCGGCGCGTGCGCACGGAGCCGACTCTTGTGACGGCTGGGACGACCGCGCTGCGTTATCGAACGTTAATAGACCCGGGGTACGGATTCCAAGCTGTTCCGCTTGATCATTAACCTTTTTCGGCAGGACGTAGGGGTCATGGCCGGTGAAAATCGGGCGAGTTGACCGCGCCCGCGAGGACTCCCAGGAGGCTCACAGGTATTGACGGTATGTCAGTTGTTATGCGGAGGGCGCTCACCCGATCACCGGCCGTGACATCGCCGACTCCAGCGGAAGAACCTCGAAACGACTCAGGGCCGGAATCCATTGAACTGGATTGCCCTGGGCCTTCAGTAGCGGGGACAGGATTTGAACCTGCGACCTCTGGGTTATGAGCCCAGCGAGCTACCGAGCTGCTCCACCCCGCGTCGGTGAACCAGCATACGCCATTCGCGGGACCGCTCGCGCCACCTTTACGTCGCCGCAGCTCACGGGCGGTTCTCAGGTGCCCGGATTGCCCGCGTGGGTCAGGGTCTCCCAGGAGACGAAGAGGTTGTCGGTGCCGGCCGGGCGGGTCTTTTCGGCGAGCTTGTGGGCGGCCGGGACGGAGTCGCCGAGGCGGTTCTCCAGGTGGTTGAGGGCGACCTCCAGGTCCGGCCCCATGTTCCGGTCGACCTTGCCGCCGCACAGCCACACGGGCGCGGTCTCCCCCGCCTGGTACCGGGCGTGGAAGGCGAGGGCGCTCTTGAGCCGGTCCTTCACCTCGCCGTACAGGTCGATGCCCTGGTGCCAGGCGGTCTCGGCGATGTGGGCGGTGGCGGCGAGGGAGTAGCCGACGTGCTTGAAGTTGCGGCAGGTCTCCTGGGACATGCCGTCCTTGTACGTCTTCTGCCCGAACCAGTACGTCGTGAGCTTCTGCGGGGTGCCGACGGTCGACCCCTTGGGCGTGAGCGGCAGCTTGCCGTCCTTCGCCAGGTAGAAGTAGGCGGGCACGCGCTCGCGGACCCGTTCCAGGGCGTGGTCGAAGGCCTTGCGGTCCTCCAGGAAGACGGCGATGCCGATGGCCGCGTCGGTCATCACGAGGTCCCAGTTGCCGTTGTAGTCGGGGACCTTGCGCGTGACGGCCGGCAGATACGCCGTGCGCAGCATGGTCTCGAACCGGGCGACCCGGTCCGCCGGCCAGCCCGCGCCGGGACTGTGCCGGACGATCTCGGCGGCCCGCGCCCATGTCGACCCGGCCCACCCGGTCTGCAGCCCGGCGTCCTCCTCGGTGTGCCGCCGCATCTTCGCCGACCAGGCGTCCATGATCTCCCTGGCCTTCACAGCGTGCTGCTGCTTGCCGGTGATCCGGAAGAGAAGGGCCTGGGTGTAGGCGGCGATGGCGTCCTCGCGCTCCTCGACACACCCGTGCGCGGGCCGGTCGGCGTGGTCGCCACCGGGGCAGTCGACGCTGGCGTACGGCTCCGGCGTGTACGTGTACGCCCCGTACTTGCTGTCCCGCATGTCGAGGTAGGCCTTCAGCCACGGCTGCTTCCCCGCGGTGACGTTCTTCTTCACGGCCTCCAGCTGCGCCTCGCTGACGAGCACGCCGGGGTGGGTGAAGGCGGTGTCCGGGGGCAGCGCGCGGGCCATGGTGCGGGTACCGGCACCGGTCCCCGCGCAGGCGGTGGCGAGGAGCGGGACCAGCAGGAGAGCGGCGGTGAGTCGGGGCCTCATAGGGGAAGCGTGGACCGGGGGTTGCCGGGGCGCAGGATCTGTTGGGCCGATCGGTCGGCCGGCCCCGGCGGGGTCCCGCCGCCAGGGCGACAGGTGCCTGTTCGGCGCCTTCGCCGCTCCTCGCCCCTACGACAGCAAGTGCTTGTTGGGCGCCTTCGCCCGCTCCGCGTACTCCGGCAGTACGACGACGTCGGCACCGTGCGCCGCCAGCAGCCCGTTCCCGTCGGCCGCCGTCACGAACGTGTCCGGCTCCCGCCAGGCCGTCACCACCCGCCGTACCCCGGCGTCGAGGATCAGCCGGGCGCAGGGCGCGGGGCGGGAGGCGCGGCGGGCGCAGGGTTCCAGGCTGCTGTAGACGGTCGCCGACGCCAGCCGGGGGTCGTTCGCGCCGATCTTCGCCAGGGCCGCCTCCTCCGCGTGTACGACGGGGTCGTCGCCCTCCCTCGAGTACCCGCGCGCGAGTTCCGTGCCGTCGGCGGCGACCACGACCGCGCCGACGCTGAACGCGGTCCGCGACGGCGGGCAGAGCGTCGCCAGTTCGCAGGCGAGGCGGAGCCAGTGGTGGTCGGCGGGTGTGGCGCGCGGGCCGGTGCCGGGGGCGGTGGGCTCGTAGCGCATGAGGACCACGTCCTCGATCTGCCGGGTTTCCGTCAGTCGCAGGCGGCCGGCCTGGTAGCCGCCGGGGCCGAAGAGGCGGGGCGCCTCCGGGGTGCCGACGAACAGCGGGGCCAGCACCAGCTGGAGTTCGTCGGCGAGGCCCAGCTGGAGCAGCTGGGTGTGGATCCGGCCGCGCCCTCGACCATGAGGCGGTCCACGCCCCGGGCGGCGAGGTCGGTCAGAAGGCGGTCCCAGTCGAGGTCGGCGCCGAGGGAGACGACGTCGGCGGCGAGGCCGTGCGCCTCGGCACGTTCGGCGCCCTTGTCCGTCGTGTAGACGACCTTGTCGCCGCCCGTGTGCCAGAACTGCGCCTGCGGGTCCAGGTCGCCCGAGCCGCTGACCGTCACCTTCAGGGGGTACTCCGGCTTGCCCGCGGCCACCCGGGCCGCGCGGCGCTCCGCGGAGTTCACCAGCAGGCGCGGGTTGTCGGCGCGGATGGTGGCGGCGCCGATCAGGATCGCGTCGACGGAGGCGCGGACCTCGTCGACGCGGTCGAAGTCGGCCGGGGAGGAGAGCAGGAGCCGGTCGGGGCCGGTGTCGTCGAGGTAGCCGTCGAGGGAGACGGCGGCGGAGAGGAGGACGTACGGGTGGGGCATCGGCGCGGTCCCTCTCGCTGAGATCTGCGATGGCGTTCGGTGGCGTGCTGCGGCGCGCTGTGACGTGCGATTCTTGGTTCAAGTTTGAAGCAAACCTACACTGGGGGCATGACGACTCGCTGGCTCACCCCCGAGGAGCAGCGCGCCTGGCGCGCGTTCATGGCCGCGACGCACCTCCTGGAGGACGCGATCGACCGGCAGCTCCAGCAGGATGCCGGCATGCCGCACCTGTACTACTCCATCCTCGCCACTCTCTCCGAGGCGCCGGAACGGCGGCTGCGGATGACGGATCTCGCCGAGGGGCTGAAGATCACGCGGCCGCGGCTCACGTACGCCGTGAACCGGCTGGAGAAGGACGGGCTGGTCGGGCGGGAGAGCTGTCGGTGGGACAAGCGCGGCAGCATCGCCGTACTGACCGACGAGGGCATGGCGGAGGTGGAGCGGGCGGCGCCGGGACATGTCGAGACGGTCCGCTCCGCGATCTTCGACCGGCTCGGCCCCGAGCAGGTGGGGCAGCTGGAGGAGATCTCCCGGGCGATCGCGGACGGGCTCCAGGAGGACACGGGGGACGAGGTTCCGTGGCGGCGGCGGTCGTCGCCGTCCTGTTCGTAACGGGGTTCACGACGAGGTTCGTGACAAGCGCCATATACCTGTTGCTTCAAATTTAAAGCATGGGGTAGGGTCTCGAACCGTAGATCTGCTTCAAAACTGAAGCAGATATGTCTACGGACCGGAGTACCCGCATGACCGACATCCCCGCCGCAACCCAGCGCTCCCGCGTCCGCGTGCCCCTGCGCTTCGGTGACGGCTACCGCGTCGACTCCGAGCTGGTCACCTTCCACGGACTGGTCGACGGCCAGGAACACCTGGCGGTCGTCCTCGGCGAGCCCGGCCCCGATCCTCTGGTCCGGCTGCACTCCGAGTGCCTCACCGGCGACGTCTTCGGCTCCGCCCGCTGCGACTGCGGCCCCCAGCTGCGCGAGGCGGTCGAGCGCATCGCCGAACGCGGCGGCGTGCTGCTGTACCTCCGCCAGGAGGGCCGCGGCATCGGTCTCTACAACAAGCTCGACGCGTACGCCCTCCAGGACCAGGGCCTCGACACCTACGCCGCGAACACCGCGCTGGGCCTGCCCGAGGACGACCGCGACTACACGGCGGCCGCGCAGATGCTGAAGGCCCTGGGCATCGAGTCGCTGGACCTCCTCTCCAACAACCCCGACAAGGCGGGTCAGTTGCGCGACCTCGGCATCGACGTCCGCGACCGCGTCCCCACCGGGGTCTTCACCACCGCCCACAACGTCCGCTACCTGCGGGCGAAGGTGCTCCAGACCCAGCACACGCTGCCGCTGGCCGAGTTGAGCGTCGGATAACCGGCACGCCGCGGTGGCGGGGGCGTCAGCCCCCTCCCAACTCCTTCTCCAGCAGCACGGTGTCGATCCACCGATCGTGCTTGTGCCCTACGGCGGTCAGCCGCCCGGCGTCGGTGAAGCCGAAGCGGCGGTGCAGGGCGAGGGAGGCGGCGGCCGCGTCGCTGTCCGCGACCACGGCGATCATCCTCCGCTTCCCGGCCCCGGCCGCCGCCTCGATCAGCGCGCCCAGCAAGGCACTGCCCAGCCCCTTCCCGGTGGCGCCGGGGGCGAGATAGATCGAGTTCTCCACGGTGAACCGATAGGCGGGCCGGGGTCGCCACGCGGTCGCGTACGCGTACCTGGCGACGTCCCCGGAGACCTCGGCGACCAGGAACGGCAGCCCCGCCTCGGCGAGTTCACGACGCCGCTCCTCCCACTCGGCGGCGGAGCGCGGGGTCTCCTCGAAGGTCGTGACGGTGTGCAGGACGTAGTGGGCGTAGATGGCGGCGACGGTGTCCAGGTCGGCGGGGGCGGCGGGGCGGAGGACCACGCCGGAGGCCGTGCCCGTGGGGGCGTCGGTGTGGAGGTGGGTGTTCGCGTCCATGTCCCTGTTCGTCTCGCTCTCTTCACGCCGGGACCGCACGACCCCGCGGCGCCGGTTCGCCGGGGCGTGCCGTCGGCCTGGGCCCAACCTACGTCGCCGACACCGGTGTGGGGCTCCTGCTACGCGAGCGGGCCGAGGATCTCCTGGGACTCGATGAGGCCCTGGTCGCTGGGGGCCTTGCCGTGCTCGAAGACGCGGGCGGCCTGGCGGGCGCGGAGGTCGAGGTGGGCCTCGGCGGGCCTGGGGTAGCCGTGGCGGGCGCGGGCCTCGGCGGGCGTCAGTACTTCCCGCGTGCGGGGCGGGATGCCGAGCTTCATCGGCGCGATCACCGGGACCGTGGAGGGCGAGAGCCGTCCTATCAGGAGCAGTTCGAGCCGGGGGCTCAGATGGGCGAGCGCGAAGGCCGTCTTCATGACGGGCACGATGAGCGTGTCGAGGAGGCGTGACTGCCGGATGCCGGCCAGCTCGCGCATCCAGCGCGGCAGGGTGGCGATCGTGGCGATCCGCTGGGCCCGCGCGACGGCGAGGCTCGCGGGCTTCGCCCACCACGGCGTCGGCGGCAGCACGAGCTCGGTCCTGAGCAGATGGTTCATGGCCTGCCTGGCGATCGGGCTGGCGGACAGCCGCGGGCGCATGTCCGCGAAGTACGCCCGGATGCCCTCCCGGCTGCGCGGCACGTCGTCCGGGGAGCAGGTCTGGAGCTCCGCGGCGAGGGCGCAGGCCTCCCAGTACTCCGTCTCCTCCTGCTCGGTGAGCTTGCCGGGTCCGTACTTCTCGTAGGCGTAGAGGATCGAGTGCCAGCCGGTGAGCTGGATCCACAGCTGTGAGGCGGGGTCGTTGGCGTCGTAGGTGCCACCGCCGTACGGCAGCTCGCCGATCGCCTTGGAGTGGACCTTGACCAGGACGTCCGCGGCCTGGCAGACCTCACGGGTGCCGGCGAAGGCCACCATCGCGAAGTACCGCAGCGTGCGGTCGTAACGGGTGCGGGCGCGCCGGTAGATGCCCTGGGTCGCGTGCACGGCGGCCACGAGCGGCGGGTCGAGTTCCTCGACGACCACGGCGCGCTGGAAGCCCACGGTCGGGGCGGTCGGATAGCTCCAGACCTTCCACACGACCGAACCGGGCCCGAAGAAGCCGTAGTCCTCGTGCGGCTGCACCTCGCCGCGTCCGAACCTCTTGAGCTTCGCCATGAAGCCGCCCCTCACTTACGACACTGGTGTCTTAAATTAAGACACGCCTGTCGTAAACTGCCAAGGTGCCGACTCACGCGACTTCCGAAGACCGGCCCCGCAAACGACGCCCCTACGCCCCCCGCGTCCCGATCGAGCAGCGCCGCGAGCAACTGCTGGACGCCGCCCTCGCGGTGATCGTGAGCGACGGCTACGACCGGATCTCCGTCGACGCCGTCGCCAAGCGGGCCGACGTCGCCCGGTCCGTGGTCTACGGCGCCTACGACAACCTCGACACCCTGCTGACCGCGCTCCTCGACCGGCAGCAGGCCCGCGCCTTCGACCGCCTGCTCGCCACGCTGCCCGACTCCGCCGGGTCGCCCGACCCGGCCGCGTTCGCCGCGGAGACCGTACGGCGCATGTCCGCGATGCTCCATCAGGACCCGGACACCTGGCGGCTGATCCTGTCGCCGCCCGGCAACATGCCCGCCGTCGTGCGCGACCGCATCGAGGCGGACCGGGAACGCTTCCGGCACCTGGTCGAGGCCTGGCTCACCCGCCTCCCGGCCGACCGCGACGCCCCGCCCCTCGACCCGCGCGTCCTCGCCCACGCCCTGGTCGCCTGCGCCGAACACTTCGGCCGCCTGGCCCTCACGGCCCCCGGCACCTTCGACCCGGCACACCTGACCGACCAGGTGGAGCTGATCCTCGGCACCCTCTGGCCACGGACACGCTGACCCCGAAAACACGTCGCGCCCGAACCGACCGAAGCCGGCTCGGGCGCCGCGAACCCGTAGGCCCTGTGGGACTCGAACCCACAACCAATGGATTAAAAGTCCACTGCTCTGCCAATTGAGCTAAGGGCCCAGGCGATGTTGCCTCCCCGAGCATAGCCGGACGCGGCCGTCTCTCCGATCGGGTATCGGGGACACGGCCGCGCCGGAGTCGGGTACCGGCCGCAAAGATCACGGATCCACCGGTTCGGGGGCGCCCTTGCGGGCCGCTTCCCGGGCCCGCGTCCGCTCGTGGTCGGGGTTGAGGAACCAGTGCCGGGCCGAGGCCAGCCACCAGGCCGCCGCGAAGCCGAGGACCACGAGGACGGCCACCGGCGCGTAGTTGAAGGTGTCCCAGTTGACCGGCGAGACCTGCGGGAGCATGAACAGGACCGTGATCACGCCGACCCACACCACCGACACCACGCCGATCGCCCGGGACCAGCGGCCCAGATGCCACGGCCCGCGCTCGAACTCCTCGCCCTTGCGCAGCCGCAGCAGAGTCGGGATGACGTACGCGATGTAGAGGCCGATCACCGCCACGGAGGTCACCGCCGCGTAGGCCGTGTAGTTGATCAGGTACGGCAGTCCCAGCAGCAACGCCCCGCCCGCCGCCAGCCACACGGCCGCCACGGGCGTGCGGGTGCGCGGGCTGACGGTGTGCCAGAGGTGCGAGAACGGGAGGGCACCGTCGCGCGAGAACGCGTAGATCATGCGGCTGTTGGCGGTCACGGACGCCATTCCGCAGAACAGCTGCGCCCCGATGACGACGAGCAGCAGCAGCTTGCCCGAGGTCGCGCCCAGCGCGTCCAGCAGGATCTGGGCGGGCGGCGCTCCCGTCGGGGAGTTCAGGGCACCGTCGTAGGACTGGATCGCGAAGGTGAAGCCGAGCAGCAGCACGAAGCCGGCGATCCACGAGGTCCAGATCGACTGCACGATCCCCTTCGGGCCGGCCGTCGAGGCGTCGTGCGTCTCCTCGGTCATGTGGGCGGAGGCGTCGTAGCCGGTGAAGGTGTACTGGGCCATCAGCAGCCCGAGCGCGACCACATACACCCCGCTCCCCCAGCCCGTGTTGTTCACGAACTCGCCGAACACGAAGGACGCCGACTGGTGGTGGTCGGGGGCGAAGGTCAGCGCGCCGACGATGAGCGCGACGCCGATCACGTGCCACCACACGCTGATGTCGTTCAGCAGGGCGACGATCTTCACGCCGAAGGTGTTGAGCAGGCCGTGCAGGACGAGGATCGCGGCGAAGAGCAGGATCGTCCGGCCCGGGGTCACCTCGAAGTCGAACTGGAGGTTCAGGTAGGCGCCCAGGAAGGACGCGGCCCCGAAGTCGATGCCGGCGGTCACGGCGACCTGCCCGAGCACGTTGAACCAGCCCGTGAACCACGCCCACGCGGCGGCGGTCCGGGGCGGGGCCAGCCGGTGGGCCCAGAAGTACAGGCCCGCGGAGGTCGGGTACGCCGAACAGATCTCGGCCATCGACAGCCCGACGAACAACGTCATCAGCCCGACCGCGACCCAGCCCCAGGTGATCACCGCGGGGCCACCGGTGTTCATGCCGAACAGATACAGCGTCAGACAGCCCGACAGGACCGAGATGATCGTGAAGGAGACCGCGTAGTTGGAGAACGCCGACATACGGCGGGCAAGGACCTGCGTGTAACCGAGCTGGGCCAGCCGTTCCTCGTCCGACAGGCCGGATGGCCCCTTGGACGGCCCGCTCGCTATCGCGTCATCTGTCATGCCCCCAGCATTTCCCTCGCCGGGGGCGTGACACACGCCACAACGTGGCCAAAAAATGCCGTTGTATACCTGCCGACCAGTGGCGATCTTCGTCCGCGGCCCGGACGCCCGCGGCCGTTGCCGTCTGTCGCAAGCCGTCTCCGGAAAGCCGAAGGGCCCGTACGACCGAAGTCGTACGGGCCCTTCTCAGACTGCGTCAGCCGTGGCCGCGTCAGCCGTTGCGCTTCCAGCGCGGCTTGTCGTCGCGGCGGCCGAAGGACGAGCCGGAACCGGAGCCGGTGCCACGGTGGTCGTCACGGCGGCCGTAGGGGCGCTCGTGGCCACCGGAGCGGAAGCCCGGACGGTCGTCGCGGCGGTCGCGGTTGAAGGGACGGTCGCTGCCACGGTGCCCACCGCGCTCGTCACGGCGCTCGAAGGAACGGCCCGCCGGACGGTCGTCGCGGCGGAAGCCGCCACGGTCGTTGTCCCGACGCTCACGACGCTCGTACGGCGCCGCGCCCTCGGCCCGGTCGACGTCCTGCGCCGCGGGCTGCTCGGGCACGGACACCTCGGCGGCCTCGACGGCGGCCACGGCCTCCGCCTGCGCCTCGGCCACCGCGGTCTCCGGGTCCTCACCGCGGTCACGGGCGGCCCGGGCGACGAGACGGTCGGCCTCCTCGCGCAGCTCGGCGGCACGGCGCTGCGCCCGCTCCAGCTGCTTGGTCAGGGAGGCGACCTCACGCTCGGCCTGCTGCGCCGCGTTGCCCGCGGACTCGGCCTGGACCTCGGTCATCGACCGGGCACCGGTGATCTCGGCGACCTCGGGGTCGAAGGCGCCGGCACCCTGGATGATGTGCCGGCCGGCGTCGACGCCCGCGTCCTCCATCAGGCGGAAGATCTGGCGGCGCTGGTGCGGCAGGGAGAGGGAGACGACCGTACCCGTGCGACCGGCACGCGCCGTGCGGCCCGCGCGGTGCAGGTAGTCCTTGTGGTCACCGGCCGGGTCCACGTTGAGGACCAGGTCGATGCCGTCCACGTGGATACCGCGGGCGGCGACGTCGGTGGCGACAAGGACGTTGACGTAACCGTCCTTGAAGTCGGCCAGCGTCCGGGTGCGGGCACCCTGGGTCATGCCGCCGTGCAGCGCGTCGGCCTTCACACCGGACTCGCGCAGCTGCTCGGCGACGCGGTCGGCGCCCAGCTGGGTGCGGACGAAGATGATGGTGCGGCCCTTGCGGGAGGCGATGGCCGCGGTGACCGGCGCCTTGTCCTTGGGCTTCACGATGAGGATGTGGTGCGACATGGTCGTCACCGCGCCCTGGGCGGCGTCGACCTCGTGCGAGACCGGGGCGACCAGGTAGCGCTTGACCAGGGTGGAGATCTCGTTCTCCATGGTCGCGGAGAACAGCATGCGCTGGCCGCCGGCCGGGACCTGGTCGAGCAGCTCGGTGACCTCGGGCAGGAAGCCCAGGTCGGACATCTGGTCGGCCTCGTCGAGGACGGCGACCTCGACGTTCTCCAGGGAGCAGGCGCCGCGGTTGATGATGTCGCGCAGCCGGCCCGGGGTGGCGACGAGGATGTCGACGCCGCGCTCCAGGGCGTAGATCTGGTTGCCCATCGACGTGCCGCCGCAGACGACCTTCATCTTCAGGCCGAGGACGTCGCCGTAGGGCTGGAGGGCGTCCGCCACCTGCATGGCGAGCTCACGGGTCGGGGTGAGGATGACCGCGCGGGGCTTGTGCTTCTCGGTGCGGCCGCCGGCGAGACGCGCCAGGGTCGGCAGACCGAAGGAGAGGGTCTTGCCGGAGCCGGTGCGGCCACGGCCGAGGATGTCCTTGCCGGCCAGGGCGTCCGGGATGGTCGCGGCCTGGATCGGGAAGGGGGTGGTCACACCGTTCTGCGCGAGCTTGCGCACGACGCCCTCGGGCAGACCGAGGTCGGCGAAGGTGACCTCGGGGGTCGCGTCAGCCGACTCGACGGTCTCGAGCGCCTCGACGGCCTCGTTCTCGTCGTTCTCGGGCATGACGATGTGATCAGAACTGGAAATGGACATGCGTAAGCGAAACCTTCCGGAGTCTCGTCGGCACGCGCCCGTCAACTCCGTGATTTCGCAATACGACCGCCTCTATGCGGTCAGCCACGGCAAGGGAGAGAACGCGCCACACGGCGCTCTCTGCAATGGCGCCGGGCAATGGGATCAAACGATCTACCACCATACGCACCCTCTGCCCCCCAAGGCAAACCAATCCCCCCGGACTAGACGTACGTCACACCGCCGCACCCTCACGACACCGTCACCGCCTCACGCCGGTGACCCCGCCGTCGCGCCGGCTCGCTGGACGAGCGGCCTGCGTCCGGGTGCGCGAGGACGGCTCGGCCGGGGCGACGGCTCGGCGACGGGGTCAGCGTCGGCGTCACCGGTCCGGGTCGGAAAGCCGGCGTCGGCTGCGCCTTGGTCGGGTCGGCCGCCTGGCGGCTCGTCGGGCTTCGCCGAGGGACCCTCGTCCGCGGACGCCGAGGCGGAGGACGCGGACTCCCGTCCTTCGCTCCCCTGCCGGTGCCGTCGACGCCCGCCGCCCCGTACCCGGCGCCGCCGCCCGACACCGCCGTCTCAGTCCGGCGCCTCGCCGCCCCGCTCACCCGCGGAGTGCGAGGCTGCGCTTTTCCTCCCCGTCGTCGACGCTCCTGCAGCCGGCGGCAGCGGCGACGGCCATGACCGTGGCGGCCAGACGGACGGGTACGTACTTGGGGCGCACGGGCAGCCACCTCCGAGGGCGGGTGAGGAAGTCAACCCGTTCAACTCCCGCCGCCCGCAAGAGGACACGCGCAAGGCCCCGCTGCGGCCCGACCGCACCCGAACCGCGCCCGACCCCGCGGATCACGCCCCCGTCCCCGACAATGGCCCTGTGCTGGAGATGACGCGCGACGCCTTCGAAGAGCTGGTGGCCGAGGCCCTGGACCGGATCCCGCCCGAGCTGACCCGGGTCATGGACAACGTGGCGGTGTTCGTCGAGGACGAACCCCCGGCGGACGACCCCGACCTGCTCGGCCTCTACGAGGGCACCCCGCTCACCGAACGCGGCGAGTGGTACGCGGGCGTCCTCCCCGACCGCATCTCGATCTACATGGGCCCGACCCTGCGCCACTGCGAGACCCGCGACGACGTCGTCCACGAGGTCGCCGTCACCGTCGTCCACGAGATCGCCCACCACTTCGGCATCGACGACGAGCGCCTGCACGAACTCGGCTGGGGCTGACCCGCACCCCGCGGGCCGCACCGCCGCATACCCGCCCCCGCACTTGGGCATACGGGACCAATGGCCCGCGTCCCCGCCGCAGTCCTGAACGCCCTGATCCGCATCCGACGCTCGCCGCGCACCTTCGCCCGGCACTACCGCACGCGCCGCCCGCACCCGGCCGTCGAGCTCGTGCCCCAGCCGCACCCGTGGGGCCGCGCCCTCGGCCTGGTCGCGGTCGTGCTGCTCGGCGCCTGGCTCGGCCTGCTGATCGTCGGCAACGTCCGCACCCCCGTCGGGCCCATGAACACCACGATGACCCTGCGCCCGTCCCTCACCGGCGGCACGAAGATCAACGTCTCCCCGCTCGGCGCCCTGCAACTGGACAGCCACCACGCCCCGGTCCGCCTGGACGTCAACGTGGACCAGCTCGACCCGGCCCGCTCCCAGGCCCTCGTCGACCACCCCGAACGCCTCTCCGGCCTCCAGGACGAGGTCGCGAAGGACGTCGAACACGGCACCCTCGACCTCGCGCTGCGCTCCTGCGTCGCCGTCGTCGCCGGCGCCACCGCCCTCGGCCTCGCCGTCTACCGCCGCCCGCGCCGCGCCCTCGCCGCCGGCGGCCTCGCCCTGACCCTGCTGGCCGCGTGCGGCGGGACGGCGTACGCCACCTGGAACCCCGACTCGGTCCTGCAGCCGAAGTTCTCCGGCCTGCTCTCCTCGGCCCCGTCCCTGGTCGGCAACGCCCGCAGCATCGTGACCGAGTTCGACGTCTACCAGCGGGAGTTGGCCCGCCTGGTGACGAACGTGACCAAGCTGTACGACGTCACGTCCACGCTCCCCGCCTACCAGCCGGACCCCACGACCATCCGCGTCCTGCACGTCTCCGACATCCACCTGAACCCGGCGAGCTGGAAGATCATCGCCTCGCTCGTGGAGCAGTACCAGGTCAACGTCATCGTCGACTCCGGCGACACCATGGACCACGGCACCGCCGCCGAGAACGGCTTCCTCGACCCGGTCGCCGACCTCGGGGCGCCCTACGTCTGGGTCCGCGGCAACCACGACTCCCGGGTCACCCAGCGCTACCTGGAAGGCATGAAGAACGTCCACGTCCTCGACGACGGCCGCGCCGAGACCGTCGCCGGGCTGCGCTTCGCCGGGCTGGGCGATCCCCAGTTCACGCCCGACCGCAGCGAGAAGTCCGGCTCCCAGGAGACCCAGGAGGCGGCCGGCGCCCGGCTCGCCGCGTCGCTGCGGGACTGGACGACCGCCGGGAAACCCGTCGACGTGGCCGTGATCCACGAGCCGTCCGCGGCCCGCGAGGTCGACGGCTCGGTCCCGCTGGTCCTCTCCGGGCATCTGCACCACGAGGGCACGGAGGTCATGGAGAACGGCACCCGGCTGCGCATCGAGGGCTCCACCGGCGGCAGCGGGCTGCGCGCGGTCGAGGGCAAGTACCCCGACCCGATCGAGGCCTCGATCCTCTACTTCGACCGCGACACCCGCCGCCTCCAGGCCTGGGACTCGATCAAACTGGGCGGCCTCGGCCTGACGACCGCCGAGGTCAGCCGCCACCTCCCCGAGGAGAACCGGCCGGGCGCGACCCCCACGCCGACCCCCTCCCCGACCCCGCCCTCCACCCCGTCCGGCCGGGCTCCCTAAACCGTTTTGGCGATACCTCCCGGCATCCCATATGCTTCTCACGTCCCCGACGCGCTGCGAAGCGCAAGGCGGGCCGATAGCCCTCATCGTCTAGCGGCCTAGGACGCCGCCCTTTCAAGGCGGTAGCACGGGTTCGAATCCCGTTGGGGGCACGCAACACCGTGTGCGACACTGTCGTACGCAACAGCTTGGTCCTGTGGAGCAGTTTGGAGTGCTCGCCACCCTGTCAAGGTGGAGGCCGCGGGTTCAAATCCCGTCAGGACCGCTGAGGTTTCCCTGAAGCCTCGTGGCTGGGTAGCTCAGTTGGTACGAGCGATCGCCTGAAAAGCGATAGGTCGCCGGTTCGACCCCGGCCCCAGCCACCATGATCGAAGCCCCTCCGGATTGCCGGAGGGGCTTCGTCGTTGCCTACTCGGCTGAGGGGGAGACGATGGCCAAGGCGGTGCAAGGGGACAGTGTGGAGCTCGCCCGGGCTCGGTACGGGCTGCTGGCGGTGGTGTCCAGCAATCTCGCGATCGCGGTGGTGGCGCTCGTCGGGGTGTGGCGGCTCGACGGCGACAAGGCGGTCGTCGTCGGCGTGCTCACGGCGGCCTTCACCGCGGTGAGCACCATGACGACCGCCTATCTGGGGATCAAGGCCGTCTCCAACACGGCCAGGTCGATCGCCCTCGACGAGAACCGTCGCCGGCGTGAGACGGAGGCCGGGACTGCGGTGCCCGCGCAGGCCCCGGTGGACGTTCTCTAGGGCCCTCCCCGCGGTACCGCGGCAAAAGCGTTCGCCATGAATTTCGCCGGGATGAGATCCTGGATCGCGTATGTCTACGCATCCCGCCCCCGCCCCCGGCGCCTCCGACGCCCCGAGCCTCGGCGCCTCGCCCCCGCCTGAGCGAGCTGTCCCTGCGCGACGCGCACCGGATCGGCCGCAGGCTCGAAGGCGCGCGCAAGATCCGCAAGCCGGAGGCCCGTGCCGCCGTGCTCGCCGAGATCGAGGGCGAGGTCGCGAAGGCCGAGGAACGCATGGCCGGGCGCCGCTCCCGCGTGCCCGCCGTCAGCTACCCCGAGCAGCTCCCGGTCAGCCAGAAGAAGGACGAGATCGCGGACGCCATCCGTGATCACCAGGTCGTGATCGTGGCCGGTGAGACCGGGTCCGGCAAGACGACCCAGATCCCGAAGATCTGCATGGAGCTGGGGCGTGGCGTCCGCGGCATGATCGGGCACACGCAGCCGCGCCGGATCGCCGCCCGTACCGTAGCCGAGCGCGTGGCCGAGGAGCTGAACACCCCCCTCGGCGAGGCCGTCGGCTGGAAGGTGCGGTTCACCGACCAGGTGAACCCGGACGCCACCTTCGTCAAGCTGATGACCGACGGCATCCTGCTCGCCGAGATCCAGACCGACCGCGAGCTGCGCGCCTACGACACGATCATCATCGACGAGGCCCACGAGCGGTCCCTCAACATCGACTTCCTGCTCGGCTATCTGGCCCAGCTGCTGCCGAAGCGGCCGGATCTGAAAGTCGTCATCACCTCCGCCACCATCGACCCCGAGCGCTTCTCCCGGCACTTCGGGGACGCCCCGATCGTCGAGGTCAGCGGCCGGACCTACCCGGTCGAGGTGCGCTACCGGCCGTTGCTGGAAGAGGACTCGGACGACGCCGACCGCGACCAGATCACCGCGATCTGCGACGCCGTCGAGGAGCTTCAGGGCGAGGGCAAGGGCGACATCCTGGTCTTCCTCTCGGGAGAGAGGGAGATCCGGGACACCGCCGACGCGCTCAACAAGAAGAACTACCGGTTCACGGAGGTCCTCCCTCTCTACGCCCGGCTCTCGCACGCCGAGCAGCACCGCGTCTTCCAGCCGCACACCGGCCGCAGGATCGTTCTGGCGACGAACGTCGCCGAGACCTCGCTGACCGTCCCGGGCATCAAGTACGTCATCGACCCGGGCTTCGCCCGTATCTCCCGCTACAGCCACCGCACCAAGGTCCAGCGCCTCCCCATCGAGCCGATCTCGCAGGCCAGCGCCAACCAGCGCAAGGGCCGCTGCGGACGGACGAGTGACGGCGTCTGCATCCGGCTGTACAGCGAGGACGACTTCCTCGCCCGCCCGGAGTTCACGGACGCCGAGATCCTCCGGACGAACCTCGCCTCCGTCATCCTCCAGATGACCGCGGCCGGCCTCGGCGACATCGAGAAGTTCCCCTTCATCGACCCGCCGGACCACCGCAACATCCGCGACGGCGTGCAGCTCCTCCAGGAGCTCGGCGCGCTGAACCCGGCCGAGAAGGACCCGCGCAAGCGCCTCACCGACACCGGCCGCAAGCTCGCCCAGCTGCCCGTGGACCCCCGTCTGGCCCGGATGGTTCTCGAGGCCGACAAGAACGGCTGTGTCCGCGAGGTCATGGTCATAGCGGCGGCGCTGTCCATCCAGGACCCGCGTGAGCGCCCCGCCGACAAGCAGACCCAGGCCGACCAGCAGCACGCCCGCTTCCGCGACGAGACCAGCGACTTCCTCGCCTATCTGAACCTGTGGCGGTACGTCCGCGAGCAGCAGAAGGAGCGGGGCTCGAGCGCCTTCCGCCGGATGTGCAAGCAGGAGTACCTCAACTTCCTGCGCATCCGCGAGTGGCAGGACATCTATACGCAACTGCGTACCGTCGCCAAGCAGATGGGCATCCATCTCAACGAGGACGACGCGCCCGACCAGTCCGTCCACGTCTCCCTCCTCGCCGGTCTTCTCTCCCACATCGGGATGAAGGACGTGAAGGACGGCAACAAGAACGAGTATCTGGGCGCCCGCAGCGCCAAGTTCGCGATCTTCCCGGGTTCGTCGCTCTTCAAGAAGCAGCCCCGTTTCGTCATGTCCGCGGAACTGGTGGAGACTTCACGCCTCTGGGCCCGCGTCAACGCCAAGATCGAGCCGGAGTGGGTCGAGCCGCTCGCCGAGCATCTGCTGAAGCGGACGTACTCCGAACCGCACTGGGAGAAGGACCAGGCGGCCGTGATGGCGTACGAGAAGGTCACGCTGTACGGCGTGCCGATCGTCGCCCAGCGCAAGGTCAACTACGGCCGGATCGATCCCGAGACGAGCCGCGAGCTTTTCATTCGCAACGCGCTCGTCGAGGGCGACTGGCGTACGCACCACAAGTTCTACGCCGACAACCGCAGACTGCTGAGCGAGGTCGAGGAGCTCGAACACCGCGCCCGGCGCCGGGACATCGTCGTCGACGACGACACCCTCTTCGACTTCTACGACCAGCGGGTGCCCGAACACGTCGTCTCCGGCGCGCACTTCGACTCCTGGTGGAAGCGCAAGCGGCACGAGCAGCCCGACTTCCTCGACTTCGAGCGGGAGATGCTCATCCGGGAGTCGGCGGAGGCGGTCACCAAGGCCGACTATCCGGACTCCTGGCGGCAGGGCCCGCTCAAGTTCCGGGTCACCTACCAGTTCGAGCCGGGCGCGGACGCCGACGGTGTCACCGTCCACATCCCGCTCCAGGTCCTCAACCAGGTCACGGACGAGGGCTTCGACTGGCAGATCCCGGGCCTGCGCGAGGAGGTCGTGACGGAGCTGATCCGCTCCCTCCCCAAGCCGATCCGGCGCAACTACGTCCCGGCGCCGAACTTCGCCAAGCGCTTCCTGGACACGGCGGTCCCTCTCCAGGAGCCGCTCACGACCACCATGGCCCGTGAGCTGAAGCGCATGGTCGGCGTGCCCTTCGAGGCCGAGGACTTCGACTGGTCGAAGATCCCGGACCACCTGCGCATCACCTTCCGGATCGTCGACGAGCGGCGCCGCAAGCTGGCCGAGGACAAGGATCTGGAAGCGCTGAAGCTCCGGCTGAAGCCGAAGGCGCGCCAGGCCCTCTCGCAGGCCGCCGCGGCCACCGCCGAGCGCCAGGGCGGCGAGTCCCTGGAGCGCAAGGGCCTGACGGACTGGACGATCGGCACGCTGACGCGGGTCTTCGAGACGCGCCGGGCGGGTCAGCCGGTGAAGGCGTACCCGGCCCTCGTGGACGACGGCGACACGGTCTCGGTCCGCCTCTTCGACACGGAGGCGGAGCAGGCGGAGGCGATGTGGAAGGGCACCCGCAGGCTGGTGCTCCGCAACATCCCGGTGAACCCGGCGAAGTTCGCGAGCGATCACCTGACGAACGCCCAGAAGCTGGCGCTCTCGGCCAACCCGCACGGCACGATCCAGGCCCTGTTCGACGACTGCGCGATGGCGGCGGCGGACAAGCTGATCGGCGACTTCGGGGGACCGGCGTGGGACGAGGAGTCGTACCGGAAGCTGTACGACAAGGTCCGCGCGGAGATCGTCGACACGACGGTGCGTACGGTCGGGCAGGTGCAGCAGGTGCTGGCCGCCTGGCAGGCCTGTGAGCGCCGTCTGAAGGGCGTACGCAGCCCCGCGCTCCTCGCGAACCTGACGGACGTGCGCAAGCAGCTGGACGCCCTCGTGAAGCCCGGCTTCGTGACGGCGACGGGGCTGCGCCGGCTGCCGGACCTGATGCGCTACCTGGTCGCCGCCGACCGTCGCCTCCAGCAGATGCCGACGGCCGTGCAGCGGGACACCACGCGCATGGAGAAGGTCCACGAGATGCAGGACGAGTACGCCTGGCTCCTGGAGCAGATGCCGCAGGGCCGCCCGGTGCCGACCGCCGTCCTGGACATCCGCTGGATGATCGAGGAGCTCCGGGTCAGCTATTTCGCCCACGCGCTGGGCACGGCGTACCCCATCTCGGACAAGCGGATCGTGAAGGCGATCGACGCGGCCGTCCCGTGACCGACCGTGCACACCGGGTGAGTTCGCGCAGGAGGCTCACCCTCCTGTACAGTCCTTCTCGCAGCGCAACGCACCAGTAAGCGCCGCGAAACCTGGTCCTGTGGAGCAGTTTGGAGTGCTCGCCACCCTGTCAAGGTGGAGGCCGCGGGTTCAAATCCCGTCAGGACCGCAACAAGGAAGCCCGGATCTTCGGATCCGGGCTTCTTTTTCGTGCGTCCAGCCGTACGCCGACCAACTGGACCTCTCCTCGCACAGCCCTCTCAGCCGCCTCGCGCCGTCTTGACGGCGTCACATTCGGTCGGTACCCAGAAACCAGGGCCCCTTCCCTGTGCGGCCCCTGGAGGTGGCGTATGGCGGCTTCGGTCAGGCACGAGACTCGGGCCCTGCTCCGTGCACATCTGTCGGCCGCCTCCTCCTATCGCCATCTGACGCGCCACTGCCCGATCTGCCATCAGCTGCTGCGGCTGGCCATGGACTCCCCGCCCCGCACCGCCGCGGAGGCGGCCGCCGAGCCGGCGGAGGACGAAAGTCCCGCCGACGCGTGACCAACGGCGGCCCCAACACCCGTACCGGCGTGGGACGGTGGAACGCGTGGCTCCTCTAGCGCACCGGAGTCAGGCGCAACAAGGACTCTGGCATGTGACGGGTGTCACCGCATGAGTTTCTGAAACCGCGGTACTTACACCCGGCCTACAACTGGTCAATTTAATATGTGCAATTGCACCAGCCTGGGCGGGGCGTCCACAGGAGATCCGACACCCCTCCCCAGACTCCGACAAGCCCGCTCACAGAGCCGTCGGCAAGGCTCCCCGCGCGCACAAAAAAGATCGCGCTGGACCCGGCGGAGTCCAGCGCGATCGACGACGCACCCTGTGATGTTCTTGGGATGAGCTTGGGCGTGGGCCCCGTTGGGGCGGAACCCGCGTCGCTTGGAGCTTTGTGAAGCGGTGTCACGGGCGTATCGGCACGTTGGGGGACCTGCCGGTTTGCCCGTTATTCAGTTGGTTCAGGCCTCGCTGCGCTGCTGCGGGATGCCCGCGAGCAGTGCACGGACCTCCGCCTCGCGGTAGCGGCGGTGCCCGCCGAGCGTACGGATGGAAGTAAGCTTCCCGGCCTTCGCCCACCGCGTGACCGTCTTCGGGTCCACGCGGAACATGGTGGCGACCTCAGCCGGGGTCAGCAGCGGCTCGGCATCAGGGGTGCGAGCGGTCATGAGCGGCCTCCTCGGGAGAACCGAACCTTCTCGGTTCTTTCCTCTAAATTCTGCACCTTGACCCGCGTTGCCCGAAATGGCGGACGCGAGTCGAGTCGGTTATAGGACGAACGGCTTGTCCTCGGCACTACAACTACACCATCTGTCCAGCCGCGTCGGCCAAACCGATGGAATTGCCCCCCAGGTGTTCATCGGCGACAGAGGCCGATGGACCATGCCATAGCGGACAGTCACGCCACTGTGACGATCAGTCACAGGGCGATCAGGAGTCACCAGACCCCCCAAAGCGGAACCTCCCCCGGGCCCCTTGTCCTATTTTGGCATGAGGAGGGGGAAGAGACGCAAGGGCCAGGTACGTGCGGTCCATCACGCTTGACCGCACTTGAGCCTCAGTTGAGATGAAAGCCCGGATCGTGACGTACGTCCCATGTGGGGCGGACCTCAAGCTCCGGGCAACTCAGTGCGAGGACAAAACCCCAAAACGAGCGTCACGTCAAACACCCGTTCGTGACCTAAGCCGCGCTCAGTTCGCCGAGCGCCGGTCCCTGACCGACCGCCAGCGCTCCACGAGCCGCCCGTAGGCCTCTCCCGCGGCCGCCCCGTCACCCCGCCGCAGCGCCTCGATGCCCTCGGCCACGTCCGCCGCCGAGTGGTCGTCCTCCAGCTCGCCGGCCGGCAGCGTGTGCACCAGGCCGCCGTAGTCCAGCTCGACGAGCGAGCGCGGGTGGAACTCCTCCAGCCAACGCCCCACGTCCACCAGGCCGTCGATGAGCGGCCCCTCGTCGAGGGTGTCCTTCAGGGTCCGCAGGGCCCGCGCCACCCGGCGCCGCGCCTGCACCATCGGCGTCCGGTAGCGCAGCATCGCCGGGATCTCCCCCGACCCCTTGTCGAAGGACCGCTCCTCGTCGCCGACCAGCACGAACCAGTGCAGCGGCACCTGCCAGGTCGAGGAGCGGATCCAGGGGCGGGCGTCCGGGTTCCGGATCAGCCACCGCTCGTAGTCCTGCGCCGCCTGCCGCCGCACCACCTCCGGCAGCACCGCGTCCAGGACCGGCTTCGGCAGCTCCTCGCCCAGGTCCCCCAGCGCCTGCCAGCCGCGCAGCCGGGTCCGCCAGGGGCAGACGCAGACCACGCCGTCCACGTCCAGCACGAAGGCGTCGCTGCTCTCGTGCACCGGCACGGCCATCGGCGGGGTGGGCAGCAAGTCGGCCAGGGAGCGGCGCAGTTCGTCCTGGTACGAGGGGCGGTCGGGGCGGTGGGCGTAACGCGCCCAGTGGCTGCGCTCCGGCTCCGGGAAGGCGGCCAGCGGCTCGTACACACGGAGATAGGTCGGATACGGGACGACCACCGAGGACACCTTGGGCACGCCTGCTCCCTCCCCCTCCCACTGCCAGGAAAACCTGCGGAACCCGCTCACAAACGGGTCGGAAATCTATGCAAATCGTCGCACGGGGGTACTCCGTGCGTAGGTGATCCTGAGCACGGCGAGGTGGACGGGTGCAGCCAGGCTCTAATCTCGTGCCCACAGCGCCCGCCACCCTTACGGGAGCTGCTCCCGACCGCCGCTACGCATCCAGGAGTCACCACAGTGACCGAAGTATCAGCCGGCGTCCTGCACACCCTGTTCCACTCGGACCAGGGCGGTCATGAGCAAGTCGTGCTCTGCCAGGACCGTGCCAGTGGCCTGAAGGCCGTCATCGCCATCCACTCCACCGCGCTGGGCCCCGCCCTCGGCGGCACCCGCTTCTACCCGTACGCGACCGAGGAGGAGGCCGTCGCCGACGCCCTGAACCTCGCGCGCGGGATGTCGTACAAGAACGCCATGGCCGGCCTGGACCACGGCGGCGGCAAGGCCGTGATCATCGGCGACCCGGACACGGTCAAGAGCGAGGAGCTGCTGCTCGCCTACGGCCGGTTCGTCGCCTCGCTCGGCGGGCGCTACGTGACGGCCTGCGACGTCGGCACGTACGTCGCCGACATGGACGTCGTCGCCCGTGAATGCCGCTGGACCACTGGCCGTTCGCCCGAGAACGGCGGCGCCGGCGACTCCTCCGTGCTCACCGCGTTCGGCGTCTACCAGGGCATGCGGGCCTCCGCCCAGCACCTGTGGGGCGACCCCTCGCTGCGCGGCCGCAAGGTCGGCATCGCGGGCGTCGGCAAGGTCGGCCACCACCTGGTGACCCACCTGCGCGAGGAGGGCGCCGAGGTCGTCATCACGGACGTCCGCGAGGAGGCCGTGGGCCGCATCCTGGCGGCGCACCCGACCGGCGTCACGGCCGTCGCCGACACCGCCACCCTGATCCGCGCCGAGGGCCTGGACATCTACGCCCCCTGCGCGCTGGGCGGCGCCCTGAACAACGACACCGTGCCCGCGCTCACCGCGAAGATCGTCTGCGGCGCGGCCAACAACCAGCTCGAACACCCGGGTGTGGAGAAGGATCTCGCCGACCGCGGCATCCTCTACGCACCGGACTACGTGGTGAACGCGGGCGGGGTCATCCAGGTCGCCGACGAGCTGCACGGCTTCGACTTCGACCGGTGCAAGGCGAAGGCGGCGAAGATCTTCGACACCACGCTCGCCATATTCGCACGTGCGAAGGCGGACGGTATCCCGCCGGCCGCCGCAGCCGACCGGATCGCCGAGCAGCGGATGCACGAGGCGGCGGTGGCGCGCCGGGCGCGCTGACCGCCGTAGCGGCGCATGACCGGTACCCGTCGGCGGGCACTTAGAGAGAACTCTCACGTTCGTCGGCGGGTCGGCCGCCAAGAAGTGGTTAAAATCGCGGTTGACCAGCGGGGACAGGGCGCCTCGCGGGTTCTGGTGCCAGGCACGTCCTGTGGGCGACGTACCGTATGGGCGTGGGCTCAGGTACCGTGGAAGCCCTACGGGCCGGTCTCTCTGCGGAGAGCCCGTTCCAGATCATGAACGCGTGTCAAGACTCTGGGGCCATCGAGCCCCGTCACCGAGGGGGTCGAGCCATGGGGCGCGGCCGGGCAAAGGCCAAGCAGACGAAGGTCGCCCGCCAGCTGAAGTACAGCAGCGGCGGGACTGACCTGTCGCGTCTGGCCAATGAGCTGGGCGCTTCGACTTCGCAGCAGCCGCCGAATGGCGAGCCGTTCGAAGACGACGATGAAGACGACCCGTACGCCCAGTACGCGGATCTCTATAACGACGACGATGAGGACGAGGACGACGAGTCCGGTCCGTCGTCTCAGCAACGCCGCGGCGCTTGACGCTCCAGCAGTGCGCAACCCGGTCCGGTAGTGGTCCACACCACCGGACCGGGTTTTGCGCTGCCTGTCAGCGTCCTGACGGTCAGGCGTAGTCCCCGACCAGCTCCGCGCCCGTGGCGTGGTCGCCGCGGTCGGTGATCTCGCCGGCCACCCAGGCCTCGACCCCGCGGTCGGCCAGCGTCGCCAGGGCCACGTCCGTGGACTCCTCGGGGACGATCGCGATCATGCCGACGCCCATGTTCAGGGTCTTCTCCAGCTCCAGACGCTCGACCGAGCCGGTCCTGCCGACGAGGTCGAAGATCGGGGCCGGGGTCCAGGTGGAGCGGTCGACGATCGCGTGCAGGTCGTCGGGGATCACGCGGGCCAGGTTGGCGGCCAGGCCACCACCGGTGACGTGCGAGTAGGCGTGCACGTCGGTGGTGCGCATCAGCGCCAGGCAGTCCAGCGAGTAGATCTTGGTGGGCTCCAGGAGCTCCTCGCCGAGCGTGCGGCCCAGCTCCTCGATCCGCGCGTCCAGGGACAGGCCGGCCTGGTTCAGCAGGACGTGCCGGACGAGCGAGTACCCGTTCGAGTGAAGACCGGAGGCCGCCATGGCGATGACCGCGTCACCCGTACGGATGCGATCGGGACCCAGCAGCCGGTCGGCCTCCACGACGCCCGTACCGGCGCCGGCGACGTCGAAGTCGTCCGGGCCCAGCAGGCCCGGGTGCTCGGCCGTCTCGCCGCCCACCAGGGCGCAGCCGGCGAGGACACAGCCCTCGGCGATGCCCTTGACGATCGCGGCGACCCGCTCGGGGTGGACCTTGCCGACGCAGATGTAGTCGGTCATGAACAGCGGCTCGGCGCCGCACACCACGATGTCGTCCATGACCATCGCGACCAGGTCGTGGCCGATCGTGTCGTAGACGCCCAGCTGGCGCGCGATGTCCACCTTGGTGCCCACGCCGTCGGTGGCGGAGGCGAGCAGGGGACGCTCGTAGTTCTTGAGGGCGGAGGCGTCGAAGAGGCCGGCGAAACCGCCGAGGCCGCCGAGGACCTCGGGGCGCTGCGTCTTCTTCACCCACTCCTTCATCAGCTCTACGGCGCGGTCGCCCGCCTCGATGTCGACGCCGGCAGCCGCGTAGGAAGCACCGGAGGATGTGCCCGTCGCCGGAGGTGACTGATCTGACTCAGCAGACATTGCCTGGGATCTTTCGGGTTGGGTTCTACGAGGCTTACGGGCGACGGATGGCGTCGGCCGCGGCCGTGGCTGCGGGGCCCGCGGCCAGCTCGGTCTCCAGGAGCTGCTTGCCGAGCAGCTCGGGGTCCGGGAGCTCCATCGGGTACTCGCCGTCGAAGCAGGCGCGGCACAGGTTCGGCTTGGCGATGGTGGTCGCCTCGATCATGCCGTCGATGGAGATGTACGCCAGGGAGTCGGCGCCCAGCGAGGTGCCGATCTCGTCGATCGTCATGCCGTTGGCGATGAGCTCCGCGCGGGTGGCGAAGTCGATGCCGAAGAAGCAGGGCCACTTGACCGGCGGCGAGGAGATCCGGATGTGGACCTCGGCGGCGCCCGCCTCGCGGAGCATGCGGACCAGGGCGCGCTGGGTGTTGCCGCGCACGATCGAGTCGTCGACGACGACCAGACGCTTGCCCTTGATGACTTCCTTCAGCGGGTTCAGCTTCAGCCGGATGCCGAGCTGCCGGATCGTCTGGGAGGGCTGGATGAACGTACGGCCGACGTACGCGTTCTTCACCAGGCCCGCGCCGAACGGGATGCCGGAGGCTTCCGCGTAGCCGATGGCGGCCGGGGTGCCGGACTCCGGAGTCGCTATGACCAGGTCCGCTTCGACCGGGGCTTCCTTCGCCAGCTTGCGGCCCATCTCCACGCGGGAGAGGTACACGTTGCGGCCGGCGATGTCGGTGTCGGGGCGCGCGAGGTAGACGTACTCGAAGACACAGCCCTTGGGCTTCGCTTCCGCGAATCGGGAGGTGCGCAGGCCGTTCTCGTCGATGGCGACGAACTCGCCCGGCTCGATCTCGCGGACGTAGGAGGCGCCGCAGATGTCGAGGGCGGCGGACTCCGAGGCGACGACCCAGCCGCGCTCCAGGCGGCCGAGGACCAGCGGGCGGATGCCCTGCGGGTCGCGGGCGGCGTACAGCGTGTGCTCGTCCATGAAGACGAGGGAGAACGCGCCACGCACCTGCGGAAGGACCGTGTGAGCGGCCTCCTCGATGGTCAGCGGCTTGCCGTCCTCGTCGACCTGGGCGGCCAGGAGGGCCGTCAGCAGGTCGGTGTCGTTGGTGGCGGCCACTCGGGTCGAGCGGCCGTTGGTGTCCTTCGGGAGGTCGGCGACCATCTCGGCGAGCTGCGCCGTGTTGACCAGGTTGCCGTTGTGGCCGAGCGCGATCGAGCCGTGCGCGGTGGCACGGAACGTCGGCTGGGCGTTCTCCCAGACGGAGGCACCGGTGGTCGAGTAGCGGGCGTGTCCGACCGCGATGTGACCCTGGAGCGAACCGAGGGAGGTCTCGTCGAAGACCTGGGACACGAGGCCCATGTCCTTGAAGACGAGGATCTGGGAGCCGTTGCTGACCGCGATACCCGCGGATTCCTGGCCCCGATGCTGGAGGGCGTAGAGCCCGAAGTAAGTGAGCTTGGCGACCTCTTCACCCGGAGCCCAGACACCGAAGACGCCACACGCGTCCTGGGGGCCTTTCTCGCCGGGGAGCAGATCATGATTGAGTCGACCGTCACCACGTGGCACGTCCCCGAGTGTAGGCGAGGTCGACCACTGGTCCGAATTGGGGATACGGACCTTTAAGGGATCACTTGGCCGCGACCGCGTTGGTGGTTTTTCCGTTTTCGCTGGTCAGCGTGAGGGCGCGATGATCCAGTTCGTACCTCACCGTGCTGTCGAAGAAGCCCAGCAGGGTCTTCTCCGTCTTCATGAGTGAGGTGTCGCACACCATTCGGGTGGTGGCGGGAGCGCCCAGGGTGATATGTCCGTCGCGGACCGTGGCAGTCGCCGTCACCTTGTTGCAGCCGAGGCTGCCGGTCACCTTCCCGGTCTTCTTGTCGAAGCTGAGGTGGGCGTCACCGGTGGGAGCGGGCGAGGTGATGTTCCATCGGGTGCCGTAGAGCGGCGCGTCCTTCTCCTCGGTCAGCCGGACCCGGTCGCCGTCGTCGGTGGTGAGCGTGAGCCGGTCGCCGGTGACGTCGGTCTTCAGGGCACCGGCGGTCAGGGTGCGGGCGAGGGTCCTCTCGAAGGCCATGGGACCTTCCTCGCAGGCCATCTCCGTGGTCGTGGCGTCACTGAGCCGGAGGGTGCCGTCCCCGAAGGCGACCTTCGCGTTGAAGTGGTTGCAGCCGTAGTTGCCGGCCGCCTTGCCGTCCTCGATCGTGACGTCCGCCCCGGTGGGGGCCTTGTGGGTGGTGCCGTCCACGGTGACACTGTCGACGCTCCAGTGGATGCCGGTGACGGATCGCTCGGCGGCCACCGAACCGCCGTCGGCCTGTTCGGTCCCGCAGGCCGCGGCGAGCGGGAGGACGGTCAGGGCGGCGAGGGTCATTCGCTGCTTGTCCATGGCGATGGGACGGGTGAGGCGGGAGGCGGGTTCCCCCGTCACCCCATGAGGGGCAGCAGCCCGCCGAGATCCGCGCGCTCCCCGCTCGCGCTCACCTTGGCCTCCGCGACCGCGTCCTTCCAGGTCAGCCGCCCGGTCGCGAGCCTGATCCAGGTCAGCGGGTCGGTCTCGACGACGTTGGGCGGGGTGCCGCGGGTATGCCGGAGCCCCTCGACGCACTGCACCACGGCGTACGGCGGGATCCGCACCTCGGTCGAGCCGCCGGGGGCCTTCGCGGCGAGCGCGTCGGCGAGGAGACGGGTGCAGGCGGCCAGGGCCTGACGGTCGTGGGGGATGTCGAGGCCGGGGACGGAGGCGTTCAGGTCGTCGGTGTGGACGACGAGTTCGACGGTCCGGGTGACCAGGTAGTCGGCGAGGGTCATGGCGCCGGTGCGGCTGCCGATGAGCCGGTCGTCGGCGGCCCCGTCGAAGCTCTCGGTGAAGCGTTCCGCGGTGCGGGCGTAGAGGGCGTCGAGGTCGGGGTTGTCCTGGGCCAGCCGCCGGGTGCCGTCGTCGATGTCGGCGCCTCGGGACGCGGTGCTGGCGGGCCAGTCCAGGAGGGCGAGGGTGCGCTTCGGCGGCGCCTCGGCCTCGAGGGCGTTGCTGATGGCGCCGACGGCCATGGTGAGGTGCGCGGCGAGGTCGCGGACGGTCCAGTCGCCGAGGTGGGTGGGGCCGGCCAACTGCTCGGGGGTGAGGGTGCGTACGGCCTGTCGTACGTGCCCGAACTGCGTGAGCACCGCGGTGCGGATCTTGGCGGGGTCGTAGCTGCGGGTGCGCTTCTTGGCCGGTGGCATGGGGGCCAGCCTAGGCCTGTCGGACGGCGTATCCGGCGAGGCCCCCGGCGACCAACGCGAAGGCGCGCTCGGCCCGTTCGGCGGCGTCGGCGGCGACGTCGTCCACGCTCTCACCGGCGTCGATGCGCAGGTGGTGCTCCTCGATCAGGGCCTGGCGGGCGTGGGTGAGGGTGGCGGCGGCGATCAGCGCCAGGGTGCGGTCGCCGGTCTCCTCGGTGAGCAGGTCGGCGAGTTCCAGGCCGCCCTTCTCCGCCGAGACGTAGGCCCGGTCCCGCAGCACGGGCGTCGCCATGATCACCGAGCGGATCCGGCGGGCGAAGGGCTCGGCGTTCAGGCCGATCGAGGGGTCGCGGCCGTCGATCATCTCCAGGAACTGCCGGCGGACGGCGTCCACGGCGGACTCGCCCGGCTTCCGGTCGCGCACCGCACGGGCCGGATCGGAGAAGTGGTCCTCCATGGGCTTGAAGACCAGGTCCTCCTTCGTGCCGAAGTAGTTGAAGACGGTCATCTTGGAGACCTCGGCGGCGTCGGCGATCTCCTGCACGGAGACGGCGTCGAAGCCCTTCTCGTCGAACAGTGCCACCGCGGTCCGGTAGATCCGCAGCGCCGTCTGGAGCTTCTTGCGCTCGCGCAGCCCCATGCCCTCAGCAAAAGCCATGGCAGCACCTTACCAAGCGTCGCTGTACCAAGATGAAATTTGATCCTGGATGAAACATTGACTCAGTACACGATTCTCGGGCATGGTTCTGCCATGACCGAGACCCAGCCCCAGACCATGAGCGACATCCAGCGCAAGATCGGCTTCCTCGTCTGCCTCGCCACGATCGTGCTCGCCGTCCTGGACATGCAGATCGTGTCCGCGGCGACCGTCCCGATCGTCCGGGACCTCGACCCCGCCCACGGCATCGACAAGATCCCGTGGCTGGTCAGCGCCTTCTCGCTGGCCTCGGCCGCGGTGCTGCCGCTCTACGGCAGGCTCTGCGACACCCTCGGCGCCAAGCGGGTCTTCCTCGGGGCCGTCGGCACCTTCCTGTTCGGCTCGGCGCTGTGCGGGGCCGCCCAGTCCATCGGCCAGCTGATCGCCGCCCGGGCGGTGCAGGGCATCGGCGCCGGCGGACTGATGAGCGTGACGATGGTGGTGATCGCCCAGCTCAAGGAGCCCGGCAAGGAGAAGGACAGCAAGGGCGCCGGCATGGGCGGCATCGTCGCGGGCGGCGGCATGGCGCTCGGCCCGTGGATCGGCGGGGTGCTCTCCGACCACGCGAGCTGGCGCTGGATCTTCTACGTCAACCTGCCCATCGGCATCACGGTCCTCGCCCTGTCCGCACTCGTCCTGAAACTCCCCCGGCACACCGAGCGGCACCGCATCGACTTCCTCGGCGCGGCCCTCGCCGCCGCCTTCTCCACCACGCTGCTGCTGGTCACCGAGTGGGGCGGCAAGGAGTACGACTGGACGTCCCCGCAGGTCATCGGGCTGGCGCTGGCCTCGGCGGTCTCCCTCTCGCTGTTCCTGCGCCGCCAGCGCACCGCCGCCGAACCGATCCTGCCGCTGTCCATGTTCCGGGTCCCGGAGCTGCGCTGGGGCTTCGCCATCCAGGGGCTCGTCGGCGCGGCCATGGTCGGCTCGATGTACTACGTGATGGTCTATCTCCAGGTGGTCCGGGGCATCGCGAGCTCCTCGGCGGGCCTGTACCTCATCCCGATGGCGATCGGCATGACGGTGGTCGGCATCGCCACCGGCAAGCTCACCGAACGCGGCTGGTCCGAGCGGACGTTCGTGATCACGGGGTCCGCCGTCACCGCCGTGGCCTTCCTCCTCCTGGCCACCACCGGCACCCACACCTCACTGTGGTGGCTGCGCGCCGAACTGCTCCTCGTCGGTGCCGGGTTCGGTCAGCTGATCGGCCAGCTCATCCAGCTCGTGCAGTACGCGGCACCCCGCCACCAGCTCGGGGTCGCCACGACCGGCATCCGCTTCTTCCAGACCCTCGGCACGGCCCTGGGCGCCGCCCTGTTCGGCACCCTGATCAGCAGGCTGAGCGACGGCACGGACATGACGGAGTACGTCTCCGCCATGGACGCGGTGTTCCTGTGCGGGGCGGCACTGATGGGGCTCGGGGTGGCGCTGGCGCTGCGGTTGCCGAAGACGGGGGCCGCGTCCTCAGAGCCCGTCCCCGCTCGACGTGGGGACGATCACTCGTACGCGTGATCGGCTACGAACGCCGCCCCGCGGCGCTGGGAAGCAGGACGAAACCGGACGCGGTGCTCGCGCCCGATGCCTGGTACGAGAAGCCTGCCGCATACGGCCAGGCAGAGATCCCGGTGTACCTACTGATCGACCGCGAACGCCCGCTGAACCAGCCGTCCGAGAAGAAGGCCCCGCCCGGAAGCAGATCATCCGGGCGGGGCCTTCCTCGTCGTACGACCGGCTACGCGAGCAGCGCCGGGATCGTCTCCTCGTGGGCCTTCTTCAGCTCCTCCAGGGAGAGCGTGAACTCGCCCTGGATCTCCACGGTGTCGCCGTCGACGACACCGATGCGGGTGACCGGCAGGCCCCGCGCACCGCACATGTCGTTGAAGCGGACCTCCTCGGAGCGCGGCACGGCGACGACCGCGCGGCCTGCCGACTCGGAGAAGAGGAAGGTGAAGGCGTCGAGCCCGTCCGGGACGACCAGACGCGCGCCCTTGCCGCCGAGCAGCGCCGACTCCACGACCGCCTGGATCAGACCGCCGTCCGACAGGTCGTGCGCCGAGTCGATCATGCCGTCGCGGGAGGCCGAGATCAGGATCTCCGCGAGCAGGCGCTCGCGCTCCAGGTCCACCTTCGGGGGCAGGCCGCCGAGGTGGTCGTGGACGACCTGGGACCAGGCCGAGCCGCCGAACTCCTCGCGGGTGTCGCCGAGGAGGTACAGCAGCTGGCCCTCCTCCTGGAAGGCGACCGGGGTGCGGCGGGCCACGTCGTCGATGACGCCGAGGACGGCCACGACCGGGGTCGGGTGGATGGCGGCCTCGCCGGTCTGGTTGTAGAGCGAGACGTTGCCGCCGGTCACCGGGGTGCCCAACTGCTGGCAGGCGTCGGCCAGACCACGGATGGCCTCCGCGAACTGCCACATCACGGCCGGGTCCTCGGGCGAGCCGAAGTTCAGGCAGTCGGAGACCGCGAGCGGCTTGGCGCCGGTGGTGGCGACGTTGCGGTAGGCCTCCGACAGCGCCAACTGGGCGCCCGCGTACGGGTCCAGCTTCGCGTAACGGCCGTTGCCGTCCGTCGCGATGGCGACGCCGAGGCCGGTCTCCTCGTCGATGCGGATCATGCCCGAGTCCTCGGGCTGGGCCAGCACTGTGTTGCCCTGCACGAAGTGGTCGTACTGCGACGTGATCCACTTCTTGGAGGCCTGGTTCGGGGACGAGACCAGCTTCAGGACCTGCTGCCTCAGCTCTTCCGACGTCGCGGGCCGCGGCAGCTTGTTGGCGTCGTCCGCCTGGAGCTCGTCCTGCCAGGACGGGCGGGCGTACGGGCGCTCGTAGACCGGGCCGTCGTGCGCGACCGTGCGCGGGTCGACGTCGACGATCTTGCCGCCGTGCCAGAAGATCTCGAGGCGGTCGCCGTCCGTGACCTCACCGATCACCGTGGCGATGACGTCCCACTTCTCGCAGATCTCCAGGAAGCGGTCGACCTTCTCCGGCTCCACGACCGCGCACATGCGTTCCTGCGACTCGCTCATGAGGATTTCCTCGGGAGAGAGGGTCGAGTCACGCAGGGGAACGTCGTCCAGCGTCACGCGCATGCCGCCCGAGCCGTTCGAGGCCAGCTCGGACGTGGCACAGGAGAGACCGGCGGCACCCAGGTCCTGGATGCCGACGACCAGCTTCTCCTTGAAGGCCTCCAGGGTGCACTCGATGAGGAGCTTCTCCTGGAAGGGGTCGCCGACCTGGACGGCCGGACGCTTCGAGGGCTTGGCGTCGTCGAAGGTCTCGGAGGCCAGGATCGAGGCGCCGCCGATGCCGTCGCCGCCGGTCCGGGCCCCGTACAGGATGACCTTGTTGCCCGCGCCGGACGCCTTGGCGAGGTGGATGTCCTCGTGCCGCATCACACCGATGGCACCGGCGTTGACCAGCGGGTTGCCCTGGTAGCAGGCGTCGAAGACGACCTCGCCGCCGATGTTGGGCAGGCCCAGGCAGTTGCCGTAGCCGCCGATGCCGGCGACGACACCCGGCAGCACGCGCTTGGTGTCGGGGTGGTCGGCGGCGCCGAAACGCAGCGGGTCCACGACGGCGACCGGCCTGGCACCCATCGCGATGATGTCGCGCACGATGCCGCCCACGCCGGTGGCCGCGCCCTGGTAGGGCTCGACGTACGAGGGGTGGTTGTGCGACTCGACCTTGAAGGTGACCGCGTAGCCCTGGCCGACGTCCACGACGCCCGCGTTCTCACCGATACCGACGAGAAGCGCATCGCTCTGCGGCGCCTTCTCGCCGAACTGGCGCAGGTGCACCTTCGACGACTTGTACGAGCAGTGCTCGGACCACATGACCGAGTACATGGCGAGCTCGGCACCGGTGGGCCGGCGGCCGAGGATCTCCACGACCCGCTCGTACTCGTCCTTCTGCAGGCCCAGTTCGGCCCAGGGCAGCTCGACGTCGGGGGTCGCGGCCGCGTGCTCGACCGTGTCCAGAGGCGTCCGGCTCATGCGTTGACCAGCTTCTTGAGGATCGAGGTGAAGAAGGGGAGGCCGTCGGTGCGGCCCGACCCGATGAGCGGCTCGACGGCGTGCTCCGGGTGCGGCATGAGGCCCACGACGTTGCCGGCCTCGTTGGTGATGCCGGCGATGTCGCGCAGCGAGCCGTTCGGGTTGAAGTCGACGTACCGGAAGGCGACGCGGCCCTCGGCCTCGAGCTTGTCGAGGGTGTACTCGTCGGCGACGTACCGGCCGTCCATGTTCTTCAGCGGGATGTGGATCTCCTGGCCGGCGCTGTAGTCGACCGTCCACGCACTGGAGGTGTTCTCCACCCGCAGCTTCTGGTCGCGGCAGATGAAGTGCAGGTGGTCGTTGCCGAGCATCCCGCCCGGGAGGAGGTGGGCCTCCGTGAGGATCTGGAAGCCGTTGCAGATGCCGAGGACCGGGAGGCCGGCCTTCGCCTGCTCGATGACCGTCTCCATCACCGGCGAGAAGCGGGAGATGGCGCCGGCCCGCAGATAGTCGCCGTAGGAGAAACCACCCGGGAGGACGACCGCGTCCACCTGGTGCAGGTCCTTGTCCTTGTGCCAGAGGGCGACCGGTTCGGCGCCCGCGAGGCGGATCGCGCGCTGGGTGTCCCGGTCGTCGAGACTCCCCGGGAAAGTGACGACGCCAATACGAGCGGTCACTTCGCGGCCTCCGCGACTTCTTCCACCTTCACCGTGAAGTCCTCGATCACGGTGTTGGCGAGGAAGGATTCCGCAAGATCATGGATGCGGGCGAGCGCGGCCTCGTCGACCGGCCCGTCAACTTCCAGTTCGAAACGCTTTCCCTGACGGACGTCCGAGATGCCTTCGAAACCCAGACGCGGCAGTGCGCGCTGCACCGCCTGGCCCTGGGGGTCGAGGATCTCCGGCTTGAGCATGACGTCGACTACGACGCGTGCCACTGGCACTCCCGGTGTGTGGTGCTGAGCAAGGTTCCTGCGGGTGTCCTCCAACAGGTGCCTTCAGACTACCCGCACAAAATTTCTACGCGCGTTGACTTGTAGGAAGCTACGTGACCCCAGTCACGATCCGGTATCAGGGGCGGCGTTCACCAAAATTTCCAGGAAAGATCCGCGATCGACACCCGATACCTATTGCGCTCGGACACGCCAAAGGATTTAGTCGGGCTTCACAATGCATTGTCGGGCACTGTACAAATGAATTGGCAAAGTGCCGTACGAAGGGACCGATATTCGTGGCGCAGAAGGTCGTGGTCACTCTCTTTGACGACATCGACGGCTCGGAAGCGGCGGAAACGATCGCCTTCGGACTCGACGGCAAGTCGTACGAGATCGACCTGAATCAGGTGAATGCCGAGAAACTGCGTAAGGCCCTCGAGCCCTACGTGGAAGCAGGCCGGAAGCGTTCCCGGTCCGGCAAGGCGTACAAGCAGACCGAGGTCGCTCCCGACCCGGCGGCGGTCCGCGCCTGGGCCCAGGCGAACAAGATGGACGTGCCGGCCCGCGGCCGCATCCCCAAGAAGGTCTACGAGGCGTTCGCCGAGGCGCAGTAGCCCCGTCGACGCCCGGTCACCCGCCCCTCGGGACAACCGACTTGCGCTGCACCCCTCCTGGTCGGCTAGAGTCTGGAGCACGCCGAGGGGCGGGGACGGAAAAGCCCAGCCCACGGAGTACATGCGGGTGTAGTTCAGTAGCAGAACATCCCCCTTCCAGGGGGAAGGCGCAGTGTGCAATTCCTGTCACCCGCTCTGCATCGCCGGTCTGATCCCTCTTGTGGATCAGGTAGGATGGTGCTCGCGCCGGTCGGTGAGAGCCGATCGGATGCAATGCGAACGTAGCTCAGTTGGTAGAGCGCAACCTTGCCAAGGTTGAGGTCGCGAGTTCGAACCTCGTCGTTCGCTCTTGATGAAAGCCCCCTGGCTTCTGCCGGGGGGCTTCTTCGTGTGCGCAGTGCCTGCGGAGCACTGCCGAGTGCCTCTGACATTTGTCATCCCGAGTGATGACAGCGCGCACTCCTTCCGGGCCCGTGGCGCCGGGACGCTTGCCTCATGGACACGAACACGAACGTGATTGAGGTCACCGACCTGCGACGCGTCTACGGGGGCGGGTTCGAGGCGGTCCGCGGGATCAGCTTCTCCGTGGCCCGCGGCGAGGTCTTCGCCCTGCTCGGCACCAACGGGGCCGGCAAGACGTCCACGGTCGAGCTGCTGGAAGGGCTCGCGCCGCCGGCCGGGGGCCGGGTGCGGGTGCTCGGCCATGATCCCTACGCCGAGCGGGCCGCCGTACGGCCGCGGACGGGCGTGATGCTCCAGGAGGGCGGGTTCCCGTCCGAGCTCACCGTCGCCGAGACCGCGCGGATGTGGGCGGGGTGCGTGAGCGGGGCGCGGCCGCCCGTCGAGGCGCTGGAACTCGTCGGGCTCGCGCGCCGGAGCGACGTACGCGTGAAACAGCTGTCCGGGGGCGAGCGACGGCGGCTGGATCTCGCGCTCGCGCTGCTCGGGCGGCCCGAGGTGCTGTTCCTGGACGAGCCGACGACCGGGCTCGACGCCGAGGGCCGCCGGGACACCTGGGAACTGGTGCGGGCGCTGCGCGACGGCGGTACGACCGTGCTGCTGACCACGCACTATCTGGAGGAGGCCGAGGGCCTCGCCGACCGGCTCGCCATCCTGCACGAGGGGCGGATCGCGGTCACCGGGACCCCCGCCGAGGTGACGGCCGGGCAGCCCTCGCGGATCTCCTTCGAGCTGCCCCAGGGGTACTTCGTGGGCGATCTGCCACCGCTCGGGGAGCTGGGGGTGCTCTCCCACGACGTCGACGGGCGGGTCGTACGGCTGCGGACGCGGGAGTTGCAGCGGGTGGCCACGGAAGTGCTGGTGTGGGCGTCGGGGGCGGGGGTCGAGCTGCGGGGGCTCGATGTGCGGTCGGCCTCGCTGGAGGAGGCGTTCCTGGGGATCGCGGCTCAGGAGGTCAGGGCATGAACGTCGTGGTCGATCGGATGGCGGCAGGCCGGGTGAAGGCCCTCGCGCGGGCCGAGCTGACCCTCTTCGGGCGCAGCAAGGGAATGATCGTCACCGCGGTGTTCGTGCCGCTGGTGCTGCCGGTGAGCGTGCGGACCGTGGCCGAGGACATGGACCTGAAGGGCACCGGGCTCGACGTCGGGACGGTGGTGCTGCCGGGGGCGATCGGGTTCTCGCTGCTGTTCGCGGTGTACTCGGCGCTGGTCGGCGTCTTCGTCGCGCGGCGCGAGGAACTCGTCCTCAAGCGGCTGCGGACGGGAGAGCTGCGGGACGGCGAGATCCTCGCCGGGACCGCGCTTCCGGCCCTGACGACGGGGTTCGTGCAGTCCCTGGTGCTGGTCGCGGCCTGCACCGCCCTGCTCGACGTCCCGGCTCCGAAGGCACCGCATCTCGCCGTCCTGGGCCTCCTGCTGGGGCTCGCGGTCAGTGCCCTGCTGGCCGCCGTCACCGCGGGTTTCACCCGGACCGTGGAGAGCGCCCAGGTCACGGCGTTGCCGCTGGTGCTGGTCGCCATGGTGGGGTCCGGGATCACCGTCCCGCTGGAGCTGCTGCCGGACCGGATGGCCTCGGTGTGCGAGCTGCTGCCGCTGACCCCGGTGATCACGCTGATCCGCGGCGGCTGGACCGGCGAGCTCAGCGTGTACGAGACGATCGGGCCGGTGCTGATCGCGCTGGCCTGGGCGGCGGCGGGGGTGTTTGCTGTAGGGCGGTGGTTCCGGTGGGAGCCGAGGCGCTGAGGTACGGGGGAAGGGTGAGCATGCCCGGGGGCTGGTGGGGGCGGAAGAGCACGCCGGCGAAGGTGGAGACGTACACGCGGTGGTCGTTCCACGCCTTCGCGCTGGCCGAGCTGGCGTCGGTCGGGCTGCCGCTCGTCGGCGGCGGGGTGCCGGGCTGGCTCGCGGCCCTGCTGCTGGTGCTGGTGGTCGGGCACGCCGTGATCTGTGCCGTGACCGCGTCCCGGACGCTGGACTGGACCCTGGGCCGGCGTGAGCAGCCCCTCCACACGTTGTGGACATTCGGCGCGCTCACCACCGTCGTCGCCGTCACGGCGATCACCGTCGCGGAGCGCGGACCGCGCGGGGACGACGTCGACACGGCCGCGGGCTCGATCTTCGCGGTCGTCCTGATCTTCGGCGCCGGCGTGCTCGCGATGGGGCTGCCCGACCGGCGGCATGTGTACGGCGTCGTCACGGGCTTCGCGGTGGGCTCGGGTCTCCTGGCCCTCCCGATGGGGCGTTCGGGCACCGCCGCCCTGCTGACGAGCCTGGCCGTGCTGCTGGGTGCCGGGTTCCTCGCCTTCACCTCCGCCTTCTCCGCCTGGCTCCTCAACGCCTTCTACGAACTCGACGAGGCCCGCGAGACCCGCGCGCGGCTCGCCGTCGCCGAGGAACGGCTGCGGTTCGGGCGCGATCTGCACGACGTCATGGGCCGCAACCTCGCGGTGATCTCGCTGAAGAGCGAGCTCGCCGTGCAGCTGGCCCGGCGGGGACGGCCCGAGGCCGAGGAGCAGATGATCGAGGTGCAGCGCATCGCCCAGGAGTCGCAGCGCGAGGTGCGGGAGGTCGTACGCGGGTATCGGGAGGCCGACCTGGGGGTCGAACTCAGCGGAGCCCAGGGGGTGTTGGCGGCTGCCGGGATCGAGTGCACGGTCAGCGGGGAGGCGGCCGGGCTGCCGCTGGACGTGCAGTCGGCGCTCGGCTGGGTGGTCCGGGAGGCGACGACGAACGTCCTGCGGCACGGGGACGCCCAGCGGTGCACGGTGTCCGTACGGAGGTCGGAGGACGGTGTGGTGCTGACGGTGGAGAACGACGGGGCCGCCGGTCCGTCCGGACCGGGCGGGTCCGGGCTCGCCGGGCTGCGGGAGCGGCTGGCGGCGGTGGACGGGACGTTGGAGGCGGGGGCCGTGCGGGAGGGTGTGTTCCGGTTGGTGGCGCAGGTGCCGATGGTGACCGAGGTGACCTCGTGACCGTACGGCTGTTGCTGGCCGACGACGAGCATCTGATCCGCGGGGCGCTGGCCGCGCTGCTCTCGATGGAGGACGATCTGGTGGTCGTCGCCGAGGCCGCGTCCGGGCCCGAGGCGCTGGCGATGGCCCGTGCGCACGAGCCGGATGTGGCGGTGCTCGATCTGCAGATGCCGGGGGCGGACGGTGTGAAGGTCGCCACATCGCTGCGGACCGAACTGCCCGGCTGCCGGGTGCTGATCGTGACCAGTCACGGCCGGCCGGGGCATCTGAAGCGGGCCCTTGAGGCGGGTGTGCGGGGGTTCGTCCCCAAGACGGTGAGCGCGCAGAAGCTCGCCGAGATCATCCGCACGGTGCACGACGGAAACCGTTACGTCGACCCCGAGTTGGCCGCCGACGCGATCTCCGCCGGGGACTCGCCGCTGACCGCGCGTGAGGCCGAGGTGCTGGAACTCGCCGCCGACGGGGCGCCCGTCGCGGAGATCGCCGAGCGGGCCGCGCTGTCCCAGGGGACGGTACGGAACTATCTGTCGTCGGCCGTCTCGAAGCTCGGGGCGGAGAACCGGCACACCGCCGTGCGTCTCGCGCGCGAGCGAGGTTGGGTATAGTAGGCATCGCGCTTCGGCGCAGTGCGAACGTAGCTCAGTTGGTAGAGCGCAACCTTGCCAAGGTTGAGGTCGCGAGTTCGAACCTCGTCGTTCGCTCTTGATCAAAGCCCCCCGGCTTCTGCCGGGGGGCTTTTTCATGTGGTCAGCTCCAGCTCGTGCCCGTCAGGCGCTCGTACGCCTCGATGTACTTGGCGCGCGTGCGGTCCACGACCTCCTGCGGCAGCGCGGGCGGCGGCTGCTCGCTCTTGCGGTCCCAGCCGGAGGCCGCCGAGGTCAGCCAGTCCCGCACGAACTGCTTGTCGTACGACGGCTGCGCGTGCCCCGGCTCCCACGACTCGGCCGGCCAGAAGCGGGAGGAGTCCGGGGTGAGGACCTCGTCGCCGATGACGAGGGTGTCGCCGTCGAAGCCGAACTCGAACTTGGTGTCCGCGAGCAGGATGCCCCGGTCCCGGGCGATGTCCCGGCCGCGCGTGTAGACGGCGAGGGTGGCCTGGCGCAGCTGGGCGGCGGTGTCGGCGCCGACCTGGCGGGCGACCTCCTCGTACGACACGTTCTCGTCGTGCTCGCCGACCGCGGCCTTGGTGGCCGGGGTGAAGATCGGGGCGGGCAGCTCGCTGCCGTCGGACAGGCCCTCGGGGAGGGCGAGGCCGCAGACCGTACGCGACTCGTTGTACTCGGCCAGGCCGGAGCCGGTGAGGTAGCCGCGGGCCACGCACTCGACCGGGACCATCTGGAGCGACTTGCAGACCACCGTGCGGCCCGCCCAGTCGGCGGGGGCGCCCTCGGGGAGGTCGGTGCTGATGATGTGGTTCGGGATCAGGTCGGCGAGCTGGTCGAACCACCACAGGGAGAGCTGCGTGAGGACCCGGCCCTTGTCGGGGATCTCGGTGGGCAGCACCCAGTCGTACGCGGAGATGCGGTCGCTGGCGACCATCACGAGGTCGCCCGCCTCGTTCTGGTACAGCTCGCGCACCTTGCCGGTGTGGAGATGCACCAAGCCCGGCACCTGGATCGGCTCGGGCTTTTCTACGAATCCGGACACGGTTCCTCCCCGTGGTTGAACAAAAGGGGCGCCCGAAGGGCTCGAGTAGGGCGGTGGTGGGCGACGGGCGGGCCAACGGGTTGATTGTCCCTTATAGGCGGCTGGCCTCCGACCTGGGGTCAGTCACGCTTGCAGATGCGGTCCAGGAGGTTGGCGGTGGCGCGCTGGACGCGGGGGTCCACATGGCCCGGGCGGTCCAGGGACGGGGACCAGGCGAACGTCCCCGACGCGAAGACCAGGGCGCCCGAGGGGGCGCGGTAGAGGGACGTCTCCTGGTGACGGAGGGCGCCCTCGGTGTCGGTGTACGGGGAGTGCGCGAGCAGGATGCGGTCGTCGTGGGCGGGGAGCGGGGTGCGCGGGAAGTAGCGGTCGGCCTCGCCGGCGACCAGGCCCTCGATGGCGTCGCCGTCATGGGCGCCGGTCGCCTCCCACAGCCAGTGGTCGGCGTTGCGCACGATCAGGGGGTGGGGCTCGGGGACCTGGCCCGCGTACTGGATGCCGATCAGCTCCTGCTCGGGGCGGTCGATCTCGCGCCACAGCACCGGGCGGCCGGGGCCCTTGCGCTTGCGGCAGGTCAGCAGCCGGTCGGGGACGCCCGACGGGGACGGGCCCAACTCCACCTGCCAGTACATGGTGTTGGCGGAGAGGAAGACCAGGGACGTGCCGTGGTCGCGGGCGCGCTCCACGGTGCGGCGCATGTTCGCCGACCAGTACTCGTCGTGGCCCGGGAAGACCAGACCGCGGTAGCGGGTGGGGTCGACGCGGCCGGAGTGCAGGTCGCGGGCGTCGGCGTAGGCGAGGTCGTAGCCGTAGCGCTCGGCCCAGCGGATGAAGTCGTAGGCGTGGCCCACGTGGAGGGGCAGGCCCGCGCCCGCGTAGGGGCGGTCGAAGGAGACCGTCGTCGCGGCGTCGGACTCGCCGAGGAGACGGCCCTCCTCGTCCCAGGCGTGGTAGAGGCTCGCGCCGGTGCGGCCGTCCTCCGGATAGAGGTTGTACGCCTGCCACGTCACGTCCGGGAGGAGCAGGAGCAGGTCGGCCGGCTGGTCGTGGCGGACCGTGAAGGGGACGTGGGAGCGGTAGCCGTCGGCGGTGGTGAGGACGGCCACGTACGCGCCGATGCCCCAGTACGAGGGGATCTGGAGGCGCCAGCTCAGCCACCAGTGGTGACAGGAGACCGTGCGGTCCGCGGTGAGCGGCGGGGGCTGGACGATGCCGGAGAGGCGGGGGCTGGTGGTGATCTTCGCGGCGCCGTCACCGCCGTAGTGGCCGATGCGGTAGACGTCGACGCTGAACTCCTGGGGCGGGTCGACGGTGATGTGGAAGTCGATGGCCTCACCCGGGGCGACCGCGCCGGTGGAGGCGAAGCCCTTGATCTGGCGGCGGACGTCGTCGCCGCGCGGGGGCGCCGGCCGAGCGGGGGGTGGGGATGCGGGTGCCTCGGGCCGGTGTGGCGGGGGGCTGCTGCGGTGCGTCCACGTACCAGGGGACGACCTGGCCCGTGTCGCCGAAGTACGTCTCGCTGCCCCGGAGCCAGGGGAGGGGGCCCTGGCCGAAGGGGTCCGTCACGGCGTGCGCCAGGGCTCCCGACTCCCAGCGGCGGATCGGCTCCGGACCCATGGCTGCTCCCCTCCCTCGTACCCCCGTGTGGTTGTGCGTGTCTTATGTCGCAAGCCTTTGCCATGTGCGCGATCGGTCCCAGCACATCACATAACGCGCGCAGGCTGTCACTATTCGTTGCGAATTGGCCGAAAGTGGAATCAGGGGTTCCGATCCGGTCGCCTCAGACCAGGCGGAGCGGCTTCTCCGGGCGTATCCCTGCCTGGGTCAGCCAGTGGCGCAGGGGGACGGGGTCGCCGTCCTCGATGAGGCTGAGGACCCCGGGGGCGAGGTCCGGGGTCCGCTCTCCGTTGATGAGGAGGGTCGGGCCGTCCAGCCAGTCCAGGCCGGGGGTGGCACCGGCGGTGTCCATCGCGGCGCAGCAGACCATCGCCGTGACGTGGTCGGTGAGGAGTTCGCGGGCGGTGCGCGGGGGCTGGGAGCGGGAAGTGGGGCGGTGCGGGTCG
>MWJO01000050.1 GCA_002027195.1 Streptomyces sp. GKU 895 | reverse complement strand
CCCGCCTCCGCCTCCGTCTTCGTCGGCCCGCCCACCGTCGCTTCCGCGGCCGCGTACAGGTCGGCGGGCCGGACCCCGCTCAGCGCGGTCACGAGGTGGCCGTCGGGTCGTACCAGCAGAACGCTGTGCGCGGCCGCCCCGGGGTAACTCTCCGCGACCAGCAGCTCGGCAGTGTGCGGCAACGCCGTCACCGCGGCCGCGAGCCGCGGCATGACCCCGGCGGTCACCCAGTGCTTGCGGTCCCACACGCCCGTCCCGGGCGCGATCAGGACGACGAGCAGTGCCCCGCGACCGAGCCGGTCCCGGAGTCGTACGAACGAGCCGTCCTCGGCGGTGACCCGCACATCGGCGACCGGTGCCCCCGGTTCCGTGTCCACCGGGACCTCGCCCTCCAGGTGCCGGGGCGCCAGCGGGGAGCCGGCGTACGCCCCCGGCGCACCGAGTACGCCGCGCCCCAGGTGGCCGTCGGCGAGCAGCGCGTCATGACCGCGGGCCGAGCCGGGGACGTAGGCGCGCAGTCCGCCACCCCCGCGCAGCAGCGGCAGCGCCTGGTCGGCGGCGCGCAGCCGGGCGGCCACGACGCCGCGGCGCTCGGCCTGGTAGCTGTCGAGCAACGCCTCGTGCGGGCCGTGGTGCCAGGCGAGGGCCAGCTTCCAGGCGAGGTTGTCGGCGTCCCTGAGCCCCTCGTCCAGCCCCTGGGTGCCGAGCGCGCCGAGCAGATGCGCCGCGTCCCCGGCGAGGAACACCCGGCCGACCCGCCAGCGCCGCGCGAGCCGGTGGTGGACGGTGTGCACACCGGTGTCGAGGAGGTCGTACGGCGGTGTCGGACCGCCCGTCCAGCCGGCGAGCGTCTCCCGGACACGGGACACCAGCAGCTCGGGCGTCACCAGGTCCTTGCCCGGGGGCAGCAGCCAGTCCAGGCGCCACACCCCGTCCGGCAGCGGGCGTGCGGTGACCTCCCCGGCCGAGGGCCCGGACGTGCGCCACGGCGGCAGCCGATGGAGCAACGCCTCGCCCTCCCACGGAAGTTCCGCGCGCAGTGCGGCGACGGCGTGTCGCTCCACCGCCGTACGGCCGGGGAAGCGGATGTCCTGGAGTTTGCGGACCGTCGATCGCGGGCCGTCGCAGCCGACCAGATAACTGCCGCGCCACCACGTGCCCTGGGGGCCGCGGGTGTGGGCGGTGACGCCGGACTTCTCCTGCTCGACGGTGTCGAGTCGGCTGTCGACGGCGATCTTGACGAGCGGTTCGTCGGCGAGGGCCTCGCGGAGCAGAACGGTCAGGACGTGCTGGGCGATGTGCAGGGGAGCCGGCTCTGCCGGGTCGTCGAAGGTGACCTCGCGCATCACCTGCTTGCGCCGCATCGACCGCCATCCGGCCCAGTGGCAGCCGGCCCCGTCGAGCGCGACGCCGGTCAGCCGTTCCATCAGGGCGGCGGTGTCCTCGCGGAGCACGACCGTGCGGGCGAGGCGGGGTTCGTCCTTGCCCGGGCCCTCGTCCAGGACGACCGACGGCACGTCCTGGCGGGCCAGCGCGAGGGCGAGCGTGAGCCCGACGGGCCCCGCTCCGACGATGATCACCGGGTCCACGGCGAGGCGCCCCCTGCCCGTGGCGGCGTCCCGGGGGACGAGGGTGAACAGAGGGTTGGAGCAGGGTGCACGATCACAGAACGTATGCAACCCATTGCCGGTGCTTGCGTCAAGTGACGGAGGCAGTGGCGATCATGCCACTGCCTCCGCACTGTTCACGAGCCTGGGGCCGTGTCGTTCAAGCCACTTGACTGATCATCAGGCCGGTTACTTCTTCTTGATGAAGGTGAAGCCGCCCTCGCCGCCGGTCGCGAAGCTGCCGCCCACCTCGCCGGCATTGATGTCGTCGATCTCGTCGGCGCCCAGTACCGCCCCCGTGCTCCGCTTGCTCCGCCGCAGCCGCTTCTCCAGCCAGCTCGCGAAGCTGGTCAGGATGAAGTTCACGACGATGTAGATGATCGCGACGACGACGAAGCTCTGGATGACGTTGGCGTAGTTCGCCGCCAGCGTCGCCCGCTCGCTGAGCAGCTCGGTGAAGCCGATCATGACGCCGCCGAGCGCGGTGTCCTTCACGATGACGACGAGCTGGCTGACGATGGCCGGGAGCATCGCGGTGACCGCCTGCGGAAGCAGGATCAGGGTCATCGTCTGACCCTTGCGCAGGCCGATCGCCTGGGCCGCCTCGGTCTGGCCCTTGGGCAGCGCGAGGATGCCGGCCCGGACGACCTCGGCGAGGACCGCCGCGTTGTAGAGCACGAGGCCGGTGACGACCGCGTACAGCGGCCGGTTCTCGGTGCCGACGTCCGTCGAGCGGGCGTAGACCTCGTTGGCGAACAGCATCAGCAGCAGGACCGGGATGGCACGGAAGAACTCCACCACCGTGCCGGCCACGCCCCGCACCCAGCGGTGGTCGGAGAGGCGGGCGATACCGAAGACCGCGCCGAGCGGGAGGCCGATCACCATGGCGAGCGCGGCCGCCTTGAGGGTCTCGCCGAGGCCCGGCAGGAGGTAGGTGGTCCAGGCCTCCGACTGGGTGAACGGCTTCCACAGGGACCATTCGAGCTGGCCCTTGTCGTCCAGTGCCGACCAGACCCACCACGCCAGCAGCAGGAGCAGGGCGAAGAAGACCACCGAGAGGATCACATTGCGCCGCTTGGCGCGGGGGCCCGGAGTGTCGTAGAGGACCGAGCTCATCGCTTCACCGCCAGTCGCTTGCTCAGCCAGCCGAGGAAGAGGCCGGTGGGCAGGGTCAGTACCACGAAACCGAAGGCGAAGACCGCGCCGATGAGCAGCGTCTGAGCCTCGTTCTCGATCATTTCCTTCATCAGGTACGCGGCCTCGGCGACGCCGATCGCGGCGGCCACGGTGGTGTTCTTCGTCAACGCGATCAGCACGTTGGCCAGCGGGCCGATGACCGCCCGGAAGGCCTGCGGGAGCACGATGAGCCGGAGGGTCTGGGTGAAGTTCAGGCCGATCGCGCGGGCCGCCTCGGCCTGGCCCATCGGCACCGTGTTGATGCCGGAGCGCAGCGCCTCGCAGACGAAGGCGGCGGTGTAGGCGACGAAGCCGAGGATCGCCAGCCGGAAGCCCTGGATCTTGAAGTCCGAGGCGCCCATCGTCACGTGGAAGATGTCCGCGAGACCCAGTGAGCAGAACAGGATGATCACCGTCAGGGGGATGTTCCGGACGATGTTCACGTAGGCGGTGCCGAACCCACGCATGAGCGGCACCGGGCTGACCCGCATCGCGGCCAGCAGGGTGCCCCAGACCAGGGAGCCGATGCCGGAGAAGAACGTGAGCTTCACCGTCATCCAGAAGGCGCCCAGCAGGGTCGGGTTGTCATAGTCGGAGAGAAAGTCGAACACGATGTCCCGCGCTTCCGGGTGGGTGGCGTACGTGGACGGCACGGCGCGCCGCCGCCGACATCGCGGTGGACGGCGGCGCGCCTCTGGACCGTTGCGCTGTTACTTGACGATGACGCCGATCTTCGGGGCGGGCTCGTTCTTGTAGTTCGCGGGACCGAAGTTGTCCTGGACGGCCTTGTCCCACGACTTGTCGCTGACCATCTTCTCGAGGGCCTTGTTGATCTTGTCGAGGGTCGCGGTGTCGCCCTTCTTCACGCCGATGCCGTAGTTCTCGTTGCTCAGCTTGAGGCCGGCGAGCTTGAACTTGCCCTTGTACTGCGGCTGGGCGGCGAAGCCGGCGAGGATCGAGTCGTCGGTGGTGACGGCGTCGACGGTGCCGCTCTGGAGGGCCGCGATGCACTCCGAGTAGCCGCTGTACTCCTTGAGGTTGGCCTTGGGCGCGATGGTGTCGTGGATGTTCTGCGCCGAGGTCGAACCGGTGACCGAACACAGGTTCTTGCCGTTGAGGTCGGTGCCCTTGGCGATGTCCGAGTCCGTCTTCACCAGCAGGTCCTGGTGGGCCAGCAGGTACGGACCCGCGAAGTCGACCTTCTTCTTGCGCTCGTCGTTGATCGAGTACGTCGCGGCGATGAACTTGACGTCACCACGCGCGAGCGCGTTCTCGCGGTCGGCGCTCTTGGTCTCGACGAACTCGATCTGGTCGGGCTTGTAGCCGAGTTCCTTGGCCACGTACGTCGCCACGTCCACGTCGAAGCCGGAGAAGGAACCGTTGGGCTCCTTGAGGCCGAGACCGGGCTGGTCGTACTTGATGCCGACCTTGATCTTGCCGCCGCCGGAACCGGAGCCCGAATCGCTGTCGTTGTCGTCCCCGCCGCACGCGGTCGCGGTCAGCGAGAGGACGAGCGCAGCGGCGGCCGCCGCGGTGACCTTGCGGAGCTTCATGGTGAACATCCTTTGTGTGATGAGAGATGCGAGCCGTCGAGGCGGGTGACGCGGGTCTGACGCGCTGTCGGTGAGGGAAGCGGTGGTCGCTGTCAGTGGTGCAGGATCTTGGACAGGAAGTCCTTGGCGCGGTCGCTGCGCGGAGCGCTGAAGAACTGGTCGGGCACAGCTTCCTCGACGATGCGGCCGTCGGCCATGAAGACCACCCGGTTCGCCGCCGAACGGGCGAACCCCATCTCGTGGGTGACGACGATCATGGTCATGCCGTCGCGGGCGAGCTGCTGCATGACCTCGAGGACCTCGTTGATCATCTCGGGGTCGAGCGCCGAGGTGGGCTCGTCGAAGAGCATGACCTTGGGGTCCATGGCGAGCGCCCGGGCGATCGCGACGCGCTGCTGCTGGCCGCCGGAGAGCTGCGCGGGGTACTTGTCCGCCTGGCTGCCCACGCCGACCCGGTCGAGCAGGGAGCGGGCCTTCTCCTCGGCCGTCTTCTTGTCCGCCTTGCGGACCTTGATCTGGCCGAGCATCACGTTCTCGAGCACGGTCTTGTGCGCGAAGAGGTTGAAGGACTGGAAGACCATCCCGACGTCGGCCCGCAGCCGCGCCAGCTCCTTGCCCTCCGCGGGCAGGGGCTTGCCGTCGATGGCGATGGTGCCGGAGTCGATGGTCTCCAGGCGGTTGATGGTGCGGCACAGCGTCGACTTACCGGACCCGGAGGGTCCGATGACGACGACGACCTCGCCGCGGGCGATCGTCAGATCGATGTCCTGGAGAACATGCAACGCGCCGAAGTGCTTGTTGACGCTCTTCAGGACGACCAGTTCGCCGGTTGCGGCCGCGTCTTCCTTGGCCACCGATACTTCGGTCATCGCTCTAAGGCTCCGTCCTCCTCGGTTTCGGAGGACAGTAGTGACCCCACGCGACCTGCGTCATTACCTTTGAGGGGAATCTGAGCATCACGATCCGATAGCAATCGGACACGTGTTGTAGCAGTTGTGAGCAGGGCGCATATCGGCCGGGTAACGGAAGCGGCCCGCAACCGGAACCCACTTGACGCCGTCCTCTTCCATCAGCGTGACTGCAACGTGCACGCGCGCGCGTGCACGTCTTTTGTACACAACTTGATCGTACGGCTGATGAAGCGAAGGAGGGCCGGATGAGACTGCTCCTCGTCGAGGACGACAATCACGTCGCCGCCGCCCTGTCCGCGGTCCTGGCCCGGCACGGGTTCGACGTGACACACGCCCGAAGCGGGGAGGAAGCACTCCAGGCCCTTGTCCCGGAAAGCGACGGATTCGGCGTCGTCCTGCTCGACCTGGGGCTCCCGGACCAGGACGGCTACGAGGTCTGCGGCAAGATCCGCAAGCGCACCACCACCCCGGTGATCATGGTCACCGCCCGCTCCGACGTCCGGTCCCGCATCCACGGCCTCAACCTGGGGGCCGACGACTATGTGGTGAAGCCGTACGACACCGGAGAGCTGCTCGCCCGGATCCACGCCGTCAGCCGCCGCACCGCCCACGAGGACGCCCCGGGCGGCGCCGACACCGCGCTGGTCCTGGGGCCGGTCCACATCGAGCTGCCGACCCGTCAGGTCAGCGTGGACGGTTCCGTCGTCCAGCTCACCCGCAAGGAGTTCGACCTGCTCGCCCTGCTGGCTCAGCGCCCGGGTGTCGTGTTCCGCCGGGAGCAGATCATCAGCGAGGTGTGGCGCACCAGCTGGGAGGGGACCGGGCGCACCCTGGAGGTCCATGTCGCCTCCCTGCGCGCCAAGTTGCGCATGCCGGCCCTCATCGAGACCGTACGCGGCGTCGGCTACCGGCTCGTCGCCCCGTCCTCGTAGCAGGCTCGGGTGCGCACACGACTCCTCCCGCTGCTCATCGTCCTGATGGCGGCCATGCTGCTGGCCCTCGGCATCCCGCTCGGCATCGGCATGGCCTCGGCCCAGCAGCAGAAAGTGGTCGTCGACCGGATCGACGACACCGCGCACTTCGCGGCCCTCGCCCAGTACGTGACCGGACCCGACGACGAGCGTCAGGACACGCTGGAGAGCGAACTCGAGAGCTACTACGAGGTCTACGACATCCGCGTCGGCGTCTTCTACCGCACCGACGTGCCCATGGCCAACGCGCCGGCGACCTGGTTCCTCCCCGAGACGGGCGAGGTGCGCGAGGCGTTCGAGGAGGCGCGGCTCAGCCGGCGCAGCCAGAACCCGCACCAGATCTGGCCCTGGGAGCGCACCCGGCTCGTCGTCGCCTCCCCGGTCATCCGGGACGGTGACGTCGTCGCGGTCGTCGTCACCGACTCGCCGACCGGCGAGATGCGGTCGCGGATCCTGCACAACTGGCTGGTGATCGGCGCGGGTCTGATGGCCGCGATGCTGCTGGCCGTCGGGGCCGCGCTGCGGCTGACCGGCTGGGTGCTGCGGCCCGTACGCGTCCTGGACGCCACCACCCACGCGATCGCCAGCGGCAGCCTGAAGTCCAGGGTCGCCGCCGCCGGCGGGCCACCGGAACTCCGGCGCTTGGCCCACTCGTTCAACGAGATGGCGGACAACGTCGAGGACGTCCTGGAGCAGCAGCGCGCCTTCGTCGCCGACGCCTCCCACCAACTGCGCAACCCGCTCGCCGCGTTGCTGCTGCGCATCGAACTGCTCGCCTTCGAACTCCCGGAGGGCAACAAGGAGATCGCCTCGGTCCAGATGGAGGGCAAGCGGCTCGCGCAGGTCCTGGACGACCTTCTCGACCTCGCTCTGGCCGAGCACACCGACGCGGACCTGCGCATCACCGACATCGGCGCGCTGGCCGCCGAGCGGGTCGCGGCCTGGGCGCGACCGCCGAGGCCAAGGGCGTGACGCTGGTCGGCGACTGCCCGCCGACCACCGCCTGGGCCGACCCGGTCACCCTCTCCAGCGCGCTGGACGCGGTCATCGACAACGCCGTGAAGTTCACACCCGATGGCGAGCGCGTCGAGGTGACGGTCTCCTCCAACGGCGAGACGGCGAACGTCGTGGTCAGGGACAACGGCCCCGGCCTCACCGACGAGGAACTCGCCCGCGTCGGCGACCGCTTCTGGCGCAGCGGCCGCCATCAGAACGTCAAGGGCTCCGGCCTCGGCCTGTCCATCTCCCGGGCCCTGCTGGCCGCGGGCGTGGCGCGATCTCCTACGAGCACCACGAACCGCACGGCCTCAAGGTGACGGTGACGGTGCCGCGCACCGCCTGAGGACCGCGCCGGTCACGGCTTGACGGAGCGGTAGTAGCGGCGGGCGCCGTCGTGGAGTTGCAGCGGGGAGGTGTAGATCGCCGTGCGCAGATCGACCAGCTGGGCCGAGTGCACCTCGGCGCCGATCTTGTCGCGGCTGCGCAGGACCGTCCGGGTCAGCCACTCGGTGAGCCGGGGGTTGAGGTCCTTGCGGGTGATCAGCAGGTTGGAGACGGCGATCGTCGGGACCGAGTAGCCCTCCTGGACGTCGTAGGTCGACTCCGGGATGTTGGTCGGGCGGTAGTAGCGCATGGCCGCGCCCTGGGTGTGCAGCTCGCTGATCAGACTGCTGCCTATCGGTACGAACTTGAAGGACTCGCTCTCGGCAAGGGTCTGCAGACCCCTGGTGGGCAGTCCGCCGGACCAGAAGAACGCGTCGAACGTGCGACCGAGTCGGGACACGTCGTTGATGCCGTACGGCAGCGCCGTGATGTCCTTGTCCGGGTCGATGCCGGCCGCCGCCAGCACGCGGTCGGCGATCAGCCGCACCCCCGACTTGGGCAGGCCCACGGCCACCCGCTTGCCCTTCAGGTCGGCGACCGACCGGATGTCGGAGTCCGGCGGGACGATGAGCTGCACATAGTCGTCGTACAGGCGCGCGACACCGCGCAGCCGGGAGGCTTCGGCCGGGTGGTCGAGTGCGTACGTCTCCACGGCGTCGGCCGCCGCGATGGCGAAGTCGGCCTCGCCGGACGCCACGCGCGCGACGTTGTCCTGGGAGCCGGCGCTCGTCTCCAGGTCCACCTTCAGATCGGGCATGTCCTTGGCGAACTCGTTGCTGAGCTGCTTGCCGTACTCCTCGTAGACGCCGCCGCGCGAGCCCGTGCTGAACGTGATCGTCCCGCCGGGAGGCTCCTCGCCGAGCGGCAGCAGCCACCACAGCAGCAGCCCGAAGGCCACGAAACCGGCGGCCGCGCCCTGAAGCGCCCGGCTCCTGCTGATGCGGGGGAACATGCGGGACATGCGCGCGATCCTGCCAGGCGGGACGCGGTGCTGGCCAGGGCGGGGATCACAAGGGTGCCGGGAGGGGAGGGGGCGGCACACGCCGGGAGAGGGGGCAGCACGCGCCGAGGGAGGGGGCGGCACGCGATGGATAGGGTCGGCGTATGAGTTCTTCGCCCGCCGATCTCGTCCGTGCGTTCCATCTCGCCATGGGGCTCGACGCCCGCAGCACGCCGACAGCGGTGTCGCCGGAGCTGGCCGCCCATCGCGGTGAGCTGCTCGCCGAGGAGGCCGCGGAGGTGGCCGAGGTGTCCGTGGAAGGGCCCCTGGACCGGCTGGCACACGAACTCGCCGACGTCGTCTACGTCGCGTACGGCACCGCCCTGGTGCACGGCATCGACCTCGACGCGGTCATCGCCGAGATCCACCGGTCCAACATGACCAAGCTGGGGCCCGACGGCCGTGTGGCCCGCCGGGCCGACGGCAAGGTGCTCAAGGGGGAGCACTACGAGGCGCCGGATGTGGCGGGGGTGCTGCGGCGCCAGGGGTGGGCGCCGGAGGGGAGCGGCGGTCCGGTGGCGGACGAGGTGGCCTGACTCAGTCCACCGCCGACGCCTCCTTCACAACGGGCTCGTCCCCGCGCGCGTGCCGGCGTTCACGCAGCCGCCCGGACCACAGCGACGCCAGCGGCTCCGTGTAGCGCGCCGTCAGGGGGCCGAGGACGACCAGGATCAGGACGTACGCCGTGGCAAGGGGACCGAGGGACGGCTCGATGCCCGCGCCGACCGCCAGGCCCGCGATGACGATCGAGAACTCGCCGCGGGCGACGAGCGCTCCGCCGGCCCGCCAGCGGCCCTTCTCGGAGATGCCGGCCCGCCGGGCCGCCCAGTAGCCGGTGGCGATCTTCGTCGCGGCCGTGACCAGGGCCAGCGCGAGGGCCGGCACCAGCACGGGCGGAATGCTCGCCGGGTCCGTGTGCAGGCCGAAGAAGACGAAGAAGACCGCGGCGAACAGGTCCCTGAGCGGGCTGAGCAGCGTGTGCGCGCCCTCGGCCACCTCGCCGGACAGCGCGATGCCCACCAGGAACGCTCCCACCGCCGCCGACACCTGGAGCTGCTGGGCCACGCCCGCCACCAGGATCGTCAGCCCCAGCACCACCAGCAGCAGCTTCTCCGGGTCGTCGCTGGAGACGAAACGGGAGATCAGGCGGCCGTAGCGGACCGCCACGAACAGCACCAGGCCCGCCGCTCCCAGCGCGATCGCCAGCGTCAGGCTCCCGGCCAGCAGCCCGGCGCCCGCCACCAGCGCGGTGACGATCGGCAGGTAGACGGCCATCGCGAGGTCCTCGAGGACCAGCACGCTGAGGATCACCGGGGTCTCGCGATTGCCGACCCTTCCCAGGTCGCCGAGGACCTTCGCGATCACGCCGGACGACGAGATCCAGGTGACGCCCGCCAGCACCACCGCGGCCACCGGGCCCCAGCCCAGCAGCAGCGCGGCCGCCGCTCCCGGCAGGGCGTTCAGGGCGGCGTCGACCAGGCCCGACGGATAGTGCGCCCTGAGGTTGGTGACCAGGTCGCCCGCCGAGTACTCCAGGCCGAGCATCAGCAGGAGCAGGATGACGCCGATCTCGGCGCCGATCGCGACGAACTCCTCGCTCGCGCCGAGCGGCAGCAGCCCGCCCTCGCCGAAGGCCAGTCCGGCCAGCAGGTACAGCGGGATGGGGGAGAGGCTGAAGCGGGCGGCGAACCGGCCGAGCAGGCCGAGGCCGAGGATGATGGAACCGAACTCGATCAACAGGACCGCGGAGTGCACCGGTTCGCTCACTCCCGCCCGAGTATCGCGGCGGCGGCGTCGACGCCCTCACGGGTGCCGACGACGATGACCGTGTCCCCGCCCGCGAGCCGGAAGTCCGGAGCCGGGGACGGGATCGCCTCGGCCCGCCGCAGCACGGCGACGATCGACGCGCCCGTGTCCGTCCGCATCCGGGTCTCGCCCAGCAGCCGCCCGTTCCAGTGCGAGGCCGCCGCGACCTCGATGCGCTCGGCGACCAGCCCGAGGTCGGTGGTGTAGAGCAGGCTCGCGCTGTGGTGGGACGGCTTCAGCGCGTCGATCAGCGAGCCGGCCTCGGCGCCGGTCAGCCGCAGCGACTGGGCGCAGGAGTCGGGGTCGTCGGCCCGGTACACGCTCACCGTCCGGGCGCCGTCGCGGTGTGCCACCACGGACAGGTGGCGGTTTTCCCGGGTCATGAGGTCGTACTGGACCCCGATCCCCGGCAGCGGCGTCGCCCTCAGGCGCGGTGCAGACACGTTTCTTCCCCTCATGGTCGGTGATCGTCGTGATCGGGTGGTCGCAGGTACCGGATGGGCATGCTGCCACCGCCCCGTACGGTGGCGACATGGGTGGCGTCACGGATATACGCGAGCGGGGAGACCGTCCGAGTCTGGTAGGGCAGGCATCGGAGGAGAGGGGCGGGAGCAGGAACGTGTCGCTGTTCTGGCGGATCTTCTCGCTCAACGCCGCCGGCCTGGTCGTGGCCGCCGCGCTGCTGCTGGGCCCGGTCACCGTGTCGACGCCCGTGACCTCGGCCGAAGCGGTCGTCGTGGTCGCGGGCCTGGCCGTGCTGCTGGCGGCGAACGCGCTGGTCCTGCGCATCGGCCTCGCCCCGCTCAAACGGCTGGCTCAGGCCATGGCCGCCGCCGACCTGCTCCGGCCCGGCGCCCGCGCCGCCGTCGCCGGTCCCACGGAAGCGGCGGCGCTCATCACGACGTACAACACCATGCTCGACCGGCTGGAGGCCGAGCGGGCCGCCGGAGCCGGGCGGGCCCTGTCCGCGCAGGAGCGCGAGCGTCACCGCATCGCGCGCGAGCTGCATGACGAGGTGGGCCAGACCCTGACCGCCGTCCTCCTCCAGCTCAAGCGCGTCGCCGACCGGGCCCCCGAGGGACTGCGCGAAGAGGTGGCCCAGGCCCAGGAGGCCACACGCGCGGGGCTCGACGAGATCCGCCGCATCGCCCGCCGGCTGCGCCCCGGCGTCCTGGAGGAGCTCGGCCTGGCCAGCGCCCTGCGCTCGCTCGCCGGTGAGTTCAGCGCGCCCGGCCTGACGGTGCGCCATCACGTCACCGGCGGACTGCCGCCCCTGACCGAGGAGTCGGAACTCGTGCTCTACCGGGTGGCCCAGGAGGGCCTCACCAACACCGCCCGGCACTCCGCCGCCGACCACGCCGAGATCCGGCTCCAGCCGGTCGCGGACGGCGTCGAACTCCTCGTACGGGACAACGGCAAGGGCGTCGGGGACACCCCCGAGGGAGCCGGGATACGGGGCATGCGGGAGCGGGCGCTGCTCATCGGGGCCGACCTCACGCTCGCGGCAGCTCCGGGTGGAGGAACGGATGTACGACTGCTCGTCCGGGGGAACCGATGACCCCTGTTCGGGTACTGCTCGCCGACGACCACACCCTCGTACGACGGGGCGTACGGCTGATCCTGGACGGCGAGGACGACCTGACGGTCGTGGCCGAGGCCGGGGACGGGGCGGAGGCCGTCGAGCTGGCACGCGCGCGTGAGGTCGACCTGGCGGTCCTCGACATCGCCATGCCCCGGATGACCGGCCTCCAGGCGGCCCGCGAGCTGTCGCGACGGCTGCCGGGGCTGCGCATCCTCATCCTGACCATGTACGACAACGAGCAGTACTTCTTCGAGGCGCTCAAGGCCGGGGCCAGCGGTTACGTGCTGAAGTCCGTCGCCGACCGGGACCTGGTCGCGGCCTGCCGGAGCGCCGTGCGCGACGAGCCGTTCGTCTATCCCGGCGCCGAACGCGCTCTTGTACGGTCGTACCTGGACCGCCTGCACCGGGGCGACGCGCTGCCCGCGCGGGCCGTCACCGAGCGCGAGGAGGAGATCCTCAAGCTCGTCGCCGAGGGGCACACGTCCAAGGAGATCGGCGAGCTGCTGTTCATCAGCACCAAGACGGTCGAACGGCACCGCGCGAACCTGCTGGCCAAGCTCGGGATGCGGGACCGGCTGGAGCTGACCCGGTACGCGATCCGCGCGGGGCTGATCGAGCCGTGAGCGCCCTACGGGGCTGGTCTCAGTAGCGCTGCGCCTTCGCGACCACGGCGGTCAGCTGCTGCTCCTTCGCTTCCGTGCTGATGGCGAGCGGCTGGGCCTTCGCGCCCGGCTTCAGGTCCTCCGCGCCGACGTAACGCGTCTGCACGACCTTGCCGTCGGGGTCGCGGAAGTCGACCTGGACGGCGTAGGACGTGGTCTCGTCGGTGCTGTTGGTGATGTTCACGACGACGGCCAGCAGTCCGGCCGTCTCGGAGCGCGGCTTGCCGGTGAGGGAGACGTCGGCGGTGGCGTTGCCCTTGCCGTCGACGTCCTCGAGGGCGTTCTTGGCGGCCCGGTTGGCGCGCTCGGTCTCCGCGGACACCGAGGCCAGCCATGCCGAGGCCTGTGCGGAGGCGGAGGAGGCGAGGGCCGAGACCGACGCCTTGACCGACTCCTTGACGGAGGCGAGGGCGGACGGAGCCGAACCGGAGAAGGACGCCGTGACGGCGGCTGAAGCGCTGGACGAGGAGCCGTCGTTGTCACTGTCCGAGCAGGAGACGAGCGACGCCGCGCTCACCGCTGCCAGGACGAGTCCGGCGAGCGCGGTCGCGGTCCGGCGCCGTGGGGTGGAAGAGAGCATGAGGTCCTCTCGGCGGCAGTTGTCATGATTCGTCCCCATCCTGCGGGCGACGGGACGGCCCGGCCACTCCGGCGGGCCCTAATGGCTCGCGCTGCCGGTCGAGCGTGTCCACGGCCCCGCGTCACCGCTCGGCGTCGAGTGCGTGCACGGCCCCGCGTCACGGCTCGGCGTCGAGTGCGTGCACGGCCCCGCGTCACCGCTCGGCGTTGAGTGTGTCCACGGCCCCGCGCGCGTCGCCGATCGTCGTGTAGTCGACGGCGACGAAGTTCACCGGACGGCCCCGCTCCCGTTCGCACTCCGCGACGCGGTCCAGGACGTAGTCGCGCGCGTTGACCTCGCCCGCGTCCAGGCGGCTGCCGCCGCCCGCCGTGATGAAGTGGTTGAGCAGGAACAGCCGCTTGCCGGTGCCGCCCCGGTGCGGCTCACAGCTCATCTGCTCGGGGCGCCGGAAGGAGAACGGCGTCTCCATGCCGTAGCGGTAGAAGTTCCGGTACCACGCGGCCGGGCCGTCGGCCTGCTCGGCGAAGACCACCAGCCGCCGCCCGCTGTCGATCATGTCGCCCAGCGTCGGCCAGGGCTCCGCGGGATCGTCGTCCGGCGTGAAGACGAGGTCGTTCAGCCCCGCCCGCGCGAACGCCTCGGCGGTGTCCTCGCCGGAGATCGCGTCCTGCACGATCAGGGTCAGCACCTCGGTCGGATGGTCGCGCATCCAGTCCCGGATCTCCCGCAGCTCCGGCACCAGCGGTATCGCCCCGGCCCGGCACACGGAATGGCACAGCCACAGCCCTTCACGGGGCGGGTTGACCCGGTTGACGACGTGGGCGATCAGCGCGCGCTGCTCGGGCGAGAAGTCGGACCCGTTCAGCCGCGCGGTGATCTCGTCGGGCCGTTCCCAGCGGTAGGTGTCGATCTGGAGGGCCCGTACCCCGTCGTCCAGCTGGGTGGTGATGGCCGGGTCCTGGAGCGGGCCGATGAACTGGTCGACGGTGGTCGACATGGCGTTGTGCGAGGTCAGGAAGGCGACCTCGTCGTACGGCCGGTCGCACAGCCGCACGCTGCCCTCGCACCGGCGCGGCGCCTCGGGCGCGGCCAGGGGCACCAGCACGAGACCGGCGAGGGCGAGGGCGCTCGCACCGGCCGCCATCGGACGGATGTACGCGGCCGCGGGCGCCGTCCGCAGCCGGGGCCGTACCTGGAGAGCCCACCCGAGTCCGGCGAGCAGCGCACCCGCCACCAGCGGGACCAGCGCGCTGCCGAGGGCCGCAGCCGTCATGTCGTCGACGGCCGTGCGCTGGAGGTCGTCGACCAGGTCGGCGAGGCCGGCCGGCCAGCTCGCCGGCGGATCGACGAAACGGCCGCCGCCGACAAGTCGTACGAGGACGACGACCAGGGCCGTCAGCAGCCCACCGGCGGCCAGCGCCCAGCCCAGCAGCATCGGCCTGCGGCCGGGCGCGGCGGAACCGGTGAACCACAGCATCGCCAGGGCGGCGACCAGCAGCGCGGCGGCAACCGCCTCGACGATCCCGAGCCCGACCGCCGTGTACGGGCGAACGCTGTGCAGAGCCGCGAGGTCGAGAGGGCGGTCGAGGTTCCAGTGGCTGCCTCCCGCGAGCGTCCGCAGCCGGGTGGCGGCGTCGTGGGTGCGCTCGGACACCACCGCGGGTGCCACGGTCGCGAGCACGGTGCCGATGTCCCCGTCGCCGAGGGCCACTTCGACGTCCGGCCGCAGCGCCTCCCGCTGCTCCTCGGGAAGCGCGGCGAGAAGGTGCCCCGCGGCCGTGGCGGCCTGCTCCTCGGTGAGGGGGAGGGCGGGCAGCGAACCGGGGACGCGGCCGGCGGCGACATGCTCCAGGGCGGCCGACAGGTCCGCCGAGAACGCGGCGAAGTCCGGCTCGGTGCGGTTCTGCACGGAGGCGACGAGATCGCCGAAGTAGACCTGGGCCAGGTCGTCGACGTTGTCCAGCACCGGGCGCAGATCCACGGACAAAACGAGGGTGTCCCGGTCGCCGCGGAGATACCCGACGGTGTTGCGGATCTGCTCCCGGGTGAGGTCCCGGAGCGTCTCCGGAGGCAGCACCAGCTTGATGTTGGAGGTCAGCACGGCCTCCGGCACGGGCAGCCCCGCCAGCAGGTTCCGGGTCACGGGCGCGGCCTTCGGATCGACCAGGACCTGGTCGTAGACACGGTCGTACGCCGACTCCTCGTCCAGCACCGACCCGTAGAAGCCGGCCGACACGACCGTGGCACGCGCTGTGGCCGCCACGGCGACGATCAGCGTGCACAGCACGGCCGCGGCGAAGGCGAGGACGCGCAGCACTCTGCGCGAGGTCACGGAATCCATGGGCCACCTGCTCCTCATGGTGATCTCGCCCCGCGGACCCCGCACCCCCGGGGGGCGCCCCGGCCCGGCGCGAGGCGTTCCCGGGACCGCCTACTCTTGAGGGATGACCATCAGCAGCGACCGGAGCCCGGCAGTGGACGTCTCAGTGCCCAAGACCTACGAAGTTCGTACCTACGGGTGCCAGATGAACGTCCATGACTCCGAGCGATTGTCCGGACTGCTGGAGGAGGCCGGGTACGTGCGCGCGCCCGAGGGCTCCGACGGGGACGCGGACGTGGTGGTCTTCAACACCTGCGCGGTGCGCGAGAACGCCGACAACCGGCTGTACGGCAACCTCGGCCGGCTCGCCCCCAAGAAGGCCTCGCGGCCCGGCATGCAGATCGCGGTCGGCGGGTGCCTGGCGCAGAAGGACCAGGACACCATCGTGAAGAAGGCGCCCTGGGTGGACGTCGTCTTCGGCACGCACAACATCGGCAAGCTGCCGGTCCTGCTGGAACGCGCGCGCGTGCAGGAGGAGGCGCAGGTCGAGATCGCCGAGTCCCTGGAGGCGTTCCCCTCCACGCTGCCGACCCGGCGCGAGAGCGCCTACGCGGCCTGGGTGTCGATCTCCGTGGGCTGCAACAACACCTGCACGTTCTGCATCGTCCCGGCGCTGCGCGGCAAGGAGAAGGACCGTCGCACCGGCGACATCCTCGCCGAGATCGAGGCCCTGGTCTCCGAGGGCGTCTCCGAGATCACGCTGCTCGGCCAGAACGTCAACGCGTACGGCTCCGACATCGGTGACCGCGAGGCCTTCAGCAAGCTGCTGCGGGCCTGCGGGAAGATCGAGGGCCTGGAGCGCGTCCGCTTCACCTCCCCGCACCCGCGCGACTTCACGGACGACGTGATCGCCGCCATGGCCGAGACGCCGAACGTGATGCCGCAGCTGCACATGCCGCTCCAGTCCGGCTCGGACACGGTGCTGAAGGCGATGCGCCGCTCGTACCGGCAGGAGCGTTTCCTCGGGATCATCGAGAAGGTGCGCGCCGCGATGCCGGACGCCGCGATCTCGACCGACATCATCGTCGGCTTCCCCGGCGAGACCGAGGAGGACTTCGAGCAGACCATGCACACGGTCCGCGAGGCCCGCTTCACCAACGCCTTCACCTTCCAGTACTCCAAGCGCCCCGGAACCCCGGCCGCGACCATGGAGGGGCAGATCCCCAAGGAGGTCGTCCAGGCGCGCTACGAGCGTCTCGTCGCCCTCCAGGAGGAGATCTCCTGGGACGAGAACAAGAAGCAGGTCGGCCGCACGCTGGAGCTGATGGTCGCCGAGGGCGAGGGCCGCAAGGACGGCTCCACCCACCGCCTCTCCGGCCGCGCCCCCGACAACCGCCTGGTCCACTTCACCAAGCCGGACGAGGAGGTCCGCCCCGGCGACGTGGTCACGGTCGAGATCACGTACGCCGCCCCGCACCACCTCCTCGCCGAGGGCCCCGTCCTGAACGTGCGCCGCACGCGCGCGGGCGACGCCTGGGAGAAGCGCAACGCCGCCGAGGCGGCCAAGCCGGCAGGCGTGCTGCTGGGCCTCCCGAAGATCGGCGTGCCGGAGCCGCTGCCGGCGGCGACGGGTGGGTGCGCGGCGCACTGAGGTCCAGCGGCATGGAGGAGTGACGCGGGAGCGCCGGACGGCGTTACGCTGCCGATCATGCTTGTCGCCGCCGCAGTCTGCCCCTGTCCGCCTCTCCTCGTGCCCGAGGTCGCCGCGGGTGCCGCGCCCGAGCTGGACGCCGCGCGTGCCGCCTGCACGGACGCGCTCGGCGTGCTCGCCGCCGCCCGGCCGGACGTGCTCGTGGTGGTCGGGCCCGCCGACCAGAGCGGGCGGGGGCCGCATGCCGAGGGCGCGCGGGGTTCGTTCCGGGGTTTCGGCGTGGACATCGACGTACGACTGGGCCGGGACGTCGACGTCCCAGTGGACACGGGCGGTGCGGCCGAGGACGCGCTGCCGCTCTCGCTGTCCGTGGCCGCGTGGCTGCTGGCGAAGACCGGGTGGTCGTACGCCCCGGTCGAGGGGCTCGGCGTGGGGGAACCTCTCGCGGCCGAGCGGTGTATTGAAGTCGGAAGGGGCATCGCCGCGCGGGCCGAGCGCGTGGCGCTGCTGGTGATGGGCGACGCCAGCGCCTGCCGCACGCTCAAGGCACCCGGCTACCTCGACGAGCGCGCGGCACCCTTCGACGCGGAGGTCGCGCGGGCGCTGGGCGCGGTGGACGTGGCGGCTCTCGAGGCGCTGGACGCGGAGCTGGCGTACGAGCTCAAGGTCTCCGGCCGGGCCCCCTGGCAGGTCCTGGCGGGCGCGGCCGAGGGGGCGGGGCTCGGCGGCCAGCTGCTGTACGAGGACGCGCCGTACGGGGTGGGGTATGTGGTCGTGGCCTGGTCCTGACCGCCTCCTGCCCTGACGCGGCCATGCAGCACCCTGACGCGGCCGCGAAGCCGCCGTGACGCGGGCATGAAACGGCGGACGGCCGGGAGCGGTCGCTCCACGGCCGTCAGCCGATGTGCCGTTCAGGAAGCGGGCGGCGGCGAGGACGGGGGCGCGGTCGAGCCGCCCGTACCACCGTCAGACTTGTGCGCGAGTCGGTCCATGGCGTCCTTGGCCTTGCCCGTGCCCGTGTGGATCTTGTCGCTGTACTTGCCCTTGGTCTTCTTGTCGACGGCCTGTGCGGCCTTGTCGAGACCGTGCTGGATCTTGTCCCCGTGCTGCAGCGCGAGGTCGGAGACCTTGTCCTTGGCCGGGCTGAGCTTGGCTTTCAAATTGTCCAGGAGACCCATCGTTCACCTTCCCGCGCGGGGCAGTTACGTGCGGGCGCTCTCGCCGGCCTTGCTGTCGGCCGCCGCTTCAGCGGACTGCTGCTTGGGGATCTCGACGCCGTCGGCGGCACCGGACTCGCCGGACTCCGTCGCCGGTTCCGCGCCCGTCTCCGCCTTCGCCTCCGTCGACGCGGCCGCTTCCTCGGTCCCGGCCCCGTTCTCAGGCTCGGTACCGGGCTCGGCCGCGGCCTCCGACTGCGCCTCGGCCGGCTCCTTCGCCGCTGCCGGCTCGGTCGCCTCGTCCGACTCGGCATCGGCCGTCAGCGTGGCGGCCCCTGCCTCGGCGGTTGACGTCTCCTCCGCAGTCTTCGACCTCCGGAGAAGTCGTGCGAAAACACCCATATCCGCTCCATACGTTACTCGTGCGGGCGAAATCCCGCGTCGCCCGGTGCGCCCATTTGCGTCGACCGGGGTGCCGCCTCCGCGAACCGGCGGCGAAAACCTCGCAACTGGCAACGACCCCGGACCTGTGTCGTCACGTAACTCGTTCGAGGCCACTCCGCGACGTTTGCGAGACTGGGGCGGTGAGCAGCGCACCCCCCGCCCCCCCGAGTCATCGCCGTCGTCGGACCGACCGCGGCCGGAAAGTCCGATCTGGGCGTCTTCCTGGCCCAGCGCCTCGGAGGCGAGGTCGTCAACGCCGACTCCATGCAGCTGTACCGAGGGATGGACATCGGCACCGCCAAGCTGACGCCCGAGGAGCGCGGTGGCGTCCCGCATCACCTCCTCGACATCTGGGACGTGACCGTCACGGCGTCGGTCGCCGAGTACCAGCGCCTCGCCCGCGAGCGGATCGACGCGCTGCTCGCCGAGGGGCGCTGGCCGATCCTGGTCGGCGGCTCCGGGCTGTACGTCCGGGGCGCCGTCGACCACCTCGAGTTCCCCGGCACCGACCCCGAGGTCCGGGCCCGCCTGGAGGAGGAGCTCACGCTCCGCGGCTCCGGCGCGCTGCACGCCCGCCTGGCCGCCGCCGACCCCGAGGCCGCGCAGGCGATCCTGCCCAGCAACGGCCGCCGGATCGTCCGGGCCCTGGAGGTGATCGAGATCACCGGCCGCCCCTTCACCGCCAACCTCCCCGGCCACGACTCGGTCTACGACACCGTCCAGATCGGCGTCGACGTCACGCGGCCCGAGCTCGACGAGCGGATCGCCCGCCGCGTCGACCGGATGTGGGACGCGGGGCTCGTCGACGAGGTGCGGGCACTGGAGGCGCGAGGGCTGCGCGAGGGGCGCACGGCCTCGCGTGCGCTCGGGTACCAGCAGGTGCTCGCGGCGCTCTCCGGAGAGTGCACGCTGGAGGAGGCCCGGGCCGAGACCGTACGCGCCACCAAACGCTTCGCGCGCCGCCAGGATTCGTGGTTCAGGCGCGATCCACGGGTGCACTGGCTCAGTGGGGCTGCGGCGGATCTCACAGAACTTCCCCAGCTCGCACTGGCGTTGGTCGAACGACCGGTCACAGCCTGATCACGTCCTGGCATCGGGACGCTCAGGCCGTCATCCGGCCCGTCGGCGCCGTGCCATCATCGAGCTTCGATCGACCAAGTGGAGTCCGAGTTGGGAGGGCGCGTGGCGATGGAGGCCGGCCCTCGCGACACCGCACGAAGCACCGAGCCCCGCACCGCCGACGGCGGTGAAGCGGAGCAGGACGGCGACCGTCTGAGCCCCGACGGGCCCGACGAGACGCAGGGTGGTGTGATCGCCGACGGCCCCGAGCCCGAGGAGATGTTCGCCGACGGCCCCGAGGTCGAGGTCGAACTGCGTCCGCAGCGCCGGATGCGTATCTGGCAGCTCGCCCCGATCGTGTCCCTGGCCGCGCTCGGCTCCCTGATGTTCGCCTTCCCGCTCGCCTTCGACTTCGGCGACAGCGGGGCCGTGATCGCGATGCTGGGCCTGCTGATCTGCTCGTGCGCGGCGGGCTGGGGCATGATGGCCGCCCGCCGGGTGGGGTACACCTGGCCGGGACTGCCGCAGCGGGGGTCCGGGCGGCGTCCGGACTGGCGGGTGGTGCTGCTGTACGTCGTGGTCGTGGCCGCGGTGGTCGCGCTGGCGGTGCTCCGCGTGGCGCGGCTGCGCTGACCTCCACGCGCGCGTGGGGCCGCCGTACGGCCGCCGGTGACCGGCTGTCGTAGGCACCCCGTACGATCGAGGAATGAGCACGCGGATCGCCTTCCTCAAGGGCCACGGCACCGAGAACGACTTCGTGATCGTCCCGGACCCCGAGAACGTCATCGACCTTCCCGCGAGCGCCGTCGCCGCCCTGTGCGACCGCCGCGCGGGCATCGGCGGTGACGGCCTGCTGCACGTGGTGCGGTCCGCCGAGCATCCTGAGGCGCAGCACATGGCGGCCGAGGCGGAGTGGTTCATGGACTACCGCAACGGCGACGGCTCCATCGCCGAGATGTGCGGCAACGGCGTCCGCGTCTTCGCCCGCTACCTCCAGCACGCCGGGCTGGTGACCGAGGGAGACCTCGCCGTCGCCACGCGCGGGGGCGTGAAGACCGTGCACCTCGCCAAGAACGGCGACGTCACCGTCGGGATGGGCAAGGCCCGCCTCCCCGAAGGGGACGTCCAGGTGAGCGTCGGCGAGCGCAGCTGGCCCGCGCGGAACGTGAACATGGGCAACCCGCACGCGGTGGCCTTCGTCGAGGACCTCGCCCACGCGGGCACCCTGTACGACGCGCCGCCCTTCAGCCCGGCCTCCGCCTACCCGGACGGGGTCAACGTGGAGTTCGTGGTCGACCGCGGCCCGCGGCACGTCGCGCTGCGGGTGCACGAGCGCGGCTCCGGCGAGACCCGCTCGTGCGGCACGGGCGCGTGCGCCGTCGCCGTGGCCACCGCCCGCAGGGACGGCGTCGACCCGGCGGTGACCGGAGCCCCGGCGACGTACACCGTCGATGTGCCCGGCGGCACCCTCGTGATCACCGAGCGGCGACGGGGAGATCGAGATGACCGGCCCGGCCGTGATCGTGGCCGAAGGCGAGATCGACCGGGAATGGCTGGAAAGCGCCGCGCGTTGAGCGAGTGAAAGGTGGGTTCCGGCGGTTCGGAACGCTGGGATCCACAGCCTCACCCGGCACCGGTGATACGAAACGACGGAGAACCGCAGGTCGGGTGGCGCGAAATCGTAAACCTGAAAACCGTCGCTCGAATGGGTGATCCGTTTCACGCTCGACGAGAGGCGGTCAGCCGCGCGTGATGGGCTCGGTAGCATCAAGCACCGGCCCGGACGGGGGACCGATGCCATCCCCTGTGCCGTGTCCGCCCTGGGGCACCCCGTCCGCCGGTCAATGCAGCCGGAGGTGCCCATGAGTGCGGAGGCCACGAACCCCGCGACCCCAGGTCCGGTAACAGGGCCTGCGGCGCGCTGGCGGGCGCGGATCGACCTGCGTCGCCTGGGCCGCGCCGCCCTGCTCGGCCCGGCCGCCCGCGACCGGCTGCCGACGCCATCGGCCATGTAGCCGAGGCCCACCGCGCCCACCACCCCGACGCCGACCTCGAACCCCTGCGCCGTGCCTGGGTGCTGGCCGAGTCCTCGCACCGCGGCCAGATGCGCAAGAGCGGCGAGCCGTACATCACCCACCCGCTCGCGGTGACCCTGATCCTCGCCGAACTCGGCGCCGAGACCACGACCTTGACGGCCTCTCTGCTCCACGACACCGTCGAGGACACCGATGTGACGCTCGATCAGGTCGGCGAGGAGTTCGGCGCCGAGGTGCGTTACATCGTCGACGGCGTGACGAAGCTGGAGAAGGTCGACTACGGCGCCGCCGCCGAGCCGGAGACCTTCCGCAAGATGCTGAAGGCCACCGGCAGCGACGTCCGGGTGATGTCGATCAAACTCGCCGACCGGCTCCACAACATGCGCACCCTCGGCGTGATGCGCCCGGAGAAACAGGCGCGCATCGCCAAGGTGACCCGCGACGTCCTCATCCCGCTCGCCGAACGGCTCGGCGTGCAGGCGCTCAAGACCGAACTGGAAGACCTGGTCTTCGCGATCCTGCACCCCGAGGAGTACGAGCACACGCGCGAGCTGATCGTCGACAACGCCTCCCGCGCGGACGACCCCCTCGCCGAGATCGCCGACGAGGTGCGCGGTGTCCTGCGCGACGCCGACATCCAGGCCGAAGTCGTCATCAGGCCGCGGCACTTCGTCTCCGTGCACCGAGTGGCCCGGAAACGCGGCCAGTTGCGCGGCGCGGACTTCGGCCGCCTGCTGGTGCTCGTGAACGAGGACGCGGACTGTTACGGCGTGCTCGGTGAGCTCCACACGTGTCTGACGCCCGTCGTCTCGGAGTTCAAGGACTTCATCGCCGTACCGAAGTTCAACCTGTACCAGTCGCTGCACACCGCCGTCGCCCGCCCCGACGGCCAGGTCGCCGAAGTCCTCATCCGCACGCACCAGATGCACAAGGTCGCCGAGGCCGGCGTCATCGCGCTCGGCAATCCCTACGCTCCTCCTTCGGAGGAGCCCGTCGACGGCGAACGCGAGGACCCGACCCGGCCCGGCTGGCTCTCCCGGCTCCTCGACTGGCAGGAGGCCGCGCCCGACCCGGACACGTTCTGGTCGACGCTGCGCGAGGACCTCGCCCAGGACCGCGAGATCACCGTCTTCCGCCCCGACGGCGGCACCCTGGGCCTGCCCGACGGCGCGACCTGTGTGGACGCCGCGTACGCGCAGTACGGCGAGGACGCGCACGCGTGCATCGGCGCCCGCGTGAACGGCCGCCTGGCGACCCTGAGCACCGTTCTGCGGGACGGCGACACCGTCCAGCTCCTCATGGGACAGGACCCGGCCTCGGAGCCCTCCAGGGAGTGGCTGGAGCACGCGCACACACCCGCCGCGCGGATCGCCATCCAGCGGTGGCTCTCGACGCATCCCGCCCAAGAGGCTCCCGGGGAGGGGCTGGGCGAGAGCCTGCACGGCACGGTGGAGCGCCCTGAGGGCCTCCAGGCCACCGCTGAGGCGCCCGCCGGGTCGGCCGACGCCCCGGCCGCCGTCGACGCCCGGCGCACCCGCCCTCGTACGGCAGACAGCGCGCCGGCCCGCTCACGTACCGCCGACGTCCTCGTCGACCAGCCCGGCGCGACCGTGCGCCTGGCCGGCTGCTGCACTCCGGTCCCGCCCGACGACGTCACCGGCTTCGCCGTGCGCGGCGGAGCGGTCACCGTGCACCGCGTCGAGTGTCCGGCGGTCGCCCGCATGAAGGCCGCGGGGCGGCCGGAGGTGGAGGTGCGCTGGGGCGACACCGCCGAGTGCCGGGTGACCCTCTATGCCGAATCGTTCGGCCGCCCCCATCTGCTCGCGGACCTCACCGAGGCCATGGCGCTCGAAGGCGCCGAGATCGTCTCGGCGACGGTCGAACCGCCGAGCCAGCAGCGCGTCCGCCACACCTACACGGTCGACCTTCCCGACGCCGCTTTGCTGCCCGCCCTGATGCGGGCGATGCGGAACGTGCCCGGGGTGTACGACGTGAGCCGGGCGCAGACGCAGGGGGTCTGACGCGGGAGCGGAGCGTGGCGGGGGACTGCAGCGGCGATTCGCGTCGGGTCGCGTCGGGGGATCGCGGCGGCTTATTGCGGCGGCGGGTCGCCGCGGCGTCGCCTCGGCCGCACTCGTTCGGGTGGGCCGGGCGCGAGTCGTCGCCGCAGGGCGCGGGTGCGCTGGTAGCGGTGGTGCATGCTGCTCACCCCCCACGCCAGGACGCCCCGGCGGCTGAAGGCGGCCGCGCTCCTCGCCTCCGCCGTCTCCGTCTGCCTCGTCGCCGCGAGCGCCCCCGCCGCCCCGCTCGGGGTCGGCGACCGCCTCTTCCCGCACCTCGGCAACCCCGGATACGACGTGGCGTCGTACGACCTCTCCTTCACCTATCCCGGCTCCAACAGCGAGCCGCTCCAGGCCGTCACCACCATCGACGCCTGGACGACCACCTCGCTCGACCGCATCAACCTCGACTTCGCCCACGGCAAGGTCGAGTCGGTGGAGGTCGACGGGGAGCCCGCCGCGTTCGCCAGTGCCGACGAGGATCTGGTGGTCACGCCGGAGGACGCGCTGCCCAGCGGCAGCTGGATGCGGATCACCGTGAAGCACACCAGTGATCCCGTGTCGTCCGAGGACCGAGACGGCGGCTGGGTGCGGACCACCGACGGGCTCGCCATGGCCAACCAGGCCGACGCCGCCCACCTGGTCTTCCCGTGCAACGACCACCCCTCCGACAAGGCGATGTTCACCATTCGGGTCACCGCGCCCGACGGCTACACCGCCGTCGCCAACGGGCTGCCGACCGGCGTGGACCGGGCCGCCGGGGCGACGACGTGGACGTACCGCACCCAGCACCCCATGGCCACCGAGCTCGCCCAGGTGTCCATCGGCCGCTCCACGGTCGTGCACCGCGAGGGCCCGCACGGACTGCCGCTGCGCGATGTCGTGCCCACCAAGCACCGCGAGGCGCTCGAACCCTGGCTGAAGAAGACCCCGGAGCAGATCTCCTGGATGGAGAGCAAGGTCGGCCGCTATCCCTTCGAGACGTACGGCCTGCTCATGGCCGACGCCGACACCGGCTTCGAACTCGAGACGCAGACGCTCTCTCTCTTCGAGAGAGAGCTCTTCACCGAGCCCGCCTACCCCCAGTGGTACGTCGAGTCGATCATGGTGCACGAGCTGGCCCACCAGTGGTTCGGCGACAGCGTCGCCCCGGCCTCGTGGTCCGACCTGTGGCTCAACGAGGGGCACGCCACCTGGTACGAGGCCCTGTACGCCGAGGAGAAGGCCGGCAAGCCCATGGAGGCGCGGATGAAGGCGGCGTACGGCGCCTCCGACCGCTGGCGCGCGGCCGGTGGCCCGCCCGCCGCGCCCAAGGCGCCGGCCCCCGGTCAGAAGATCGGCATCTTCCGCCCCAACGTCTACGACGGCGCCGCGCTCGCCCTCTACGCCCTGCGCCAGGAGATCGGCCGCGAGACCTTCGAGCGCCTGGAACGGGTCTGGGTGAGCCGCCACGAGGACGGCACGGCGGCGACGGACGATTTCGTGCGGCTGGCCTCGGAACTGTCCGGTCGTGATCTCAGCGGCTTCTTCCAGGACTGGCTGTACGGCGAGAAGACCCCGCCGATGCCGGGCCACCCGGAGTGGAAGGCCGTCACAGCAGGCAGACAAGGCTCTGCCACAGCGGGTAAATAAGGCTCGGTCACAGCAGACGAATAAGGCGATGACGAGACGCCTCGTCCCGTGCGACCATCGTCCGGTCGGCGCGGCACGGGACAACGGGAATCTCCCGGGGTACTCGTGCGTTGTGAACAGTGACGAAGTCACGATCGCCGACTCGGCATCCCCAACGACGTAAGGACCCAATGACCTCCTCTTCATCCTTTTCCCAGGACGCGCAGCGCTTCGCGCACACATACCCCGAAGGTCTTCGGGCCGATGCCCTGATGGAAGAGGACGTCGCCTGGAGCCACGAGATCGACGGAGAGCGGGACGGCGACCAGTTCGACCGCTCCGAGCGCGCGGCTCTGCGCCGCGTGGCGGGCCTCTCCACCGAGCTCGAGGACGTCACCGAGGTCGAGTACCGGCAGCTCCGTCTGGAGCGGGTCGTGCTCGTCGGCGTCTGGACCTCGGGGACCGCGCAGGACTCGGAGAACTCCCTCGCGGAGCTCGCCGCCCTCGCGGAGACCGCGGGCGCGCTCGTGCTCGACGGCGTGATCCAGCGCCGCGACAAGCCCGACGCGGCCACCTACATCGGCTCCGGCAAGGCCACCGAGCTGCGGGACATCGTCCTGGAGACGGGTGCCGACACCGTCATCTGCGACGGTGAGCTCAGCCCGGGCCAGCTCATCCACCTCGAAGACGTCGTCAAGGTCAAGGTCATCGACCGTACGGCCCTGATCCTCGACATCTTCGCCCAGCACGCCAAGTCCCGAGAGGGCAAGGCGCAGGTCGCGCTCGCGCAGATGCAGTACATGCTGCCGAGGCTCCGCGGCTGGGGTCAGTCGCTGTCCCGTCAGATGGGCGGCGGCAAGGGCGGCGGTCTCGCCACCCGTGGTCCCGGTGAGACCAAGATCGAGACGGACCGGCGTCGGATCCGCGAGAAGATGGCGAAGATGCGCCGGGAGATCGCGGAGATGAAGACCGGCCGCGAGATCAAGCGCCAGGAGCGCAAGCGCAACAAGGTGCCGTCCGTCGCCATCGCGGGCTACACCAACGCCGGCAAGTCCTCCCTCCTCAACCGCCTGACCGGCGCCGGTGTCCTGGTCGAGAACGCCCTGTTCGCGACCCTGGACCCGACCGTCCGCCGCGCGGAGACCCCGAGCGGGCGCCTGTACACGCTGGCGGACACCGTCGGCTTCGTACGGCATCTGCCGCACCACCTGGTCGAGGCGTTCCGCTCCACCATGGAGGAGGTCGGCGAGTCCGACCTGATCCTGCACGTGGTGGACGGCTCGCACCCGAACCCGGAGGAGCAGCTGCTCGCCGTGCGCGAGGTGATCAGGGACGTCGGCGCGGTCGATGTCCCGGAGATCGTCGTGATCAACAAGGCGGACGCGGCGGACCCGCTGACCCTGCAGCGGCTGATGCGGATCGAGAAGCGTTCCATCGCGGTCTCGGCCCGTACCGGCCAGGGCATCGCGGAACTGCTCGCGCTCATCGACAACGAGCTGCCGCGGCCCTCGGTCGAGATCGAGGCGCTCGTGCCGTACACGCTCGGCAAGCTCGTCGCCCGCGCCCACTCCGAGGGCGAGGTGATCTCCGAGGAGCACACCCCGGAGGGCACCCTGCTCAAGGTGCGGGTGCACGAGGAACTGGCGGCGGACCTCGCGCCGTACGTTCCGGCGCCGGTGGCGTAACAGCGGTACGCGTGAAGGCCCGCCCCTCGTCGTGAGGGGTGGGCCTTCCGTGCGTACGGACTACTTGCCGCCGTACGTCTTGCTCATGTTCTGGTAGATCGCCTCGGCGGTCGCGCCCAGCTGCGGGCCCGCCAGCCAGGTGTTGTCGGCCGGGCCGATCGACGTGTTCGAGACCAGCTTGGTCTTACCGTCCACCACCCGGAACCAGCCGCCGCCGGACGAACCGCCGGTCATGGTGCAGCCGATGCGGTACATCGTCGGCAGCGTCGTGCTCAGCGAGAGACGGCCCGGCCGGTCGATGCACTTGAACATCTTCAGACCGTTGTACGGGGCCGCCTGCGGATAGCCCCAGGCACCCATCTTGGCGACCTCGGTGGCGGAGGGGGCCGAGAAGTCGATGTCCAGCGCGGCGCCGACCGTCTCCTCCAGCGACTTGGCGCCGGACTCCGGCTTCACGTGCAGCACCGAGTAGTCGTACGCCGCCCCGTCACCGCCGGTCTCCGAGCCGCCCGCGATCCACTCGTTCGAGGTGGAGGCCCAGTCCGCCCACCACTGGCCGTACGGCGCGATCTCCGTGGGGTTGGAGTTCGTCAGCTGCGCCTCGGACTTGCCGTAGTCGTTGTAGGCCGGGACGAACATGATGTTGCGGTACCAGCCGCCGCCCGAGCCCGCGTGCACGCAGTGGCCCGCCGTCCACACCAGGTTGGACTTGCCGGGGTGGTTGACGTCCTTGACGACCGTGCCCGAGCAGACGGCATGCCCCTCGGGGGTGTCGAAGAAGATCTTGCCGACCGGGGCCGCGTTCTCGTGGTACGGCGTCCTCTCCGCGGATGCCTCGACGGGCAGCGGGTCCGGGTCGGTGACGCCCGTGTCGGCCGCGGCGTCCTTCGTCGAGTACGTCTTGTTGGCCTCCTTCGCGGACTTCATCCGCTCCGGCTTCCACAGGCCGTCGATGACCGGGTTGACGAAGTCCTTGGCCTCACTGAGCCACTTGTCCTTGTCCCAGTTCTTCCAGCCGCCGTCCTTCCAGTCGTCGACGTCGATGCCGTGCTTCTTGAGCTTGTCGGCGATGTCGGCCGGGATCTGGATCTTGTCGTTGCCGCTGTCGGCCGCCTGCGAGGTGGTGGCCCCGGGCTTGTCGCTCGCCTCGTCCGAGCCGTTGCAGGCCGTCGCGGTCAGCGCCAGGGCGGCGACCAGACCGGTGGCGGCGAGCGTGGTGCGGCGCCGCGTGGAAGACGTACGGGACGTACGTGTGGAACGCATGGTGCGTTGACCCCCGTTGAAGCAGTTGTTGTGCTGGTGGTTGCGCTGATGGTTGAGCCGGTGAGCGCGCCGAGGCCGCTCGCGTGTCATGTGCGTGTCACGGCTGGAGAGGTGTCCTCGGGCGCGACACCCCACTATGCCCGTGCAGTTGAGGGCGAACGGCGGCGGGGCGGTGAAGATTTCTTGGGCTCGCCCCGCCGACGATCACATCAGTGGGTCGCGATCACATGACCGGCGACCGGTCACGTGGCCGGCCGCGAACTGCGTCACTGACCGGCGAACTTCTTGCTGACCGAGTCGTACACGCCCTTGGCCACATCGCCCAGCCGCGGTCCGGCGAGCCAGCCTGCCGTCACCGGGCCGATGGAGGTGTTGGACACCAGCGCCGGCTTGCCGTCCGAACCGGTCGCGACCCAGCCGCCGCCCGACGAACCACCCGTCATGGTGCAGCCGATGCGGTACATCGTCGGGTCCGACGCCTTGATCGACAGCCGCCCCGGCTTGTCCTGGCACTGGTACATCGTCTCGCCGTCGAACGGCGCCGCCGCCGGGTAGCCCGTCGCCGTCAGGCTCCGGATCTTCGCCGCCGCCGGGGCGTTGAAGTTCACCGGCAGAGCCGAACCGACGGTCTCCTCCAGGGACTTGCCCGAGCCCCCCTTCTCCGGCGTCACATGGATGACCGCGAAGTCGTACGAGGCACCGTCCCCGCCCGTCTCACCGCCCTGCTCGATCCACTGATCCGAGGTCTGAGCCCAGTCACCCCACCAGACACCGTACGGAGCGACGTCCTCCCGGGAGGCCTTCTCCAACTCCGCTGTGGACAGGGCGTCGTTGTTGTACGACGGCACGAACGCGATGTTCCGGTACCAGCCGCCCTCCTTGCCCGCGTGCACGCAATGGCCCGCCGTCCACACCATGTTGGACTTGCCGGGATTGGCCGGGTCCTGCACGACCGTCGCCGAGCAGACCATCGTGCCCTCGGGGGAGTCGAAGAACACCTTGCCCGCCACGGGGACGCTGTCGTGGTACGTAGCCGGCACGGCCTTGGCGTCCACCGGCGCCGGCTCCGGGTCGGTCACGCCCTGGTCCCCGGAGATGTCGCTGTCGTCGACACCCTTGCCCTCGTCCGGGTCCTCGGCGCCGCGCATCCGGTCCGGGTCCCACAGGCCCTCGATGATCGGGTTGACGAAGTCCTGGGCCTCACGCAGCCAGTCGTCCTTGCTCCAGTCCTTCCAGGCGCCGTCCTTCCACTTGTCGACATCGATCCCGTGCTCCTTGAGCCGGTCCTTGATGTCGTCCGGGATCGTGATCTTCCCGTCGGAGGAAGCCGAGGCGGAGGCGCTGCCCCCTGCCTGGTCGTCGCCCGACTCGCAGGCCGTGGCGGTGAGCGCGAGCGCGACGCGAGGGCGACGGCGGCCAGCACGGGGGAGGTTCTGCGACGCGCGCCCCTTTCCCGGCGGGCGGTGAACGACGGCCTTGTGGATCGCATGATCTGACTCCCCCTGAGGTGAACGAACTTGGTGCGACGGCCCTGAGCCCACGCCGAACACGGTGTGATCGCAAGCCGGTTGGCATCGATCCCGCGTCGGCCCCGGATGCTCCGGAGGTGTGCTCTCACGGCCTGTTGGAACGGCATCACACACTATGCGCTCGCTGTGGGGGACTTCCCACGGAACGGCAACGGTTCCGTCACGGCAAGGATCTTGAGGCAACCCGTAACCCGGTGCGGCGTCCGGGGTTGGTAGCGGTGGGGGGCCTGCTGTCCGGGCGCGGTCCTCCGGGCCCGTGGCGGGAGTTCGGCCCGGCCGGGGCGTCGGACGACGGCGGGAGGACAGAAACACGTGGCCGAGGCTCTGCACGGCGGATACGCGTCCGAGGGGATCCTGCGGCGCCAGTCGGCGCGCGAGCCGGCGGCGCGCACCTACGCGCGTGCCCTCCCGATCGTGCCCGTGCGGGCACGCGGGCTGACCATCGAGGGCGCGGACGGTCGCCGCTACCTCGACTGCTGTTCCGGCGCGGGGACCCTGGCCCTCGGACACAACCACCCCGTCGTGCTGGAGGCGATCCGCAAGGTTCTCGACTCCGGCGCGCCACTGCACATCCTGGGCCTCGCGACCCCGGTCGAGGACGCCTTCCGCACCGAGCTGTTCCGCACCCTGCCGCCAGGTCTCGCCGACCACGCGCGCGTGCAGTTCTGCGGGCCGGCCGACACGGATGCCGCGGAGACCGCGTACGGGCTCGTCCGGGCGGCGACCGGGCGCACGGGGATGCTCGCCTTCACCGGCGCCCGTCACGGCATGACCGGAACGGCTCAGGCGGCTGCGGGGGACCCGGTCGGCGTACGGGCCCCGCGGCTGCCCTACCCGCAGGACTACCGCTGCCCTTTCGGTGTCGGCGGCGCACGGGGTGCCGAACTCGCCGCCCGCTGGACGGAATCCGTCCTCGACGATCCAGCATCGGGCGCGACCGGCGCCGCCGGGCTGATCGTCGAACCCGTGCAGAGCGAAGGCGGAGTGATCCCGGCGCCGGACGACTGGCTGCGGCGGCTGCGCCGGCTCACGGCCGACCGCTCCATCCCGCTCGTCGCCGACGAGACCGGGACGGGAGTCGGCCGCACCGGTGCCTTCTGGGCCGTGGAGCACAGCGGGGTCACTCCCGACGTGATGGTGCTGTCCAAGGCCATCGGAGGCAGCCTCCCGCTCGCGGTCGTGGTCTACCGCGACGACCTCGGTGCCCATGAACCCACCGCCCCCGCAGGCGCGTTCCGCGGCAACCAACTCGCCATGGCCGCGGGAACGGCCACCCTCGCCCACGTCCGCGAGAACCGCCTCGCGGAACGCGCCTCCCTCTTGGGCGCCCGCATGCTCGCCGATCTCCGCTCCCTGCAAGGGCGGTTCGAGTGCGTCGGGGATGTGCGGGGGCGGGGGCTGATGCTTGGGGTGGAGATGGTGGAGATGGTGGAGCAGGGGGAGGAGGAGAAGGCGGGGGGACGGAGGCGCGGTGGGTGTGTGGGGTGCGGTGGAGGGCCGTGGGGGTGGGAACGGGGGGGTGAGTGGGCGTCGCATGGTGCGGGTGCGGGTGCGGGTGCGGGTGTGAGTGGGTGGCACGGTGCGGGTGCGAGGGCTGGTGTCGGCGCCGGTGTGGAGTGGGGTGGCTGGTGGCTTGTGCGGATGAGGTGGCCGGTGCGGGCGTGAGGGCCGGTGCCGGTGCTGGTGTGGGCGTGGTGGACGTCGGTGTGGGCGGGGCCGGCGCTGGTGAGGGCTGGTTCGGCTTCGCCGCCAGCCCTCGTCCCGCCGCTCCCGAACTTGCCGCCGCCGTACAGCGGGAGTGCCTGCGCCGCGGTCTGATCGTGGAGCTCGGCGGACCCCGAGGGAACGTCGTCCGCCTCCTCCCGCCGCTGACCATCACCGACGAGCAGGCGGAGGCGGTGCTCGACCGGCTGTCCGACGCGGTGGAAGCCGCCGCTCATCTCCACACTGCGCGTGGGGAGAGAGGGGTGGGGCAGCGTCCGCAGCCGAAGCGGAGACGGCTGGCGCAGCGGCTTGAGCGCGATCTGGTGCAGCAACTGCAACCGCATCAGCGAGATCACCCAGATCGTCCAGATCAATGACATTCACCCTCCCAGCTCCGCTCACAAGGAACAGCCTTGAACACCACCCCGCCCCCCGAAGGCCCCAGCCACACGCCGACATCAGGCCGCACCACGATGGAGCTTCCCCACCAGACCGAGCCCGGGCCGGGTGCTGGACCAACAGGCGTCTCCGCGACCCGCTCGCCGGAACGAGTCCCGGAACAGGGCCGTGGGCGGCGGGAGCAGGAGTACGAGCGTGAGCAGGCACGGGTGCCGGGGCCCGATGACGACCAGTCCACGGGGGAGCGGACGACCACCAGGCGAGTGGAAGGCTCCGTCGACCAGTCGGCGACAGGCCCACGGGGAACCTCCGCACCGGTGGACCACCCAGGTCCACCGACACCCCACCACTTGAACGCCGACTGGCTGCGCGGCGCCACAGCGGACCCCTTTGACCATCCCGCCCCCGCCCACGGGCCCCTCCGCATCCCGCTCCCCGCCAGCGGAACGGCCCTGCTGGCCCCCGTCCATTACTGGTCACCGACGGGCTGGCACCGCTTCGGCCCGCCGAAACTGGCCGGCGCCCCCCGAACGATCGCCCTCTCTCGACGCCGTCACTCTCGCCGCACTGCTCGCGAGAGAATCCTCGGCAGACAGCCCGGCAGACAGCCCGGCAGACAGCCCGGCAGACAGCCCGGCAGACAGCCCGGCGAACACGCCCTCCGCCTCCGCCGACACACCCTCTGCCTCCGCCGCCACGCCCGGATCTCATCCCGCCACCACGGTGGAGACTCGCTCCGCCATCACGCCCGGAACTCACCCCGCCGCCACGCCCGGAACTCACCCCGCCACGGCGGCCGGAACTCACCCCCGCCACCGCGGCCACAGCCACAGACGGCACCGACCTCGTCGCCCGCGTCGCTGACTCCGTGCGCCGGACCGCCACCTTCATCCGCGAGCGCAGGGAGCATCCTTCGGACGAGCCCGACCTGTTCCTAGCGGCTGAACAGGCCCTGGTGCTCGGCCATCCCCTGCACCCCACACCGAAGAGCCGCGAGGGTCTGACCGACACCGAAGCGTGCCTGTACTCACCCGAGTTGCGTGGCGCCTTCCCCTTGCACTGGATCGCTGTCTCCCCCTCCCTCCTGGCCGCCGACTCGGCCTGGACCGAGCGTGGACGCCTCATTCCCGCCCCTCAACTCACCGCACGTCTCGCCGGATCGGGGCTCCCGCTTCCCGACGGTCACGCGGCTCTGCCGCTGCACCCTTGGCAGTTGCGGCAAGTCCGGCACGATCCCGCGACCGCCGCACTCTTCGACGCCGGACTGCTCCGCGATCTCGGAACACACGGTTCTCCCTGGCACCCCACCTCCTCCGTACGCACCGTCCACCGATCCGGCTCGTTCGCCATGCTCAAGCTGTCGCTCGGCCTGCGCATCACCAACTCCCGTCGTCAGAACCTCCGCAAGGAACTCCATCGAGGCGTCGAGGTTCACCGGCTGCTGCGCAGCGGACTCTCCGAGCAGTGGCAGGCCCTGCACCCCGGTTTCGACATCGTCCGCGATCCGGCCTGGCTGGCCGTCGACGGACCGGACGGCAGTTCTGTGCCGGGCCTCGACGTGATGATCCGGCACAACCCCTTCACCCCTGCCGACGATGTCTCCTGCATCGCCGGACTCGTAGCTCCAAGGCCTTCCGCCCGGCCGACCAGTGCCGGTGCTGGAGAGGCCGCGGACCCGTCGGCCATGCGGTCCCGACTGGCCGAGGTCGTCACATGCCTGGCGGACCGCACGGGGCGACCTTTGGGCGCCGTCGCCGCCGAGTGGTTCCTGCGCTACCTGGAGCAGGTCGTCCGCCCGGTGCTGTGGTTCGACGCGGAGGCCGGCATCGCCCTGGAGGCACATCAGCAGAACACGTTGGTCCTTCTGGACGGCGATGGCTGGCCCATCGGCGGCCGCTACCGGGACAACCAGGGCTACTACTTCCGCGACTCGCGGCGCGCCGAACTCGACGCCCGGCTGCCCGGTATCGGCGAGCACAGTGACACGTTCGTCTCAGACGAGGTCACCGACGAACGCTTCGCGTACTACCTCGCCATCAACAACGTCCTCGGGCTCATCGGTGCCTTCGGCTCCCAACGCCTGGCAGACGAACGTCTGTTGCTCGCCGCCTTCCGTCGCTTCCTGGGCGATGTCGCCTCCGGACCCGCTCGGCTGCGGACCACGCTGCCCGCCCGCCTGCTGGAGTCACCGGTCCTGCGCTGCAAGGCCAACCTCCTGACCCGGCTGCACGGTCTCGACGAGCTCGTCGGCCCGGTCGACACCCAGTCCGTCTACGTCACCATCGCCAACCCCCTTCACACCTGACCCCCTTCACTCCGACCGCCCAGTCGTTTCCGCGGGCTGGATCAACTCCGCCGGTCATATCAGTCATATCGGTCATATACGCCATTTCTGTCCGTTCATTCCTGAGGAACATGCCCCGACCCGTCTCCCGAGAGGAGCGCCGCCGTGCCGTCCACCGACGCGAGCGCCAAAGCCACCACCGCCCCCGCCCCGAACACCGACGCCGGTGCAGCCGCCGGCACCGACCTCGGTCCGGTCGAGGCCTCGGGCACGGACTGTGAGGACACGCTCGACCTGCGCCTGCCCGACGAATTCCTCGCCCTCATCGCCGAGGAGGCCGCCGACGCCGATGTCGAACCGAGCGGTGCCGAGAGCAGGGCGCAGTCCGGCGCTGGAGGCCGGGACCGGGGCGACCTCCTTGACGGAGTGGCCGACTGGGGCCCTGTGAACACGCCCGTAGGCGTGTTCCACCTCGTTCCCGTACATGCCGAGCGGGACCTTCCGCTGCTCGGCCGCTGGATGAACGACCCGGCCGTCGCGGAGTTCTGGGAGCTGGCCGGGCCCCAGAACCGGACGGAGGACCATGTGCGATCCCAGCTCTCCGGCGACGGGCGGAGTGTGCCCTGTCTCGGCATGCTGGACGGCGCGGCCATGAGCTACTGGGAGATCTACCGGGCCGACCTCGATCCCGTGGCCCGCCACTATCCCGCCCGACCTCATGACACCGGAGTCCACCTCCTCATCGGAGCAGCCGCCGACCGAGGTCGAGGACTCGGCAGCGCACTCCTCAGAGCCGTCGCGGATCTCGCGCTGGACAAGCGGCCCGCGTGCGCACGCGTCATCGCGGAACCCGACCTTCGCAACATCCCCTCCGTCTCCGCCTTCCTGAGCGCCGGTTTCCGCTTCTCGGCCGAGGTCGATCTGCCCGAGAAGCGAGCGGCGCTGATGGTCCGTGACCGGTCGCTGCGCGATGTGCTGTGACGCGATACCGGTCGATGTCACCTCGCGTCACATCGTCATCACTTTTGGTACACCGCTCGGGTCGATCCGGTTCCCACTCGCGAGACAGCTTTTTCCAGCCGAGCGGATTCCGCCGAAACCCGGCATGCGTCGACACAGCCGGCCGGTGTTGACCGCAAGCGACCGATTCCGACCCCAGTCGCCCGTGAGCGACCCCGACCGATCGTGCCCCTGCCCTCACCGAGGCCCGATCCAGCCCCTCGTCTCACCCTTGACCACTCGTTTGTCAGTGCCGGGCCGTAGGGTGGTCGCGCTATGACGAAGCCCTCACTCCCCGAACTCCTGCATGCTGCCGTCACTGCCGTCGGCGGCACGGAGCGCCCCGGTCAGGTGACCATGGCCGAAGCCGTCGCGGAGGCGATCGACGACGGCTCCCATCTGCTGGTTCAGGCCGGCACCGGCACCGGAAAGTCGCTGGGCTATCTCGTGCCCGCGCTCGCGCACGGGGAGAGAGTCGTCGTCGCGACCGCCACCCTGGCCCTCCAGCGCCAGCTCGTGGAGCGTGACCTGCCCCGCACGGTGGACTCCCTGCATCCGCTGCTGCGCCGCCGACCGGAGTTCGCGATGCTCAAGGGCAGATCGAACTATCTGTGTCTGCACCGGCTGCACGAGGGCGTGCCGCAGGACGAGGAGGAGGGCCTCTTCGACCAGTTCGAGGCGGCCGCCCCCACCAGCAAGCTGGGCCAGGACCTGCTGCGGCTGCGCGACTGGTCGGACGAGACGGAGACCGGCGACCGGGACGATCTGACCCCCGGCGTCTCCGACCGGGCCTGGGCCCAGGTGTCGGTGTCGTCGCGCGAGTGCCTGGGTGCGACGAAGTGCGCCTACGGCGCCGAGTGCTTCGCGGAGAACGCCCGTGAGCGCGCCAAGCTCGCCGAGGTCGTCGTCACCAACCACGCGCTGCTCGCGATCGACGCGATCGAGGGCGCCCCGGTCCTCCCGCAGCACGAGGTGCTGATCGTCGACGAGGCGCACGAGCTGGTGTCGCGGGTCACCGGCGTCGCCACCGGCGAGCTCACGCCGGGCCAGGTCAACCGCGCGGTGCGCCGCGCGGCGAAGCTGGTCAACGAAAAGGCGGCAGACCAGCTCCAGACCGCCGCCGAGGGCTTCGAGCGGCTGATGGAGCTCGCCCTTCCCGGCCGCCTGGAGGAAATCCCGGAGGACCTCGCCTACGCGCTCATGGCCCTGCGTGACGCGGCCAGGACCGTCATCTCCGCGATCGGCGCCACCCGCGACAAGTCCGTCCAGGACGAGGACGCCGTCCGCAAGCAGGCGCTGGCTTCCGTGGAGACCGTGCACGACGTGGCGGAGCGGATCACGAACGGCTCCGAGTGGGACGTCGTCTGGTACGAGCGTCATGACCGTTTCGGCGCTTCCTTGCGCGTCGCCCCCATGTCGGTGTCGGGCCTGCTCAGGGAGAAGCTGTTCGCGGACCGCTCGGTCGTTCTGACGTCGGCGACGCTGAAGCTGGGCGGCGACTTCAACGGGGTGGGAGCCTCCCTGGGGCTGGCCCCCGAAGGCACCGAGGGGGACGACCTGCCGCAGTGGAAGGGTGTCGACGTCGGCTCGCCCTTCGACTATCCGAAGCAGGGCATCCTGTACGTGGCCAAGCACCTCTCGCGCCCCGCGCGGGACGGCGACCGCGCGGACATGCTCGACGAACTGACCGAACTCATCCAGGCGGCCGGTGGCCGCACCCTGGGCCTGTTCTCCTCGATGCGGGCCGCACAGCTCGCCGCCGAGGAACTGCGCTCCCGCATCCCCGAGTTCCCGATCCTCCTGCAGGGCGAGGAGACCCTCGGCGAGCTGATCAAGAACTTCGCGGCCGACCCGAAGACGTGCCTGTTCGGCACGCTCTCGCTCTGGCAGGGCGTGGATGTCCCGGGCCCCAGCTGCCAGCTGGTCGTCATGGACAAGATTCCGTTCCCGCGGCCCGACGACCCGCTGATGAGCGCCCGCCAGAAGGCCGTCGAGGACGCGGGAGGCAACGGCTTCATGGCGGTCGCCGCCACGCACGCGGCGCTGCTCATGGCCCAGGGCGCCGGCCGTCTCGTACGGGCGTCGGGGGACCGGGGTGTGGTGGCCGTACTGGATCAGCGACTCGCGACCGCGCGGTACGGGAGCTATCTGAAGGCGTCACTGCCCGACTTCTGGTACACGACGGACCGTAACCAGGTCCGGAAGTCGCTGGCTGCGATCGACGCGCTGGCCAAGCAGGCGGAGTGAGAGGGCGTGTGTTTGTCCGGCCGGCACGGCCGGACAAACACACGCCTCAGGCGTCCGAAGACGCGCACAGCACTGGGCCCCGGAACCGGCGCAGGGGTCCCGGGGCCCGGTCAGGGGGCGGACCTCGAAAGGGCCTGCCCGCCGCAGCCGTCACACGCGGCGCAGCACCGCCACCACCTTGCCGAGGATGGTCGCGTCATCGCCGGGGATCGGCTCGTAGGCCGCGTTGTGCGGGAGGAGCCAGACGTGGCCGTCCTCGCGCTTGAAGCGCTTGACGGTGGCTTCGCCGTCGAGCATGGCGGCCACGATGTCGCCGTTCTCGGCGACGGGCTGGCGGCGGACCGTGACCCAGTCGCCGTCGCAGATCGCGGCCTCGATCATGGAGTCGCCGACGACCTTGAGGACGAACAGCTCACCGTCACCGACGAGCTGGCGCGGGAGAGGGAAGACGTCCTCGACGGACTCCTCCGCGAGGATCGGGCCACCGGCGGCGATGCGGCCGACGAGGGGGACGTACGACGCGGCGGGCTTGCCGGCGGTGTCCGTGGGCTGCACGGAGGCGGCCTGGTCGGAGCCGCGCACCTCGTACGCGCGCGGGCGGTGCGGGTCGCGGCGCAGGAAGCCCTTGCGCTCCAGTGCCATGAGCTGGTGTGCGACCGAGGAGGTGCTGGAGAGGCCGACAGCCTGTCCGATCTCCCGCATGGACGGCGGGTAGCCGCGCCGCTGCACGGAGTCCCTGATGACCTCGATCACCCGGCGCTGTCGGTCGGTGAGTCCCGAGCTGTCGGCGCGGATGCCTGGAGGTCGGCCCGGCAGGGAGCGCTTGTGTCCCTCGGGATTCACGGCTTCGTTCATCGCATGCACCGGCTCGAGTCGGCCCTGGGAGCGGTCCTGGGCAGTGATGGTGGCACTGTCTGCGGTGGTGGTCACGTCGGCCCCTCTCGATGGTCTCCCTGCTGGACAACGGTAGTTGCTTTCGAAAGGTTGCGCCAAACACACGTTCGAGTGAAAAAGTCCGGTTCACCTGACGTGATCATGTGCCTGGGTGTATAGCCAACGCGGCGCCTGGCGGACAAAAGGGCCCTTTGTTGTACTCTTCACCGCCGGGTGATGACCTCGTGGGTTGTTGACCCAGTCTGCCATCCGGCGTCCCGTCAACCGGGATGCGGCCCTCATCTGCGCGGGAGTCCCACGCACTCTCCGTGTGGCGCCCACGGTATCTCCGCATGCGCCGCAGCGGTACGCCTGTGCACGGCCATGTCCCGCGGGGTGCCTCGGGCATACGGCACATGCCAATACGAGAGCAACACGCGCGTACGGCGTGTTTGCGGTGACGATCCCTACATCTAGTGCTTGGATTGCTACAGCAGCCCAGAAGTTGTGGTCCCCCGGGTCTTCACGGCCTCTGAGATCGCCTATGCTTGGGGCTGCTTCGAGGGGCCCATGGGCCCCAGCGAGGCTATTGAGTCTGCTGTGAGGAGGGTTGGGAGTTCATGCACTGCCCCTTCTGCAGGCACCCCGACAGCCGCGTCGTCGACAGTCGTACGACCGACGACGGCACGTCGATCCGCAGGCGCCGCCAGTGTCCGGACTGCTCCCGTCGTTTCACGACCGTGGAGACGTGTTCGCTCATGGTGGTCAAGCGGTCCGGAGTCACCGAGCCTTTCAGTCGTACCAAGGTCATCAACGGCGTGCGCAAGGCGTGCCAGGGACGGCCTGTCACCGAGGACGCTCTCGCCCAGCTCGGCCAGCGGGTCGAGGAGGCGGTGCGGGCCACCGGAAGCGCCGAGCTGACCACCCATGACGTGGGGCTGGCCATACTCGGCCCGTTGCAGGAGCTCGATCTCGTCGCATATCTGCGATTCGCCTCCGTCTACCGGGCGTTCGACTCGCTCGAGGACTTCGAGGCCGCGATCGCGGAACTGAGGGAGGCGACGGGGCGTCCCGACGTGGACGCGGACGTGGGGAGCCAGGAAGACGACCGCGGGTCGGGAGAGGCCGTATCGGTCCCCGAGCCCGCGGGTGCCGCCGACTGATCAGTGGGGCGGCCCGGTCGTCGGAGACCGGGTCGGCCGGACGGCGGCGACGAAGACCTGTTGCGGGCGGTAGCGAGTGGGTGCCCGCAATACAAGACAGAACATCGTGCCACGGGAACATCGGGGCACTTCAGGGCGTTTTCGCCCGTACCAGGGAGGCGGCATGACAGAGACGGCGAGCGGTCCGGCACGAGGTTCCCGAGCCAAGGGCGCCAAGGCCACCAAGGGGCTGCGTATCGAGCGCATCCACACCACCCCCGGCGTGCACCCGTACGACGAGGTCCAGTGGGAGCGTCGTGACGTCGTCATGACCAACTGGCGCGACGGCTCGGTCAACTTCGAGCAGCGTGGCGTCGAGTTCCCCGACTTCTGGTCGGTGAACGCGGTCAACATCGTCACCAGCAAGTACTTCCGCGGTGCCGTGGGCACCCCGCAGCGCGAGACCGGCCTCAAGCAGCTGATCGACCGCATCGTGAAGACGTACCGGAAGGCCGGCGAGGACTACAAGTACTTCGCCTCGCCCGCCGACGCCGAGATCTTCGAGCACGAGCTGGCGTACGCCCTCCTGCACCAGATCTTCAGCTTCAACAGCCCCGTGTGGTTCAACGTCGGTACGCCCCAGCCGCAGCAGGTCTCCGCCTGCTTCATCCTGGCCGTCGACGACTCCATGGAGTCGATCCTCGACTGGTACAAGGAAGAGGGCATGATCTTCAAGGGCGGCTCCGGTGCCGGCCTGAACCTCTCCCGGATCCGCTCCTCCAAGGAGCTGCTGTCCTCCGGCGGCAACGCCTCGGGGCCCGTCTCCTTCATGCGCGGTGCCGACGCCTCCGCGGGCACCATCAAGTCCGGTGGCGCCACCCGCCGCGCGGCCAAGATGGTCATCCTCGACGTCGACCACCCCGACATCGAGGACTTCATCGAGACCAAGGTGAAGGAAGAGGAGAAGATCCGCGCCCTGCGTGACGCGGGCTTCGACATGGACCTGGGCGGCGAGGACATCACCTCCGTCCAGTACCAGAACGCCAACAACTCGGTCCGCGTGAACGACGAGTTCATGAAGGCCGTCGAGCAGGGCGGCAAGTTCGGCCTCCGCGCGCGGATGACCGGTGAGGTCATCGAAGAGGTTGACGCCAAGGCCCTGTTCCGCAAGATGGCCGAGGCCGCCTGGGCCTGCGCCGACCCGGGCATCCAGTACGACGACACCATCAACCACTGGCACACGTGCCCGGAGTCCGGCCGTATCAACGGCTCGAACCCGTGCAGCGAGTACATGCACCTGGACAACACGTCCTGCAACCTCGCCTCGCTGAACCTGATGAAGTTCCTCAAGGACGACGGCAAGGGCCACCAGTCCTTCGACGTCGAGCGCTTCTCCAAGGTCGTCGAGCTCGTCATCACCGCGATGGACATCTCCATCTGCTTCGCGGACTTCCCGACGCAGAAGATCGGTGAGAACACGCGCGCGTTCCGCCAGCTCGGCATCGGCTACGCCAACCTCGGCGCCCTGCTGATGGCGACCGGTCACGCCTACGACTCCGACGGCGGCCGTGCCCTCGCCGGCGCCATCACCTCCCTGATGACCGGCACGTCGTACCGGCGTTCCGCCGAACTCGCCGCGGTCGTCGGCCCGTACGACGGCTACGCCCGCAACGCGCAGCCGCACCTGCGCGTCATGAAGCAGCACGCCGACGAGAACACCAAGGCCGTCCGCATGGACGACCTGGACACGCCGATCTGGGCCGCCGCCACGGAGGCCTGGCAGGACGTGCTGCGTCTCGGTGAGAAGAACGGTTTCCGTAACTCGCAGGCGTCCGTCATCGCTCCGACCGGCACCATCGGTCTCGCCATGTCCTGCGACACCACCGGCCTTGAGCCCGACCTCGCGCTGGTCAAGTTCAAGAAGCTGGTCGGCGGCGGCTCGATGCAGATCGTCAACGGTACCGTCCCGCAGGCCCTGCGCCGCCTGGGCTACCAGGAGGAGCAGATCGAGGCGATCGTCGCCCACATCGCCGAGCACGGCAATGTCGTCGACGCTCCCGGCCTCAAGCACGAGCACTACGAGGTCTTCGACTGCGCCATGGGCGAGCGCTCCATCTCCGCGATGGGCCACGTCCGCATGATGGCCGCGATCCAGCCCTGGATCTCCGGCGCCCTGTCCAAGACGGTCAACATGCCGGAATCGGCGACCGTCGAGGAGGTCGAGGAGATCTACTTCGAGGCCTGGAAGATGGGCGTCAAGGCGCTCGCCATCTACCGCGACAACTGCAAGGTCGGCCAGCCCCTCTCCGCCAAGACCAAGGAGAAGGAGAAGGCCGAGGTCACCGCCAAGGCCGAGGCGACCATCCGCGAGACGGTCGAGAAGGTCGTCGAGTACCGCCCGGTCCGCAAGCGCCTCCCCAAGGGCCGTCCCGGCATCACGACGTCCTTCACGGTCGGCGGCGCCGAGGGCTACATGACCGCCAACTCCTACCCGGACGACGGTCTCGGCGAGGTCTTCCTGAAGATGTCGAAGCAGGGCTCCACCCTCGCGGGCATGATGGACGCCTTCTCCATCGCGGTTTCGGTCGGTCTGCAGTACGGCGTGCCGCTCGAGACGTACGTCTCGAAGTTCACGAACATGCGCTTCGAGCCGGCCGGCATGACGGACGACCCGGACGTGCGGATGGCGCAGTCGATCGTCGACTACATCTTCCGCCGCCTGGCGCTGGACTTCCTGCCGTTCGAGACGCGCTCCGCGCTCGGCATCCACTCCGCCGAGGAGCGTCAGCGTCACCTCGAGACCGGTTCCTACGAGCCGACCGAGGACGAGGTCGACGTCGAGGGCCTGGCCCAGTCGGCGCCGCGCGCTCAGGAGCTGAAGGCCGTCGCCACGCCCAAGGCGGAGGTCGAGGCGGCCAAGCCCGCCCCGAAGCAGGCCCACACCAGCGCCGAGCTGGTGGAGATGCAGCTGGGCATCCAGGCCGACGCCCCGCTGTGCTTCTCCTGCGGTACGAAGATGCAGCGGGCCGGTTCCTGCTACATCTGCGAGGGCTGCGGCTCGACCAGTGGCTGCAGTTGATCGCTCACGCGTGAGTGACATGTGAGGGCGGTGGGGCCGGTTCCGGTTCCACCGCCCCTTGCATGTCGGCGTGCTCTTGCGTGACGGCGTGCTCTTGCGTGTCCGCCGACCGCGAGGTCAGGGCTGATGCGCCTTCCCCATGGCCGAGGTGAACCCCGCGGGATCGTCCTCGAAGCCATGGATTCCCGGACGGAACTCCCAGGTCCCGGAGCCGTCCCGGACGAACTCCGCGACGGTCGCCGCCGTGGCCCCGAGCACCGTGCCGAAGTTGTCCTCGGTCAGGACGGTGTAGCCCTCACGGATGCGCAGTCCCGGGTTGGCCACGCCGACGAACGTACGCTCCTCGGAACGCTGCTGGATGACGACGCCGACCACCACGCGCGCGTACCGGCTGTCGAGCCGGTCGAGCTCCAGCGTCATGACCTCGTCCCAGCCGAAGCCCTTGCCGTCCTTGCTGTCCCGGTTGAGGTACATGGTGCCGTCCGGGGAGCGGCTGTCGAAGTGCACCACGTAACCAGGGGGGCCGTACGGGTCGCTCGCCGGGTAGGGCGCGGCGACGATGTCGAGGTCGGTGGCCGCGTGGCCCGCGGGACTCGGGTCCCACTTCAGCGCGACTTCGACCTTGCGGATCCCCTTGTTGAGGCCGTTCACCAGGCTTCCCCTTCCCCGTGTGTCGCGGCCCGAACTGCCTTGAGGTCAGGGCCGGTTGTCCATCCTGCCACGCGCTCGCCACCCCGCGCGGGAGAGATCTACGCCGGAGCGTGACCGACGCCACGCTGCCTGGCCTTACGATGGCGCGGTGCTGGTCAAGTGGATTCGCTGCACCGTGGTGGACCGCCGCGGCTTCGAGCGGGGGCAGCGAAAGTGGGCGGGGCTACTCGGTGAGCCGGGGTTTCGGGGACAGGGCGGAGGCTGGAGCCGGGGGCGGACCGGAGTGGCGCACATCTTCTCCTTCTGGGAGAGCCGTTCGTTCTACGACTCCTTCATGGCCCGCTCCCACGACCGGCTGGCATCCGCACAGTCAGGCACGTTCAAGGACGCGCAGGTCAAGCTCTTCGACTATCGCTTCGACGTGAAGACGGGCTTCGAGCCGCGCTTCACCGACGCCGACCTGGTGCGCGTCGCGCACTGCCGGGTCCACGAGGAACGGGCCGAGCACTTCACGCTGATGCAGGAGAAGGTCTGGAACCCGGCGATGGCCGGCTCGCCCGGCATGATCCGCGGCCTGTTCGGCGAGGCACCGGGCCACGAGTTCCTCGTCCTGTCGATGTGGAAGTCGGCCGCCGAGCACGGCAAGTACCGCACGGAACGTGTCGAGCGGCTGGCTCTGCGGGCCCAGCTCGAGGCCGACGTGGCCGCACTCACCGGAGACATCGTGGAGCTCGAACCGACCTGGACGGTCTGAGATCCGGACGCGCCGCGCGTGAGTCGTTGTGAGGCCTGTGGTGCAGGAAATGTGTGACCTACGCCGTATGGAGGCCGTACGGGTGCTCGTTCAGGCCTGACCCGATCTAGGGTTTTGGCATGGCACGACCACGGCGCATCGTCCTTGTCCGGCACGGCGAGTCAACGGGCAATGTTGATGACACCGTGTACGAGCGTGAGCCCGACCACGCGTTGGCGCTGACCGAGCGGGGCTGGCAGCAGGCGGAGGAGACGGGAAAACGGCTGCGCGAGATATTCGGCCGCGAACGCGTCAGCGTCTACGTGTCGCCGTACCGCCGCACCCATGAGACCTTCCGCGCCTTCCACCTCGACCCCGAGCAGGTACGCGTGCGTGAGGAGCCGCGACTGCGCGAGCAGGACTGGGGGAACTGGCAGGACCGCGACGACGTACAGCTGCAGAAGGCCTATCGGGACGCGTACGGTCACTTCTTCTACCGCTTCGCTCAGGGTGAGTCCGGCGCCGATGTCTACGACCGGGTCGGCGGATTCCTGGAGAGTCTCTTCCGCAGCTTCGAGGCCCCCGACCATCCACCGAACGTCCTGCTGGTGACCCATGGCCTGGCCATGCGCCTGTTCTGCATGCGCTGGTTCCACTGGAGCGTGGCGGAATTCGAGTCGCTGTCGAATCCAGGGAACGCCGAGATGCGGATGCTCGTTCTCGGTGACGACGGCCGGTACGCCCTTGACCGGCCCTTTGACCGCTGGCGAGATCCGGAACCGTACGGGATCACCGGATAGAGTGGCAGAGCGATGACCGCTGACTCCTCTCCCGACAGGCGCCTGGACCGCGCCCTGTCCAGCCTGCGCGGGCTCGCGGTGGGGGACGCGCTCGGCTCACAGTTCTTCGTGCCGGTGAACTACCCGCTGCTCAAGCGCCGCGAGCTGCCGTCCGAGCCCTGGCAGTGGACGGACGACACCGAAATGGCCTGCTCCGTGGTGGCCGTCCTGGCCGCCCACCACCGCATCGACCAGGACGCGCTCGCGCAGTCCTTCGCCCATCACCACGACTTCGACCGCGGCTACGGCCCGGCGGTCAATCGCCTCCTGCGACTGGTCCGCGAGGGCGGCGACTGGCGTGAGCTCGCCGCCGGACTCTTCAACGGACAAGGGTCCTGGGGCAACGGCGCCGCGATGCGGATCGCCCCGTTGGGCGCCTGGTACGCGGACGACCCGGAGCAGGCGACCCACCAGGCGGAGATCTCCGCCTACCCCACGCACCAGCACCGCGAGGCCGTGGTCGGTGCCATGGCGGTCGCCGCGGCGGCCTCGCTGGTCGCGGCCCCCAGTGGCCCGCCCACTGCGGAGGAGCTCCTCGACGGGGTCGTCGCGCTCGTCCCGAAGTCCGCCGTCGGCGCGGGTCTGCGCCGTGCCAGGGACATGCTCGACTACGGCGACGCGAGCACCGTCGCGGCCGTGCTGGGCTGCGGACGGCGTACGACGGCTCATGACACGGTGCCGTTCGCGATCTGGTCGGCCGCCCGGTCTCTCGGTGACTATGAGGAGGCGTTCTGGTCGACCGCCCAGGTCGGTGGGGACGTGGACACGACCTGCGCCATCGTGGGCGGCATCGTCGCCTCGGGGAAGGCGGGAGCGCCGCCTGCCGAGTGGGTGGGGCGGACCGAGGCGCTGCCGGAATGGATGGCGGTGCCCGGCTGAGCCGGCCCCGCGCGGCAGCGGTGTCGATCTCCGTCCGATGGGCGGGTCCGGCCGATCACCCGGTGCGACGAAAACTCTCCGTGCAGGGTGGGAACTCTGCGTAACCGATCGTGCGTTGTCGTGGTATCCGCTGTGTGATCCATGGGCACACGCGGCCAGGTGTCGTGACGGGGGGCGGCGGGGGGGTGACATGTACGGGATGTGGGCTCTGGTGGGTCTGCTGGCCCTCGCTGCGTGGATGACCGGACCGGCGTTCTCGCCCTTTGTCGTGCGGGGGAGGTCCGGGGCCGGCCATCCACGGCTCTGCGTGAGCTCTCTCCGGTCAGCCGAGCCCGGGACCCGCCGTGCCCGCGAGGGCTTCCAGGTCGCTCTTGCGGACCCGGATGACCAGCCAAGCGGTGGCCAGGGCGAGTACGGCCATCGCGGCCGCCGCGACGAATCCCGTCGAGATGCCCTGCGCGAGCACCTCGTGGCCCCACGGCGCGGGCAGCTGGTGCGTCTTGGCGAACTCCGCCTTCTGCTCCGCCGTCCCGTCGGCCATGAAGTGGGGCAGTTGCTTCTCCGCCTCGTCCTTGCTGGCCGAGCCGAACACGGTGGTCAGGATGGACAGGCCGAGCGACCCGCCCACCTGCTGCGTGGCGTTGAGCAGTCCGGATGCCGCGCCCGCCTCGTGCTGGGCGACCCCGGAGACCGCGGTGATGGTCAGCGTGACGAAGTTCAGGCCCATGCCGAAGCCGAACACCAGCATCGGGCCGAGTACGCCTCCGGCGTACGTGCTGTCGGAGCTGATCAGGGTCTGCCAGAACAGACCGATCACCGCGAGGGCCGAGCCCACGAGCATGAACGGCTTGGGACCGAGCACCGGCAGGAACCGCTGCGACAGCCCCGCGCCGAGCGCGATCACGACCGTGACCGGAAGGAAGGCGAGGCCCGCCTCGATCGGGGTGTAGTCCAGCACGTTCTGGACGAAGAGGACGATGTAGAAGAACATGCCGAACATCGCCGCGGCCAGGCTCAGCATGATCACGTACGTGCCCGAGCGGTTGCGGTCGGCGAACATCCGCAGCGGGGTGATCGGTTCCTTCGCGCGCGTCTCGATGAACGCGAAGGACAGCAGCAGGACGACCGCCGCGGCGAAGGACCCGATCGTCAGGCCGTCCCGCCAGCCCTCGTCCGCCGCGCGGATGAAGCCGTAGACGAGCGAAGCCATGCCGGCCGTCGAGGTCAGTGCTCCGGCGATGTCGAAGCGGCCGGTGTGCCGTTCGGACTCGCTGATGTACAGCGGCGTGAGAACGGCGATCAGGACACCGATCGGCACGTTGACGAAGAGCACCCACCGCCAGTCGAGCCATTCGGTGAGCATGCCGCCCGCGAGCAGTCCGATCGCGCCGCCGCCCGCCGAGACGGCGGCGAAGACTCCGAAGGCCCGGTTCCGCTCGGGGCCTTCGGGGAACGTGGTGGTGATGAGGGCCAGCGACGTGGGCGACGCGATCGCGCCACCGACGCCCTGAAGGACGCGCGCCGCCAGCAACTGCCAGGGTTCCTGGGCGAGTCCGCCGAGCAGCGAGGCGAAGGTGAACAGCAGGATGCCGGCGGTGAACACCCGCCGTCGGCCGAGGATGTCGCCGGCGCGGCCGCCCAGGAGGAGCAGGCCGCCGAAGGTGAGCGTGTAGGCGCTGACGACCCAGGTGAGGTCGGTGGTGCTGAACTTCAGAGCGTCTTGAATGTGCGGGAGTGCGATGTTCACAATCGTCGCGTCGAGTACCACCATGAGTTGGCAGGCCGCGATGACGGCGAGCGCGATGCCTGGGTGTCCTTCCCGGCGCGCCGCACCTGGCTTCTGATCTTTGATCAACTGAGAGGTTGTCACTATGGGTCCCCCACAAGTGCGTTAGTGAACGCTCGCGTTCACTGTCGCGTCCACGGTAGTGAGTCCTCCATAGTGAACGCAAGCGTTCACTTAGATTGTGGGTGTGCGGCGTGTCCCCCCGTCGTCGTCGCGCGTCCTTCCCCTGTCCCCGGAATCCCCGCTTCCCCTGCTCGCTGGAGAAACTCAGATGGTTACCTCGCGCTGGACGGCCGCCCCCGCTCAGGCGGCCTCCCTCCGTCGGCGCGGCGCCGTGCTCGAACGCGCGATCCTCGACGCCGCGCTGGAGCAGCTCAGCACGGTCGGCTGGAAGGGCCTCACCATGGAGGGTGTCGCCGCGGGCGCCCAGACCGGCAAGGCCGCGGTCTACCGCCGTTGGCCCTCCAAGGAGGACCTCGTCGCGGACGCGCTCAAGGCCGGACTGCCGCTGATCGAGGAGGCGCCGGACCTTGGAGGGCTCCGCGAGGACCTCCTCGCGCTCTGTCGGCAGGCGCGCGACGCGATGTATTCGCGTCCCGGCTTCGCGCTCCGCGCAGTGATTCACGAATGCGATGAAGCTCAGGCGGAGCGCTTCCACGGTGTGATCTTCGGAGGGGTCGTGGAGCCGACCCTCAGGCTGCTCGGGAAGGTCATCACTCGCGGAATCGAGCGGGGAGAGGTCCGCGCGGATGCCGCCAACAGGTATGTCTTCGACGCGATCCCGGCGATGATGATGTACCGCTCCAAGATGAGCGGAAGCGAATGGAGTGACCAGGAGCTGCAGGAGATGATCGACCAGTTCATGGTTCCGCTGCTGCGGCCGAGCGGTGACTGAGGGGGCCTTGCGACGGCCGTCGGGCCGCCGGCCGAGGGGGCATCGGGCCCACCGTGACGCCACTCGAGGAACCAGGGTGTCGCCGGGTGATCCAGGCGGCGTACGCTAAGGGCGCCATGCCGTACGAACCGCCTACACACACCGTCGAGCGCTCCCTTCGCGCCACGACCGGAGCCAAGGTCATTGCCGGTGTCGACGAGGTGGGGCGCGGTGCGTGGGCCGGCCCCGTCACCGTCTGCGCGGCGATCACCGGACTGCGCCGGCCCCCTCAAGGCCTCACCGACTCCAAGCTGCTCACCGTCAAGCGACGCACCGAGCTTGCCGAGGAGTTGCGGACGTGGGTGACCTCGTACGCCCTGGGGCACGCCTCTCCGGAGGAGATCGACGCGCTCGGCATGACGGCCGCCCTGCGTCTGGCGGCGGTCCGCGCCTTGGAGACCCTGCCGGTCCGTCCCGAGGCGGTGATCCTCGACGGCAAGCACGACTATCTCGGGGTCCCGTGGCGGGTCCGTACGGTGATCAAGGGCGACCAGTCGTGCGTGGCGGTCGCGGCGGCCTCGGTGATCGCCAAGGTTCAGCGCGACAAAATGATGGCCGAACTGGGTATCGACCATGCAGACTTCGGTTTTGCGGACAATGCCGGGTATCCCTCACCCGTGCACAAGGCCGCGCTGGAGGAGCGGGGACCCACCCCGTACCACCGGCTGTCGTGGGCGTATCTTGATGCGCTGCCCCAGTGGCGGCACCTCAAGAAGGTCCGCAGCTGGGCGGACGGACGCGTTCCGGAGATCGAGGGCCAGCTCGGCTTCGACTTCTGATCGTTCCGCTCGCACTTATGTGCCACCCGCCGACGCGAACCGCACCAATGTTTGATAAAAGTCAGCTCATGCCTCTCCTTCCCGAGGAGCCTCAGATTCACGAAGTGCCCAGGTCCCGCGCACTCCGGCCAGTGGCCGCACCGCGCCGACCCCGCCCGTGCCGGCCCCGGCCGCGGCGCACCCGCGTCCGGTCGTCCGGCCCCTCCGCCCCACGCCTCCGGTGCAGCGTGCGCCGCATGACGTGGCCGCCAAGCCCGGACCGTCGGGCCCGGCGCCCGCGCCGCCGCCGGCCCCGGTGACCCGCAGATCCAGCTGATCCCGGCCTCCGCCGACGGTGCGCTCGACGCCGCCGAGGAAGCCGTGGACCTGCTCCTGGACTCGGGCCGTGCCCCCGGTGACGTGCTGGTGATCACCACCGGCGAGCAGCACCCGTGGGCCACCCACGAGCTGTCCTTCGGAGAAGCCTCCTACTGGGCCCAGCACGACGCGGGCGACGACGTCTTCTACCTGGACGCCGACGCCGCGGGCCGTGCCGCTGCCCGCCCCGTCGTCGTGGTCGCCGTCAATGGCGGTGCCGACACCGTTGCCGCCACCGTTCTGCCCTTGGCCCACAGCCGGGCCGGCGCTCTGCTGATCGTCTGCGGCGACCCGCAGCAGATCAACTCGGTGCTGGGCGCGGGCGTCTGAGCCCGTACCGGTGAAGCCGGGGGGAACGCCGGGGTGACGAGGGGACCGCAGCGGCGGCTCCTGCACGGTGGGGGGTTTGTCGTGCGCGGGCGCCTGGGAGCGGTCCGTGCGCGTGCCCTCGCGCAGGTCGGCTTCGGCGCGGCTGAGTGCTTCCCTGCGGTGCACGGGATCGGTGCGGCCCGAGTCCGGCGACAGCTCCGGGAAAGCTCCATCCTCACTCGCGGTGAGCGGGGGGTGATCGGGCCTGCGCGGCCGCCCGGTGAGCTCGGGTTTCTCGCATGCGCGACTTTCACACCGTACGACGTCCTGCGACGCCGCACGTTCGCCTGCGATGTCGTACGACGCCGTACGACATGAACGTACGGCTGGGCCGAGTGATCCCGTGCATCGGCGTCGAGGTGCCGAGCCCGTGATGGCCCCGGCACCCCCGTCGGTGGATGTCGTGGACGGGGCGACCGGTCGGTCGTACCGGAAGGCGCCTCAGGGCACCTTCCGGAGTCTCAGCGGGCTGCCGCGCGGCGCAGCACCTCTGACGCGGCACCGCCGGTGCGCGGCAGCGGGGGCGGTGCCTCGGACAGGGCGAAAGGTTCCGGCGCCGACGTGGAGTTGGGCCGGCGGCCGCCGCGGCCCTCACCGAGAACCTGCCAGCCGTCGCGGGTGAGCGTGATGTAGGCGCCGCAGCGCAGCCCGTGCAGCGTGCAGGCGTCGCGCAGCCCCCACATCCACGCGCGTCCTCCTCCGTCCAACGCGCGTCGCCGTCACGGCAGTACATCAGCACGGCCGTACGCACGGGGGTGCGGCGGCGCAGGTCGTGCGGGATGACCCGGCGCAGCTGGGCGAGCAGCGCGTTGCGGAACATCCAACCGTCGGCCGGTGCCGGGCGGCGCGTGAACGAGGCGCTCGCGCGCAGCCGTTCGTCCGCATCGAGGACGGCGACGATCGCCGTCGCGGTCGTCGGACGATGCCGGGAGTGCAGTCCGCTGACGACCTCGCGGGGATTGCGCAGCAGGGGAATCCCGGCTGCGGCCCACTCCGCGGGTTCGAGCAGACGGGTGAGCGGGTTGGATGCGGCGGACAGGTCGGCAGACGTCGACGTGGATGCCGCCGAGGACGGAGCGAATCCGAAGGTCACGGTCCTCCCTTCGGCTACGCGCCCACACTGCGGGCGGGGTCGGATTCGGGGGAACGCACGCCGCAGCAGAGCCCTACCGGACCACGGGCGAGCCGTGCGGGGAGCGGAGTTCAATTCTTCCTGTCGAACTTGAATGCGGCAACGAGCAATTGGGGCCACCGACCGGTATCTGACGGTGTGTGGTTTATATCCCTACCCGGTGTTTCACCCTGCGACGCCAGACACACGCGCGTGCCTGACGCACGGGATGCCCGGTGTCACGCGTTGTGAAGTGGCCGATTGTCAGTGCCATCGGGTTGCATGGAGACATGGACAACCTGGAGCTCCGTGCCGAAGCCGATGCCGTCCTCGCCGAACTGGTCGGGGCCCGGACGGCTCCGCGCGGTTGCGTGAGGACCAGTGGCAGGCGGTGGCGGCGCTGGTGGAGGACCGACGGCGCGCGCTGGTGGTGCAGCGCACCGGCTGGGGCAAGTCGGCGGTGTACTTCGTCGCCACCGCGCTGCTGCGCCGACGCGGCGCGGGCCCGACGGTGATCGTCTCGCCGCTCCTGGCGCTGATGCGCAACCAGGTGGAGTCGGCGGCGCGGGCCGGGATCAGGGCGCGCACCATCAACTCGGCCAACCCCGAGGAGTGGGACACCATCCACGAGGAGGTGGAGCGGGGCGAGACCGATGTGCTCCTGGTCAGCCCCGAGCGCCTCAACTCCGTCGACTTCCGCGACCAGTTGCTGCCCAAGCTGGCGGCCACGACCGGTCTGCTGGTGGTCGACGAGGCGCACTGCATCTCCGACTGGGGGCATGACTTCCGGCCCGACTACCGTCGGCTGCGGGCGATGCTCACCGAGCTGGCCCCCGGGGTTCCGGTGCTGGCCACCACCGCGACGGCCAACGCGCGCGTCACCGCGGACGTGGCCGAACAACTCGGCACCGGCGCAGGGGAGGCACTGGTGCTGCGCGGCCCGCTGGAGCGGGAGAGCCTGCGCCTCGGCGTGGTCCGGCTGCCGGACGCGGCCCACCGCCTGGCCTGGCTCGCCGAGCACCTGGACGAGCTGCCGGGCTCCGGAATCATCTACACGCTCACGGTCGCCGCCGCCGAGGAGGCCACCGCCCATCTGCGACAGCGAGGCCACCAGGTCGCCTCCTACACGGGACGCACGGAGAACGCCGACCGGCTCCAGGCCGAGACCGACCTGCTGGAGAACCGGGTGAAGGCGCTCGTCGCGACCTCGGCGCTGGGCATGGGCTTCGACAAGCCGGACCTGGGCTTCGTCATCCATCTCGGCTCGCCGTCCTCGCCGATCGCCTACTACCAGCAGGTCGGCCGCGCGGGACGCGGTGTGGCCCACGCCGATGTGCTGCTCCTGCCGGGCAAGGAGGACGAGGCCATCTGGCGCTACTTCGCCGACACCGCCTTCCCCCCCGGAGGCACAGGTCCGCCAGACCCTCGCGGCGCTGGCCGAGGCGGGCCGGCCGCTGTCCGTGCCAGCCCTGGAGGCGGTCGTGGACCTCCGGCGCACCCGGCTGGAGACCATGCTCAAGGTCCTCGACGTCGACGGGGCCGTCAAGCGCGTCAAGGGCGGCTGGATCGCCACCGGCGAGCCATGGGTGTACGACGCCGAGCGGTACGCCTGGGTCGCACGACAGCGCGCGGCCGAGCAGCAGGCCATGCGCGACTACGTGAGCACGGCCGGGTGCCGGATGGAATTCCTGCGCCGCCAGCTGGACGACGAAGGGGCGGCCCCCTGCGGCCGCTGCGACAACTGCGCCGGCCCCTGGGCCGACACGTCCGTCTCGACGGAGACGCTGACGGCGGCGACGAAGGAGCTGGACCGTCCGGGCGTCGAGGTCGAACCACGCCGGATGTGGCCGACCGGGATGCCCGCGCTGGGCATCGACCTCAAGGGCCGCATCCCGGCCAAGGAGCAGTGCTCCACCGGGCGCGCCCTGGGGCGCCTCTCCGACATCGGCTGGGGCAACCGGCTGCGCCCGCTGCTGGCCGAGGACGCTCCCGACGGCCCGGTCCCCGACGACGTGCTGCGGGCCGCGGTGGCTGTGCTCGCCGACTGGGCGCGCTCGCCGGGCGGGTGGGCCTCCGGCGCCGCGGATGCCGCCGCCCGGCCGGTGGGCGTCGTCGCCGTACCGTCCCTGGCCCGCCCCCGCCTGGTGGGTTCCCTCGCCGAGGGCATCGCCGGCATCGGCCGCCTGCCGTTCCTGGGCACACTGACGTACACGGGCCCGGGGGGTGCGCATGCGGCCCGGCGCAGCAACTCGGCCCAGCGGCTCAGGGCGCTGTCCGGCAGTTTCGCCGTCTCCGACGAGCTCGCCGAAGCGCTGGCCCGCACGCCCGGCCCCGTCCTGCTCGTGGACGACTACACCGACTCCGGGTGGACCCTGGCGGTCGCGGCCCGGTTGCTTCTCCGGGCCGGAAGCGAGCGGGTGCTGCCTCTGGTGCTTGCTGCGGCGGGCTGAGTCGTGTCGCCGGAGGCCACGCCTCGCGTGCGCAGATCGGAAGAGGGTCAGTGGTGAGACAGGGCGGATCGACGTGCCGCTGGCCGGAGTTGAATTGACGTGTCCCTGGCCCGAGTTATCCACAGGCGAAAGCGGAATCCCGCGATTCGCGAGATCGTCTGGGCATGACGAACCACGGCGAAACGACCGGATCCCCTGAAAGCCACGGAACCGCTGAAACCACGGCATCCGGCGCAGACATCTCCACGGCTCCCGCAAGCGGCGAGGCGACGGGAAGCAGCACCCGCAAGAAGTCCGGTGAGCGAGACGACTGCCCGGAGCAGGCGGAACGCGTCGACTCCCTCGCGTACGACGGCCACGGCGACGAACAGGTGACCCTGCGCACCCCGGCCGAACTGGCCGACGCCCTGCCCTATCTGCTCGGCTACCGGCCGGAGGACAGCATCGTCCTGGTCGCCCTACGCGACAAGGACGGACGCGGCCGCTTCGGGGGCCGGGCCCGGCTCGGCATTCCCGCGAACGCCGACGACTGGCCCGCCGTGGCCCGGCAGTTGGCCCACGGACTGGTCACCGGCAGCGAGCGCAGAGGAGCCCGGCCGACCAGATGGTCGCCTACCTCTGCCAGGAGCCGGGCCGGGGAGAGTCCGGCCGGGAAGTGATGGAACGACTCCGGCCGCTCGCCCAGCAACTGCGCGTCGAGTGCGGCAGCCGCGACGTGCCGGTGATCGAGGCGCTGTGCATCTCCGACGGCCGCTTCTGGTCCTACTGCTGCGTGAGCGAGGCGTGCTGCCCGCCCGAAGGGCAGTCCATGGGCCTGCCGGGCACGTCGGTGCTGGCCGCGGCCGCCACCTACGCGGGCCTTCAAGTGCGCGGCACCCTGCGGGAGTTGCGGGCCAGGCTGATGCCCTGGGAGAACGCCGCCGCCCTGGCCCAGGAGATCGCCCTCGACACTGCGGGAATGGCCATTGTCCCGAGGATCCTCGACGAGGCCGGTCGCGCCGGTGTGGCCGCGGAGACCCTGGAGCTCGCCGAACAGATCATGCGGCGCTTCGAGCAGGCGCCGTCCGTGTCCGGCATCCTCACCGCGGATCTCCGTGACGACCAACTGCTCGGCCACGACGAGGCCGCGTCGCTGATCCTCGGCCTCCAGGACCGCACGACCCGGGATCGCGCGGCCGAGTGGATGGAAGGGGACGCGGCAGGTCCCGCCCTACGGCTGTGGCGAGCCCTCGCCCGACGCTGTGTCGGCCGTACGGCGAACACGCGGCGGCGCCGCTGACCCTCGCCGGTTGGGTCGCATGGTCGACCGGCGATCAGTTGGAGGCGAGGGAGGCCCTGGCCATGGCCCTGGGCGCGGACCCCGATTACCTCTTCGCGCGCCTGCTCCACCAGGCCTGCAACGAGGGACTGGACCCGGAGTCGATCCGCCGTTGCCTGCGGTCGGAACGCGGGGAGAGGGGACTGGCGGAGCCTGTGGGAGCCGCCGACTCCGTGGCCGGCGTGGGGCGGTCGGACAGGCCGAACAGGTCGGACAGGCCGGACAGGCCGGGCGCGGGAAGCATGGCAGCCGACGAGGCGGCCGAGGCCGCCGTAGGGTCCGGCGAGGCTGCTTCGTCCGTATCGCTTTCGGAGCCCGCGTCGGGTGCCGGTCGTCGACGCCGGACGCGGTCCGCTGACGCGGGTGCGAGCGGTGCTCGTTCGACGAAGG
>MWJO01000005.1 GCA_002027195.1 Streptomyces sp. GKU 895 | reverse complement strand
GGTCCTGGTGGGGGGGTGAGGGGGGTGGGGGCGGTGGTGCGGACGGCGGGGCCGGTCAGTCGTCGCCGCGGACGATGTTCCACTCGCCGCTGGTGTCCGTGGCGGACGGGCGGATGCCGTCGTCGATGGGGGAGAGGCAGGTGCGTACGCCCTTGTCGCGGAGCGTGCGGGCCTTCCTCCAGCCCGTCTTGGCCACCCGTAGGGCGTCGGACGTGTCGTTCTTGACGGTGGGCGCGGTCACGGCGGTTCAACTTCTCTCTGTCTCGTCGAGCTGTCGGCCGAGTTCCCTCCTGAGCCGCGGGAAAACGGTCGTCCTCAGAGGTCGCGCCGCTCCAGCGGACGTACCGCGGGCCCCTGGAGGATGCTGCCGTCGGGGGCGAACCGGGAGCCGTGGCAGGGGCATTCCCAGGCCTGTTCGGCGTGGTTGAAGGCCACGACGCAGCCGAGGTGGGTGCAGTTCGCCGAGACCGCCTGGAGCCGTCCGTTCTCGTCGCGGTGCACGGCACACCGGTGGCCGCCCACCCGCATCACCGCGCCGTCGCCCGGCGCGAGGTCCTCCGGCGCCGGACCCGACAGGGGCGGCAGCCGGTCGCCGACGAAGTGCCGGGCGACCTGCGTCTGGTGCTTGAGGAAGGACACGCCCTCGCGGACGACGGAGCCGAGGCGGCGCGGGTCGTACAGGCCCGCCCACGGGACCTCCCGGCCGGCCATCAGGTCGGTGATCAGGCGGCCCGCCATGATGCCGCCGCTCAGTCCCCAGCCGCCGAAGCCGGTGGCCACGTAGGTGTGCCCGCTGCCGGGGTGGAGGGGGCCGACGAGGGGCACGGAGTCGGTGGAGTCGTTGTCCTGGGTCGCCCAGCGGTGGGTCAGGGCCAGCCCGGGGAAGCGGTCGCCGGCCCACTCCGAGAGCCGCGCGAAACGCTTGTCGACGTCCGCGGTGCCGGGGGTGAAGTGCTCGCCGGTGACGATCAGCAGCCGTACGCCGTCGTCGTCGCCGTAGGGCGCGCTGCGCACCGAGCGGGTGTTCTGCTCCGTCGTGATGTACATGTCGCGCGGGGCGCGGCTCGCGTCGATGGTTCCGGCCACGACCAGCTCGCGGCGGGGGGAGAGGCGGGTGAAGAGCAGGGCCCGGTCGAACACGGGGTAGTGGGTGGCGACGACCACGTCGTTGGCCCGCACCGTCACCCCGGCGTCGGTCGTCAGGACGCACGGCTCGCCCTCGGTCAGGGCGACGACCCGCGTGTCCTCGTACACCGTGCCACCGCGCCTGCGCAGGTCCTCGGCGAGCGCCAGCAGGTACTTGCGGGGGTGGAACTGGGCTTGGCGTACCACCTTGACCGCGCCCGCCACCGGGAACGGCAGGTCGGTGTCGGTGACGAAGGAGGCCGCCAGGCCCGCCTCGCGCGCCGCTTCCGCCTCGGCCCGCAGCTCCGCGACGGCGTCCGCGTCCTCGGCGTACGTGAACGCGGCCGCCTCCTCCCAGTCGCAGTCCACGCCCAGCTCCGCCACGGTCTCCGCGGCGTGCCGGATCGCCTCCGTCTGCGAGAGGGCGTACAGCCGTGCCCCTTCCGGTCCGCGCGTGCGGCGCAGCCGGTCGTAGACGAGGGTGTGCAGGGCGCTCAGCTTGGCCGTGGTGCGGCCGGTCACCCCGGCGGCGAGCCGGCCGGCCTCCAGCACGGCCACCTCGCGGCCCTCCCGGACCAGTTCCCAGGCCGTGCTCAGCCCGGCCATGCCGCCGCCGATCACGGCGACGTCGACGCTCAGATCGCCGGTGGGCGGGGGTGCGGGGTCGCCGGGCGGGGCGGTCTCGAGCCAGTACGACCCCCGGAGTCCTGCGTCGGCGTTCATGGCCGCCTCCTGTCGTGTGTTCGTTGCTGATCGCTGTCCCGCAGCAGCCGCAGCACCGCCTCCTCGACCGCTCCCTGGGTGGCCGGTTCGCCGAAGCGGACGTCCGCGCCGAGGCGGTCCAGGCAGGGGGCGATGGTGCGGCCCTGCTCGTAGAGCTCGATGACCCGGGGGTTGATGTACGAGGCGCGGCAGACGGCCGGGGTGTTGCCCAGATAGCCGGCCACCTCGCGGACGGCGCGGTTCTCGGCGCGGGTGCGGGCCGCGCGGGACTCGGACGCGACGGGCTCGGCGACGGCGAGCGCGACCGCCGCGAGCACGGTGGCGTGCCAGGTGCGGAAGTCCTTCGCGGTGAGGTCGGTGCCCGCGCGGTCGCGCAGGTAGGTGTTGAGGTCGTCGGCGTGCACGTCGTGCCAGGCGCCGCCCTGCCAGTAGGCGAAGAGGCGGTCGCCGCCGCGGCTGCCGCGGCGCAGCAGTGCGCGTACCGTCCGGCACACCGCGTCCTCGGCGAGCGACTGTTCCACGTCCTTGCTGTTCTTGGCGGGGTAGGCGAAGCACACCTCGCCGCTTCGGCACGAGGCGTGCTCGCGGAGCAGGGTGGTGAGCCCGTGGGTGTCGTTGTCGCGGCGGTAGGAGTCGTTGCCGATCCGGAAGAACCCCAGGTCGAGCAGGCGGGCCGCGCAGGCCAGCACCCGCTTGCGGCACAGGCCCCGGGCGGCGAGGTCCGCGGCCAGACGCTCGCGCAGCCGGGGCAGGGCGGGGACCACCTCCAGGACGTGCCGGTGCTTGGCCGCCTCCTGCTGCTCGCGGAAGCGCGGGTGGTACAGGTACTGGCGGCGTCCGGCGGCATCGGTGCCGGTGGCCTGGATGTGCCCGTCGGGTGCGGGGCAGATCCACACGTCCTCCCAGGCGGGCGGGACGACGAGCCGGCGCAGGCGCTCCTTCTCGGCGGCGTCCGTGATGGCGCGGCCACCGGGATCGACGTACCGGAAGCCCCGCCCGCAGCGGACCCTGGTGATGCCGGGGGCCTGGAGGTCGCTGGTGCGCAGTCGTGCCGTACGCCGCGAACCGCCCGGTCCGGACGCCGAGGTCACTGCCACGGTGTGCCGCGCCTTTCCCGGCGGGCCCCTTCCCTGGTGGCGCGGCACAGCAGCCGGAATCCCTGGAGCAGGGTGAGGGGCCACAGCGCGGCGAAGCACCACAGGACGGCGGGGTCCGAGGTGCGGACGCCCAGGACGACGAGGGACACCGAGGCGCTGAGCAGCGCGGCCGTCGACAGCGGCAGCCAGCTGCGGGAGACGGGGCGGCGCGGCCGCCGGTTCGTAGGGTGGCCCATCCGGCGGGTGAGGCGCCGGTCGGCGCTCAGTTCCGCCTCCATCCGGCTCAGGGCGAGGCGTTCGTGCGGGGAGAGCACGACGTCGTCGGGGTCGCTGCGGTCGTTCATCGGCATCTCTTTCGTCACCCGTGTTTCCTCACCGGCCGGGTTCCCCGTCGGGGTGAGGCGACGCCTCCCGGGTACTCGGCGCCGTGCACGTACGGAACCGAAGAACGAAGAACAGGGAGGAACTCATGAGCACGGTCAAGAAGGCGGTCGAGGTGGAGGTGCCGCTGCACCGGGCGTACAACCAGTGGACCCAGTTCGAGGAGTTCCCGAAGTTCATGGAGGGCGTCGACGAGGTCACTCAGCTCGACGACCGGCACAACCACTGGACCACCAGCATCGGAGGCGTCCGGCGCGAGTTCGACACGGAGATCGTCGACCAGCTGCCCGACGACCGGATCACCTGGCGCACGGTCGGTGGCGACACCCAGCAGCGCGGCTCGGTCCGCTTCGAGCGGGTGGACGACATGCACACCAAGGTGGAGCTGACCATGGACGTCGAGCCCACCGGCATGGCCGAGAAGGGCGCGGACGCGCTCGGCCTGATCGACCGCCGGGTCTCCGGCGACCTGCGCCGCTTCAAGGACTACGTCGAGAGCAGCGCGGAAAGCGGCGGGTGGCGCGGCCGGATCCGCCCCGAGGACCCGGGCATGTCCCCGCTGTGATCAGGCGCTGAGTCCCGTGCAACCCGAGGTGGACCGGATCGCGCAGCCCTGGGGCGAGCGCACACCTTACGGCCGCGGCGGTACGTGGCCGGTGCGCGTCGACTCCTACCTGGCGCCCGGTGTCACCGCGGACGGAGTGCGGCGGTGGGTGCCGACGGCATCGCTGCTGCACTCCAACGGGGACGCGATGGACGTCGCGGTCGCCGACGGCCGGATCGTCGGCGTCCGCGGCCGGGCCGGGGACCGGGTCAACCACGGCCGGCTGGGGCCGAAGGACCTGTTCGGCTGGCAGGCCAACCACTCCCCGGACCGCCTGACCACCCCGCTGATCAGGGAGGACGGTCAACTCGTCCCGTGTGACTGGGACACGGCGATGGACCGGATCGTCGCCCGCACCCGGCAGCTGCTGGCCGAGCGGGGACCCGACGCGCTCGGCTTCTACACCAGCGGCCAGCTGTTCCTGGAGGAGTACTACACCCTCGCCGTGATCGCCCGTGCCGGCCTGGGCACCCCCCACCTCGACGGCAACACCCGGCTGTGCACGGCGACCGCCGCCGAGTCGCTGAAGGAGACCTTCGGCTGCGACGGGCAGCCCGCCTCGTACACGGACGTCGACCATGCCGACGTCATCGCCCTGTTCGGGCACAACATGGCCGAGACCCAGCCGGTGCTGTGGATGCGGGTCCTGGACCGGCTGGCGGGCGGTGATCCGCCCCGGCTGCTGTGCGTCGACCCCCGCCCCACGCAGGTCGCCCGCCATGCCACCGTCCACCTCGCGCCCCGCTCCGGTACGAACGTGGCCCTGCTGAACGCCCTCCTGCACGAGATCATCCGCACCGACCGCGTCGACCACGCCTACGTCGACGCCCACACCGTCGGCTACGAGGAACTGGCCGCGCGGGTCGCCGGGTTCACCCCGGAGCGGGCCGCCGGGATCTGTGACGTACCGGCACGGAAGATCAGTGAGGCGGCCGAGCTCCTGGGCGGCGCCGAGCGGTTGCTGTCCACGGTGCTCCAGGGCGTCTACCAGTCCCACCAGGCCACGGCCGCCGCCTGCCAGGTCAACAACCTCCAGCTGATCCGGGGCATGCTCGGCCGGCCCGGGTGCGGGGTGCTGCAGATGAACGGCCAGCCCACCGCCCAGAACACCCGGGAGTGCGGCGCCGACGGCGACCTGCCCGGCTTCCGCAACTGGCAGAACGACGACCATGTCGCCGACCTCGCCCGGGTCTGGAACGTCGAGCCGTCCCGCATCCCGCACAACGCCCCGCCCACCCCGGCGATGGAGATCTTCGGCAGGGCCGAGGAGGGCGACATCCGGCTGCTGTGGATCTCCGGCACGAATCCCGCGGTGTCCCTGCCGGAGCTGCACCGCATCCGCGACATCCTGGGCGGCGACGGCCTGTTCACGGTCGTCCAGGACCTCTACCTCACCGAGACCGCCCGGTTCGCGGACGTCGTCCTGCCCGCCGCGACCTGGGGCGAGAAGACCGGCACGCTCACCAACACCGACCGCACGGTCCACCTCTGCGAGAAGGCGGTCGACCCGCCCGGCGACGCCCGCCCGGACCTCGACATCCTGCTGGACTACGCCCGCCGGATGGACTTCCGCGACAAGGACGACGGCCCGCTGATCCCCTGGCACGACCCCGAGTCGGCGTTCCGGGCCTGGCAGGAGTGCAGTCGCGGCCGCCCCTGCGACTACACCGGCCTGAGCTACGACCGTCTGCGCGCCGCGGGCGGCATCCAGTGGCCCTGCACCAGCGCGGCGCCCGACGGCACGGAACGCCTCTACACCGACGGGATCACCTGGGCCGCGCCGGAGACCTGCGAGTCGTACGGCAAGGACGTGATGACGGGCGAGTCGATGACGGAGGACGACTACCGCGCGCTGAACCCGGACGGCAAGGCGGTCCTGAGGCCGGCGGACTACGAGCCCCCGGAGGAACCCACGGACGCCGCCTACCCCCTGCAACTGAACACCGGCCGTACCGTCTACCACTTCCACACCCGCACCAAGACCGGCCGCGTCCCCCAACTGAACGCCGCCGCGCCCGAGGTGTGGGTGGAGATCTCCGCCGGGGAGGCCGCGCGGCACGGTGTGGCGGAGGGCGACCTGGTCGAGGTCACCAGCCGACGCGGCTCGCTGCGCGGGCGGTTGCGGGTCACGGGCATCCGGGACGGCATGGTGTTCGTCCCGTTCCACTACGGCTACTGGGACACGGCGGAGGGCGACCGGCCCGGCAAGGACGGCGGCCGAGCGGCGAACGAGACGACGCTCACCGACTGGGACCCGGTCTCCAAGCAGCCCCTGTTCAAGACGGCGGCGGCCCGTCTGACCCTGGTCGAGCGGGCCGGGGAGGCGATCAGCCCGGCCCCCACGACCACGGCCTCCGCCCCGGCCGGCCCGTGCCGGGCACCGGCGACGACGGGTGGGGCGGCGGCGATGGCGGGGCAGGCCGGTGAGGCGTGAGAAGGCTCAGGACCGCACCGGGCAGTACGGGCTCAGCCACACAAGGCAGTACGGGCTCAGGGCCACACCAGGCAGTACGGCTGATGCCCGGCCTCGTGCAGCCGGTGGCTGAAGTCCTGCCACTCGTGCAGCGAATGGGAGCGGGAGGGGGCTGACCTGGGGTTTCTCGGTGAATTGTGCGTTGACCTGCGGAAACTCCTCTTCGTAGTTCTCAGTGGTCAACGCCGTTTCCCGGGCTCATGTGCCCTGGATGTGCCCTGACGACCTCAGAAGGCCATCGGCTTGGAGAGCAGAATCGGCTGATGGTCCAGTCCTTCAAGCACGAGATGGGGGATGACCTCAAGAGCGATGTCCAAGGCGTACTCCAGAGCCGCTGCGCTGCTGGACTTGTCGACGTCCAGGGCCTCGGACCACTTGCGGGGCTGATAGCGGGACAGCATCGAGAAGCTGTACAGGAGCAGCCACCAGGACATGAGAGGCGTCGGGGGCGCCTTGGTGGGCTCGAACGACGGCCGAAGGGAGCGGTCGGCTATGAAGCGGTAGGCGGGAGCTCTCGCGTCGAAAAAGGCGTCGATCTCTGCCTCCTCCATGGCTGGCTCGGGAGCCGGCCAGCAGAACTCGATGGAGAACCGCCGCGAGCGGATCTTCCTGAAAGCCTCCTCCTCGCTACCCCATATCTCGGCGCCTTGGAGGCCCGGGTACTTCGGGACGAAGGCCGCCAGCCAGGCTTTCCTGTCCCTCGGAGTAGGCATTTCCTCGTTCACGCAGACGGACGCTCGTAAGTACTCGACGGAGGGAGCCGGGTTGCCCGACCACCTGTCGAGGTTGTCCTGAACAGACGGGTACCGGTCGGCGATGAAGTCGACTGCAGGGGTGCTGACCATCCCTTCAAGGGGCGCCTCGGTGAGCTCGGGAATCGAGTTCCACAGAGCCCCGAGGCTGATCGCATCCGACGTTCGCTCGGAACCCGTGGCGTCGGACACTGCCTGGAAGGCGCCTTCCCCGTCGGGTCTGACACTTACGTTGGGGATGCTCGGCTCCATATCGAGGATCTTCAGGCCGTGCTTGTTGAACGTCCACGTGCCTGGTGCATGCGCGGCAGTCATCGCGAGCCCGGCTTGTACGAGGCCGTAGTAGAGGTTGATGGGACGAGTGGCTGCGGAGACGACCTTCGCTGCACTCATCTGTTCCTCGAACTGCTGGAGCGCGGCGGCGAATGTCTTCCTCCTGGACGTCGAGTCCTTGAGCCTGGTCTTGTCTGTCAGGCTCGTACGGCGGTGCCGTAGCCCTACGCGAATGGCTGTCGTGCTGTCCATACCTTTGGCTTTCGTCTGTGTGGATCGGGCATCCGGCGAGGGGGTGGTGGGATGCGGAAACACCGGTTCAACGGTGACAGGTGGCCCTCTCCTTGAAGAGGTCGAAGCCGCGCTGCATCATCGCGACCGCCCGGTCCGTCGCCCACCACAGGACCTGGGGGGAGCTCGTGATCTGCGCGAGGTTCACGCGGCCCTGGGTGTCGATGACGTTGCGCTCCAGGATGCTCAGGGTGCCGTAGACATCGCCGTGCGCCAGAGAACTGCAGCTGCTCCATACGATCTCGGCCTGATCGGCTCCCATTGCCGACTGCACGCCGGCTTCGCGGACGATGTCCTTGTAGTCCGGGGACCGCAGGGCCTTCTTGGCGTCACCGGGATCCGTGCCCGCGGCCACTACCAGGTCGGTCAGCTGTTGCTTCCGCTCCTCTGACGGTCGCCGTGGCTGCTGCTTCAGCAGCTCCAGCATGTGGTCGGAGTGGCGGTACTCGCCGGCTTGGAGGGAAAGGCGGCGCTGTACGCGAACGAGCCGGTTGGCCGGCGCGAGCAACCAGACTGCTCGGGCACTGTTCTCGAACGCTCCCCGCAGAAGCGAGTACTGCGCGTGCGTGTGCAGGGTGAGCGGGAGGTCGGTCCCCTGCTGCTCGCCGACGAGCGAGGAACGGTAGCAGTGCAGGTGGTCGACGGAGACGCTGAGGGCATTCCAGACGTTGTGCGACACCTGGTAGGGGTCGGTCTTGGCGTCGTCGCCTGCGAGGGCGCTGCCCGGTTGGACTTCCCAGCCCTTGGAGTTGGATTGGGTGAGGGCCTCGTACGACTTGGCACCTTCCAGCAGTGTCAGGATCTGCCTGAGGTACTGATCTTCATCTGGGGCGGTTGTCACGGATTGAGATTAGGCGCGAAGGCCGCCCAAGTGCGTGGCATTTACGTACATGTGCGCAATGTCAACTTCCTTAGGTGCAGGTTGTTTTGAGTGGCCACGCGGGCAGAGCTCCCTGAGGTCCGCAGGGGCAAGTCGGGTACCAGGGCCTCGGCAAGACCCGGCACGCATCCCCGCAGTCGACGGAGATGCGTGCCGGCGGCGACGTGAACGATCTCGTGGGTGATCAGCCAGCGAGCGACGCTCCGCGCACGGCCAGGTCATCGCCGTCCGCGAGGGCGGCGAGGTACCGCTCGGCGTCAAGCGCGGCCGCGCAGCCGCTCGTCGCAGCGGTGATGGCCTGCCGGTAGGTGTGGTCGACGACGTCTCCGGCGCCGAAGACGCCCGGGATGTTCGTACGGGTTGACGGTGACTGCACCTTCAGGTAGCCGGTGCTGTCCAAATTCAGCTGGCCCGTGAAGAGTTCGGTGCGCGGGTTGTGGCCGATGGCGATGAACAGGCCGGTCACGTCGAGGTCGCGGGTCGTGCCGGTGAAGACGTCGCGGAGCACGACTCCGGCGAGCTTGCCGTCGGCTTCCTTGATCTCCGCGATCTCGCTGTCGAAGGCGAAGGAGATCTTGTCGTCGGCGAAGGCGCGGTTCTGCATGGCCTGGGAGGCGCGCAGGGTGGAGCGGCGGTGGACGACGGTGACGGAGCGGGCGAAGCGGGTGAGGAAGGTGGCTTCCTCCATGGCGGTGTCGCCGCCGCCGACGACCATGATGTCGCGGTCGCGGAAGAAGAAGCCGTCGCAGGTCGCGCACCAGGACACGCCCCGGCCGGACAGCTCGTCCTCACGCGGCAGGCCGAGCTTGCGGTAGCCGGAGCCGGTTGCGATGATCACCGCCTTCGCGCGGTGCACGGTGCCCGCGGTGTCGGTGACGGTCTTGATGTCGCCGGTGAGGTCGACCTCGACGATGTCGTCGTCGATCATCTCGGCGCCGAAGCGCATCGCTTGGGCCCGCATGTTCTCCATGAGGACCGGGCCGTCGATGCCCTCGGGGAAGCCGGGGAAGTTCTCGACCTCGGTGGTCGTGGTCAGCGCGCCGCCGACGAAGATCGCGCCGCCGAAGACGAGGGGCTTGAGTTCGGCGCGGGCGGTGTAGAGGGCGGCGGTGTATCCGGCGGGGCCGGAGCCGATGACGATGACCTCGCGTATGACGGAGTCGCTCACGAAGGTCACGCCTCCTGCTTCGCGTCGATCTCGGCGATCAGGGCCTCGATGCGCGTCTTGATCTCGTCGCGGATCGGGCGGACGGCCTCGACGCCCTTGCCCGCCGGGTCCTCCAGGGCCCAGTCGAGGTACTTCTTGCCCGGGAAGATCGGGCAGGCGTCGCCGCAGCCCATGGTGATGACGTAGTCGGACGCCTGGACGGCCTCGGTGGTCAGGATCTTCGGCTGGGCCGCGGAGATGTCGACGCCGATCTCCTGCATGGCCTCCACCGCGGACGGGTTGACCTGGTCTCCGGGGATCGAACCGGCGGAGCGGACCTCGATCCGGTCGCCCGCGAGGTGAGTGAGGAATCCGGCGGCCATCTGGGAGCGCCCGGCGTTGTGGACGCAGACGAAGAGCACGGAGGCGAGCGGGCTGGAGGACATCGGTTCTTCCTTAGTGCGAGTGCGAGGAGTGCGAGGTGTACGTGCTTACGGAGTTCGGGTGCTCGGCAGCGAGTCGAGCAGTTCGGTGATGTGGGCGTCGATCTCGTCGCGGATGTCGCGGACGACGGCGATCGGGGCGCCCTCGGGGTCGGTGACCGGCCAGTCCAGGTAGCGGCGGCCCGGCAGTACGGGGCAGGCATCCCCGCAGCCCATGGTGATGACGATGTCGGCGGCCTGGACGACCTCGTCGGTCAGCGGCTTGGGGAACGCGTCCGCCAGGTCCACCCCGGCCTCGGTGAGCACCTGCGCGACGACCGGCTCGACCTCGGCGGCGGGATGCGTGCCGGCGGAGGAGACGGTGACGTGGCCCTGGGCGCGGTGGGCGAGCAGTGCAGCGGCCATCTGGGAGCGGCCGGCGTTGTGGCTGCACACGAACAGCACGCGGGGCAGGCCGCTGCCCGGAGCACGCTCGATGTGCGCGAGCGCGTCGAGGCGCTCGGTGGCGAGGTGCTCGGCCAGCACGACCAGGTGGGTGCGGACGCGAGCGTGCTCGGCGAGACGCTCGTAGGAATCGATGACGAGGCGCTGGATGGTCTCCGGCGAGAAGTGCCCGCGGTAGCGCAGGGCCAGGCTCGCGATGCCGGAGGCGAGGCGTTCGTCGGGCAGGACGGGCGGCGGGGATGCGGTCATGGGAAACCCCTTCGGGGCGTGGGCCCCACGGGTGTGGGGATGCGGGTCCCAGGGTTCAGTCCGGGCTGGTATCAGCTCGGAGTGATGTGACAGTATCAGCCCATGATGACGTCAGTCGACACTGATCTGATGCGGGTTCTCGCGGACCCGCTCCGCCTCCAGATCGTCACCTTGCTGGCCAAGGAGACGCTCTGCAGCACGCACCTGATCGAGGAGACGGGGGCCAGACAGACCAACCTCTCCAACCATCTGAAGGTGCTGCGCGAGGCCGGGGTCGTGGAGACCGAGCCCTGCGGCCGGTTCACCTACTACCGGCTCAAGCCTGACGTCATCGCCTCCCTCGCGGGCCAGTTCGCCGACCTGGCGGAGACCGCGCGCGCCACCGCCGAGAACAACGTCAAGCGGTCCTGCCCCTGATCCCCGCCCCTACGGCGACCGCACCGAAGGAGTCCTGTTGACCGCCACCGAGGCCGCCGAGCACGACAGAGCCGGGGAGGCCGCCATAGCCGGCGAGCCACAACCCGCGCCGGGCGCCACCCCACCCCGTACCCCGCTGACTTCGCGGGCCGCGGCCGAACTGCTCGGCACGGCACTCCTCGTCGCCGTCGTGATCGGCTCCGGCATCCAGGCCACCGAGCTCACGCAAGACGTCGGGGTCCAGTTGCTGGCGAACTCGATCGCCACCGTCTTCGGCCTCGGCATCCTGATCCTGCTGCTCGGCCCGGTGTCGGGCGCGCACTTCAACCCCGTCGTCACGCTGGCCGAGTGGTGGACCGCGCGACGCGGCGGCGACGGTGTCACGGCCCGCGAGGTCGCGGTGTACGTCCCCGCGCAGATCGTGGGCGCGATCGCGGGCGCCATCCTGGCCGACGCGATGTTCGGCAAGCCCTTGGTGGAGTGGTCCACGCACGACCGCTCGGCCGGTCATCTGCTGCTGGGCGAGGTGGTGGCCACCGCCGGCCTGATCCTGCTGATCTTCGGCCTGGCCCGCACGAATCAGTTGCGGTTCGCGCCGGTGGCCGTCGCCTCGTACATCGGCGCCGCCTACTGGTTCACATCCTCCACCTCGTTCGCCAACCCGGCGGTGACGATCGGCCGTACCTTCAGCGACACCTTCGCTGGCATCGCACCGGGCTCGCTTGTGGGCTTCATCGGCGCCCAGCTCGTGGGCGGGGCCGTCGGTCTGGCACTGGTGGCGGTCGTCTTCGTGCGCGGCCGGTCGGCTGAATGACCCGTCGTCGCACGCAGGTGGTGGTGATCGGCGGCGGCCAGTCCGGCCTTGCTGCCGGTTACCACCTGCGCCGACTCGGCGTGGACTTCGTCATCCTCGATGCCCAGGCCGCGGCCGGCGGTGCCTGGCAGCACACGTGGGACTCACTCCACCTCTTCTCACCGGCGGCTTTCTCCTCCCTGCCCGGCCGGCTCATGCCGCCGCAGGCGGGGGAGGAGTACCCGGACGCGGAGCATGTGGTGGCGTATCTGCGGGACTACGAGAAGCGCTACGAGCTGCCAATCGAGCGCCCGGTGCGGGTGGCTGGTGTGCACCGGGACGGGGAACTCCTGCGCGTGGAGACCGACTCCGGCATCTGGCACGCCCGCGCAGTCATCAGCGCGACCGGCACGCGGTGGCGGCCGTTCCTCCCCGCCGTCCCGGGGCGCGGGGTCTTCGCGGGCCGCCAGCTCCACACGGTGGAGTACCGCGGCCCGCACGACTTCACGGGCCGGCGCGTCGTGGTAGTCGGGGGCGGCAACTCCGGCGCTCAGATAGCCGCCGACCTGGCCTACGACACCCAGCTGACCTGGGTCACCCAGCGCCCGCCCCGCTACCTGGCCGACGACATCGACGGCCGCGCCCTGTTCGACGCGGCCACCGCCCGCCGTCGCGCCCTCGACGAGGGCCGTACGGACAGCGGGGGCGTGGCTTCGCTGGGCGACATCGTCGCCGTACCGCCTGTGCGTGTGGCTCGCGACCGGGGCCTGCTCACGGCACGCCCGATGTTCGCCAGGGTCCTCCCCGGCGGCGTCGAGTGGTCCGACGGCACCCGATCGGAGGCCAACGCGATCATCTGGTGCACGGGGTTCCGGCCGGCCCTGTCCCACCTGGCCCCGCTCCAACTCCGGGGCCGACGCGGGCACATCGCAGTGGAGGGCACCCGCGCGATCGACGAGCCGCGCCTGCACCTGCTGGGCTACGGGGACTGGACCGGACCGGCCTCGGCGACTCTGATCGGCGTCGGGCGGCCCGCCCGCGAGGCTGCCCGTGAGATCAGTGCGCTGCTTGCGGACCGGCGGGCAGGGTGAGTTGGCGGCGGTGGAACTCGAAGTGCTCGGTCGGATACCGGTACAGGTCCGCGATCGTCATGACGTCGCGGAAGAACGGGTCCCAGCGCGTCGGATAGTGCATGCCCAGTGAGAGATGAGCTTCCTGCTCAGCGTCGAGTCGCCGGTGCAGCCCGGCGATCACGCGGTCGAACACCGACCCCATGCCGCGACGTCCGAGAACCTTCGCACCGCCGAGCGGGCCCAGATAGTTCACGACGTCGAAGGGCCGAGTGCCTGCGTCGAGGACACGGGCGAAGGCCCGGCTCGCGCCGCGTGGCAGCCGTCCGAAGATCCGCATCAGGATCAGCAGCGGCCGCATGAGGACGTAGCCGAAGAGCATGTGGAACAGCAGTTGCCCGTTGGTCCACCGGGTGCCCTCGGTGGGCCTGCGCAGGTCGGCGTCGGTGGCGTCGAGGAGCTCGTGGAAGGCCGTACGGGCCCGCTCCAAGTCCTCGTGGATCGCCTGACGGTCCACCGACGGCTGATCCATCGGTCTCACCCGCTTCCCGTGAGATGACCTCAGCCCAGGGAGCTGAGCATCTGTCCCATCGCCGCGATCACCGACGGCTCCACCCGGTAGTACACCCATGTTCCGCGCCGCTCGGAGGTGAGCAGCCCCGCCTCCTTGAGCTTCTTCAGGTGGTGGGAGACGGTCGGCTGGGATACGCCGACGTCGGAGATGTCGCAGACACATGCCTCGCCGCCCTCGTGCGAGCGACCGAGGAGAAGAGTCGCAGCCGCACCGGATCGCCGAGCGCCTTGAACATCCGGGCCGTCTTCTCGGCCTCGTCGGCGGTCAGCGGCCGCTCGGTGAGCGGCGGGCAACACGGCACCACGACATCGGAGACCTCGGGCTCCAGCAGCGGCAGCACCTTCGTATTCGACATGCGTCTATGTTGACACATGTCGAACCAGCGAGCGAGGGCGGTAGTCAGTGCAGCCCTACCCATGTGGCTCGCGGCTCTCGCCGTCGCCAGGTCTCGGCATCGGCCTGGCCGACGCCGGAGCGACCGGCGCCCCCTTGATCTTCAGATTCGATGAATGTCTATGTTGACGCCTGTCGATGCAGCTGCCATCCTAGGCAACGCAAGATATTGACGGATGTCGAAACAAAGGGGAATCTCGTGAGCGCGCCCACCACCGACCATCTGCCCGTCGTGGTCATCGGAGCTGGCCCGATTGGCCTGGCCGCCGCCGCCCACCTCGTCGAGCGCGGCCTCGAACCCCTCGTCCTGGAAGCCGGCCCCACCGCGGGTGCCGCCGTGCGCGAGTGGGCGCACGTCCGCCTGTTCTCCACCTGGGGCGAGGTCATCGACCCGGCTGCGGAGAAGCTCCTGGCCCCGACCGGTTGGGTCCGGCCGGACGCCTCGACCTACCCGACCGGCGGCGACTGGGCCGAGCAGTACCTGCAGCCGCTTGCCGACGTCTTGGGCGACAAGATCCGCTTCGGCGCCACGGTGACCGGCATCGCCCGCGCCGGACGCGACCGGATCGTCGACTCCGGCCGCTACGAACAGCCCTTCACCGTGCACATCGAGACCGCGGACGGCAGCGAAGAGCGGATCACCGCCCGCGCCGTCATCGACGCCTCCGGCACCTGGACCACCCCCTCTCCGATGGGCGCCGACGGCCTCCCAGCCCTCGGCGAGAAGGCAGCCGCCGACCACATCTCCTACCGCGTCCCGGACCTCAACGACCCGGCCGAACGGGCCCGCTACGCGGGCAAGCGCACCGCCGTCGTCGGCTCGGGAGCCTCCGCCTTCACCGCCCTCGCCCTCATCGCCGACCTGGCAGAGGAGGAGAGGGGAACTCACGCGATGTGGATCCTGCGTCGGGGCATCGGCGCCAACACCTACGGCGGCGGCGAGGCCGACCAGCTTCCCGCACGCGGCGCCCTCGGCCTGCGCGCGAAGGCCGCCGTCGAGGCCGGCCATGCGAGCGCGATCACTGGCTTCCGTACGCAGACCGTCTCGTACGACGGTGACCGACTGGTACTCGAGTCCGAAGACGGCCGCCGCACGGACCCCATCGACGAAGTCATCGTCCTGACCGGCTTCCGCCCGGACCTGTCCTTCCTCTCCGAGATCCGCCTCGGCCTCGACGAGCGCCTCCAGGCCCCGACCGCCCTCGCCCCGCTCATCGACCCCAACGTCCATTCCTGCGGCACGGTCTACCCGCACGGCGTGGGCGAGCTCTCGCACCCTGAACAGGACGTCTACCTGGTGGGCATGAAGTCCTACGGCCGCGCCCCGACCTTCCTCGCCATGACTGGCTACGAGCAGGTCCGCTCCATCACCGCAGCGATCGCCGGCGACCAGGAAGCCGCCGAGCGCGTCGAACTGACCCTCCCTGAGACGGGAGTCTGCGGCGGCGCGGGCCTGTTCGACGAGCCGGAGAACGCCGAGCAGTCCGGCGGCGGATGCTGCGCCGCCCCCACCACGCTCCAGATCGGCATCGGCGCCCCGGCACCCACGTCCGGCGGCTGCTGAACACCCCACCCACACAAGGAGGTTCGTCATGTCCCGCCTACAGCTCGCCCTCCGCGTCCCGGATCTCGACGCGTCCGTCGCCTTCTACAGCAAGCTCTTCGGCACGGAGCCCGCCAAACTCCGCGACGGCTACGCCAACTTCGCCATCGCCGAGCCACCGCTCAAGCTCGTCCTGATCGAGGGAGCGGCGGGCGAGGCAACCCGCATGGACCACCTCGGCGTCGAGGTCGAAACCAGTGAAGCCGTCCATGCCGCCACCACGCGCCTGAGCGATGCCGGTCTGGCCACGGCCGAGGAGAACGACACCACCTGCTGCTACGCCCTCCAGGACAAGGTCTGGGTCCACGGCCCCGGCCAGGAACCCTGGGAGGTGTACGTCGTCAAGGCCGACGCGGACTCCCTGGCCAAGCAGCAGGGCAGCACGTGTTGCGCCGACTCGACGCGGGCCGACGCCGACGGCGCGAGGGAACCAGTCGCTGCGGGCGGCTGCTGCTGATCCGCCGATGACCCACCTTCAGACCAGCGAGGCCGCGACCGGAACGGGAGACCGGTCGCGGCCTCGCGCCGCACTGCCCGCCCTCTGCGTCACCCAGATCACCAGCTGGGGCATCGTCTACTACGCCTTCCCCGTGCTCAATCCACAGATCACCGCCTCCACCGGCTGGTCGTCCACATCGACCACTGCCGCCTTCTCGGGCGCGCTCCTGGTCTCCGCCGTCACGGGCATACCTGTCGGTCGGATCCTCGACCGGCGCGGCCCTCGCGCTGTGATGACCACCGGCTCCGCCCTGGGAGTCGCCGCCGTGCTGGCCATCGCCTGCGCGCCCAACCTCGTGGCCTTCACCGCCGCCTGGCTGCTGGCCGGCATCGCGATGGCCGCCACCTTCTACCAGCCGGCCTTCGCCGCCCTCACCCGTTGGTGGGGCGAGGACCGCGTCCGCGCGCTCACGGTCGTCACCCTCGCCGGCGGCTTGGCCTCCACTGCCTTCGCCCCGCTGGCCGCCGCTCTCGCCGAGCATCTGAGCTGGCGCACGACGTACGCCGTACTCGCGGCGATCCTCGCCCTCGTGACCATCCCCGCGCATGCTCTCGCGCTACGAGGACCGTGGCCATCTGCGTCGGCGCCAACGCCCCAACGGGACACCAACACCGGCGCCGCGGCCCGCAGCCGACCGTTGCTGATGCTCGCCGCCGCGCTGACACTGAACAGCTTCGCGATGTACGCCGTCGTCATCGCCCTCGTTCCCCTGCTGCTGGCACGCGGAGCCAGCCCTACCACCGCCGCCTGGGTTCTCGGGTTGGGCGGCGCGGGACAGACCCTCGGTCGGACTCTCTACGTGAGCCTTGCCCGCCGCACCGGCGTCATCACCCGCACCGTCGCCCTGATCGCTCTCGGAGGGGCCACGACCGGTGCGTTCGCCATCGTCTCAGGCCCTGTCCCCCTCCTCGTGGGCATCGCGATCGGGGCCGGCATGGTGCGGGGTAACCTCACCCTCCTCCAAGCCACCGCCGTCACCGACCGATGGGGCACCACCCACTACGCCCGCCTCTCCGGACTCCTGGCTGCGCCGGCCACCATCGCCTCCGCCCTGGCACCCTTTGCGGGAGCCGTGCTGGCCGGGCCGCTCGGCGGATATCCCGGTCTGTTCGCCGTACTCGCGCTGGTCTCGGCCGTGGCGGCCCTTCTCGCGCTGGGTAGTTGACAGCCGCTGTCACCGGAGGAGCTGGCGCGCGTCCTCGGCGTGATGCCCAAGAACCGAGGGCTAGGGCAGAGCGATCTCGATGGCGAGGGCGCCCAGGGCTTCCTTCTCGGGTGGGTAGATGGCGCGGATGTTGGCGAGTTGCTGGTCGTGAGGGGCGGTCGGGTTGACGTTGGCCGGTCCCTCACCGTGGAGCAGGGCCTCGAAGTCGGTGTACTCCGTGACCCGAACGACCTTGACATCGCAGGTCTCGTCGGTGCCCTTGATCCGGAAGCGGATGGTCTCGCCCGTGACGAGGTCGACGAGGTGGGGGTATTTCACCCGTACCTCGATGGTCTTGGTGCCGGCGGCGACGAGGTCGAAGTACTGGCGGTAGAGGTTGAGTTCGCGAACGCGGGCGGTGGTGTCGGTCATGGGGCGGAAACGCTCCTGGGTGCTGGTGCGGTGATCAGGCGGCCGATCTCGGCTGCGGAGTACGAGCGGAAGAAATGGCGGGGGTCGGACAGCATCGTCTCGGTCATGGCCAGCAGCTGGTCGGCGTACTCGGTGACGCTGCCGGGCCATTTCCGGGTGTCGAGCATCCAGTCAGCCGCGCCCGTCGGCAAGGTGGCGCGGCCCTCGCGGATCAGGGACTTGGACAGTTTGGCGCCAGTGTCGGTGACGACCTGGGGGCAGAAGAGCCGGGCGGGGAGCTGGGCGCGGGTGATGCCGACGGCCTGGAGGGCCTCGTCGATGAGGAGCGAGCCGAAGACCCAGTCGCCGCCCTTGACCATGACGTGCAGGGTGCCGCCCTCGCGTGGGCTGGTCAGGGCCAGTTCCTTGACGAGGTTGCGGTACAAGGTGGCCAGGTCGAGGTAGGCGCCGGCGGTGGGCGTGATGGTGGCCTGGTAGGGGCCGTGGTGGAGGCACACGGCGGCGACGGTGGCGGTGTCGCGGTCGGTGAGGTGTGTACGCGTCCGCTCGGCGTGCTTCTCGGCCCAGCCGCAGCCAGGCTGGGGGCAGGGGACCCGGAGGTGCGGGGTGCCGGTGGAGGGGGCCAGCCACCAGCGGGCGGCGTCGAGGCGGGGCAGGAGCCGCAGCCAGGTGCGGCGGAAGTGCTCGCCGGCTTGCTGCTGGGTGTAGGTCTCGACGTGGTACGGGATACCCAGGCGTCGGGAGAGGGCGGTGAACAGGGGCTGATAGAGAGCGTCGACGAGGCCGATCAGCGCCTGTTCGTCGGCGGCCTGGGCGTAGGCGCGTTGGTAGCGGTGGCCGCTGACCGGGTCGGTGGCCTGCTCGTAGGGGGCGTTGTCGAGGGCGCTGAAGAGGACCTCGGTGCGGATGCCGAAGCGGTCGCACAGGCGAGCGGCCATCGCGAAGGCCAGGGACTGCACGAGGGAGGTGCCGATGTGCGGGGCACCGTTGATCTGGGTGCCGACGACGAGGACGATCCGCGCCGGCGGGGTGGCCAGGATCCGTGGAGTCAGGACGTCTTCCGCGCGCAGGAGGGCGTTGGCGAGGACTGTGTTGGGTGAGACGGGGTGGGTCGTCACGGGTGTCCCCTTGGGCTCGGGTCGGAAGGCGGTCTAGAGGCGGGCGTCGGATGGTGCTTCGTGGCAGACGGCCGTGACGTACGAGTACTGGAGCGCGGTGCGCAGGTCGTCGGGGTCGGTGAGGGTGTCGTCGTCGGGGAGCTCGCACCAGCCGCCGAACCAGTCGTCCATCGGCTCCAGGCCGGGTGCCACGAGCCATGAGTTGCTGGAGAGATGCCGTACGGGCAGGTCGTCCCAGCCGGTGTCGGCGGTGCCGGTCTGGATGGCGTAGTAGAGGCGCTCGTGGGGACCGTCGTAGAGCACTGGCCCGATCGGGGCGCCGAGGGCGCGAAGATGGGCAAGGGCCAGAAATCCGGTCTCCGCGGGCGTTCGTACGAGATCCCAGTCGTCGCCGACCCGCAGCAGGCGCAGTCCGGGAATGTCGCCGAGCATGGGGGCGCGGCGCAGCGCGCTGCGCACGGACATCAGATGCCTCCCTGGTGCTGGAGGCGGACGGAAGGCGCGTCGCTTGCCGTCGGCCTGGTGGAGCGGACCGTGATCAGGCGGGCGCCGGTTGCCGCTATCCGCCGCTTGCGCTCGGCCGCGACGGGCCTGGGGCCGAGGTGGCCAAGCGCCGGGATCACGGTGCCGTAGGTGTCGGGGAGGTCGAGGGCGTCGAGGAGCCCGACGAATGCGGGGGAGCGGATGGCGACGGCCGGCTCGCGGTCGGTGAAGACACCGCACAACGTCAGCTCGTGCCGACGCAGTACTCAGCGAGGCAGCCGGTGAGCGCGGTGAGTCGGTTCGCGCCGCCGGTGGTGTGGCGCAGGTAGCCGAAGACGAGCGGGCCGGTGACCGGGCGGCGTTCGGTGATGGGTTCGTCGTCCATGACCAAGAGCGTCGACTGTTGCGAACGGCCTCGAAATGACCTGCTGTTGTACTTCCGTTGCACTTGCCGCCCCACATCGTCACGGAGAGTGCTTCCATACGTGACGGAGGGAGGTCAGCCGTGATCAACGTGCAGCACTGGAACGGTCGGGAGGCGAGCGCCCTGCGTGCCGCGCTGCGCATGAGCACCCGCACCTTCGCCGATCACCTCGGCGTGGCCCTGCGCACGGTGGCCAAGTGGGAGAGCCTGGGTGCCGAAACGCAGCCCAGGCCCGATACCCAGGCCATCCTCGACACCGCGCTAGCCCGCGCCGACTCCGCGGCCCACGCCCGCTTCGAAGCGCTGCTGTTCCTCGAGCGGAAGAGCGCGCGGCCGGCGGACTACGAGACGTGGACCGAGGACATCGAGCGCGCCGTGGTTTGCGTGAGCCGCCAGAACTTCCCGTTCGCCTCGACCCTGCTCAACCGGTGGCTGGGGCGCCATGAACCCCGGGATCTCGACGACAAGGGCCTCTACCTGTACGGGCGTTCACTGGTGCTGCTGGGCGATGTGCAACGCGACCAAGGGGCGATCCTCGGCCCGCTCTCCGCTCGCCAGTCCTACCTGACCGCCCGCGGCATGTTCTGCGAGCTCGACATCCCGCGCCGGGTGGCCCAGATCGAACTGTCCCTCGCCGTGGTGCAGGAGATGTCTGGTCAGCTGGAGGTCTCCGCCCGCCGGTACGAGCAGCTTGCGCGGGACGAGCGCCTGAGCCGACGGGACCGGGCACGGGCCCGCTTGTGGGTGGGGACGGCGCTGAGCAAGGAGGGCGACAACGACTACGCCACCGAGGTCATGGCGGCGGCAACCTGCGAGTTCGAGGAACTCGGCGAGCCGGAGGACTGGTCCGTGGCGCATCAGAAGCTGGCCCTGGCCCACCGCGGCGCCGGCCACCTCGACCAGGCGCTGCACTACATCGATATCGCGCGTACCACCGGCACGGTCGACTCCCCGATGCAGCGAGTGCGGTTGGACACCGCCTACGGACACATCCTTCTGTCGGATGCGGCGACCCGCAATGATGGGCTGTCCGTCCTCGACCAGGCGGCACAGGTGGCCCAGCAGTTCGGGCTGAGCCACCAGCTGCGCAGCATCGAGGGCATCCGAAAGGGCCAGCAAGGATGAGCCAGGGAGTGCCAGTGCCGCAGCACCAGCAGCGCCAGATCACCGACGAGCAGTTCCACGACGCGACGCTGATCTGGAACTACCACCAGATGGGCCACGAGCTGCGGCCCTGTTCGGCGGCGATCGGCCTGGGCAGCCACGACCTGGGCGTGGCGACCGCAGCCGCCGACCTCTACCGCGCCGGGCTGTTCCCAGTCGTTGTGTTCAGTGGCGGCAACAGCCCCACTACTCGGGCCCGCTTCCCGCGCGGCGAGGCCGTTCACTACCGCGAGCACGCCCTGGGCCTGGGCGTGCCGGACGAGGCGATCCTGGTCGAGCCGAAGGCCGCCAACACCGGCCAGAACATCACGCTCTCGCGGGAGCTGCTGGCCGAGGCCGGCGTCGCAGTCGACTCGCTGTTGCTGATCTCCAAGCCGTACATGGAGCGCCGCAGTTACGCGACCTGCCGCAAGCTGTGGCCCGAGGCCGACGTCGTCTGCGCTTCCGAGCCACTGGAGTTGGACGACTACATCAAGTCGATCGGCGACGAGAGGCTCGTCGTCGACATGCTCGTCGGCGACCTGCAGAGGGTGATCGAGTACCCCAAGCTCGGCTTCGCCGTCGAGCAGGACGTACCGGGGGATGTGCATGACGCCTACGAGCGCCTTCTGCGGGCCGGCTTCGACAGCCGCCTCATCAGCACCTGACCCGCCACAAGGCGGGGTGTGCGCGATCCACCAGCCGAACCTCTTCCCGAGGTTGTCCACGCTGGCCAAGCTTTACGCCGCCGACCGGTGGATCGTCCTGGACGACGTCCAGTTCACCCGGCGCGACTACCAGCACCGCGCCCGCCTCGCCGCCCTGGACGAGCCCGCACGCTGGCAGTGGCTCACGCTCCCCACGCATCTTCCCCAGGGGCGCTCGACGTTGATCAGTCAGGCGCGGCTCGTCGACCCCCAGCGCTCGCGCCGGACGGTCCAGCTGCTCGTGCGCCAGTACTACGGCCGAAGCCCCCACCGGAGGGCCGTGTTCGACGTTCTCGACGCGGTCTTGGACACGCTCGACACCTCGGACCGCGTGGCCGACCTCGCGAGAACATCGACGATTGCCCTGCTCACGGTCCTTGGATGGTCAGGGGACGTGCGGGACAGCAGTGAGATCCCGACCCGCCCGGGTCGCTCCGAGCGCCTGGCGGATCTCGCGGCAGCCACTGGCAGCACCCACTATCTGTGCGGCACCGGCGGTCTGCGGTACCTCGATGCCGATCCCTTCGATGCGCACGGCATTCCCGTGCTGCCCTTCCACATGCCTGTGGATGACCTGCTCTGGGAGTGGGCCCGTAGTGTCAGCAGTCTTTGGGCTCTGAGCGCGATTGGTCCCGATGAGCTCGCGAACCAAGTGGCTGCCCAACGAGAAGCTCACCTTCGGAACGGGCTACGCGCTCGTGCCCAGTGGTTCCGGTGATCGCCCACCGAACGCTTGCCCCCCTGCCTTGGCCTTGGCAGAGGGACTCGGCGTGTGTGCGGAATCATCGCGCCCTGCGAGGTTGATCGCCTCGGCCCGTCGAAGGCCGGGCAGTGCGGCCGTTGCCCGGGACCGCGGTGGTGGCGCGTTCGGGCATCGCGGTGGCGTCGGCGGGCAGGTTGGCCATGCGGCGCAGCCGCCACACCAGCACGTCGGTGACCGAGTCCGCGGTCGCAAGCTCCCGCCGTCCAGCCGCTTCGGCCAGGAGCCCGGCCGAGCGAGACCCGCACCCGCAAGGCGATCGACGACGCCTTCACGGAACCGGAGACCCAGGAAACCGGCGAAGCCGAGGGCACATCAGTGCCCCCAGCGAAACCAATGTGCCCTCAATGTCCCCTGGCCGGCTGACGGCGCCTCTCCGGCACCAGAAAGGGCGAGGCCCGAAGACCCCGCCCAACCCGCAAGAAACCCCAGCTCAGAGCCGATCAGGGCCACACAAGGCAATAAGGCTGATGCCCCGCCTCATGCAAGCGATGGCTGAAGTCCTGCCACTCGTGCAGCAGCTGGTACACGTTGAACGCGTCCCGCGGACCGCCCCGGTCCGGCACCGTCGACCAGATGAACGCGGCCGCGCCCACCGCTTCCTCGCCGATGCCGCGCAGCGGGTCGACGACCGTCATGGGGAGCTTGACCACGGCGTAGTCCGGGTGCAGGACGACCAGTTCCAGCGGGGGCACCTTGTGCAGCGGGACGCCCTCTATGCCGGTGAGGACCATCGCGGCCATCGTCTCCGGCTTGATCTTGGTGAACATGCCGTTCATCCCGAGCTCGTCGCCGCCGAGTTCCTCGGGGCGCATCGAGATCGGGACGCGGGCCGCGGTCGCGCCGTCGGGCGCACCGAAGTACTTGTACGTCACCCCCACCCGACCACCATTCCTGCTCCCCGCCCTCAGCCGGTCGATCCGACGTTCGATACGTCGCTCGTCCTGCTCTGACTCACTCGGTACGCGTGCCGCTTCCGCGGCTTCCTCCGCGTCGCGTCGGTGCCTTCCCCGCCGGGCACGTCGAGGACCCAGGTCATCAGTCCCCTCGCCCAGTCCGCCACCGCGATGCATATCTCCACCCGACTGCTTTTCTAGGACGCGTGGCCCCCGCCGCGCAACCCGATCATCGTGTCAGTGACCTCCCCCACGGCCGCCCGCCGAAACGTGCGTTGAAACACCTGTCCGCAGGATCCTCACAAGGATCTTCGCGGCCTGTCGAACACCACGGGCCGTACGAGCTGTGTGTATCAGGTCCCAGTTTCGCAGATGCCACCGCACCTCAGCCCGCGGTCGGCGGGCGGCGCTGGCCTACCCTGAGGAGGAAAGTCGGCAAACCGGAGTCCGAGAGGTCGGAGAAGTCGCAGGTCATGAGTGAAACGCCCTATTCATACGATGCGCCTGCCTCACAGGCCCTGTTCGACCGTGCGGCCGCCGTCACGCCAGGCGGCGTGAACTCCCCGGTGCGCGCCTTCCGCGCCGTCGGCGGCACGCCCCGGTTCATGGTGTCCGGCAAGGGCGCCTGGCTGACCGACGCCGACGGACGCGAGTACGTCGACCTGGTCTGCTCCTGGGGGCCGATGATCCTCGGGCACTCGCACCCGGACGTGATCGCCGCCGTGCAGGACGCCGTGTCGCGCGGTACGTCGTTCGGCACGCCCGGTGAGGGCGAGGTCGCGCTCGCCGAGGAGATGGTCGACCGCATCGAGCCCCTGGAGCAGGTGCGGCTCGTCTCCAGCGGCACCGAGGCCACGATGTCCGCCATCCGGCTCGCCCGCGGCTTCACCCGGCGCACCAAGGTCATCAAGTTCGCCGGGTGCTACCACGGCCACGTCGACTCGCTCCTCGCCGCCGCGGGCAGCGGAGTGGCCACCTTCGCGCTGCCCGACACCCCCGGCGTCACCGGTGCCCAGGCCGGCGACACCATCGTGCTGCCGTACAACGACCTCGAAGCCGTCCAGGAGGCCTTCCACCGGCACCCCGGCGAGATCGCCTGCGTCATCACGGAGGCCTCGCCCGGCAACATGGGCGTCGTCCCGCCGCGGCCCGGCTTCAACCAGGGCCTCAAGGACGCCTGCGCCAAGAACGGCGCCCTCTACATCTCCGACGAGGTCATGACCGGCTTCCGTACCAGCCGCGCCGGCTGGTACGGCATCGACGGGGTCCGCCCCGACCTCATGACCTTCGGCAAGGTCATGGGCGGTGGCTTCCCCGCCGCCGCCTTCGGAGGCCGCGCCGACGTCATGGCCCACCTCGCCCCCGCCGGGCCCGTCTACCAGGCCGGCACGCTCTCCGGGAACCCGGTCGCGACCGCCGCCGGTCTCGCCCAGCTGCGGCTGCTCGACGAGGCGGCGTACGACAAGGTCGACGCGGTGTCCACGCAGATCCAGTCGCTCGTCACCGAGGCGCTCGCCAAGGAAGGCGTCGCGCACCGGCTGCAGACCGCCTCCAACATGTTCTCCGTCTTCTTCACCGACCGTGAGGTGCGCGACTACGAGGACGCCAAGAAGCAGGAGTCGTTCCGCTTCACCGCGTTCTTCCACTCGATGCTGGCGCAGGGCGTCTATCTGCCGCCCTCCTCCTTCGAGTCGTGGTTCGTGTCGACCGCTCACGACGAGCGGGCGGTTCAGAGGATCGCCGACGCCCTTCCGGCGGCGGCCCGTGCGGCAGCGGAGGCCACGGCAGCATGACGAGCAGCACTGACATCACCGTCGTCCACCTCATGCGGCACGGCGAGGTCGCCAACCCGGACGGGGTCCTCTACGGCCGTCTCGCCGGGTACCACCTCTCCGAGCTGGGCCGGCAGATGGCCGACCGGGTCGCCGAGCACCTGTCCTCGCGGGACGTGACGTACGTCTGCGCGTCCCCGCTGGAGCGGGCGCAGGAGACCGCGACGCCGATCGCCAAGGCGCACGGCCTCGACCTCGCGACCGACGAGCGGCTCATCGAGGCCGAGAACGTCTTCCAGGGCAAGACCTTCGGCGTCGGCGACGGCGCGCTGAAGAACCCCGACAACTGGAAGCACCTCGTCAACCCCTTCAAGCCGTCCTGGGGTGAGCCGTACGTCGACCAGGTCGTCCGGATGATGGGGGCGCTGGACGCCGCCAAGGACGCGGCGCGAGGGCATGAGGCGGTGCTGGTCAGCCATCAGCTGCCGATCTGGATCGTGCGGTCGTACGTCGAGCGGCGCCGGCTGTGGCACGACCCGCGCAAGCGGCAGTGCACGCTCGCCTCGCTGACGACCTTCACGTACCAGGGCGACAAGATCGTGTCCGTGGGGTACTCCGAGCCCGCGATCGATCTCGTCCCGGCCCATCTGCGCGCCGGCGCCAAGCCCGTGAAGGGCAAGGACAAGGCTTTCGGGGCTTAAGTTCTCCTTGGGGGGTTCTGTTACGTAATCGGGAAGTACAGACGGAACGCCTCCGCTCGTCACGTCCTCTGAATGGGTGACCCATTCGCAGGACGTGACGAACGGAGCTGGCATGCGCACTCGCACCCGCAGGGGAGCCATCGGACTCGGCGTCGGAGGTGCCGCCGCTGTCGGGCTTGCGGGGTGCGGCACTCTCACGTCGTCTGACGGGCCGAGCCCGGCGTCGGGTTCCACCCCGAGCGGCAAACCCAGCAAGCCGGCCCACCGAGCCCGTCCCATCGGCGACGGCTCCACCTCCTACACCGGCAAGCAGCCCGGCCAGCCCGCCAGGCCCGAGCCGCTGGAGCCGGGGCAGACGCCGCCGCAGTTCGTCGTCTTCTCCTGGGACGGAGCCGGCGAGGTCGGCAACGGTCTCTTCCCGCGCTTCCTGGACCTCGCCAAGGAGCACGGCGCGCACATGACCTTCTTCCTCTCGGGGCTGTACCTCCTGCCCGAGTCGAAGAAGCGGCTCTACGACCCGCCCAACAACCCCGTCGGCGCCTCCGACATCGGCTACCTCACCGACGAGCACGTCAAGGCCACCCTCACCAACGTCCGCCGCGCCTGGCTCGAGGGCCACGAGATCGGCACCCACTTCAACGGCCACTTCTGCGGCGGCTACGGCAGCGTCGGCAACTGGACGCCGAAGCAGTGGCGCAGCGAGATCGACCAGGCCAAGGCCTTCGTGAAGGAGTGGCGGACGAACACCGGGTGGACCGATCTGCCCTCTCTTCCCTTCGATTACGAGAAGGAGCTGGTCGGAGGCCGTACGCCCTGCCTCCTCGGGCAGGACAACCTGCTGCCCACCGCGAAGGAACTCGGCTGGCGCTACGACGCCTCCTCGCCCGGCGGGCGGCAGGTGTGGCCGCGGAAGAAGGGCGGGCTGTGGGATCTGCCGCTCCAGCAGATCCCGTTCCCGGGGCGCAGCTTCGAGGTCCTCTCGATGGACTACAACATGCTCGCCAACCAGTCGATCAACTCCACCAACGCGCCCAGCTACAACTACCCGCGCTGGCGCAAGCAGTCCGCCGACGCGTACATATCCGGCTTCAGGCGGGCATACGAGACGAACCGCGCCCCGTTCTTCATCGGCAACCACTTCGAGCACTGGAACGGCGGCATCTACATGGACGCCGTCGAGCAGGCGCTGAAGCACATCGCCGCGGAGAAGGAGAAGGGCGAGGACGTCCGCCTCGTCTCCTTCCGGCAGTTCGTCGACTGGATGGACGTGCAGAAGCCCGAGGTGCTGGAGAAGCTGCGCGGCCTCGACGTCGGCCAGGCGCCGGCCGGGGGGTGGGCGTCCTACATGAAGAAGAGCTCTGTAAACCCCGCCTGATATGCGGGTTTCCGCCCGCAAGGGGGGTGCGCAAGATCCCCAGAACGGGCATGCGAAACTTTTCACATGAGTGCCGCCAGCAGCGCTTTCCAGCGCCCGAACCGCACCGAGCGCACCCGCCGTCGCGCCGTCCTGCTGACCGCGACAGCCGCGGCCGCCGCGCTGACCGTCACCGCGTGCAGCTCCGGCGGAGTGTCGGGAGGTGGCGGCGACACCAACTTCGTGACCGGCAACAACGGCGTCGACACCGTCGCCGAGGGCAAGCGGAGCGCGGCACCCGAGCTGTCCGGCAAGACCATCGACGGCAAGACGCTCTCCACCGCCGACTACAAGGGCAAGGTCCTCGTCGTCAACGTGTGGGGCTCCTGGTGCTCGCCCTGCCGGGCCGAGGCGAAGAACCTCCAGAGCGTCTACGAGAAGGTCAAGGGCCAGGGCGTCGAGTTCGTCGGCCTCAACACCCGCGACGCCAGCACCACCCTCGCGAAGTCCTTCGAGAAGGAGTTCGGGATCACCTACCCGAGCCTCTTCGACCCGACGGGCAAGCAGATGCTCCGGTTCAAGAAGGGCACGCTCAACCCGCAGCTGATCCCGTCCACGCTCGTCATCGACCGCGACGGCAAGATCGCCGCCCGCGCGCTCCAGGCGCTCAGCGAGGACACCCTGCTCGGCATGATCAAGCCCGTCCTCGCGGAGAAGTGACGTGAGCGCAGCCGTCAGCGTCACCGGAGTGACCACGCTCGCCGCCGGGGTGGGGCAGAACGGCACCGTGATGAGCGGCGCCCTGCTGCTCGCGCTGCCGATCGCCGTGCTCGGCGGACTCGTCTCCTTCTTCTCGCCCTGCGTCCTGCCGCTCGTCCCCGGCTATCTGTCCTACGTCACCGGCGTCAGCGGCACCGATCTCGCCGAGGCCCGGCGTGGGCGGATGGCCGCCGGCGCCTCCCTGTTCGTCCTCGGCTTCACCGTCGTCTTCGTCTCCGGCGGGGCACTGTTCGGCTACTTCGGACAGACCCTCCAGGAGGAGCGGGACGTCCTGTCCAAGGTGCTGGGCGTCCTCATGATCCTCATGGGTGTGTTCTTCATGGGCATGATGCCCTGGCTCACCCAGCGCGAGTTCCGCTTCCACACCAGGCCCGCCACCGGACTCGCCGGCGCGCCCCTCCTCGGCGCCCTGTTCGGCATCGGCTGGACGCCCTGCATCGGACCGACCCTGTCCTCGGTGCAGACGCTCGCCATGCAGGACGGCAGCGCCCTGCGCGGCGCCATACTGACCGTCGCCTACTGCCTCGGCCTCGGTGTCCCCTTCGTGCTCGCTGCCGTAGCCTTCCGCAAGGCGCTCGGCGCCTTCGCCTGGGTCAAGCAGCACTACGTCTGGGTGATGCGCATCGGCGGCACGATGATGATCCTGACCGGTGTCCTGCTGCTGACCGGCGCGTGGGACAGCATCGTGCAGGAGATGCAGGCCTGGTCCAACGGATTCACTGTGGGGATCTGATCGATGAGCAAGACGACACCCGACGCGACCGGGACCCCGCCCGCCGGTGACGAGGACCTCGGCGCCGCCGGCTCCCAGCTGTCCACCGCGCCCGAGGACACCCTGAACATGCCCTCCCTGGGCGTCATCGGCTGGGTCCGCTGGTTCTGGCGGCAGCTGACCTCCATGCGGGTCGCGCTGCTGCTGCTCCTGCTGCTGTCGCTCGGCGCGATCCCCGGCTCGCTGATCCCGCAGTCCGGGACCGACGAGACGAAGGTCGCCGACTTCCGCAAGAACAACCCCACCCTCGGCGACCTCTACGACAAGCTCGGCCTCTTCCACGTCTACAGCTCGGTGTGGTTCTCCGCGATCTACATCCTGCTGTTCGTCTCCCTCATCGGCTGCATCATCCCGCGCACCTGGCAGTTCGTCGGCCAGCTCCGCGGCCGCCCGCCGGGCGCGCCCCAAGCGCCTGACCCGACTGCCGCCTACACCACCTGGCGCACCGAGACCGAGCCCGAGCAGGTCCGCGAGGCCGCCCTCGCCCTCCTGAAGAAGCGCCGCTTCCGCGCCCACCTCGCCGGGGACGCCGTCGCCGCCGAGAAGGGCTATCTGCGCGAGGTCGGCAACCTCGCCTTCCACATCGCCCTCATCGTGATGCTGATCGCCTTCGCCTGGGGCCAGCTGTTCAAGATGGAGGGCAACAAGCTGATCGTCGAGGGCGGCGGGTTCTCCAACACGCTCACCCAGTACGACGACTTCAAGTCCGGCAGCCTCTTCACCGCGGACGACCTGGACCCGTTCAGCTTCAACCTGAAGGACTTCCAGGGCACCTACGAGAAGTCCGGCCCCAACCGCGGCACCGCGCGCACCTTCCAGGCCGACGTCACCTACAGCCTGGGCGCGTACGGCAAGAGCAAGAAGACGATCATCAAGGTCAACGAGCCGCTGGAGATCGGCGACTCGAAGGTCTATCTGACCGCCCACGGCTACGCGCCCGTCATCACGGTCCGCGACGGCAAGGGCAATGTCGTCTACCACGACGCCGTCCCGCTGCTGCCTCTCGACAGCAACATCACCTCCTCCGGTGTCGTCAAGGTCATGGACGGCTACCGCGACCCCCAGGGCAAGCGGGAGCAGCTGGGTTTCGAGGCCTTCTTCCTGCCCACCTACACCCCGGGCAACGAGGTGTCCTCCACCTTCCCCGCGCTGGGCAACCCGGTGCTGAACCTGGCCGGCTACTACGGCGACCTCGGCGTCGACGCGGGTGTCCCGCAGAGCGTCTACCAGCTCGACAAGACGCACCTGAAGCCGTTCAAGAACGGCAAGGGCCAGCAGCGGGAGAACCTGCGGCCCGGCGAGACGATGACGCTCCCCAACGGCGCCGGCTCGATCACCTACGAGTCCACCGAGGAGTGGGCCAACTTCCAGGTCACCCGCCAGCCCGGCAGCGGCTGGGCGCTGGCCGGCGCGATCGCCGCGATCTTCGGCCTCGCCGGCTCGCTGTTCATCCAGCGCCGCCGCGTGTGGGTGCGGGCGGTCAGGGGCGACGACGGCATCACGGTCGTGGAGATGGCCGGCCTCGGCCGTAGCGAGTCCGCGAAGGTGCCCGAGGAACTCGGGGCGCTCGCCGACGCCCTCTACGACCAGGCCCCCGGCGCCCCCGAACCGGACGAAGACTCCACCGAAACCCCCAACCCCCAAGCCGTACCTGCCGAAAGGCCCGGGAAGTGACTCTCGCCGCCGCGACGGATCTGGCCGCCGCCACCAACGAACATCTCGCGAACCTCAGCAACACGCTGATCTACTCCGCGATGGCCGTCTACACGCTGGCCTTCTTCGCCTACATCACCGAATGGATCTTCGGCAGCCGCAGCAAGATCGGCCGCACGGCCGCCGCGCTGACGGCCGACCCGGCGGAGCGCAAGCGCCGGCGGTCACGGTGAAGAAGGGCGGCTCCACCGCCGTACTGGAACGGCCGAAGGTCGTCGTCCGGGCGGCCGCCGGGCAGCGGGACGTGCCGGACGGGCCCGGGGCGCACGGTGGGGACGAGCAGGGTGACCTCTACGGGCGTATCGCCGTGTCCCTCACGGTGCTCGCGTTCCTCATCGAGCTCGCCGGGGTCATCGCCCGCGCGGCCTCGGTGGAGCGGGCGCCCTGGGGCAACATGTACGAGTTCAACATCACCTTCTCCACGGTGGCCGTCGGTGTGTACCTCACGCTGCTGGCGCTGAAGAAGAACGTGCGCTGGATGGGCCTGTTCCTCATCACCTCGGTCCTCCTCGATCTCGGTATCGCCGTCACCGTCTTGTACACCGCCAGCGACCAGTTGGTTCCCGCCCTCCACTCGTACTGGCTGTACATCCACGTCTCCACCGCGATCCTGTGCGGCGCGGTCTTCTACGTGGGCGCGGTCACCACGATCCTGTACCTGTTCAAGGACTCCTACGAGAGCAAGCTCGCGGGCGGCGGCAAGCCCGGCAAGTTCGCCACGTCCTTCCTGGAGCGGCTGCCCGCCTCGGCCTCGCTCGACAAGTTCTCCTACCGCGTCAACGCGGCCGTCTTCCCGCTGTGGACGTTCACGATCATCGCGGGCGCCATCTGGGCCGGCGACGCGTGGGGCCGCTACTGGGGCTGGGACCCCAAGGAGACCTGGGCCTTCATCACCTGGGTCGCCTACGCCTGCTACCTGCACGCCCGCGCCACGGCCGGCTGGAAGGGCCGCAAGGCCGCCTACCTGGCCCTGATCGCCTTCGGCTGCTGGCTGTTCAACTACTACGGGGTGAACATCTTCGTCTCCGGCAAGCACTCGTACGCCGGCGTCTGACCCGCTCGCGCCGAGGGCCGGTTCCCATGACCTCAGGTCATGGAACCGGCCCTCGGGCGTTGTGACGCGAGCTCAGTCGACCGTGATCGAGTCCAGCTGCGCCCGCAGGTACACATGCGAGTCCACCGGCTCGTACGCCACCCGTCCGATCGGCGCCGGGACCGACTCCACCCGGGTGCCCGGGGTGCACTCGCCGAAGTAGACCAGGGACATCAGCTCCTCGGCGGGCGCGTCCGCGGGCGGCGGCAGGACGCGGTGCCGGCCGGAGCGCCAGCGGTCGCCCGTCCAGCGGGCCATCAGGTCACCGATGTTGATGGTGAAGGCGGCCGGGTCGAAGGGCGCGTCCTCCCAGCCTCCGGCGTCCGTCCAGACCTGAAGCCCGCCCTTGCCCGCCTGCCGGTCGAGGATCGTCACCGTGCCGAAGTCGGTGTGCGGGCCGATGCGGAACTGGCCGGGTTCCGGCTCGCCGACGACCTCGGTCCCCGGGTACCAGTTGATGTTGAAGCCGTAGGTCGGGTGGTCCATGTGCCGGGAGAAGAAGTCCGGTTCCAGACCGAGGGCCTCGCCGAGCAGCGACAGCAGCTCCTTCTCCAGGTCGGCCATCTTCCCCAGGTACTCCTCGCACAGCGTCCGCAGCTCCGGCACCTCCTCGGGCCAGACGTTCGGCGCGTACCACTCCGCGTTGACCACCGGGTCCTCGAAGGGCTCATGGGTCGCGAAGGTGAGGGACTCCTTCAGGTCCGGCGGGGTCTCGGTGCCCTCGGAGTAGCCGTTGGCCTCCGCTCCGGGGCCGAGCCAGCCGCGGCCGCCGACCTTCACCTCGTACGCCTGCTTGACGTCGGCGGGAAGCCGGAAGAAGGTGCGCGCGGCCTCACGGATGCGGGTCCGCAGGGCCGGGTCGACGCCGTGGCCGGTGACCAGGAGGAACCCGGCCGTCTGGAGGGCCTCGTCCACGGTGCGGGCGATCGCGGCGCGGGTCTCGGGGTCGCCGTCGAGCCAGGGCCTGAGGTCGATCGTGGGGATACGGGGGTCAGACACCGATGTCCTCGTTCCAGAGAGCCGGGTTCTTGTCGATGAAGTCGCGCATCATCGCGATGCACTCGGGGTCGTCCAGGAGCACGATCTCCACGCCGTGCCCGGCCAGCCAGTCGTGTCCGCCGTGGAAGGTGGCCGCCTCGCCGACCACCACCCGCGAGATGCCGAACTGCCGGACCAGGCCGGAGCAGTACCAGCAGGGAGAGAGGGTCGTGACCATCGTCGTGCCCCGGTACGTGCGCTGTCTGCCCGCCGCCCGGAACGCCGCCGTCTCCGCGTGCATCGACGGGTCGTCGTCCTGGACGCGCCGGTTGTGGCCCCGGCCGAGGAGGGTGCCGTCGGCGCCGTAGAGCGCGGCGCCGATCGGGATGCCGCCCTCGGCGAGACCGGCGCGGGCCTCGGCGACGGCCGTCGCCAGCCAGGTGTGTGCCTGAACCTGATCCATACGTCCACTCTGCTGGGGCCGAAACACGAGGGCAACGTGCGGAAAGTACTCTCCGGGCAGCCCGCGGCCGGACGAACTGTCGGGGCGGCCCACAGCCGGACCACTGTCGGGAGGCGCGTATGCCCGCACTCACGCTCCGCGAGATCCTGGCCCTCGACCCCGTCCGCGCCAGCGAGCCGGAGCTGCTCGCGGGCGCCGCAGGGCTCGACCGGCCCGTGCGCTGGGTGCACTCCAGCGAGGTCTACGAGGGCGCCAACTTCCTCGACGGCGGCGAGCTGCTGCTCACCAACGGCTTCGGGCTCACGGACGCCGACGAGGAGGTCCGCCGCCGCTACGTCCGCGAGGTCGCGGCGCGGGGCGCGGCCGGGCTCGCGGTGGAGGTCGGACGGTCGCTGCCCGCCATGCCCGCCGAGGTCACCGACGAGGCCCGCCGCCTCGGCCTGCCGCTGCTCGCCCTGCGCCGGGTCGTGCCCTTCGTACGGATCACGGAGGCCGCCAACCGGGCGATCGTGGCCCGGGGACTGTCCGGGCGCACGGTCGTCCGGCCCTGGGGCGACGACCACACGGCCGCGCTGCTCGCCGACCTCGCCGACCGGGCGGCGCTGAACCAGCCCGAAGTCGAGGCGCGGGCGGCCCTCGCGGGCTTCCACCCCGGCCCCGGGGCCCGGCTGCTCGGGGTGTCCGTGCACGGGGCCCGGGACACGGCCATGGTGGACCGGGCGGTACGGCAGCTCGGCGGGGCCGGGGTGCTGCGCGCGGTGTTCCCGGCGGACGTCCTCGCGCTGCTCGCGCTGCCCGGCACCCGGTCGGGCGACCCGGTGCGGGCCGTCCAGGACGCCTTCCGGGCCGTCGCCGACCCCGGGTGCACGGTCGCCGTGGGGCACGCGGTCGCCGCGGCCGGCGGCTGGCTGCGCTGGAGCGACACGCTGCGGGCGGCCCGTACGACGCTGGAGCTGGCCCTGACCGTGCCGCCCGCCGAACCGGCCGCCCCCGAGGGCCCGTCGGTGACCTCGTCGCGGGCCCTGGCCCTGGAGCGGGAGCTGACCCGGGGCGGGGTGGACGCCAACCGGGAACGCCTCGCGGGGATGGTCCAGGCCGCCCTGGGCCCGCTTCTGGAGTGGGAGGCGGTCCATGCCAGCGACCTGGTGCGGACGCTGGAGGTCCACCTCCGCAACGGCTGCTCCCCGACCCGCACCGCGGCCCTGCTGCACATCGGTCGGCAGTCCCTCTACCAACGCCTCGAGCGGATCGAGTCGTTGCTGGGCCTTGAGGTCGGCGACCCGGATCTGCTGGGGGAGTTGCTGGCGGCGGCCTGTGCGCACCGGGTGGTCCGGGGCAGAGCGGGGGAGCGGCCGATGGCCGTGGTTCAGCGCAGGGTGACGGCGCTCGGGCCGTTGAAGGGCGCGTAGCAGGTCACCGTCGGCGGGGTGCGCAGGACGTCGTCCGCGGCGAACAGCTCACGGGCGGCGGCGAAGGAGACGGTGCCGCTGACGACGGGGGCGACACGGTCGTAGAACACCCGTGACTTCTCGGGCAGCGCGGTACCGGGCTCGCCCTCGTCCTCTCCCCACACGTCCCACAGCAGGGTCTCGACCTTGTTGAGGGCGGCGAGGTCGAGACGGATGTTCCCGGCGACGAAACGCTCGCCGTGGAAGGGGCCCTCAGCGGGCGGGTGGAGCCCGAACCGCCGCTCGTCGGCGCCCCGTTCACGAATCGCCCGCCAGGCTTCGCCCGCGACGAGGAAGCGGTCGCGCGGGATGTCCACCGGGTCGAAGTCGACGTGGTGGTGGGCCGGGTCGGCGAGTTGGGGATCGGCGAGAAGCCAGGCGCCGCGGTCCGCGTCCCAGTACTCGGTGACGACGTGGTCGACGCGGAAGCCGTCGGTGCGGAAGTAGTCGGCGAAGCCGGAGCGGGTGCGGGCCGGGATGCCGTGGTGGCGCAGGAAGGAGGTGTGGAGGAGGGCGAAGTCCCGGCAGGTGCCGACGAAACGGTCGGCGGGGGCGCGGCGTTCGGTGAGCGGGGCCGGATCGCGGTCGGCGAGGATCCGCAGGATGCCGTCGACATAGCGGGTCTCGGCGTCGTTGTGGAGCCGGTCGGTCGGATGGCGGTGGCCGAACAGGGCGTCCTCGCCGCGGTGGATCAGCAGGTCGCGGGAGATACGGGCGAGTCGGGCCGGGTCGGCCGGTAAGTCCGCGTAGAGGTCGCCCAGTTCGCCCGGGTCGGAGAACGTGCTCTGCGTGGCGTAGAAGGCGAGTGCCTCCTGGGTCTCAGGCATGGCACCGGACGATGTCAAAATTCGTCACGAAATGTCCAGAGGCCGAAAAGGCCGGCCCCCCTTTCGGAGACCGGCCTTCAAGGCCATCAAGCGACTGCGTCAGTCCGTGCCGGACTCCATCGCCGCGCGGTCCAGCAGGGCCTCGTCCTCGGAGACCTCGCCGCGGGAGGCGATGGCCTCGGCGCCGCCCTCGGGGAGCTCCGGCATGGTGCCGATGAGGCCGGTCGCGGCGGCCTGGGAGGCGCCGATGGTGGGGCTGCCGGTGCCGATCAGGCCGAGGCCGACGTACTGCTCCAGCTTGGCGCGGGAGTCGGCGATGTCGAGGTTGCGCATGGTCAGCTGGCCGATGCGGTCGACGGGGCCGAAGGCGGAGTCCTCGGTGCGCTCCATGGAGAGCTTGTCCGGGTGGTACGAGAACGCCGGGCCGGTCGTGTCGAGGATCGAGTAGTCCTCGCCGCGCCGCAGCCGGAGGGTGACCTCGCCGGTGATGGCGGCGCCGACCCAGCGCTGGAGCGACTCGCGGATCATCAGCGCCTGCGGGTCCAGCCAGCGGCCCTCGTACATCAGGCGGCCGAGGCGGCGGCCCTCGATGTGGTACTGGGCGAGGGTGTCCTCGTTGTGGACGGCGTTGACGAGACGCTCGTACGCGGCGTGCAGGAGGGCCATGCCCGGGGCCTCGTAGATGCCGCGGCTCTTGGCCTCGATGATCCGGTTCTCGATCTGGTCGGACATGCCCAGGCCGTGCCGGCCGCCGATGGCGTTGGCCTCCATGACCAGGTCCACGGCGGAGGCGAACTCCTTGCCGTTGATGGTGACCGGGCGGCCCTGCTCGAAGCCGATCGTCACGTCCTCGGTGGCGATCTCGACCGACGGGTCCCAGAACTTGACGCCCATGATCGGGTCGACGGTCTCCAGGCCGGTGTTCAAGTGCTCGAGGGTCTTCGCCTCGTGCGTGGCGCCCCAGATGTTGGCGTCGGTGGAGTACGCCTTCTCGGTCGAGTCCCGGTAGGGCAGGCCGTGGGCGACCAGCCACTCCGACATCTCCTTGCGGCCGCCGAGTTCGGTGACGAAGTCCGCGTCCAGCCAGGGCTTGTAGATGCGCAGGTGCGGGTTGGCGAGCAGGCCGTAGCGGTAGAACCGCTCGATGTCGTTGCCCTTGAAGGTCGAGCCGTCGCCCCAGATCTGGACGTCGTCCTCGAGCATCGCCCGCACCAGCAGCGTGCCGGTGACGGCACGGCCCAGCGGCGTGGTGTTGAAGTACGCGCGCCCGCCGGATCGGATGTGGAACGCGCCGCACGTCAGCGCGGCCAGGCCCTCCTCGACCAGCGCCGCGCGGCAGTCGACCAGGCGCGCGATCTCGGCGCCGTAGGTCTTGGCACGGCCGGGCACCGAGGCGATGTCGGGCTCGTCGTACTGGCCGATGTCGGCGGTGTAGGTGCAGGGGACGCTGCCCTTGTCGCGCATCCACGCGACCGCGACGGAGGTGTCGAGGCCGCCCGAGAAGGCGATGCCGACGCGCTCGCCGACGGGGAGGGAGGTGAGGACCTTGGACATAGGAAGATTATGCATGGCAATGCATGGTCATGCAAACCCCGTGCTCGAGTGGCCCCCGTCACTCCCCCCGCGACCGGCCGGTGCTCCCGCCCCCTCAGCCGCCGACCCTCAGCAGCAGCTTCCCCGTGCTCGTCCGCGCCCCCATCAGCCGGTGGGCCTCCGCCGCCTCCTCCAGGGCGAACTCGGCGGTGACCGGCAGGGTGACCGTCCCGTCGACGGCCTTCGTGAACGCCCGCTCGGCCAGTGCCCGGAGTTCGTCCGGGGCGGTCTGGGCCAGGGTGAGGATGGAGAAGCCGCCGACCGTGATGCCGCGCGGGTACAGCTCGGGCTGCCCCACGCTCCACGCCGGGGCCCCGCTCGCGTTGCCGAAGGAGACCAGGCGTCCGAAGACGGCGAGCGAGGCGAGGCCGGCGCGCAGGGTGTCGCCGCCCACCGGGTCCAGGACCAGGTCGACCCCGCGACCGCCCGTCGCCGCCCGCACCGGCTTCTCGAAGTCGCCGACGAAGACCTCGTCGTACCCGTACTCCCGCGCGTACTCCGCCTTGGCGGCGCTCGACACCACGCCGTACACCGTGCCGCCCGCGGCCTTCGCCAACTGCCCGAGCACCGTGCCGACACCGCCCGCCGCGCCCTGCACCAGCACGGTCTCGCCGGGCTGGAGCCGGCCCACGGAGTGGACCAGCGCGTATGCCGTCGGCAGCACCGTCGGCAAGGTCGCCGCCGTGCGCAGACCGACGCCGGACGGGACCGGGAAGACGGTCGTCGCGTCCGCGACGGCCACGTCCGCGTAGGCGCCGCCCTCGGTCAGCGCGGTGACCTCCTGGCCGGCGGTCAGGCCGGTGACCCCCTCGCCCAGCGCCCGGACCCGCCCGGAGACCTCCAGGCCGGGCACGAACGGCAGCCGCGGCACCCGGTACCCCGTCTCCCGCGCCTTGAGGTCGGCGAAGTTGATCCCGGCGTACGCCACGTCGACGCTCACCTGCCCGGGGCCGGGCTCGGGGGCCTCCGTCTCGACAACCTTGAGGACCTCGGGACCGCCGTACTCCTGGAACTCGATCGCGCGCATGCCGCACACCCCGTTCTGGACCGCTGGGACTGTTCAGACCGTTCAGGCCGTTCAGACTGTTCAATGAGAAGCGAACACTCGCCACTGTATGGTTTTCATCGAACACTCTGCAAGTGGTCATGAGCGGGAGGACACCATGGCGAGTCACCGTGCCGCCCCCGAGCACACCCACCCCGACGACGTCCCGGTGCTCACCGCGCTCGCCGCCCTCGCCGACCCCGTGCGGGCCCAGCTGGTGCGGGAGCTGGCCGCCTCCGAGGACTGGTCGCGCAGCTGCGGCACCTTCGACGTGCCGGTCGGCAAGGCGGCCAAGAGCCACCACTTCGCGGTGCTGCGCGCGGCCGGGCTCGTGGAACAGCGGGACGAGGGGCCCCGGCGGGTCAACCGGCTGCGGCGGGAGGAGTTCGACGCCCGCTTCCCGGGGCTGCTGGAACTGGTGCTCCGGGGCGACTGAGAGCGAACCTCCGCGCCCTCTCCCGCGTCACAGTCGCATGAGGAACCGGAGCTGGATCCTGGCGGCCGTGGCCACCGCCGGTGTGGTGGTGGGGGCGGCCCTGTACGTGGACGCGTCGGAGACCGGGCACGCGGACGTGGACGTCGCCGCGACAACCTCCCCGTCGCCCCCGGCGGAGGACCGGTGCGTCGGCACCCGGTCGGGCCGCGCGGACGGTGACGCCCCCGACGACACCCCCCTCAACCGCACCCTCGCCCGCATCGACGAGCTCGCCGCGGGCAGGTACGCCGACGTCTACACCGGCATGGGCGTCGACGAGGAAGCCGCTGCCGCCGACGTCTGGCGCATCCCCTCCGACGACTTCGACAAGGCCGCCTGTGACGCCGCCGAGAAGGGCGTGAAGCTGCGGCTGCACCCCGCCGACGTCGACCGCGAGACCCTCGACGCCCTCGCCGAGCGGATCAGCGAGGACATGACCCGCTGGGACGGCACCTTCCAGATGCGTGAGGTCGGGGTCGACGAGCGGGGGTTCGTCCATGTCGGCGTCGACGACCCGAAGAAGGCCGAACCCCTCGTCAAGAAGGAGTTCGGCCCCCGGTACATCAAGGTGGAGTACGTCGACCAGGCCTACGCGGACGTGGGCTGAGGCGCCTTCGCCCGCCGCAGCACCGCGTACAGCCCCGCGCTCACCACGAACCCGACGACCGGCGTGATGTCGCCGAAGGACGGCCAGTGCTTCGGGACGTAGCCGACGAAGTCCTCCTGGTTGGAGAAGAGCGGCACGGACACCGCGACGCCGATCAACAGGGCCGCGACACCGGGCCAGTTGGTGAAGGAACGGTCGGTCAGCCGGGCCGACAGCTCCTCGTCCGTGGCCGTGCGGGACTGGAACCACCGCTCCACCAGGACGACGCCCAGCCAAGGGGCCACCCAGTACGCGATCACCAGCAGGAACGCCTCGTACGCCGACCCCGCGTCGTCGAGCGAGGCCCACGCCGCCGCCGTCCCGGCCACACCGGACACCACGACCAGCACGCTGCGGCTCAGCCACGTCGGGAGCTTCAGGCCGAAGGAGGTGATGGAGATCGCGCCCGAGTAGATGTTGAGGGCGTTCGCCGAGATGGCCCCGAGGATGATGGCGAGGAGCACCAGGTCACCCAGCCAGCCCGGGAGATGACCGGTGAAGGCCGCCGTCGGGGTGGCGTCCTTCGGCGCCACGATCGTCGCCGAGGCCGCGCCGATGACCGCCACGAGGGCGACGGACACGAACAGGCCGACCGCCGGGTAGACGATCGTCTTCAGCTTGTTCGCGGTGCGCGGCAGATAGCGCGCGTAGTCCGAGGCGTACGGGTTCCAGCCGGCCGCGTAGCCCCAGGCCGCGCTGAACGCGAGCAGGAACCCGCCGATGCCGCCGCCCGTGCCGCCGCCGCCGAGGTCCGCGTCCTTGAAGGTCCACACACCGGCCAGAAGGAAGATCACGGCGAGCGCGGGGAACACGTACTTCTCGAAGGTGTGCACGAAGTTGTGGCCGATGAAGCCGATCACGATCTCGGCCACGACCACCAGGAGGAGGGAGGGCAGGGGGCGCAGGTCGGTCAGCGTGTTCAGGGCGAAGGCCGCGCTCACGCTGTTCACCGCGAACCAGCCCACGCCCGCGATCAGGCCGTTGGCCGCGGACGGCAGGATGTTGCCGAAGTAGCCGAAGGAGAACCGGCCGATCACCATCTGCGGGACGCCGAAGCGCGGACCGTCCAGGGAGAGGAAGCCCTGGGTGATCGCACCGACGGCGGTGCCGAGGACGATGGCCGCGGTCGCCTCCCAGAAACTCAGGCCGAAGAAGAGCACCGAGATCACACCGATGAAGACGGTGGCGAACTCGATGTTCGGGGAGGCCCAGGTCCACAGCAGCTGGAGCGGCGAACCGTGCCGTTCGGCGTCCGGGATGGGCTCCGAGCCCGCCGTCTCGACGGCGATGACCTTGTCACCGTATGCGGGGGCGAGGGTGCCGGAGGAGTCGGCGGGAGCAGTCGTCATGCGAGGTAAGTGTCCGGTTCCGGCCGGTCCGGGCACAGGGGCGCATTGTCCGCTTCGGGGGGCCCGGCGGCGTACAACCTGCACGCATCGACGCCGCCGATGACCCCATCGGCAGGACCCCCCACTGGCGCGTGGACCTGCACCGATGCCCGCTCCTACCGTCAAGGACATGACCTCCGACCGCAAGGGCATCGCCCAGCTCACGACCGCCATGATCCTCTCCGGCACCCTCGGCGTCTTCGTCGTCGAGTCGGGTGCCTCCCCCTTCGACGTGGTCTTCTTCCGCGTGGTCTTCGGCGCCCTCGCGCTCGGGACCTACGTCCTGTCCCGCGGCTGGCTCCGCGACCACGGCTTCACCCCGTGCACTCTCGGACTCGCCGTCCTGGGCGGGGTGTTCATCGTCTTCAACTGGGTGTTCCTCTTCGAGTCGTACGAGAACACCTCGATCTCCGTGGCGACGGTCGTCTACCACACCCAGCCGTTCTACGTCGTGCTGCTGGGCGCCCTCCTGTTCCGTGAGCGTCTGACGGCCGCGAAGGCGGGCTGGATCGGGCTGGCCTTCGCGGGGCTGGTCCTGGTCTCGGGCGTCACACCGGGGGACTTCACCAGCGGCGGCACCTATCTCCTCGGCGTCGGACAGGCGTTGCTCGCGGCCCTCCTCTACGGCCTGTCCACCCTCGTCACCAAGCGGATCACCGGCGTCCGCCCGCACCTCATCGCCCTCGTCCAGGTCCTCGTCGGCATCCCGCTGCTGCTGCCCTTCGCCGACTTCGGCGCGATGAGCGGCACGAGCGCGGGCGACTGGGGCTGGCTGGTCGGGCTCGGCTTCATCCACACCGGCCTGATGTACGTCCTGATGTACGCCGCCTACGCCCGGCTGCCGCTGTCGAAGATCGCCGTCCTGGCCTTCGTCTACCCGGCCGTCGCGATGGGCATGGACTGGGCGGTGTACGGCCACCACATCGGCCTCGTCCAGGCGCTCGGCGTCCCGCTGATCGTCCTCGCGAGCCTCAAGGTCACCCTTGCTCGGACACCAGCTTCCGCGCCTGCTCCGCGAACAGCCGCACATGTGCCGGCAGCCGCTTCCCCGACCGCCACGCGAGCTGCGTCCGGAGCGTGAACGGCGGCTCCCAGTCCAGTCGTACGAGAGAGCCCCCCGCGAGTTCGGCGGCGACCGTGATCTCCGGCAGCAGCGCGATGCCGAGACCGGCCGCCGCCGCGCGTTTGGTGGCCTCGATCGTGCCGAACTCCATGAAGGCGGCCGGCCCGCCGAGGGAGTTGAGCTCCCGCTCGAACAAGTCCCGGTAGGCGCAGCCCGGTTCGGTGGCGAGGAGAGGTTGGCCCAGAAGATCGGCGGTCGCCAACTCCCGGCCCTTGAGCGCATGTTCCGGCGCCGCCACCAGCGCCAGCGGCTCCACCGCCAGCACCTCGCTCTCCAGGCCCGGGTGCACGGTCTCCGCCTCCATCAGGAAGCCCACGTCGTAGGTGCCCTGCCGCAGTGCCTGCCGGGTCTCGTCACCGAGGGTCGTGCGCAGCGACAGCCGTACCTTCGGATAGCGGTGGTGGAAGAGTTCGAGGAGCGGCGGCAGCCGGTACGAGGTCAGCGACTCCATGGTGCCGACGGCGAGCGTGCCGGAGGGCTCCTCGGCATCCGTCACGGCCGCCCGCGCCTCCGCGCTCAGCTCGATGATCTGGCGGGCGTACGGCAGCAGCCGCTCCCCGGCCTCCGTGAGCCGGATTCGGCTGCCGAGCCGGTCGAACAGCTCCACGCCGAGCGAGTCCTCCAGGGCGCGGATCTGGCTGGTGACGCTGGACTGGGCGTAGTTCAGCTCGGCCGCGGCCCGGGTGAAGCTGAGCACCCCGGCGACCTTCTCGAAGGTGACCAGCAGCCGCAGCTCCACGTCAGGGCTCGTCCCGCTTCTTCCGGTCGCGGTCGTCGTCCTGGTCGAGGGACTTCAGGAACTCGGGGTTGTCGTCGGGCGCGACCCAGCGCTGCGACTGGCCGGACCGGACGCCGGACCAGCCCTCGGCGGCCAGGCTGCGCTTCTTGCCCGCGATCATCCAGGAGATCGAGCCCACGATCGGGAACAGCAGCACGAGGATCGCCCACAGCGGCTTGGGCATGTGGCGGACGTCCTCGTCCTGCGTGCTGATGCAGTCGATGAACGCGTAGATGCTCAGCGCCAGCGGCACGAGGAACATCAGCACCCGGAGCATGGGGCCCTCCCACGGGACGGTCGTCGGGGCCGCGATCACAGCCCCCAGGTACAGGGCCAGGGTAGCCCGTACCGGATACTGGGACGCATGGCTTACGACGATCTTCGCTCGCTGCTCAGGGCCCTGGAACGCGAGGGCGACCTCAAGCGCGTCAAGGCCGAGGTCGACCCGTATCTGGAGGTCGGGGAGATCGTCGACCGGGTCAACAAGGCAGGCGGCCCCGCGCTCCTCTTCGAGAACGTGAAGGGCTCCTCGATGCCCCTCGCGATGAACGTCTTCGGAACCGACCGGCGGCTGCTGAAGTCGCTGGGCCTGAAGTCGTACGAGGACATCTCCGACAAGATCGGCGGGCTGCTGCGCCCCGAACTGCCGCACGGCTTCGTGGGCGTGCGGGAGGCCTTCGGCAAGCTCGGCGCGATGACGCACGTCCCGCCGAAGAAGGTGAAAGAGGCCCCGGTCCAGGAGGTCGTCCTCACCGGCGACGACGTCGACCTCGACCAGCTTCCGGCGCTGTTCACCTGGCCGCAGGACGGCGGCTCCTTCTTCAACCTGGGCCTGACCCACACCAAGGACCCGGAAACCGGCATCCGCAACCTCGGTCTGTACCGCCTCCAGCGCCACGACAAGCGCACGATCGGCATGCACTGGCAGATCCACAAGGACAGCCGGAACCACTACCAGGTGGCGGCCCGCCGGGGGGAACGCCTCCCGGTCGCGATCGCCTTCGGCTGCCCGCCGGCCGTGACCTACGCGTCCACCGCGCCGCTCCCCGGGGACATCGACGAGTACCTGTTCGCCGGGTTCATCGCCGGCAAGCGGATCGAGATGGTCGACTGCAAGACCGTGCCGTTGCAGGTTCCGGCGCAGGCCGAGGTCGTCATCGAGGGGTGGCTGGAGCCGGGCGAGATGCTGCCCGAAGGGCCCTTCGGCGACCACACCGGGTTCTACACCCCGCAGGAGCCGTTCCCGGCGCTGAAGATCGACTGCGTGACCATGCGCAAGCGGCCGCTGCTTCAGTCGATCGTCGTAGGCCGCCCCCCGACGGAGGACGGTCCGCTGGGTCGTGCGACCGAGCGCTTCTTCCTCCCCCTGCTGAAGATCATCGTGCCGGACATCGTGGACTACCACCTGCCCGAAGCGGGCGGGTTCCACAACTGCGCGATCATCTCGATCGACAAGAAGTACCCCAAGCACGCCCAAAAGGTGATGCACGCTGTGTGGGGCGCCCACATGATGTCCCTGACCAAGCTGATCGTGGTCGTCGACTCGGACTGCGATGTCCACGACCTCCACGAGGTCGCGTGGCGGGCGCTCGGCAACACGGACTACGCGCGTGACCTGTCGGTCGTCGAAGGACCGGTCGACCACCTCGACCACGCCTCCTACCAGCAGTTCTGGGGCGGCAAGGCGGGGATCGACGCGACGAAGAAGTGGCCCGAGGAGGGCTACACCCGCGACGGCGGCTGGCCGGACATGGTGGTGTCCGACCCGGAGACGGCGGCGAAGGTCGACCGCCGCTGGAAGGAGTACGGCCTGTGAGTTCCGCGTCTGCCGCGATCCCCCAGCCGGGACGGACGAAGGCGTTCCTGCGCCTCGTCATGATCGAGCACTCGGTGTTCGCGCTGCCCTTCGCCTACATCGCGGCGCTCACCGCGATGTTCGAGTGGGACAAGAACATCCACTGGGGGCGGCTGCTGCTCGTCACCGTCTGCATGGTCGGCCTGCGCACCTTCGCCATGGCGGTCAACCGGATCATCGACCGGGAGATCGACGCCCGGAACCCGCGCACGGCCCACCGCGAGCTGGTGACCGGCGCGATGTCGGTCAAGCACGCGTGGACGGGCGCGCTGGTCGCGGTCGTGATCTTCCTGGGCTCGGCGGCGCTCCTCAACCCCCTGTGCCTGGCCCTCGCCCCGGTCGCCGTGATCCCGATGGTGGTCTACCCCTACGGCAAGCGGTTCACGAACTTCCCGCAGGCCATCCTCGGTCTCGCCCAGGCGATGGGCCCGGTCGGCGGCTGGCTGGCGATCACCGGCGAGTGGTCCTGGGACGCGGTGCTCCTCGGCCTCGCGGTCGGCATCTGGATCGGCGGCTTCGACCTGATCTACGCCTGCCAGGACGTCGAGACCGACCGCGAGATCGGCGTCATGTCGGTGCCGGCCCGCTTCGGCATCCCGGCGGCGATCTGGGGGGCGCGGATCTGCCACGCCCTGACCATGGGGTTGCTGGTCTGGTACGCCGTCGCCACCGACGCCGGCGGGTTCTTCTGGGTGGGCCTGATGATCGTCGCGGCGGCCTTCGTGTACGAGCACAACATCGTCCGCCCGCACGACCTGTCCCGCCTGAACAGGGCGTTCTTCAGCGTCAACGGGTTCATCGGCATCGCCCTGTTCGTGTGTGCGCTGCTGGACCTGCTGGTGCGGGGGCTGACGGTCTGACCCCGGTCAGCACCGGGACCGGGCCTCGCACCAGCCTCCCCGCCGCCCCGAAAGCGCCCCACCGGTCCGGAAGTCTCCCTGCCCCGCCGGTAGGCTCGGGAGGGTGAACGCAGGAGAAACGCAGCGCGTGCCTTGGATCGTGGGGGTGTCCGGAGCATCCGGGACGCCGTACGCGGCGGCGGTGCTGCGGGCGCTGGTGGAGGCGGGGGAGGACGTCGACCTGGTCGTCAGCAGGGCCTCGCGGCTGACGCTGCTCGACGAGACCCAGATCGCCTTCCGGGACGCGCACTGGCAGGACGACCTGCGGGAATGGCTGGCCAGGGGAGCCGACGGAAAGCCGGGGAGCTTCGACGTCGACATCGCGCGCGTGCGGTACTGGAACGCCGGTGACCTCGCCGCGGGGCCGTCCTCGGGGTCGTATCCCGTCAAGGGCATGCTGATCGTGCCCGCCTCCACCGCCTGCGTCGCCGGAGTCGCCCTCGGGCTCTCCAAGGACCTGCTCCAGCGCGCCGCGAGCGTGACCCTCAAGGAGCGCCGCAAGCTCGTCGTCGCCGTACGGGAGACCCCCTTGAACGGCCAGACGCTGCGGCACCTCGTCACCCTCGACGACCTCGGCGCCACCGTCGTGCCCGCCTCGCCCGCCTTCTACGCCGGCGCCACCCACATCCAGGACCTCGTCGACTTCGTCGCCGGACGGGTCCTCGACGCGGCGGGGGTCGAGCACCGGCTGTACCGGCGGTGGAAGGGCGAACTCGGGGGCGGGTCCGGAACCCGCACGACGTAGGCGCCATCTGAGCAAGTCGCAGTACCTCTCATCACTTCGGGAACTCTCGGGATCCTCTTCAGCGGAAGGCTTCGATCGCATGGACGCGGTGGACAGGCAGCTCATCCAGGCCCTGAGGGAGAACGGCCGGGCCTCCTACGCGGAGCTGGGCCGCCTCGTCGGTCTGTCGGGACCCAGCGTCACGGACCGCATCAACCGGCTGGAGGCGGCCGGTGTCATCACCGGCTACCGCGCCACCGTCGACGCCGCCTCCCTCGGCCTCGGTGTCACCGCCCTGATCGGCATCTCCCTCTCCGACGCCGCCGACCACGAGGACGTGGCCCGCCGGATGAAGGACCTGCCGGAGATCGAGGACTGCTGGTTCATCGCGGGCGACGACTCGTTCATGCTCAAGGTGCGGGCCAGCGACGTGGACGGCCTGGAGAAGATCATCCGGCGGCTCAGCGGGACGAAGGGTGTCTCCCGCACCCGGACGACCATCGTGCTCTCCACGAAGTGGGAGAACCGGGTCGGAGAGCTGCCCGAAGAGGCGTAGACGTACGGTTGTCGAAGTCGTCGGAGAAAGGTGTGACCCCCATGGACGTCGGGCTCAAGCGCGAGCTGGAGCAGAAGGTCAGGGCCGGTGAGCGGCTGACCCGTGAGGACGGCATCGCGCTCTACGAGTCGGACGACCTGGCCTGGCTCGGCGGTCTCGCGCACGAGGTGCGGACGCGCAAGAACGGTGACGTGGTCCACTTCAACGTCAACCGGCACCTCAACATGACCAACGTGTGCACCGCCTCCTGCGCCTACTGCTCCTTCCAGCGCAAGCCGGGGGAGAAGGACGCGTACACGATGCGCATCGAGGAGGCGGTGAAGCTCGCGAAGGCGATGGAGGGCGAGAACCTCACCGAGCTGCACATCGTCAACGGCCTGCACCCGAACCTGCCGTGGCGCTACTACCCGCGCTCGCTGCGCGAACTGAAGGCCGCGCTGCCGGACGTGTCGCTGAAGGCCTTCACGGCGACGGAGATCCACCACTTCGAGACGATCAGCGGGCTGAGCGCGAGCGAGATCCTCGACGAGCTGATCGACGCGGGTCTGGAGTCCCTCACCGGTGGCGGCGCGGAGATCTTCGACTGGGAGGTCCGGCAGCACATCGTGGACCACAGGACCCACTGGGAGGACTGGTCCCGCATCCACCGGCTGGCGCACGAGAAGGGGCTGAAGACCCCGTGCACCATGCTGTACGGCCACATCGAGGAGCCGCGGCACCGGGTGGACCACGTGCTGCGGCTGCGTGAGCTCCAGGACGAGACCGGCGGCTTCCAGGTCTTCATCCCGCTGCGCTACCAGCACGACTTCGTCGACATGAAGGACGGGAAGGTACGGAACCGGCTCCAGGCGCGTACCCAGATGGCGACGGGTGCGGAGGCGCTGAAGACGTTCGCGGTGTCGCGGCTGCTCTTCGACAACGTTCCGCACGTCAAGGTCTTCTGGGTCATGCACGGTGTCCAGACCGCGCAGCTCGCGTTGCTGCATGGCGCCGATGACATGGACGGGTCGGTCGTCGAGTACAAGATCACCCACGACGCGGACAACTTCGGCACGCCGAACAAGCTGACGCGGGACGATCTGCTGGATCTGATCCGGGATGCGGGATTCCGGCCGGTGGAGCGGAACACCCGGTACGAGGTCATTCGGGAGTACGAGGGGCCTGATGCGGGGCGTCGGGAGTCGCCGCAGCCGATGAGGGTTTGAGTTCGCAGTTTTTGTCTGCGGGTGCGTGGGGGCTGGTCGCGCAGTTCCCCGCGCCCCTCAGGTGGGTACTCGGGCCGCATGTCTGGCAAGGCGCCCGAGGATGCCTACACCGCAGAGCCCTTTGTGCCCGACCGGGGTGGGCTTCCCGCCCTGCGTCGGGCCGCTGCCGACTGTCGTGGCTGTCCGCTCCATCGGGACGCCACTCAGACCGTCTTCGGCGCCGGCGACGCCCACGCCCGCCTGATGCTCGTCGGCGAGCAACCCGGGGATCAGGAGGACCGGCAGGGGAGACCCTTCGTCGGTCCCGCCGGGAAGCTGCTCGACCGGGCGCTCGCCGAAGCCGGTATCGACCCCGCGGACGCGTACGTCACCAACGCCGTGAAGCACTTCAAGTTCACGCAGGCCGAGCCCCGCAAGCGGCGTATTCACAAGGCGCCCAGCCTGCGGGAGATGACCGCGTGCGGGCCCTGGCTGGCGGCGGAACTGGCGGTCGTCGAGCCGGAGTTGATCGTGGTGCTCGGGGCCACCGCCGGGAAGGCGTTGCTCGGGTCGTCGTTCCGGGTGACGCAGGTGCGCGGGACCGTGCTGGAGGAGGAGATCCACGGCCGGGCGGAGCGGCTGGTGCCCACCGTGCACCCGTCCTCCGTGCTGAGGTCGGACGACCGGGAGGCCGCGTACCAGGGCCTCGTCTCCGACCTGAAGGTGGCGGCCCGGGCCCTGGGATGAGCGGGGGGCCTGCCTGGACTCGGGGGTCATGGACCTGACGTACCGCCTCGACCCCGAGCTCACTCCCGGCCTCCTCGACCGGCTGACCCGGCTGTGGGTGGACGTGAACAACGCGGGTGGGGCGGTCGGGTTCGTCGGGACGACGTCGTACGAGGACGTACGGCCGGGCGTGGACGGCTACGCCGAGTCGATCGCGGCGGGGCGGCATCGGCTGCTCCCGCCGCCCTGCAGCTCCGGGTCGATCATGACGGTGCAGAGCCAGGCGTAGTGGCTCTGCGGGCGGTGCGCGTTGAACCCGAAGAAGGCCGTCGCCCGCAGCCGGCCCTCCGGGTCAGCCCTGCGAGGCGGGCTGGGACTGGAGCGGTTCTACGCGGCCGCCGGGTACAAGGAGGTCGGCCGGGTGCCGGACGGGCTGCGGTTGGCGGCGGACGACTACCGCGACGACATCATGATGTGGCTCCCGCTGAGCTGAGGCCGCCGCCGTCCTCGGACCCCCTGCAAGATCGGGGAGCGGGCGTGCTTCACTGGAAGGCACCCTTTGGGAACTTTCAGGGGAACTTTCAGCCGGAACGGAAGAGTGGATTGAGATGCTCCGCTACACACTGATGCGCCTCGGGATCTTCGTGGGCTGCCTCGTGGTCGTCTGGGGCCTCGTCTACGCCGGTGTCGCCCCGCGCGGCCTCGGCGACTCCAACGGCATGTGGGTCGTCCTGCTCTCCCTGGTGATCTCGGCCCCGATCAGCTTCGTCGTCCTGCGCAAGGAGCGCGACCGCGCCTCCATCCAGGTCGCCGAGCGCGTCGACCGGATGAAGTCCAACCTGGAGGCCAACCGCAACCAGGAGGACATCGCGGACGACGCGGCCCGGGCGCAGGGTCAGACGTCCTAGCCGACGTCCTGGTCGCGCACAAAGTCCTCTCACCCCGGCGGACGTCTTAGTCTTGGGCCATGGGTGCCGTGAAGACCAAGCGGATGCCGCGCGCGGTCCGTGAGCAGCAGATGCTGGACGCCGCCGTGCGGACCTTCGGCCGCCGGGGGTACATGGCCGCCTCCATGGACGAGATCGCCGAACTCGCCGGTGTCTCCAAGCCGTTGGTGTATCTGTACCTGAACTCGAAGGACGACCTCTTCACGGCCTGCATCCGCCGTGAGGCGCACGCGCTCACCGAGGCCGTGCGCTCCGGCGTCCGCACCGACCAGCCCGCCGACCGGCAACTCTGGGACGGGCTGCTGGCGTTCTTCACGCACACCGCCCAGAATCCCGACGGCTGGTCCGTGCTGCACCTCCAGGCACGGATCCACGGCGAGGCGTTCGCCGCCGAGGTCGCGGCGATGCGGGAGGAGATCGTCGCGTTCGTGACGCAGCTGATCGTCGTCGCGGCGCGGGAGGCGCACCGGGACCCCGATCTGGCCGAGCGGGAGGTCGCCGGGCTCGCCGAGGCGCTGGTGGGGGCCGCCGAGTCGCTCGCCGCGTGGGCCAACGCCACCCCGGGTGTCACGGCACGGCAGGCGGCGGCCACGCTGATGAACTTCGCCTGGGCCGGGCTGGGGGACCTGATGGAGGGGCGGCCGTGGGCGCCGCCGGTGACATGACACCTGTCATGCGGTAAGGCGGACGACGGACACTGGGGGAGGCGGATCCGCCGGCCGTACGGTCGTCCCATGACGAAGACAAGCGGGGAACAGCGGCCGGGCAGGACCGACATCAAGGTGAGCCTCATCGGCGGTCACCGCCTCGACGGTGCCACGCTCCACGAGCGCACCCTCACCGCCTCCCTCATCGGCGGCGCCGACATCGACCTCACGGACGTCGACATCCCGGACGGCGCCGAACTGCGCATCACCAAGCTGAGCCTGATCGGCGGTGTGAGCCTGCGGGTGCGGCCGGAGGTGCGGGTGGAGGTCAGGGGAATCCGGCTGGGCGGGGTACGGGACGAGGGCCCGAGCGTTCCCGGTGGGCCGACCGTGCGGATCGACGCCTGGGGACTCATCGGCGGCGTCAACGTCCGTCGCTGACGCGGCTGTTCACCACGCCGCTCACATGCAGGCGCTCCCCGCCCCGCAGTTCGAAGCGGTCGCCCTCCGCGCCGTACGTCACCGTGCCCGGCAGCAGCACCGGCGCCCTGAACTCCGCCCGCACCACGCCTGCTTGAGGGGCGCCGTGGGCGGCGAGGCAGCGGGCCACCGTCCACATGCCGTGCGCGATGGCCCGCGGGAATCCGAAGAGGCGGGCGGTGAGCGGGTGCAGGTGGATGGGGTTGCGGTCGCCGGACGCGGCGGCGTACCGGCGGCCGATGTCCCCGGCCAGTCGCCATTCGGCGAGCGGGGGGAGGGGCGCCTGCTCTCGGCGCTCGGCTGCCGGCTCGGGCGCCGTCGTGGTGCGGTGCCGTGCGAGGTACGTGCTGCTCGACTCCCATACGACGTCCGGGCCGACCCGCGCCTCGGTGACGACCGTCGCCTCCGTGCCGCGCCGGTGCGGAGCCAACTCGGCGACGTACACGCTCAGTTCGTACGTACCGGTGGCGGGCAGCGGCCGGTGCTGGGTGATCCCGATCGACGTGTGGACCAGACCGAGCAGCGGCAGCGGGAAGTCCCGGCCGCTCATCAGCCGCATCGCCAGCGGGAAGCCGAGCACATGCGGATACGTCACCGGCAGCGCGTCGTCGCCGGTCGCGAACCCGCACACCCGCTCGTAGGCCGCCAGCCGGGCCAGGTCGACGCGCAGGTCGGGCAGGACCAGCCGGGTGCGGGGGAAGCCGGCGTCGGGGCGGGGCCGCTTGAAGGGGGACAGCAGCGCGCCCCGGGCCAGGACGGGCGCGAGGGCGGGGGAGCGGCGCAGGACGACGTCCGTCATCACGCCCCCAGCAGGCTCTGGCCGCAGACCCGTACGACCTGCCCGTTCACCGCACCCGACGCCGGGTGCGCGAGCCATGCCGTCGTCTCGGCCACGTCGACCGGAAGGCCGCCCTGTGCGAGGGAGTTCATCCGGCGACCGGCCTCCCGGATGAAGAGGGGCACCGCGGCCGTCATCTTCGTCTCGATGAACCCGGGGGCGACGGCGTTGACCGTCACTCCGTGCTCGGCGAGCGCGCGCGGCGCGAGGGAGCGCACCAGGCCGACCACGCCCGCCTTGCTCGCCCCGTAGTTGGTCTGCCCGGCGTTGCCCGCGAGCCCCGCGATGGAGGCCGTGGCGACGATCCGGCCGCCCGGCCTGAGCGTGCCCGTCGACAGCAGCGCGTCCGTCGTGCGCAGCACGCTCGCCAGGTTCACCTCCAGCACCGGAGTCCAGCGCTCCGCGGGCATGTTGACCAGGCGCCGGTCACGGGTGATTCCCGCGTTGTGGACCAGGACGTGGAGGCCGTCGGGCAGCGCCGCCGCGATCCGCTCTCCCGCGTCGGCGGCCGTGATGTCGAGGGCGAGGGCCTCGCCGCCGAGGCGCTCGGCGAGCCGCCGGGCGTCCTCCTCGACCTGCGGTACGTCGAGGACGACGACCCGCGCGCCGTCCCTGGCGAGCGTCTCGGCGACGGCCGCGCCGATCCCGCGCGCGGCACCGGTGACGAGGGCGGTGCGCCCGGCGAGGGGCCGCTCCCAGTCGGAGGTCGGCGGGGCCGGTCCCCTCGGCCACCTCGATCACCTGCCCGCTGACATAGGCGGACTTGGGGGAGAGCAGGAAGCGCAGGGTGGACTCGGCGGCGGCCTGGTCGGTGAGCCGTACGAGATTGACCGTCCTGCCCCGGCCGATCTCCTTGCCGAGCGAGCGCGTGAAGCCTTCCAGGGCCTGCTGGGCGGCCGCCTGGTGGTGGTCGGCGGGGTCGAGGGGCGCACCGAGGACGACGATCCGGCCGCTTGCCGCGACGGACCGGACGCGGGGTGCGAGGGCCGCGTGCACGTCGGCGAGGCCTTCGACGTCCCGGACGTGGGTGGCGTCGAGGACGACGGCGGCCGGGGGCGCGGCGGGGTCGGGGGCCGACTTGCCGGCGGTGAGGTGGAGGACCTCGCCGTCCAGCGCGGGCCGCTCGGCTGACCAGCGGCGCAGTTCCGCGGGCTGCGGGAGCCCGAGGCGCCGGGTCAGGAAACGGCCCGGCGCGGTGCCGGTGAAGCGCAGATAACGGTCGGCCATGGCCGTCTCCCCACTCGGTGCTCTCTTGCTTACTCTGGAGTAAGGTTACCGGAGGTAATCCTATGTCACGCAGTCCATGGCACGCAGTCCCATGTCACGCAGGAGGAGCAGGTCGAGATGAGCCTTCTTCAGGCACCGGTGACGCGCCGGGTCGCGATCATCGGCGGCAGCCGCGTCCCCTTCGCCCGCTCCGACGGCCCCTACGCCACCGCCTCCAACCAGGAGATGCTGACGGCGGTGGTCGACGGCCTGGTGGACCGTTTCGGGCTCGAACAACCGGGCGCGGTGGGCGAGTTCGTCGCCGGGGCCGTCCTCAAGCACGCCCGCGACTTCAACCTGGCCCGCGAGACGGTCCTCGGCTCGAAGCTGGCGCCGACGACCCCGGCGTACGACATCCAGCAGGCCTGCGGCACCGGCCTCCAGGCCGTCGTCGCCGCCGCCAACAAGATCGCCCTCGGCCAGACCGAGTCCGCGATCGCGGGCGGCGCGGACACCGCGAGCGACGCCCCGCTCGGCGTCAACGACGACCTGCGGCGCATCCTGCTGGCGGCCCGCAGGGCGAAGTCGGCGGGCGGCCGGCTGAAGGAGCTGGCGAGGCTCCGCCCGAAGCATCTGATCCCCGACATCCCGCGCAACGCCGAGCCCCGCACCGGCCTGTCGATGGGCGAGCACGCGGCCGTCACCGCACGCGCGTGGGGCGTGACGCGCGAGGCCCAGGACGAGCTGGCGGCGACGAGTCACCAGCGGCTGGCGGCGGCGTACGAGCGAGGTTTCTTCGCGGACCTGGTGATGCCGTTCCGCGGCCTGGACCGCGACCAGAACCTGCGCCCGGGGTCGACGGCCGAGAAACTCGCGGCCCTGAAACCGGTGTTCGGTCTCGACGCCCCCGACCCGACCATGACGGCCGGGAATTCGACCCCGCTCACCGACGGCGCCGCGGTCGTCCTGCTCGCCTCGGAGGAGTGGGCGGCGGAGCGCGGACTGGAACCGCTGGCGTATCTGACGGCGTACGAGACGGCGGCCGTGGACTTCGTCGCCGGGGACCCGGCCGGGGACGGCCTGCTGATGGCCCCGGCGCACGCGGTGCCGCGCATGCTGGAGCGGGCGGGTCTGGTCATCGACGACTTCGACCTGATCGAGGTCCACGAGGCGTTCGCGTCCCAGGTGCTGGCGACGCTGGCGGCCTGGGAGAAGGCGGGGCTGACCCCGGTGGACCGCGCCCGGCTGAACGTGACCGGCTCGTCCCTCGCCACCGGCCACCCCTTCGCCGCGACCGGCGCCCGGATCGTGGCGACGCTGGCCAAGCTGCTCGCCGAGCAGGGCGGCCCGGGGCGAGGACTGATCTCGGTGTGCGCGGCGGGCGGGCAGGGGGTGACGGCGGTACTGGAACGGCCGTAGCGGGCGGTGACGGCGGTGCCGGAGATGCCGTCCCGGCCGCACCGGCGTGACATTGGTTCACACGTAACTGACAAAGGCTCACTTTGCGCCAGATGTTGCACAGACCCGGCCCGGGAGCCTCCCCGAACCCTCACAAGCTCGCCACGTAGGCCTCCTAAGATCGCCGGGTCCCCAAGACCTGACTGCCGGTAACCCCACAAGTCGCACTCGCCGGTGAACGTCCGGGTACGCCCGGTGCGTACCTATGCAGCAGAGCGGTATTGAGCTGCGTGCCCCAGGAGCTGCCCATGTCGTCGTCCCTGCCCTACGCCGCTGCCACCGACTACGACGGCGCGCCCGTGCTGGTGGCACCGGAGATACGTCGGCTGGACGGCGAGGTCCGCGAGGTGTCCGTCCCGCCGGTCGTGTCGCCGGTGACGCACGGCTCCCTCGCCGACCTGCCGTTCGAGAACGCGGAGGCGGGCCCGGGGGACCGGGTGCTCAGCCGCCGTACGCCGGACGGCGGTTGGTCGGACGTGACCTCGGCCGACTTCGCCGCGCAGGTGCTGGCGCTGGCGAAGGGCCTGATATCGGAGGGCCTGGTCCCCGGCGACCGCATCGCCGTCATGGCCCGCACGATCTACGAGTGGACCCTCCTCGACTTCGCCGCCTGGGCGGCCGGTCTGGTCACGGTCCCCATCTACCCCACGTCCTCGGTCTTCCAGACCCGCTGGATCCTCCAGGACTCGGGCGCGGTGGCGCTGGTGACGGAGACCGTCTCCCAAGCCTCCGCCCTGGGCCCGGAGTTGAACCGGCTGCGACCTGCGCCACCTGTGGGTCATCGAGAAGGGCCACGTGGAGCGCCTGGCGGAACTGGGCAGCCACGTCCCCGACGCCGAAGTCGACGTACGCCGGGGCATGCTGGTCCCCGACACCCTCGCGACGGTCGTCTACACCTCCGGCACCACCGGCCGCCCCAAGGGCTGCGCGATCTCGCACGGCAACTTCCTCGCCGAGGTCGACAACGCGATCGAGATCCTCCACCCCGTCTTCAAGTCCCGCTCGGACGAGGAGCTGGCGACCCTCCTCTTCCTCCCCATGTCCCATGTCTTCGGCCGCATGGTGGCGGTGGCGTGCGTCCGCGCAAGGGTCCGCCTGGGGCACGCGCCGAGCCTGAAGTCGGACGACCTGCTGGCGGACCTGTCGAGTTTCCGCCCGACGTTCCTCCTCGCCATCCCCTACATGCTGGAGAAGGTCTTCAACAACGCGCGCGCCAAGGCGGAGGCCGGCGGCCGGGTCTCGGCCTTCGACCGCGCGGCGAACGTGGCGATCCGCTACGGCGAGGCGATGGAGGAGAAGGCGGCGGGCACGGGCGGCGGCCCGAGTACGGCGCTGAAGGCGGCCCGCACCTTCTACGATCCCCTGGTCTACCGCCGCATCCGCAACGCCATGGGCGGCCGTGTGCGCCACATCATCTCCGGCGGCTCCCCGCTCGGCCGCAACATCGCGGCGTTCTTCGCCGGGGCGGGCATGGAGATCTACGAGGGCTACGGCCTCACGGAGACGACGGGCGCGGCGACGGTGACCCCGCCGCTCAAGCCCCGCCTGGGCACGGTCGGTTGGCCCCTGCCCGGCATGAGGGTGCGGATAGCGGCGGACGGCGAGATCCTGCTGGCCGGCGGCCCGGTGTTCCGCGGCTACTGGGACCCGAACGCGGGCGGAGTGACCCCGGCGTCGGTCGACGGCTGGTTCGCGACGGGGGACATCGGCAGCCTGGACGACGAGGGCTACCTGACGATCACGGGCAGGAAGAAGGAACTCCTGATCACGGCGGGCGGCAAGACGGTGGCCCCGCCCCCCTGGAGAACTGGCTGCGCCAACACCCCCTGATCTCCCAGTGCATGGTGGTGGGCGACCGCCGCCCCTACGTCGCCGCCCTGATCACCCTGGACATGGACGGCATCAACCACTGGCGCCAGATGAACGGCAAGCACCCGGTGCCCGCCGAACTCCTCGCGGGCGACGCCGAGTTGCAGGCCATCATCCAACGCGCGGTGGACGAGGCGAACAAGCTCGTCTCCCGCCCCGAATCCATCCGCCGCTTCGAGGTGCTGCCGAGGGACTTCACGGAGGCGGACGGTCACCTGACGCCGTCGATGAAACTGCGCAGGGAGACGGTGATGCAGGAGTTCGCGCGGGAGATCGAGGCGTTGTACGAGCGCTGACGACGAGGTTCACAACGCCGATCGGGGTGGCGTGGAGCTGGTGTCGCCGTGGCGGATGAACCACTCGGTGGACAGCAGCCGGGCCTGCTCGGCGAACGGGTACGCGGCGAGCCGCCCGGGCAGGGCACCGCGTGCGACCTCGGTGTGGTGGGCGGCGATGGCGCGCAACTTCGTCTCGAGAAAAGGGCTTACGTCGATGGCGGCGGCGATCCACTCGTCGGGGACGCTGTAGGAGGCCAGCCCCGGCCGCATCAGCTGCCCGCCCAGGTCACGGGCGGCGGAGTCGGGGTAGGTGGCGAGGTAGAGATCGCGGGGCTGCCAGGGGTCGCCCGCCTCGGGATAGAGGTGCTTCCAGTTGGCCGCCTGGGCCGCGAGGACGGTCACGCGGTGGGTGTAGACGTGGTCGGGGTGCCCGGTGAGCCCGCCGTGGGCGTCGTGCGTGACGACGACCTCGGGCCGGAACTCCCGTATGTGCCCGACGAGTTCCCGTACGACATCGTCGAGAGGCGCGTCGCAGAGACGAGGCCGGTCGGGCGCGGACGCCGGTACGTGGGCGTCGGCGTACCCCAGCAGGCGCGGTTTCCCGGCGCCGAGGACACGGAGCGCCTCCGCCAACTCCCCGTCCCGGGGCGTGCCTTCGGCCCACGTCGCGGTGACCACGGCGGTGCGTGCGCCGGCGGCGGCATGCTGGGCGAGGAGGCCACCGGCCGACAGGGACTCGTCGTCGGGGTGGGCGAAGACGCCGAGAAGGCTGGGGAGGGGCATGAGGATGCAGGGTAGCGACGCTGCCCAGTGGCCGTCGAGATCTGTCCGCGTTTTGACCGTTTAGGCGTTTCCCCCTGCGCCCCGCCCGCTAACGTCCTGCCATGGGGCGCGACAGGGAACAGGTAACGGCGGGTGGAGCGCGGTCGATCGGGGTCGGCGGTGACGTCACCGCCGCGGTGAGCGGTGACGGCAACAGCCTGACGATCATCGGGAAGCAGTACGTGCAACAGGCGCCGGGGGCGGTGGACCTCTCGGACGCGGAGATCGACGAGGCGTTACGGCGCTACGCGGGGCGCATCCGCGAGACCTACGGACGGCTGGACCTGGAGGTGCTGATCCCCACGGAGGAGGGGGAGCATCCGCCGGTCGGGCTGGACGAGGTGTTCGTGGCGCCGACGGTACGGGCCGACCCGCCGCCCGTCGAGCTGCCGCGGGACATCCGGCAGCGGTTGGTGGACGCGGGGGAGTGGCCGTCGAGTCTGGCGCCCGGGCTGGAGAGGGAAGCGCTGGAGCGGGCTCGGCAGGCGTACGCGGAACGGCCAGCACGCGATGCCCTGGACGTGCTCGCCGACCCAGGCGAGAGCCGCCTCGTCCTGCTCGGCGACCCAGGCGCGGGCAAGTCGACGCTGGCCCGGCACCTTGCGCTCACCCTCACGCGGGAGGCGACGGGGGCGGAGGACCCGCTGGCAGCGCTGGCCGGCCGGGTACCCCTCGTCGTGGAGTTGCGCGAGTACGCGACGGGGGAGTGGCGGGAGCGGACGTTCGAGGACTTCCTGGCCTACCTGCACGGCACGAAGGGCATGGCCCCGCCCCCGGCGGTCGTGGATCGGCTGCTGGCCGAGGGGCGAGCCGTGGTCGTCTTCGACGGTCTCGATGAACTCTTCGACCCCGCCGCCCGCGCACAGGTCAGCCACCGCATCGCGGACTTCGCGGGCCGCTACGGCGGTACCGGCGGCGCCCGCGTGATCGTGACCTCGCGTGTCATCGGCTACCGGCGAGGGGTGCTGGAACACGCGGGGTTCTCCCACCACATGGTCCAGGAACTGAGCCTCCGGCAGATCGAGTGCTTCGCCCGCCAGTGGTATGCCACTGCCTACCCCCACGACGAGGAGCGCTCCACCCGCCTGTGCAGACGGCTGACGGATGCCGTGAGCCACTCTCGACCGGTAGCCGAACTCGCGGGAAATCCGCTGCTGTTGACGATCCTTGCCATCGTCGGACGACGTCGGGACCTGCCCCGGGACCGCCTGGGCGTCTACCGGCACGCTGTCGCGGTTCTGGTGGCTCACTGGGACGAGCACGCCAAACACCTGCGAGCGCCGGGCGAAGTCGAGGCCCTGTCGTACCTGGGCGACGAGGACCGGCACGAGTTGCTGCGCCTGGTCGCGCGGCGGATGCAGGAGGGCGAGGGCGGCATCGCGGGCAACCACATCCATCAGGACGTACTGCTGGAGACGTTCCGGGACTATGTGCGTGAGCAGTACGAACTCCCGCTGGCGCAGGCCGTGTCGGCGGCGCGGGTGATGGTGCGGCAGTTCAGGGAAAGGAACTTCATCCTCAGCCACTACGGGGTCGGGGTGTACGGCTTCGTCCACCGGGCTTTCCTGGAGTACCTGGCAGCCGTGGACATCGACCACCGCTACACGCGCGAACGGGAGTGGACGCCGGAGGAGTTCATCGAGGAGATCTTCGCCGGGCATGCGGAGGATCCGGCGTGGCATGAGGTGTTGCTGCTGGTCGTGGGGCAGTTGGGGGAGCGGGAGGCGGGGGCGGCGGTCGACCGGTTGCTGGAGCTGCATCGGCGGCGAGTCGGTGCGCTCTGGAAGGGGGAGCTGCTGGCGCTTGCCGTGCGGGCGCTGGGCGAGGTCCGCAGGATCGGAGCGTTGGCGGCGCAGAGCAGGGCCGTGGTCGACGCGATCATCGTCGGCCTGGAGGCGGCGGACTCGAGTTACCCCCTGCTGGAAGCGGACGAGGGGATCGCCTCCGCGCTCAGGACGTTTCCGCCGCACTGGAGCGGCAGGCCCAGACTGCTGCGCTGGTTCCATCTGCGGGGCCAGTTCAGGGACCGGGCGCAGCCCGGGAGGATCGCAGCCGCCCTCTATCAGGCACCGGCGTGGCCGCAGGTGATGGCGGTGCTTGCCGATGTGTCGTCGGCCCGCAGGGCCTTGCTGGAGATGCTGGCGGCGCGCTGGGGCGCGGAACCGCACGTCCGCGGCCTGCTCCGGCAGGGGGCGGTGGCCGAACCCGACGAGTATGTGCGCAGAGCGGCACTGAAGCTTCTGTCCGGGTTCGACGGAGTCGACGCTCGCGGACTCCTCAAGAACCGTTCTACCGAGGACCCTTCACTGGTCGTGCGTGCCTTCGCGCTGTCGATGCGGGACGACGCCGAGGCCCTGTGGGAGCCCGTCCTTGAGTTCGCCGGCTCCGAGGGCGACGCGGAGAAGCGCGCTGAAGCGGTGGGGCTGCTCGCCGAGTACCGGATTCACGACCCCTCAGTCAGGGCGGTGCTGTGCCGGCTGGCCGTCGAGGACCCCGAGGAGGGAGTTCGATCGCGTGCGGTCGACGGTCTGGAGAACCTGCTCCACCACGAGGACATCGAGGCGCTCGTGCGCGGCCGGGTGGCCGACGATCCGAGCGACTGGGTCCGGAGCACCGCCGTCCTGCGTCTGGTTGAGCAACTGGGCGACTGGGAGCTCGCTCGCAGAGTCGCCGTCGAGGACGAGTACTGGTTCGTCCGGACCGACGCCCTGTACGCCTTGCGCACGCTCGGCCGAGACGACGCCGACACCTGGGAATTCCTCCGTCAGCGGGCACTCGATGACCCGCACCCACAGGTCCGGTCGGCGGCATGCGCGGTGCTGGCGCGGACGACGGGCTCGCACCCCGGCACCTGGGAGTTCCTGCGCGAGCGCCTTGCCGAAGATGCCAGTAGTCAGGTTCGGGACTCGGCGCTCAGCGGGCTCGTGAAGCTGGGCGGAGAGAGGGAGGAGACCTGGGAGCTCGTCCGCAGCCATCTTCTCCACGACCCCGAGCCCGATGTACGCGAATCAGCTCTGACGGACCTGTGCGGACACAGGAGCCACGAGGCCGCCACATGGAAGCTGACCTTCGAGCGCCTGATGAACGACCCGGCAGAGGGAATCCGGGCGGAGGCACTGCGTGCGACGAGGTACTACCGAGGCGATGTCGACATCCGCGCCCTGATCCGCAACCGCGTGGCCGAGGACCCTCACCCCTCGGTGCGGGAAGTGGCTCTGGCCCTGTTGGTCACGACCTCGGGAGACGACGACACGACCCGCGAGATCCTCCAGGCGCGGGCCGTGGACGATCCCGACCCCAGGATGCGAGCCGACGTCCTGCAATGGTGGGCCGTGCAGGAGACGGATGAGAATGGCGCCGCGCTCCTCCGGGACCGAGCCGTCGCCGACCCTCACCCCTGGCCGCGCATCGCCGCCGTCCAGTCCCTGGCCTACGGCTGGCCCGCCCACCCGGCCACGGCTCCGCTGCTGCGGGAGCGGGCCGAGGCGGACGAGGACGCAGACGTGCGCACGGAGGCAGCGCGCATGCTGGCGGCGGCGGAGGCGCTAGCGCCGCTCGCCGATCAACTCCCCTGAGAGGAAGGCGGACCAAGCGGCAGGGGTGAGGGTGAGCCGGGGGCTGGTGCTGTTCTTGGAGTCACGGAGGTGGACGGTGCCGGGGCTGACGGCGACCTCCAGGCATTCGCCGCCCTCGCCGCCGCTGTAGCTGGACTTGAACCAAGTGAGCTGCTCGTTGTTCATAGCTCCTCCAGCTTCTGCTCGATCAACTTCCGGGACTCTGCGGGGGAGAGTGCCATGGCCCGCATGATCCCATAGCGGTCCACGATCCTGCGGACTTCTTCCGGGTCGGTGATCAACCGGGGATACCCCTGGACCTCCGTGTACGCCACCTGCCCGTGCCCCCGGGGTGTCAGTAGGTTGAACGCGCCGTCCATGTTGGGGTGTTCCTCTGCCTGGGTCGGCATCACCTGGATTTCGAGGTTCTGCATCCGCCCCACGCTCAGCAGACGCCGAAGCTGATCCGCGTGCACACGCCGCCCACCGATCGGCCGGTCCAGCACGATCTCTTCGAGGACGTAACTCACGATCGGCGCGGGCCGACGCTCGAAGACCTGCTGCCGAGAGAGCCGGTCCGCAACACGCCTCTCGATCGTCTCCTCGTCCAGGAACGGTCGCCGCCTCGTGAACACCGCCCGTGCGTAGTCGTCGGTCTGCAGCAGGCCCGGCACGCCATGGTTGGCGTAGAAATGCAGCTCAACCGCCTCCGCCTCCAACCCGGCGTAGTTCCGATACCACTCCGGATGCCTCGTCCTAGCCTTCGTCATCGCAGCCTCGACCTCCGGAACCACCTCCAGCAACAACCCCCCGGCATCCAGCACCTCATCCGCCTTGACGAGCACCTCGGGCCGCAGGGTCCGCACCCCCCGCTCCATCGCCGAGATCGTGTCCGGGCCGTATCCCACGACCTCCCCGAACTCCTTCTGCGTCAGCCCCTTCCGCTCCCGCAGGAACTTCAGCATCTTGCCCAGCGCGACGAAGAGCCCAGCCGTCCCCTCCGCCTCCGCGGGTGTCTCAGGTCGCCTCTCGCCCACTAGCCTCACCCCTCCCACCCGACAACCCGTACACACAACCCACCGCACCCGTACAACTACCCAGCGTCGCCGGGTCGCACCTGGTCAGCGTAAGGACAACCCACCACGCTCAGTCACGTGAACACCGAAATCTCCACCCGCCTCAGCGCGACGCCCCGCGGCGCCCGCCTCGCCCGGCGCCTCACCGCACACCAGCTGGACACCTGGGGCCACCCCTACGACAGCGAGGTCAACCACACCGCCCAGCAGGTCGTCGCCGAGCTCGCCGCCAATGCCGTCACCCACGGCAGAGTCCCCGGCCGCGACTTCGAACTCCGCCTGAGTCTCACGGCCGAGGACACGGTCCGTATCGAGGTGAGCGACGCTCGCCACGACCGCCGACTCCGTTACGTCACCGACCCGGACGCCGACAACGGCCGCGGCCTCATCCTCGTATCGCTGCTCGCACAGGCCTGGGGCGTCACTGAGCGAACCGTGGGCAAGACCGTGTGGGCCGAAATCCCCCTCAAAGAACCGCAGTCCGCGCCACAGCCGGTCAACGCCCGGGCGTCCGCCGGAACTTCTCCACCGTGTCCGCGAACGCCCGCGCCGGGGGACTGAGCGCATCCCACCGCCGTACCGCCCACCCCACCGGCAGCGGCCGCAGCTCCGGCACCGGGATCAGCCGAAGACCGTCGCCCGTCGCGGCCAGTCCGGACAGCTCCGGTACGACCGCTCGCCCCACCCCCAACTCGGCGAGCAGCAGGGCCGTGTCCCAGTCGGCCACGTTGGTGTCATAGGCCAGTCCGACGCCCGACTCGGCGCACGCCGACTCCAGTTGTGCGGCCGATGCCGAATTGGGCGGCAGCCGGATCAGCCGCACGTCCGCCAACTCGGCGACGTCCAGCCGCTCCCGCTCCGCCAGCGGGTCGTCGGCCCGTACCGCCAGCACCCACGGCAGCTCGGCCACCGCCCGCTGCTCGATCCCCCGTACCGGCCGGCCGAGCGTGATCCACGCCAGGTCCAGTGAACCGTCCGCGAGCGCGTCGAAGCTGCCGCGGCCCGAACTCACCGTCCGGAACTCCAGGTTCACGCGCGGATGGCGGCGCCGGAACGCCACCACCGCGTCCCCCATGAAGTGCCGCACGGTCGTCGCGCCCGTCGCCACCCGCACGAACCCGCTCGCCCCGTCGACCAGATCCCGCAACTGCCGTACGGCCAGGTCCAGTCCGGCGATCCCCTCGGACGCCGCCGTCTCCAGCACCCGCCCCGCCTGCGTCGGTACGACACCCCGGGGCCGGCGCTCCACCAGCGCGAGGCCCGTCTCCCGCTCCAGCCGCTTCACATGCTGGCTCACCGCGGACTGCGTGCACCCGAGCTCCCGCGCCACCGCACTCAGGCTCCCGGCCCGGCACACCGCCACGAACACCCGCAGGTCATCGAGGGTCATAGACCGAAGCTAACCCAAGCTAACACTTGGGTTCCTCCCATAAATCCCAAGGATTGACTGCACTCCCGGTCCGTACGACGATCTCCACAGGGCCCAACGGGCGGCAACCCGCTCCACCCGGGACGGAGCGGGTGCCGACCCACCCACGCGAAGGGACCTCTTCATGGCGTACGACGCGTTCGCCCAAGCCGACGCACTGCTCAGGGAGTCGGGCGCCGAGCAGACCCCCCACCCCCGGCGGCACCCTCCTCACCCACCTCCACCGCGTACGCACGCGTCTCGCCGTCTGGAACGCCCGCCCCGCCCTCCAACTCGCGGGCCTCTGCCACGCCTTCTACGGCACCGACGGCTTCCCGCACCCGCTGCTCCCGCTCGACCGCCGCCGCGAGCTCAGGGAAGCGATCGGCGAAGAGGCGGAGGCGATCGTCCACCTCTACGCGAGCTGCGACCGCGAGGCGACCTACCCGACGCTCGCCACCCCAACCGGCTCGTTCCACGACCGCTTCACCGGCCGCACCCACACCCCCGCCCCGGCCCTCCGCCGGGACTTCGCCGAGCTCACCGCCGCCAACGAACTCGACCTCGCCGCCGAGGACCCGGCCTTCCGCGACCGCCACGGCCCCGCCCTCCTCGCGCTCTTCACCCGCTTCCGCCCGCTGCTGAGCCGACCGGCCTGGGAGGACTGCACGGCCCTCCTCCCCGGCCCTTGACTTCACAACATCCCCGCGTCACATTCCCCTTTCCGGCATCACATCTGACGATGTATCAGACAGGGGGGCGGACCCATGACGGGCAGCCCGGACGCCGCAAGACCGACCCGCAGACAGGTACTCGGCACCTCCGTGGCCGCCGGATTCGCCGTCGCCGCCGTGGCTCCACAGACCGCACGCGCCGCCGACCTCCCCCTCCAGGGCACCTACGACGTGGTCGTCATCGGCTCCGGAGCGGCAGGGATGACCGCCGCGCTCACCGCCGCCAAGCAGGGGTTGTCGGTCGTCGTGCTGGAGAAGGCCCCCACCTTCGGTGGGTCCGCCGCCCGTTCCGGGGCGGGGATCTGGATTCCCAACAATCCGGTGATCCTCGCCGCCGGCGTCCCGGACACCCCCGCCAAGGCCGCCGCCTACCTCGCCGCCGTCGTCGGCCCCGACGTCCCCGTCGCCCGGCAGCAGGCCTTCCTCGCCCACGGTCCCGCCATGATCTTCTTCGTCATGGCCAACAGCCCGCTGCGCTTCCGCTGGATGGAGGGGTACAGCGACTACTACCCCGAGCTGCCCGGCGGCCTTCCCAACGGGCGTTCCATAGAGCCCGATTACCTCGACGGCCACATCCTCGGCGCCGAACTCGCCCATCTGAACCCGTCGTACATGGCGGTCCCGACCGGCATGGTGGTGTTCTCCGCCGACTACAAGTGGCTCACCCTCGCCGCCGTGAGCGTCAAGGGGCTCGCTGTCGCCACGGAGTGTCTGGCGCGGGGGACCAAAGCCCTCACACTCGGGCAGGCGCCGCTCACCATGGGGCAGTCCCTCGCGGGCGGACTCAGGAAGGGACTGATGGACGCCGGGGTGCCCGTCCGGCTCAACACGCCTCTCACCGACCTCCTCGTCGAGAGCGGGACCGTCACCGGTGCCGTCACCCCCGCCGGTCTCTACCGCGCCCGGCGCGCCGTCGTCGTCGGCTCCGGTGGCTTCGAGCACAACCTCGCCATGCGCACGCAGTACCAGCGGCAGCCCATCGGGACCGACTGGACCGTGGGCGCGAAGGAGAACACCGGGGACGGCATCCGCGCCGGGCAACGGGCCGGGGCCGCACTCGGGTTGATGGACGACGCATGGTGGGGACCGGCCATCCCGCTCCCCGACCAGCCCTACTTCTGCCTCGCCGAACGCACCCTCCCGGGCGGCCTCATGGTCAACGCGGCCGGCGGACGGTTCGTGAACGAGGCCGCCCCCTACAGCGACGTCGTCCACGTCATGTACGACCGGAATCCGACCGACCCCGACATCCCGGCCTGGCTGATCGTCGACCAGAACTACCGCAACCGGTACCTCTTCAAGGACGTCAGCCCGACGTTCGTCTTCCCCGACGACTGGTACAGCTCGGGGGCCGTCCACAAGGCCTGGAGCATCGACGCCCTCGCCTCCGCGATCGGCATCGCGCCCGCCGCCCTCCGCTCCACGGTCTCCCGCTTCAACTCCCAGGCCCTGCAAGGCAAGGACCCCGACTTCCACCGCGGCGACAGCGCCTACGACCACTACTACACGGACCCCTCGGTGCTCCCCAACTCCTGCCTCGCCCCCCTCTGGCTGCCCCCGTACTACGCGTTCCGCATCGTCCCCGGCGACCTCGGCACCAAGGGCGGCCTCGTCACCGACGCCCGCGCCCGCGTCCTGCGCGACGACGGCACGGTGATCCCGGGCCTGTACGCGGCCGGGAACGCCAGCGCCGCCGTCATGGGCCACAGCTACGCGGGCGCGGGCTCGACGATCGGCCCGGCGATGACGTTCGGCTACATCGCTGCGCGCGACATCGCGGGGGCTCAGTAAGATCGTTCAAGCTGTAACAGCATCGCAAGGGACGGGAGCCCGATGGCCGTACGCCGGGTCGGCCACGTGACCACGCATCGGGCCCGGGGCTGGATCCTGCCGATGCTGTTTGCGCTCAGCGGATCAGCCCTCTCGGCCGGGCTGATCCTCACGGGGAGCCCCGGCACGGCCGCGGCCCTCCTGCTGCTGTTCCTGGCGCTCGCCGGGGTGCACTCACCCCTGTTCTTCCCGAGGTCGATCGGTGCGCGGGAGGCACGACGCCGCAGCGCGGTCGACGGCCGACCGGTCGTCTTCTGGCGGCCAGGCTGCAAGTACTGCATGCGGCTGCGCATCCGGCTGGGCCGCAGCGCCCGCCGGTTGCACTGGGTCGACATCTGGAGCGATCCGGCAGGGGCCGAGGCAGTGCGGGCGGCCAACGACGGCAACGAGACCGTGCCGACCGTCGTCGTGGCGGGCCGGCCGCACACGAACCCCGATCCCCGGTGGGTGCGCGAACAGCTCTCCCCGTCCGAGTGATCAGGCGCGGGCGATCAGGAACGCCTGTGGGGTCAACTCCGTTCCCTGCGCGGCCCGTACGGTCCGTGACACGACCTCGAACCCGGCGGCCTCCAGCAGACCGCCGATGAACTCCGGCTGCCGGCGCTGGAAGTCGAGGATCACGTCATGCCCGAAGGGCCTGTCGTGACGCTTCGGCTCGTCGCCGACCTGGAAGCCGATGAGCAGATGGCCGCCGGGGACGAGGACCCGCCGGAACTCGCCGAACAGCGACGGCAGTTCGTCCACAGGGGTGTGGATGGACGAGTACCAGGACACCACCCCCGCGAGCGAACCGTCCGCCACGTCCAGCGTCAGCATCGACCCCTGCACGAACAGCAGGTCCGGATTCTCCCGCCGGGCGATGGCGAGCATCCCTTCCGACAGATCGACCCCGAACACGTCCAGGCCCAGTGACCGCAGATGCCCGGTGGCCCGCCCGGGACCGCACCCGAGATCGGCCACCGCCTCTCCGGGCCCCACGAGTTCGGCGAACGCGGCGAACATCGCCGGTCCACGGGCGCCCCCGCGAACGGCTCACGGAACCGCTCGGCATAGTCCTCGGCGACGGTGTCGTAGAACACCCGGGTACGGGTCAGGAAGTCGGAGTCGGTCATGGCGGGCGACCTTACATCGCCCCACTGACACTCCCTCCTCCTCCGGCCGCTACGCCACCCCCACCGCCCGCAGCACCGCCGCCGTCCCCGCCGCCCCGAGCACCACGACCACGAACGGCGCCTTGCGCCACGCCAGGACCGCCCCGACCAGGACGCCCGCCGGCCGCGCCCACCCCGCGAAGCCGCCGCCCTCCGTCAGCGCCCCGGTCGCCAGCAGTGCGGTCAGCAGGACGATCGCGCCCGCCGACAGCAACTCCTGGACGCGGCCGGGGAGTTCGATTCGGCCGTGCAGTGCGGGGCCGACCAGCCGGAAGGCGTACGTGCCCACCGCGAGCGCCAGGATCATGGCCACCGTCGCGCTCATGCCGTACGCCCCTTCCCGAAGGCCAGGAGGCCGGCCAGCGCCAGCAGTACCGGCACGCCCGCCGGGGCGACCGGGGTCAGGGCGAGGGCCAGGCATGCGCCGAGCAGGGCTGATCGTCGTACGGGAGCGTCCTGTCGTAGCGCGGGAAGGACCAGCGCCACCAGGACCGCCGGGAAGGCCGCGTCCAGGCCGTAGCGGGCCGTGTCACCGATCGCGTCTCCGGCGAGGGCGCCGATCAGGACGCCGGTGTTCCAGACGGCGAACAGGCCGAGCCCGGAGACCCAGAACGCCGTACGGCGTCGTACCGGATCGGGCTGGGCCAGGGCGAAGGCGACCGTCTCGTCGGTGACGAGATGGGCGCCCAGGAGCCGGGCCCAGCGGCCCTGGCCGAGGGTCTCGGCGACGGCGAGGCTGTAGGCGGCCGTGCGGGTGTTCAGGAGCAGGCCGGTGGTCGCGGCGGCGAGCGGGCCGCCGCCCGCCAGCAGGACGCCGACCGCGCTGAACTGCGCGGAGCCCGCGTAGACGACCAGGGACATCACCACCGGCACCCAGACCGGCAGGCCCCCGGCGACGGCGATCGCGCCGAAGGAGACGCCGACGACACCGCTGGCCAGCCAGACCAGGGAAGCGTCCCGTACCAACTCCAGGTGAGGTGTTCGCTCTGTTCGCTCTGTCGTACGCATGTTCTCTACAATGAACAAGGAGTGTTGTGTTCGTCAAGACGAACAGTCGTACCGATGGAGCGAACGACCATGGCCGAGAGCCGTCTTCCGTTGGAGTGGATCGCCGCTTCGCTGCGGCGCGAGCGCGCGCGCACCGGGCTGTCGCTCTCGGAGCTCGCGAAGCGGGCCGGGATCGCGAAGTCCACGCTGTCCCAGCTGGAGGCAGGTGGCGGGAACCCGAGCGTCGAGACGCTGTGGGCGCTGGGGGTGGCGCTGGGCGTACCGTTCAGCGCCCTGGTGGAGCCGCCGGTGCCGGCCGTGCAGGTGATCAGGGCGGGGCAGGGGCCCACGGTGGCGTCCGAGAAGGCCGAGTACGCGGCCACGCTGCTGTCCGCCAGCCCGCCCGGGGCGCGGCGGGACATCTACCACCTGCGGGCCGAGCCGGGGGCCGTACGGGAGTCGGAGCCGCACATTCCGGGGAGTGTGGAGCATCTGATCGTGAGCACGGGGAGGCTGAAGGCCGGCCCGGTGGCGGAGACGGTGGAGCTGGCGGCCGGGGACTACATGACGTACCGCGGGGATGTGCCGCACTCGTACGAGGCGCTCGCCCCCGGGACGACGTTCGTGCTGGTCATGCAGCACATGTGAGGGCGCGGGGAAAGGCAGGAGCCCCGTCGCCTTGCGGCGCGGGGCTCCTTGGGTACTGCTCTCAGGTCCGGATCAGAGACTCGAAAAGTCTCAGACGGGGGTGACGTTCTCCGCCTGCGGGCCCTTCGGGCCCTGGGTCACGTCGAAGGAGACCTGCTGGTTCTCCTCCAGCGAACGGAAGCCGCTCGCGTTGATGGCGGAGTAGTGGACGAAGACGTCCGGGCCGCCGCCCTCCTGGGCAATGAAGCCAAAGCCCTTTTCGGCGTTGAACCACTTCACGGTTCCGGTAGCCATAAGCCCTCCTTGGGCCCAAAGGGTTGCCCTGCTCCAGAACCTGCGATTGTGAAAACAGTGCTGCACAACTGCATACGTCTGAAAACGACTAGAGCCCGCGGTTACATGCTCCGCAGGCTCTGTACTGCAAGGGAAACCAAACTGCAACTTGCGGCGAGCCTAGCATGTGGGCAGCCGAATGCAACAGAGGTCAAGATCACGTCACCCGGATGTTTGATCTCGCTCGTGTCGGGTTGACGGCGGGGGTGGCCATCGTACGTCAGACCCCAGGGTCTAGCCTCACGATGTGGACAATTACCGCACCCGGCCGCGCGTCGGCCACATCCAGTTCCTGAACTGTCTGCCCCTGTACTGGGGGCTGGCGAGAACGGGCACGCTCCTCGACTTCGAGCTCACGAAGGACACCCCGGAGAAGCTCAGCGAGAAGCTGGTGCAGGGTGATCTCGACATCGGTCCCATCACCCTCGTCGAGTTCCTGCGCAACGCCGACGACCTGGTCGCCTTCCCTGACATCGCTGTCGGGTGCGACGGCCCGGTGATGTCCTGCGTGATCGTCTCGCAGGTCCCGCTGGACGAGCTCGACGGAGCCCGCGTGGCCCTCGGCTCGACCTCCCGCACGTCCGTCCGCCTCGCCCAGCTCCTGCTGTCCGAGCGGTACGGCGTGCAGCCCGACTACTACACGTGCCCGCCCGACCTCAGCGTGATGATGCAGGAGGCGGAGGCCGCCGTGCTCATCGGCGACGCGGCGCTCCGGGCCAACCTGCTCGACGGGCCGAAGTACGGCCTGGAGGTCCACGACCTCGGCTCGCTGTGGAAGGAGTGGACGGGGCTGCCGTTCGTCTTCGCCGTGTGGGCCGCCCGCCGGGACTACCTGGAGCGCGAGCCGGTCATCACCCGCCGGGTCCACGAGGCCTTTCTCACCTCCCGGAACCTGTCCCTCGACGAGGTCGGCAAGGTCGCCGAACAGGCCGCCCGCTGGGAGGCCTTCGACGAGCGGGTCCTGGAGCAGTACTTCACCACCCTCGACTTCCGCTTCGGCGGCCCGCAGCTGGAGGCGGTCGCGGAGTTCGCCCGCCGGGTGGGGCCGACGACGGGATTTCCGGCGGATGTGAAGGTCGAGCTGCTCCAGCCGTAGTCGGGGCGGTGGCCCTGGGTGACGGGCGGTCAATTCCCGTAGTTCGAACGTCTGTTGGGGTAGAGTCCCGCTGTCGATCTACCACGGGGTAACTACGGGAGGACCTGTGCGTCGTATCAGCGTCGCGCTCCTGACGGCCGCGGCCACGGCCGGACTCGTCCTGACGGGGGCACCGTCGTCGTCGGCGGCAGCACTGGTGAAGAGCTGCTCGACCTCGGACGGCGGAGCCACCGGCGGTATGCAGTGGGACTGGAACAGCAAGAAGAGCATGGATGTCGCGCTGCTTCTGGCCGACACCGACGCGGACAGCAACTGGGTGCGCATCCGGCTCGACATCACCACCGGTCAGGGCGACCGCTACACGTACAAGTGGCACGAGCTCCGTGACGGCAACGGCTCGAACAAGACCTGGACGACCACCGCCACCCACGACGACGGCATCGTCAGCGCGCGGGTCCAGGTGGAGGACGTGCACGGTACGAGCCCGCAGTCGACCTGCTACAGCGGCAAGGCCTACAACTCGTACTACTAGGCGGTTGGTTGGTTGTGCGAGAGGGGCCCCGGCAGTCGGTCTGCCGGGGCCCCTTCTTCGGTCTCCGGCGTCAGCCGGGCACCACCACCGTGCGCAGCTCCCCGTCCCCGAGATGCAGCATGCCCTTGCCCGGGGTGATCTGGCCGCCGACCAGGCCGCGGTTGAGGCGGACGCCGATGAGGTCGCCGGACGAGGTCTCCTGAGGGGAGAGGAGGATGCCGCGGCGGGCCTTCTTGGCGTCGACCTGCCAGCCGGAGAAGCCGGAGCAGACATCCTCCTCGTCACCGGCTATGACCATGGCGAGACCGCGCTCGGCACCGCGTGAGACGAGCTTCTTGAACTGGCTCGCGGCGTCGCAGTCCTCGAGGATCTCGCCGTCGTCGACGAGGACGACGACCGGCTCCTCCGGGCTTGCCTCGTCCAACAGCTCCTCGAACTCGTCCTCGTCGATGTCGTCACCGGTGAAGACCTTCAACACGCCGTCCGTGCCGTCCAGTTGACGGAGCGGGGACTGGCGCGGGGCCGCGATGACCAGGCGTACGCCCTGCGTCAGGTACGACTGCGCGAAGTTCATCAGGACCGTCGAGCGGCCGGACTTGGCCGGGCCCGCGACCACGAACGTCGGCACACCCTGCGACAGGTCCGGACCGAAGCCCACGATCTCGTCGCCGCCGATGCCGACCAGACCCCACAGCCGGGCGCGGGACGCGTCGGGGTCGCGCATCTCCCAGGCCTCCGGGAAGGAGACCCGGCTCGGCAGGCTGTCGACGCGGAAGGGGCGGTGTGTGCGGGGAACGGCGGCGTCGCGCGCGGCGGCCGCCTCGCCGATCGCCGCCAGCGCGGCTGCCTGGCCCTGACCGGTGGTGTCCTCGGAGAGCAGCGCGAACTGCGTCTCCGTACCGAACTCGTTGCGGAAACCACGGCCCGGCGGAATCTCCTCCGGCACCTTGCGGGCCGGGATGCCCAGCGCCGAGAAGTCGCTGCGGTCGGCGAGCCGCAGACCGTACTTGTCCTCCGTGAGCGTCGCGATCCGGCCCACCAGCAGGGTGCGGTCACCGGTGAGGACGAGGTGGAGGCCGACCGAGGCGCCCTCGCGCATCATCGTCTGCAACTCGTCCGTCAGCGAGCCGTGGTCGACCTCGCCGAGCGTGGGCACCCAGCCCTCCCAGCGGTCCAGGAGCACCACGATGTGCGGCAGCCGCTCGTCCTCGGCGACCGAGGCACGCTGCTCGCCGATGTCCGCGAACCCCTTGTCGGCAAGGAGGTTCTGCCGGCGGTCCATCTCGGCCTTGAGACGGTTGACGAGTCGTACGACCCGCTCGGTCTGGTTACGGCCGACGACCGCGCCGACGTGCGGCAGCCGGGTCAGCGCGTTGAGCGCGCCGTTGCCGCAGTCGATGCCGTACATGTGCACGTCGGCGACGGAGTGGGTCCGCGCGATCGAGCCCGCGAGCGTGCGCAGCACCTGCGAACGGCCGCTGCGCGGCGCACCGCCGATCATCAGATGCCCGAAGGAGGCGAAGTCGACCGCGACCGGGCGGCGGGCCTGCTGCGCGGGCAGGTCCTCGACGCCGTAGGGCGCGGGCGCGAGCTTTCCGGGTCCGCCGGCGAACGCGGGCAGCTGGATGTCGTCGAGCAGCAGCTTCTCGTCGAGCGCCGGCAGCCACGGGCTGTGCTGCGGCGGGATGCCGAGCGAGCGGTTGGCGTCCCGGATGGTGTCGACGAGGACCTTGAGGTCGGTGATCTCCTCGTCCTCACGCGACTCGGCCTTCGGCTTGACCAGCGCGGCCCGCCCGAGATCCTCCCAGGCCAGCGGCCCCACCCACGGCATGAGCACGGCGGGATCCGCGGCGCCTGGCCGCCGGCCACCCACCCGCCCCGACTGGAACGGCACCAGCGAGGCATGCCCGAGCCGGACGTACGCCCGACCCGGCGTGCTCTTGCTGATGTGCCCGGCCTCGGGGGAGTCGATGACGTCCGACGACTCACCGCCGTCCGTCACACGCAGCGCGATACGCAGGTTGGTGTTGGCGCGGATCTCGGGGGACACGACACCCGAGGGCCGCTGCGTGGCGAGCAGCAGATGAATGCCGAGGGAACGCCCTCGCTGGGCGATGTTGACGAGGCCGGTCACGAAGTCCGGCAGGTCACGCACCATCGACGCGAACTCGTCGATGACGATGAGGAGCCGGGGCACGGGCGCGTGGGACGGATCGCGCCGGACCAGATCCTGGTAGTCCTCGATGTCCTTGGCGTCGGCGGCGGCGAGGATGTGCTCGCGGCGGTGCAGCTCGGCGCCGAGGGACTCCAGCGCCCGCTCGACGAGATGGGCGTCGAGGTCGGTCACCATGCCGACGGTGTGCGGCAGATGGACACAGTCCTTGAACGCCGCGCCACCCTTGTAGTCGACGAGGACGAACGTCATGTTCTCGGGCGTGTTCGCGACGGCGAGCGCGGCCACGATGGTCTGCAGCAGCTCGGACTTGCCGGAACCGGTGGTACCGGCGATGAGGCCGTGCGGGCCGTCCTTGCGGATGTCGATGCCGAAGGGCCCGTCGTACGACTCACCGATCACGGCGAGCGTCGACTGCCCGCCCATCCGCCAACGGGCGACGATGGCGTCACTGGTCGGCGGTTCGAGCTGGAGGACGTCGAGGAGCCGCGAGGAGGAGGGCAGGGCGGAGTCCTCGGTCTCCCCGCTGATGTCCCGCAGCGGCGAGAGCGCGCGGGCCAGCCGCAGACACCACGCCGGCGACACGAAGTCGGGCCGCACGTCCTTGATCCGCTCGGCCCCGGCCTCCTCGACGCGCAGCCGCAGCTTCTCGGGAGCGGCGTTCTGTCCGGAGTCCTCGGCCGTGTTCTGATGCCAGGCCTGGAAAGAGGGGAAGCCGCCGCCGGCGACCTGCTGCTGCGCCTGGGCCTGGGCCTGCTGAAGATAGTCGTACTCCTGCGCGGGCGGCTCGGCGACGACGTACGCCTGGCACTCACCCGGCAGGAACCGCTCCTCGGCGTCGAGGCAGAGGGCGTAGAGGTTGACGGCGGGCCCCTCCCGCAGAATCCGGACGACACCGGGAAGGGAGCGAAGCCGCCGAGACCCGTCCCATACGACGACGATGTCCGGGTCGCTGAAGCTTGTGCCTTGCCCCTTGTTCTGCTCGGCGGCCTTCTTGCGGGCGTCGAGGATCTGGGTCAGCTCACCGATGCGGGCGCCGACGGTCTCGGCGTCGGTGCCGATGAGGACGTTGACGTCCTGTCCGGAACCGGGCTTGGCGTGCGGCAGCCACCGGGTCCAGTCCCAGGACTCCTGCGCGCTGTTCTCGCTCAGGACGTAGAACTGGACGTCCATGGGGCTGTGCAAAGCGGCGGTCTGCGCGACGGCCCAACGCCCCATGGCGCGCGCCGAGTCACCGGGTCCGGCCATGCCGATGACCCCGAGGGACCGCAGCGACAGCGCGACGGGAGCGTCCTCGATCTTCCAGGTCACCTGCCGCTTGTGATCGAGCTGCTCGGGATCGTCGAGGACGACCTCCGAATCCATCTGCCCGGTCCCGACGCGGATGAGGAGATGGTCACGGTCCGTGCGCCGCCGCTCCCAGAGCCGGGTACGGGGCCCGGTGCCGAGGGAGAGGACGGTGGCGGGGTCGGGAATGGCGTGCCGCCGGTCGGTCCGCTCGGCGACGAGGGCGTCCTGGGCGTCCTTCTCGACCTTCTGTTTTTGTTCTTCGTATTCCTTGACCTGCTTGGCGTGGGACTTGCGACCGTGCTTCTTGTCGTTGAAGTAGTTGGCGAAGAGGAGGAGGGGGCTGAGCGCCGCCATGATCAGGTAGTACCAGCGCTGGAAGATCAGCACGGAGACGATGGCCCGACGAGAGGCGTGAGCGCCATCAGCCAGGGCAGCGGCCGCGCTTCGTACTCGCGGGGAGGCGACGGCAGCCGGAACTTGGTCTGCCGGTCCGGTGGCCGCAGCCGCGGGGGCCGGTTGTAGTCGAGCCCGATGCCGTCGTCGGACCACTTGAGGGCGGCGTTGGGCGGCGAGTAACGGGCCAGCTCCAGAAGGGTGTTGCCGACGGCGATCTGCCCGCCGAGGGGCCAGTCGGCCTTGTCGCCTTCTTCCTCTTTGACGGGTTCGCCGTCGAGGGTGACGGGTGCGGGATCGTCGTCACTCTCGGCCTTGGTGTGGACGGCGACTTGGCACGTGCCGTCCGTGCTGACGGACAAGGTGAGGGCGCGGGCGTCGAGTTCGGGGTCGTCGATGCGGATGTACGAGGCCGGCCCGCTGCCGATGTCGTACCGCCCGACGCCGAGCCGGTGCACGAATCCGGCGACGGGCCCGCCGACGACGCGGAGCTCGACGAGACCGGTGGGTTCGCCGGGCAGGCACCCGGCGGGGTCCTGGAGCGAGACGACCGCGCCGTCGCGCAGCGGGGAGTTGACGACGGTGGCGGAGGGATCGACGCCGTAGCCGTCGACGTAGACGAGGGGGGCGTTGTTGGCAGGGATGTGGCGCTGGGAGTGACCGAGCGGAATGACCTGAGCGCCCCCGTGGGCCCCGACCTGCTTGGCCAGTTCCTGCGCGATGTCCCCGACGGTGGACTCGGGATCGGCGTCGAGCACGACATCGGCGGTGACGCCGCCGAACGGGTCGACGACGGTCAGAGTCAGGCGCACGGTATGTCCTCCCCACGGCCACTGTGGCCCCCGTGGCTGCTTCTGCAACGCAGGCCACGGCAGGAATCGACGATATCGGGTGGGTGTGACAACTGGGGAGCGGGGAGGCGGGGGGCGGGTGCGGAGCTGTGGACAACTTCCGGCAGCCTGCTCCGACCTCCTCCAGCCTCCCGCAACTTCCCGATGGCAACGGCCGTGTGCACGAGTTCGTGACGCCTTCACGACGTCTTGTTCACCACCGGGGATGTGACACCTCAGGCCCCACCCGTAAGCTGCTGCACCAAGAGCGGACGATCACACCGGCTGCCCCGGTTGCCTCCGGGGCCTCCAGGGCGGCCCGGCTGCCGATCGCTCTGCAAACAGGGAGCCACGGGGGTTGGCCCTGCGGCGTTTTGATGGGAGCGGCCACATGGCCAAGGACCTTGATGTCACATATCAGGACATGCGCGACGCTGCGAAGCACGTCGTCAAGGAGAAGGAAAAGCTCCAGGAGAAGCTCGACGGGCTGAAGAAGTACATCAACAACCTCGTCCAGTCCGGCTACGTGACGAAGAGCTCGTCCAAGGCCTTCGACGAGAACTTCGACGAGTTCGTGCGGGGCACGAAGGACACGCTGGATGGTCTGGACGGGATGGGGGACTACCTGACGACCGCGGCGGACAAGTTCGAGCAGATCGATGAGGAGCTGGCCAAGTCGGCTCGTAAGTGACGCTCGTCCTCTGACGGGTGTTGCACGGCGCCGGGTGCGGTGGGGTGGCTTTTGCTGCTCTGCCGCACCCGGCGTTTTCTGGGGTTGTGAAAGCGGTTGGGGCAAGCAACCGCCCCAACCGTCAGCCACATCTTTGAGTGTCCCTTCCAGCGGGGTTGCCCGTGCGTAGCGGAATCACGTCCCAGCCGGGCGGCGGCAGGCAGGTTGGAACCGTTCGAGGCCGGCGGTGCTCAGTGGTGGTCATTGCGCCCCAGCGTGACTTCCACGGCGCAGGCTACGCCTACGAAGAGCGCCCACGCCGGAGCGGCGATCATCCCCGGCCAGAAGCCGAAGAACAGCGAAGGCAGGAAGAAACCGCCGCCCATAGCGAGATCCCGGGTGAGGTAGGGCGGACGATGCACGTACCGGGGGTACTTCACGAACACCCAGACGTAGTGCAGGAGACAGCCGACGATCCCGGCCTCATAGACGTGGAGCACGTCATTCATGAGGGACTTCGGCACCAGGATCATGATTCCCAGTACCGGCAGGAACAGCGGCATCCCGATGATCAGTGTCAGCCGGAGCCGTCGGTTGGGGCCAGTGCCGAGCCCGGTGCGGGCGGCCTCGGCCGCGGCAATGCGATGCGCCGAGTTCAGGTCCATGGTCATTCCTCACCAGTGGGTGTGGAGGGTGGGCTCCCGGGCCTGACGTGCCCAGCCCCGCGCCTCCACGGGACGCGGCCTGAAGAGGGCTCCCGGGGTGTGCCGACTGCGCGCTCGCGCGGTTCCTCGGGCGCCCAGCCCTCCAATCGGCGGAGATCTTGGAGCCGGTTTCACCGAAGGAACCCGGCCCTTGGGGCCAGCCGGGCAGCTCGGCCTGGACGTCGTTGCCCTCGGTGTCCCGGAACCAGCGCATGCCGCGGACGGGCATGGGGCGTCGGTGGCGAGGTGACGGGGACGAGGGCCAGGAGGGTTTCGGTGAGATGCGGGCACCAGATGCTCACGGTGCGTAGATGCCCAGCGAACGAGCAAGCGCCTCCAGATCTTCTGCAGCCTGCATGATCCGCGCTACGTCCTCCGTAGCCGTCCAGATCACCACGTCAGCACCGTGCTCCGGAACCTGCCAGGCATAACGAACGCAGGCGAGCAGGTGCCGCGAATTCTCTTGAGGCACATAACGAAAGACGGTCAGGCCTTCCCCGAGCTTGGGAGACTTGAAGCGCTTCACGACCGGAGGTTCGACAGCGCTCGTGTCATCAGCCAGGGTCAGCGCGCGGAGAGTTGGCTCGCGGGGCTCTGTCGAGGGCCCGATCGCCGCCAGGACCGGCAGCGGAAGATCGGTCGGGTGATCGCGGTGAAGGAAGAGCCAATGATCTGAACCCGGAGGAGAGAAGGCCTCGGCACAGCGTTCCAGCGTGCCTGCCACGAAGTCGACACCGTTCGGCCCGGGATCGAGTTCACGGTCCAGCCACAGATCCTCGGCTTCCTCACGGCACCAGGAGCGGATGTCGTCCCACTCTTCAAAGGGTCCTGTTTCGCCCCCACGTGGCGGGAGAACAGTCCATGGGTAGGGGTCAATGTCCTCGATGTCGATGACGGGCAGGAAGTCGCTCATCCTCGCCTCCAGCGAAAGGTCGCCATGACGGCGTCGAACCATTCGACGAGAGCATCAGCCAGCTCATCGCGTGCGTCTCCGCCTCCGACGGTCGAGAAGGCAGCGACGAACCACCGGGCGGGATCGTCGGGTACGGCAATGATGTATTCCACACGTCGCGATGCGAGCTCCGCACCACGCGTAGGGTCGGCGTCGACAACGTGCTCACGGCGGACCGCGAGCCCTCCGTCGATCTCCCCTGAACTCAAATCGGCATCGTCGACTCCATCCCGCGCCAGCAGCTGAACAGCCACATCGGTCGGCTCGGCCTGGCCCGAACCCTGTTCGTGCCGGGGCAGGAGAGTTTCTGAAACAACAATGGACGCGCCCAAGTTGACATCTGCCGTCGGTTTCACCGGCAGATACAGGTCCAGGGCCTTTCCTTGCTGCGCCTGGGCGACTGCTGCCCGAAAGCGCCGCTCGAGCTCGCGCTTGTACGGGCCGATCTTGTCTTGCGGGGCATCGTCAGGGATGCGCGAGAAGGCGGTCTTCAGGATGCGCTGGATGGCTTCCTCGGTGCCGTGTCGCAGTGGCACCTGATCCCACTGGCCGGGCAGGAGAACGCGGTAGCCGGTGACAGGACGACCGGCATCGGCGACGGCCTTCGTCTGCTCTTCAGTAGGCATTCGACGGTTCCCTCTGCTCAAGTTTCCAAATTGCCACAAGGCCGGCAATTCCTGCCGCGACGGCGACCCAGAGCACCCACACACCCTGGAACAGAGCGAAAGCGAGCCCGTAGATCAAGTAGAAGCGCAGGGCCCACTTGAGGATGGCGAGTTCGCTGCTGAGATATTGCCAGTCCGACGGACGCCGACACAGGAAGACCAGGATTCCCGGCGTGAGTGCACACAGTGACCACTCCCATGTGGGCATCGGGAGCAGCTCGTTATCGAAGAGATCCTTGGTCATGGGGCCCATGAACAGACGGATGAGGGCCAACACGAAGATCCATTTGACGGCGCCCAGGCCGTAGGCGATGCGTTGTGTTCGCTGGCCGTTCTCGCTGGTGTCCTGCGGGCGCTGCTGATCGGTCATCGTCGAGCTTTCCTCACCATTGTGACGTCATGGGCACCGGTGCCGTCATGCGGTCCTTCATTCTGCTGTACCCGTCGTCAGTGACGGAGTCCGCGCCCTTGTCGGCGGCGTCGAGCCCGGTGCTGACGGCCCACGACCCCTGGAGGACGTCTTTGTTGCGCTCGGCTTGGCGAGCGTTGTCCGCGAGGCTGGTGTTGTCAGGGTAGGCGTCCCGCCACTTCTTGATGTCCTTCACCTGCTTGCCAACCTCTGCGTCGCCCAGAACGCTGGCTTTCTCTTTTGCGGAGATCTGCGGCATTTCGGCATCGCGGACCTCGTTCTGTGCCTTCTGGCCAGCTTTGCGGTTTTTCTCCAGCATCTTCTGGAGTCGCGCATTGGCATTCTGGCGGTTCGCGCTGGAGGTGCCGCCACGTTTCCTTGCCGCCCGCGTGGCGGACTTCCTGGCTCCTTGGTTACGCGCTGCCGCCTGTGCGGTCTTCTCTGCGTTGGCGAGGCCGCCGGCGGTCTTGCGGGATGCCTGCTGCAAAGCCTTAATGGCTTTTGCTGCTTTGATGCCGTTGCGGGCCATCTTCAGTGCGCCGAGGTCCATCACCACGTCGAACCATGAACCGTTTCCTGTAGCCGCTTGAGTCAGATGGATGGCGGCCACTACTACGGTCAGAACAAGTGCGATGACACCGATCGCCGGGAAGAACATGGCGATGATGCCTACGGCTGTGGCGGCCCAACTGGCCCAGTCAGCGACAGTGCTGAGCCATTCCTGGTCGGCGACCCATCCTTTGAAGTCGTTCCACCAGCTGTCCCTCATGTCATCGTCGATGGACGACCGGATCTTGCTGGCGAAGTGACCAGCGCGCTCCTGGTAGTCACCTTCTGCCGTGTTGAGGCGCTTGCGGGCGTCTTCTAGGTCCTCTTTGGCCTGCTTGAGTACGGGATCTTCCTTTTGGGAATCGTTCGAATCTCCGTCCTTCTTCTCGGGCTTCGACTTGTCGTCGGGTTTGGTGCTGCGGCTGTCAATGACCTGCTGGGCATCTTTGGCGTCGCTGAGTGCCTTGTCCGCCTTTTTCTGGAAATCTTCCAGCTCGTCAGCCCAGTTGGAGAGGTGTCCTTGGACCTCGCGGTACCGGTCCTCCGCCAGATCCAGTTTCCGTCCCAGGCCCCGAGCGTTCTCGGACAGTTCGTCCGCGAAGTCGCCCTTGAGGTTGTCTGCGTCCGCCATGGCGGTGAGCGCCTGGGCCTGCGTGCGCAGGTACTCAGCGATCTTCTTCATGTGCTTGACCTGATCGCGAACACCCGCCGGATCGCCGGGTACGGGGTCGCTCTCACGCAGCGGATGCCAGTCCTTGGGCCTTGCCATTCTTCTCCCCCACAGACAGCGCTTCAATAGTTGATCGGGTTCAACTCACTTATTTTTCTTGCCGGTCTTGGCCAATTCGTTATCGAGGCCAATGAAGGCATCCCGGGTTCCCTCGACCATCTTTCCGACGCTCTCCAGGTCCTCGAGGAGTTTCTTCCGGTTGTCGTCCCAGTTGTCGATGAAATCGGTCATGGCTTTCTTGAGTTCGGTCGCGCCGACGACGGAGGTAATTTCCTTTTTCCATTCGCCGAGTTCCTTGAACTCTTTCTCGATCTCGTTGAGTTGTTTTGCAGAATTGCTGAGCAGGGTGTAATCCACGATCAAGTCCGACATCGATTCTCCTTCTCCGTGCGTTCTCGCGCGGGACACACGAACCGCTTGCATGCGGCATTTACTGTGCGTGTCAGCGGTTGACGGCCTGGATTTCCTGGACGGTCACGGCCTGTTCGTTGCCGAAGGTGCCGTCGGGCAGGTCGCCGCCGGCGCCGCCTGTGCCGGTCCAGGAGATTTGCCAGGTGATCGTGGCGCGGAGTTTGTAGGTTCCGTCGCCCGAGGAGCGCAGGTACTTGAGGCCGCAGGGCGGGGTCTCGTGCGACTTGCCCTTCGCGTACGGTTCGCCGATCGAGCCGTCGGCGTTGATCGTGCACTCGCCCGAAGCCGGGTAGGTCTGGGCGTCGTCCGTGCCCGGCTCCAGCTTCAGGGACACCGGCTTGGCCGTTGTCGTCGCCTGGATGTTGAAACCGGGGACGTTGACGGCCGCCGTCGCCTGGACTTCGTCGAACACTGCCTTGTCGAGCCAGGCCCAGGTCGGGAGGTTCACCTTGGTCGTGGCCGCGGGGGCGAGGGTGACCTTGGTGTCCGGCAGCGTCATGTGCTGGTACGCCAGGGCCGCGAGGATCTCCGGCTTGATCGCCTCCGGGTACTGGGGCGGCGGGGTGTTGCCGTTCTCGACCCAGAAGGGGAGTTCGTTGCAGGAGTTGCGCTTGAGGACGTCGGGCTCGTTGGGGTTCTCCACCCCGGCCCAGAACATTCCCTCGCCGTCCTTGTCGACGTTGTAGTCCTTGTAGCCGGGGTGGTCGGTCCAGCCGTAGTCGTCCTCGTAGTGCTGCTGCACCTGGCCGATCGCCGTTCCGGCGGTGCCGCCCATGCCGGGGGTGTTCTTCGCCTGCTCGATCTCATCGGACATCTTCTTCTTGAAGTCCTTGGCACCGAGGTAGGGGGCGTACCAGCAGGGCGGGGGCGTCCAGTTGACGTCGGCGGACGTCACGTTGCCGGTGCTGCCGTTCTTGGTGACGGAGCCGGAGTACTGGACTTTGGCGGCGGCGTGGATGCCAGTCGAATCTCCTCCGCCGGACTGCTCCGTACTGGCACCCTCGTCCTTGCCCGCCGGCCCTGCCGCGTAGGCCGGCTGCGCGAGGAGGAGGCCGCTGAGGGCCAGAGTCAGGGCTGCGGTGCCGCTCAGTATGCGTCGGGGTCCGCTCACTGGCACTTCGCCGCCTTGGTCTGGACGTAGACCTTGGACGCCTGCCACAGGTCGTCAGCTGTGGGGTACTTGGTCATGATGATCTTGAAGTAGTCGAAGTCCTTGATGCTGGGCTCGGTCTTCAAGACCTTTCCGGTCTTGATCTCCTTGCCGTAGAACTTGGTCGAGTCCACGCAGAACGCCACCTCCACGGCTTGGTCGTTCGTGGCGGACCGGGTACTGACGTCGTAGTGGCGCTCCGTGCCGGTTGCCGTCCAGCCCCCCTTGATCCAGGCGTTGATCTGCACCTCTCCGTAGTGGAGTCCGTCGCCGGTGGCGTACGTGGTCAGGGCCGCGTCCTTGGTGGTGCGCTTGTCGATGCCTCGGTAGATGGCTCGGAGGAAGTTCGCGGCGTCGTCCATCGCCGCTGCCTCGTTCTTGTCCTTCGGCTCGGTCCAGTCGAAGACCATGGTCAAGTCTTTGGGGAGCGACAGATCCACGCCATCAGGCTTGTCCTCCGCCGGCGCTCCGGAGGTCGACGCCGACGCGCTCGGCGACTGCGCCCCCTGGCCCGCGCCTGCGATCTTGTCGTTGTCCTTCGAGCCGTCATCCCCGCTGCCGCAGGCCGTCAACAGCAGTGAAGCCGTCGCCACCAGCGCGGCGGCAACGGGCAAAGTGCGGCGCTTCACAGTGAACTCCCCGTGAGAAAACAGTCCAGTCAAGAGGTCTGACGCTATCGGTGAGGTTCCCGCTTTCGCCACAGCGAAGTTCCCTGCGAACAGGGTCAATACCAGTCATATGGGGCGTCTGCGGGTGTGAGCTGTGTCCTGATCGTGCCCGAACGGGCGACAGCCCTGGACGTGCCGACGAGCTGCGTTCGGACCTTCGGGCTCCGGTCACCGGCACCTCGCCGATTCCGTCTGGACGTACACCTTGGACGCCTGCCACAGGTCCGTGCCCGTGGGGTACTTGACCATGATGATGTCGAAGTGGCTGAAGTCCTTGATGCTGGGCTCGGTCTTGAGGACTTTCCCCGTCTTGGTCTCCTTGCCGTAGAACTTGGTCGAGTCCGAGCAGAACGCCACCTCCACCGACTCACCGTTCGAGGTGGACCGTGTGGTGGCGTCGTAATGGCGCCGGGTGCCGGTGACAGTCCAGCCACCGTCGATGTAGGCGTTGATCTGCGTGGTCGCGTACTTCAGGCCGCCGCCGGTGGCGTACGTAGTGACAGCCGCGTCCTCAGTGGTGCCCTTGTCGACGCCCCGAAAGATGGCTCGAAGGAAGTTCGCGGCACCGTCCATGGCCGCCGCTTCGTTCTCGTCCTCGGGCTTGGTCCAGTCGAAGACCAGGTTGATGTCCTCGGGCAGCGAGATGTCCACGCCGTCCGGCCTGTCTTCAGCGGGTTCAGTGGGTTCAACCGCCCGCGTTGCCGACTTTCTCGGTGTCTCTGCTGCCGGGGCGGGTCCGGAGGATTCGCTGTCCCCGTTGCCGCAGGCGGTGAGGAGCAGGGTCGCTGTGGCAGCGAGGGCAGCAGCGATGGGCAGGCGGTGGGGCTTCAAGGATGCAATTCCTGTGAGACATGAAATCTGAGGAGGGAATTCGGGAGCGGTGGGGCAGTGGGTGCCGCGGCCTCTGTCGGCGAGATCAGCGCGAGTCCAAGCGCCTGTCCTGGGTTCGCGTGAAGTCACCCCGCGTCACCCTCTCCGTCAGCGAATCCCCACCCCGCAGCAGCGACCCGTACCCCGTAGCCGCCCACACGCTCGACTCGGCCGGCAACTCGAAGTACGGGACCTGGCGGCCGTCCGGCGTCGTGTCGGTGAGGACTTCGGGGGCGCGGTGGTGGTGCAGGGCCTCGGTGCAGGTGGGGCAGGTGGCCACCTGGGCGCGGTTCTGGCGGCCCAGGGGGCGCCAGGTGGTGCGGTGGGTCGCGCGGCCGTGCAGGGGGTTGAAGAAGCAGAGGGGGAGAGGCGCGGGGGACGTGGGGGTCAGGGCGTCGCGGCCCTCTGTCACCAGGGCCAGGACGCCCGCCAGGTCCGGCAGGCCGCGTGCGGAGTCGAGGACCGTGCCTGCGGCGGTGTACGCGTCCAACGCCCTCTGTGGTGAGGGTGTTTCGGGCCGCGTCGCCGCCTCGCCGAGTGCGATGACCTCCGCCTCCGCCCGGCGGCGCAGGGCGCTCTCGTCGGCTGCTCTGGCCGCCGCGAACACCGTCTGGGGGTACGCGAAGGGGGAAGGCGGGGGGCCGGTTGTCCTACGGCGCTTTCGTACGAGCAGCAGGGCGGCGCCCGGCGTCAGCAGGGTGAGCAGCGTCAGCGTGATGGCTGCCCGTGGCGGCCAGGTCGCCCGACTCTCCTTCTCCGGGCCTGGTGTGAGGGTTTTGAGGGTGGGGGAGGTGGCCGGGTCTCCCAAGTTCTGTGTCGACTCCTCGTACACCCTCGTCCCGTCCCCCTCCGCCACCAGCTCCACCGCCTTCGACGTCAGGTCCGCCAGGCCCGCGTCCCGCGTCTCGTCCAGGAAGCCGGCCGCCGCCACGGCATCCCTCGTCTGGTGGGTGTCGGACGGCCACTCGTAGCCGTTGAGGGCGTCGGTGAAGTCGCCGTCCGTGGTGATGAGGATGAACTCGCGGAGGCCCAGGCGGTCGTGGACCACCGAGGCCAGGGTGTCCGCCTCGCCGTCGAAGGCGTCGCCCTTCGTGAGGGGGGTGAGGACCACCTTGAGGGGAAGGCCGGTTGCCGCGATTTGCGTGGTCAACTCGCGTTGCCTGGACGGGGGTATGGCGTCCGCGTACGCGTCGGCCACGTAGACGGGCGAGTCGCGCAGGGCGTTCGCGATGTGTTCGCCGGGTGATTCGGCTGCCCGGGAGGGGGCGGTCGGGAGCAGCACGGTCAAGAGCGCCGCCGCCAAGGTGCCCCTCAAGCTCCTATGGGACATGCGCCGCCTCCCGTACCTTCCGGGCCAGCTTGGTGAAGCCCTTGGGGGCCTCCGACAGCAACTCGTCCTCGTAGTACGGCCGTCCGTTCGGCGGCAGCTTGAGCAGGCGGGCCGGGATCTCGTGGGGGTCGTCGAGGCAGACCTCGCACACCGGGAGCATCCGCCTCCGGCTCTCCACGCTGGACGTCCGGACGTGGCGGCTGGTTTTCGCCGGGCCGTGCAACGGGTTCACGCCGCAGCACAGGGTGCTGTCGTCGCCGGCGAGGGCGGCGCGGGTGGCTCGGGCCAGGATGATGACCGCGGTGAGGGTGGACGGGGGCAGACCGTCCACGTTCTCGCCCTGCTGCGCCAGGAGCCGCGTCGCGTCGTAGCGGTTGCGGGCGCGGGTGTCCGCCTTCTCGCCGGTGCCGAAGTCCCGTGCCATCGACTGGAGTTCGGCGCGGGCCGTGTCGCGCAGGTACGCCGTCGTCGGCATCGCCGGTGACTTGGTGGGGAGGTCCGAGGCCTGCAACGGCTCCGGGTTGCGGCGCAGGAGGGACTTGCGGGCGATGCCCAACGCCGCCGCCACCAGGGCGAACAACGCTCCGGCGGCCAGGGCGCCGATGATCAGGCCCGGCCAGAAGTCGCCGTAGAAGAGCGGGTTGAGGTCGTCCTCGGTGATCGGGTCGGTGAACGGGTACGCGTCGTCGGGGTCGGGTGCGGTCGGAGTGTCCGTGGTGTCCGTGGTGTCCGTGCGCTCCGTCTTGTCCAGGGCGGTCATGAGCGTGGTGAGGCGCTCGCCGAGGAGGTGGTCGTCGGCCTGGTCCGACTTCTCGTCGCCGTAGGTGACGGACTCCGGGAGGTCGTAGAAAGGGCCGTAGGAGTCAAGGTCCAGGCCGTAGGTGAAGGTGTGGATGTAGCCGTCCAGGGGGTCGGCGACGATGTACACGCCGTCCTTGCCCAGCTTGTCGTGGACGGCGTACGCGAAGTAGTCCTCGTCGCTTCCGGACTCGTCCTCGTACAGCTGCGGGACGAGGGCCATGAAGACCGGGCCGCCGCCCGTCGAGGACTCGAACCTCGCGATGCGGGAGCGGAGTTGGGCCAGCCGCGTCTTGTTGAGGGCTCGGGGGCTTTCCGGGTCCTGGTAGATCGGGTCCTGGGACAGGCCCTCGGCGACCCGGTCCAGGCGGGCGTTCAGGTCGATCGCCCGGGGGCGCGGGGACGCGCTCGACGTCGTCTGGTCGAAGACGTGGGGGGCGGTCGCGGCGAGCGCGGCGGCGGTGGCGAGGGCGGCGGCCGGAAGCAGCCGTCGGTGCCAACGGCGGTGGGTCCTGGGCTTGTTGGGGGAGACAGGGGCTCCTGGCCTACGGCGCCACCAGCGTCGTACGTACGGGATCAGGAGCAGCATCGCCAGCGGTACGCCCGTGATCGCCATGCCCGTGAGGAACGACTGGTTGTCGCGGTCGCTCGGGCCGATGTACATGTCGGCCGGTTCGCCGTCGGCGTCGTACTTCTCGCGAGCCGCCTTCGCACGTGCGGCGGCCTTCTCGCCGCCCTCAGTGATCACGTCGACGAAGCGCTCGAAGCTGCGCAACGGGCCTGCGTCGAAGGGGAGTTCGTACTGGGCGACGGTGACCGCGTCGTCGGCGGGGGCGGTCACGCCGTACGCCGTGGCGTCCGTGACCGAGGAGTCGTCGATCAGGACGTAGAGGCCGTCCTCGCCCAGCCGGTCGTGGACCGTGCCGAGGAGGGCCTCGCCGGCGGCGGCCTCCCCGGGGAGGACGAGGACGTAGGTCGGGACGCCAGTGCGCTTCGCGAGGGTGGCGAAGGCGGGAGTGGTGGACTTCGGGCTCTCGCGGGGGAGTTGGTCGGTGACGTAGACCGGGTCGGTGCGGAGTTGCTCCGCCAGGTAGGCGGCTTGGGTGTCGGGGGAGGAAGGCGATGCCTGGGCCGGTGGGGTGGCGGTCGCGAAGAGGGTGAACAGGAAGGCGAGGGTCGTGAGGAGTCTCGCTCCGGTGGTTCCTGTGGTTCCGATTCCGGTCCTGGTTGCCCTCTTCGTCGTCCGCATCGCCGAGTTCCCCCGCTCCCCGCCTGATGTCACGCGCGGCACTCTACTGAGGTGGTTCGCTAGTGCGAAACCTGCGCGGTACTAACCGAGCTTCGCGTTCTGCGCCTTGACCACATCCGCGGGGACCGTGGCCTGGGCCGAGCGGCCGTTGATGAAGCCGCCGCTGTCGATCGAGAAGTAGTTGACGATCGTGTCGCCGAAGCGGAAGGTCTGGGTGCGCATCGTCTGGGTGCCCTTGTACGGGACCGTCGAGACGGTGGCGATCGACTCGTCCGCGCCCGTAGCCGCCGGAGCCGTCTCCTTCTTCACCGAGGAGTAAGTGGTGGAGGCCTTGGCGGACTTGGCGGTGTAGCCCGCCGTGCAGGCGGAGGCCGCCTCGGCCAGGCCCTTCATCGCCGCCTCGGCCTTGCCCGCCGAGTAGCTGGCGAGGGTGATGTAGGTGTAGACGGTCCTGCCGTTGTCGGCGAGGCGGACCAGTGACGCGTCGGGGTCGCCGAGCGGGAGGTAGTTCGTGGCGTACGCCATCGGGGCGCAGACCTTGTTGTCGAGCGTCAACTGTTCCTGGCTGGTGGCCATCGCGTCGCCCGCGGCCGGTTCGGTGACGGTGTAGTCGTTGTCGTCGGACTTGACCTTCGTGACGAGCAGCTTCGCCAGTTCCTTCGCCGGGTCCGCGGCGGGCTTGGCCACAGAGGCGGTGGCCGAGGGCGTAGGCGTGGCCTTCGCCTGGTCGGTCGTCTTCGCGTCCGAACCTCCGCCCGCTCCGCCGCACGCCGTCAGCGTGGCGAGGGACAGAACGGAGACGAGGGAGAGGGCGGCCGGTGCGGCGCGCTTCATGGGGGGACTCCTCGGCCTTGGGTCGGGTCTTCTGTGTGCTTACGGGGCGTATGTGCCGTGCAGCAACTTCTTCAGCTGCGGCGACAGTTCGGGCACCTGCGCGCCCGCCGCCTGCGCCGCCGCGACCGCCCTGACGTACTCCGTCGCCTCCGCCCGCAGCCGGGTCTTCTCGTTGCCCTGCCTGCTGCCGGCCAGCCAGACGGCGACCGCCAGCGGGATCAGGGCCAGGAGGCCGTAACCGAGCGGCTCGGTCTCCTGCCAGGCCCACCCTGCGCCGATGGCGCCCGCGAAGATCAGCAGACAGCCCGCCTCGTCGTGCCAGCCGCCGGCGTCGGCGATGCGCTCGTACTCGGAGACGGCGGGCGGCTTCGGGGGGACGGTGACCACCGCGGGCGCCGGCGGGGTGGGAGTCGGTGCGGCGGCCGTATCGACCTTCGGATACGTCGGGATCGGCGTCGCTCCCTTCCGGTTCCCCGCCTGGTCCGTGCTCGTCGAGTCGTACTCCGGCCGCCCCTCCAGCCACGGCGGCACATGCGCGAGCGGCAGCCCGTGGGCCAGGGCAACGCCCAGCAGCTCGCGGTAACCGGCGAGGGCGGGGTGCGTCAGCTCGCGCCTCCAGCCCTTGCGGACCCGGACGTACAGGGCGATGGCCACGATGAGGACCGGGACCGCCGCGAGTGCCGTCCTCCGGTCGAGCGCGGGTACGTCCAGTGCCACCACAGCCCAGACCACGGCCGCGGCCATCATCAGGCCGCTCAGCCACGCCAACGGCCGGTACTGGGCGTCGTGGGCCGCCTTGCGCCGCTCCGCCAGCAACGCCGACACCGCCGCGTCGTTCGTGTAGTCGACCCCGGTGCGGGCGCCGATCGCGCGGGCCGCCGCCAGGACCCGCGGGTCGGACGCCAGTGCCGCCCCGCCGACGGGCAGAAGGTCTGCGCTTGCCTTTGCCATGTGTCCAACGCCCCCGTGTCCGTGAAACCGAGGAAAGATCATGGCACGGTGCCTGTCGGGCTTCGTGAGTGAATCGTGCAGGCCTCATGGGCGGGTGGTGACGGACGTCGCATCACGGGCCGGGCGGGACAGGAGTCCACGGTTCGCTCGCGCACAGGTGGCAAGCCGTTTCGGGCACCTGGATAACTGGGCGCCGCGCGCCTGAAGTTGCAGATGGATAACAGGGTGCGGGGTGAGATGCGTGACCTCGAACGCGCCTTGAGGGGCTTATGTGCGGCTGATACGGTGCCATGGCTTGACACTCACCCCACCGATGGCTATTCGCATGAGTCGAGTGGACCTGGGTGAAGTGTCCTAATTTCCAGCTTATTTGGCAGACTTTTTCTTGGGTGTACGGGGAGCGGTTGCGTGAAGATCCAAGAGCGTACGGGGGCGGGTCAGGGTCGTTCCGCCGCTCCGGCTCAGCCGTCGGTCGGTGACCGCCTTCCCACCCCGCCTCGCGAGCGCAAACCGGCGTTGGCCGCGCTGGCGGTGCTGCTGATTCTGGTGGGGGCGCTGGGTGCGACCATGCTGGTGCTGCAGGCCGGGGATCGGATCGAGGTCGTCAAGGTGACCGAGGAGATTCCCGTCGGCGGGAAGGTCACCGACAGCGACGTGACGTCGGTGATGGTCGCCGAGGACTCCGCCATCAACTACGTCAAGTGGTCCCAGCTGGGCACCCTGAAGACGCTGAAGGCCGTCACGACCATTCCCAAGGACACGGTCGTCATGGGCCAGATGTTCGGCGACGAGGCGGGCGCCTCCGAGGGCAAGACCCTCGTCGGTCTCTCCCTCAAGGCGGGCCAGTTCCCGGCGGGCATCAAGGTGGGCGACACCGTCGCCGCCTACCGCGTCGCCGACGGCGGCTCCCGCGGCAACAGCTCCGCCTCCACGACCGGCAACAGCGACTCGGTGCTCGTCGACAAGGCGACCGTGACCAACGTGCCGAAGGCCGACAGCGACGAGATCGTCGGCAGCGCCAACTCCGCCTACACACTCGCCGTCGACTCCGACGTCGCCGCCGACCTCGCGCAGGCCGCCGCCAACGGTCAGGTCGTCCTCGTCCTCGTCCCCAACAACAGCAGCAACTAGAAGGCGGCCCCAGTCCCATGGCGCTCATCGCTCTCGCCGCCGACAAAGGCTCCCCCGGCGTCACCACCGCAGCCGTCGCCCTCGCGGCGGTCTGGCCGCGGCGTGTGCTGCTCGCCGAGACCGACCCGGCGGGCGGCGACCTCGTGTACCGCAGTGCCGCCGCGCACGGAGGCCCGCTCAACCCGAACACCGGCATGCTGTCCATCGCCGCCACCGCGCGCCGCGGCCTCGTCCCCGACCAGATCTGGGACCACGTGCAGCCGTTGAGCGGCGGACTCGAAGTCCTCGTCGGTCTCGGCAACGCCGAGCAGGCCGCCGGTCTCGCCGGGCTCTGGCCGACCCTCGGCCACTCCTTCGCCGCCCTCGCCGAGTCCCCGCACGCCGCCGCCGACGTCATCGCCGACTGCGGCCGCATCGCCGGTGAGACCCCCGTCGTGGACCTCTTCCCGCACGCCTCCCTCGTGCTGCTCGTCTCCCGCACCGAGCCCGAGGCCATCGCCCGCGTCCGTGACCGTGCCGCCGCCCTCGGCAACAGGCTGCACGGCGGTCAGCGTGGCGTCGCGACCATGGGCAACCCGATGATCGGTGTCGTCCTCGTCGCGGACACCAACAACGCGGCGAAGATCGCGGGCCAGGTCAACGACATGCTCGTGCACGCCCAGACCGGCGCCCGCGTCGTCGGCACCATTGCCGACGACCCCGCCGGCGCCGACCAGTTGGCCGGCCGCAAGCGCGGGCGCCTCGACAAGTCGCTGCTCATCCGCTCCGCCCGCAAGGTCACCGCCGACCTGTACCAGCAGTACGGCGCCGCCTGGTCCGTACCCACCCAGGCCCAGCACGGTCAGCCGCTCGGCCAGATGAACGGCCATGCGGAGGCCGGGCGATGACCGCTGTCGACCATCAACTGGTCAAGCGGTTCCGGCAGGAGGCCGGTGACCGGATCGCCGAGCAGCGGCGTCAGGACCAGGTCGCCGGTGTCACCCCGATGTCGGGCGAGGACGAACGGCACTACGCCCGCGCGGTCATAGCCCAGATCCTCGAGGACTACGCGCGGACCGAGATCAACGCCGGGCGCACCCCGCTCGACGCGGAGACCGAGGAGCAGTACGCCGCCGCCGTGCACGCCGCGCTGTTCGGCGTCGGGCGGCTCCAGCCCCTCCTCGACAACCCGGACGTCGAGAACATCGACATCAACGGGTACGACCAGGTCTTCGTCGGCTATTCGGATGGCCGTGAAGTCAAGGGCGATCCGGTCGCCGAGTCCGACGAGGAGCTCATCGAGCTCATCCAGGTGCTCGGCGCGTACTCGGGCCTGTCCTCCCGCCCCTTCGACTCCGCCAACCCGCAGCTCGACCTCCGCCTCCCGGACGGCTCGCGTCTGTCGGCGGTCATGGACGTCACCCGGCGACCCGCGCTGTCCATCCGCCGGGCCCGCATGGGCAAGGTCTTCATCTCCGACCTCGTCGGCAACGGCACGCTGAGCCCGGAGGTCGCGCACTTCCTCGCCTGCGCGGTCCGCGCCCGCAAGAACATCATGATCGCGGGCGCCACCAACGCCGGCAAGACGACGCTGCTGCGGGCCCTCGCCAACGAGATCCCGCCGCACGAGCGCCTCATCACCGTCGAGCGCGCCCTGGAACTCGGCCTCGACACCTTCCCCGACCTGCATCCCAACGTCGTCGCCTTCGAGGAACGCCTGCCCAACTCCGAGGGCCAGGGCATGATTTCGATGGCCGAGCTGGTCCGCCGTTCGCTGCGTATGAACCCCTCCCGCGTCATCGTCGGTGAGGTGCTCGGCGACGAGATCGTGACCATGCTCAACGCGATGTCGCAGGGCAACGACGGCTCGCTCTCCACGATCCACGCCAACAGCTCGCACGAGGTCTTCAACCGTATTTCCACGTACGCGCTCCAAGCCGCCGAGCGACTGCCCATCGAGGCCAGCCAGATGCTCATCGCGGGCGCCGTGAACTTCGTCGTCTTCATCCAGCGGCGCAACAACTACCAGACGGGCGGCCGCCTCCAGCGCATGGTCACCTCGGTCCGCGAGGTCAACGGCGTGGACGGCCGGGTGCTGTCCAGCGAGGTGTTCGCCGAGGCGCACGACGGCCGGATCGTGCCGCACGCGCCCATCGCCTGCGTGGACGACCTGATCGCACAGGGCTACCGGCCCACGGGAACGTGGGGGTAATCATGAATCTTGCAGCTTTGGGCTCTCTCGGCTCCATGGGCGGGCTCTTCTCCACCACCGTCCTCTACTCCCTCGCCTGCGGTGTCGCCGTCGGCGGCGGGCTCGCGCTGTTCCTGGTCGCCGTACGCGGCCTGCCGGCCAAGCCCGAACACGAGAAGCAGAAGGCCGCCGAGCGGGCGAGCGAGCTGATCCGGTTCGCCGGACAGCGCGGCTCGCTCGCCGCCATCGTCGGTCTCGTCGTCCTCCTGCTCACCCGCTGGGCCGTCGCCGGCATCGCGGCCGGTGTGCTCGTCTTCTTCTGGGACCGGCTGTTCGGCGGCGCCGCGGAGGAGCGGGCCGCCATGCGCCGGGTGGAGGCGCTCGCCTCCTGGACCGAGTCCCTGCGCGACACCATCGCCGGCGCGGTCGGCCTGGAGCAGGCCATCCCGGCGTCCGCGCGCGCGTCCGCCCCGGTGCTGCGCCCGCACCTGGACGCCCTGGTCGACCGCCTGCGCGCCCGCACCCCGCTGCCCGACGCGCTCCAGCACCTCGCCGACGAGATCGACGACGCGTCCGCCGACATCATCGTCGCCGCCCTCATCCTCAACGCCCGCCTGCGCGGCCCCGGTCTGCGGCAGGTGCTCGGCGCGCTCGCCAAGTCGGCCCGTGAAGAGGTCGACATGCGGCAGCGCGTGATGGCGCAGCGGTCCTCGACGCGCCGCTCGGTGCAGATCGTCGTCGCCGTCTCGATCGCTTTCGTGCTGGGCCTGTCCATCTTCAACCGCGACTTCGTGGAGCCGTACGGCACGGCCGTCGGCCAGCTCGTACTCGCCTGTGTCTGCGGCCTGTTCGCGCTCGGCTTCTGGTGGCTGCGCAAGCTGTCGACCATCGAGACGCCCGAACGCTTCCTGGTCAAGGACGAGTCGTCGGTGCAGTTCGTCCGGCCGCGCAACCCGTCGTCGCAGTCGTCCCCGTCACCCCAGACGCTCCAGCAGGAAGAGGGGGTCCGTCGATGAACCTGACCATGCCGCTCGTCGTCGGCGCCGTCATCGGTCTGGGCATCTACGTCCTCGTCCGTGCCCTCATGCCGTCGAAGCGGAGCGCGATCGCGCAGGTGGCGCGGATCGACGCGATGCGGGCGCGCGGGGCGTCGTACGAGTCCGCCCGCACCGCCGCCGACCAGGGCCGGCTCGGCTCCCTCCGGGCCGACGTCGGCATGCGCGTCGCCGAGTTCTACATGCAGCAGGGCTGGGAGCAGCGGTCGCTGCGCGCGGACCTCGCCGTCCTGGACCGCAGCTGGGAGAAGTTCCTCGCCACGAAGGTGCTGCTCGGCGTCGCGGGCCTGTTCTTCGGCCCGTTCCTGTTCGCGGTGGCGTGGACCCTGAGCCTGGGCAGCAGCCCGATCATCCCGGTCTGGCTGGCGCTCACCTTCGCGGCGGTCTTCTTCTTCCTGCCCGACCTGGAGGTACGGCGGGACGCCGCCGAGAAGCGTCGTGACCTGCGGCGCGTGATCGGGGCGTACCTGGACCTGGTCTCGATGAGCCTCGCCGGCGGGCGCGGCCTCCCGGAGGCCCTGATGGCGGCCGCGGAGGTCTCCGACGGCTGGGCCACCCAGCGCATCCGCAACGCCCTCGCCGACGCCCGCATCACCGGCATCAGCCAGTGGCAGGCGCTGGGCGCGCTCGGTGAGGAGCTGGGCGTGGAGGAGCTCAAGGACCTGTCCGCCTCGCTCGCCCTGGTGGCGGACGACGGCGCCAAGGTCCGCGAGTCCCTCGCCTCCCGCGCCGAGACCATGCGGCACCGCGAACTCGCCGAGATCGAGGGCAGCGCGGGTGAGAAGTCGCAGTCGATGCTCGTGGCCCAGCTGCTGCTGTGCGCCGGCTTCCTGGTGTTCCTGATCTTTCCGGCGGCGATGCGGGTGTTCCAGGTCTCCTGAGGCCCCTGAGGCTTTTGAAACCCCGGACGCCCCCTGGGCCGTCTCCACAACTGCTGCCAACCGCTGCAACCGCTGTACCGAGAGGACAACACATCATGAACGGACTGAACGGACTGAACGGACGGAACGGACGGAACTTCAGCACCGGGATCCCGGCGGTGGACTTCCTGGTCACCTTCCTGAGCGCGCGCGTCGAGCGCGCCCGCTCCGGCGAGCTGGACCGTGGTGCCTCCGCGGTCGAGTGGGTCATCATCTCCGCGGTCGTCGTGGCGATCGTCGGCGTCGTCGCCGCGATCATCAACGCTGCCCTGAGCGACGGTGCCAACAAGGTCGGCGACTGCATCAAGGGTGCCGACGCGGGCAAGACCTGCTGACCGCACGGACACGACGGGGCGGACGGGGTTGCACGTGCGCGTAGGCAGATGGGTGCGCCGCAGGGTGCGGACGGCTCGGGAAGAGGCGTCCGCCCGCGGCGACTCCGGCATGACCGCGATCGAGTTCGTGCTGCTCACCCCGGTGCTCTTCTTCATGATCTTCGCGACGGTCCAGTTCGCGCTGTACTTCTTCGCCGACCACGTCGCCCAGGCGGCGGCCCAGGCGGGCGCCCGCAAGGCCCGCGCCACGGCCGACGCCCAGCCGGGCGGCTGGCGTGGGGAGGCGCGGGACGTCGTCGACAGCTACATCAGCCAACTCGGCCCGCAGCTGGTGCTGTCGCCGCGGGTGACGATGCTCCAGCCCGAGCAGAACACGGTGGGCGTGGAGATCACCGCGAAGGTGCCGACGGTGTTTCCGGGCCTGGATCTGACGGTGCACGCGCAGTCGCAGGGGCCGGTGGAGAGGTTCGTCCAGGACGACGGGAACTAGACGATGAAGTCCTCCTTGCGCAGGGTGGCCGACCGGCTCGGCCGCCGCTTCGGCCACGGTGACCAGGGGTTGTCCACGGTCGAGGTCGTGATCCTCGCCCCCGTGATGATCCTGTTCATCCTGGTCCTGGTCGCCTTCGGGCAACTCGTCGACGGCCGCGGCGCGATCGACGGTGCCGCGCGCGACGCGGCGCGTGCCGGGTCGATCCAGAAGGACCACGCGACGGCGATGTCCGAGGCCCGCAAGGCGGCGGAGGCCGACCTCGCGGACGTCTGCTCGGGTCCGGTGACGGTCAACCAGACGAGCGCGGGCTTCGAGGCTGCCACGTTCTTCACGGTGGAAGTGAGCTGCCAGGTACGGGGGTTGGCCATGCTCGGACTGGACGTTCCGACGACCCTGACCGCGAGCTTCAGCTCCCCACTGGATCCCTTCCGGAGGACGGCGTGACGGGTATGGACAGCGTGACGGAGATGAGAGACGTCTTGCGCACCTGGCTGTCCTCCCGGGCGGCCGCGATGGACGACCGCGGCTCGGGAGCCGGCGCGGTCATCATCTTCGCCCTCGTCTTCCTCTCCCTCTCCGCCTTCGTGATCGACGGCGGCCTGTCCATCAGCAAGCGCGAGCGCGCCGCCGACATCGCCGAACAGGCCGCCCGTTACGCCGCCCAGGACATCGACCTCGAATCCCTCTACGACGACGAGAACGGCCCGGCCCCGATCAACTTCGGCAATTGCGACGCCCGCGTGAAGGCGTTCGCCCGCGAGATGAACATGTCCGGCGCGGACATCGCCGCGACGCACTGCGTGGCGGCGGACGCGGAGCAGGTCGAGGTCGAGGTGCAGTTGACGTACTCGCCGGTGTTCACGGGGATGTTCTACGGCGGGGATGTGGTGGTGCATGGGCAGGCGGTGGCGGAGAACGAGGTGGGCGGGGGGCGGCGGGCCTGAGCTGCGGTGCGGCTGGGTGCGGGTGCGGGTTCGCGCGGGCGGTTTCGTCGTGGGTCGGGGCCGCGCCGGGGTGTCCGTCCTCGGAACGGCGCGGAATCGGGCAGCTAGAACAGGGCGCCCGTGTTGACGCGCCAACCGCTGCGGGCGGACACCCCGACACGTCCTCACCGTCGTACGCGGCTGCCGCGCGCCGCGGTGCCGCGGCTGAGACTCGGCGCCCGAGGTGTTCCGGCTGCCCTTGACGTCGGGGCGCTCAGTCCTGGGCGGTGAGTCAGGTCTCTTCTGGGGCCGGGGCAGCCGTCTCCGGGAGGTGGGCTCGGGTCGGGCGTGGGCTGCCGTGGGCGGGGTTCGGTGGGCTCGGGGTCGGGGCAGGGGCTGGCGTGGCCGGAGGCTCGGTGGGCTCGGGCGTCGTGGTGGTGGGCGGTGGCGTGGTCGGGGTGCGGGTGGGGGCGGGGTGGACGCCGGGGTCGACCGGGCGGGATCCTCGACTGGCGGCGGGTTCACGGAGTCGGGACGCGGCGAATCCTCGGACTGGGCTTCGTCTGCCGGGGCGCGGATCTGGCACGGGGCGGGTTGAGCACAGGTCGGGTTGGGCACAGGGCGGGTGCCGGTGTGCTCGGCTCGCCGGGAGCAGGGGTGGGGTCGGCAGGAGGCGCGGGCTGCGCCGGCGTGTTGTCGGCGGGCGGTGTCGGCTCCTCGGGGGTGCCCTGCTCCGGAGGCGCGGGCTGCTCCGGAGTGTCGTCGGCCGGAGGCGCCGGCTGTTCCGGGGCGGGCTCCGTCGACGGTGGAACGGAGTCGTCCCTCGGCCCTCTAGGAGCCTCCGCGGGCGCATCGCCGCCCCCCGTACGCGACCCGCCACCTCGCTGAGCACTGGCCGCCTGCACCGGCGTACCGCCACTGCCACTACCCTCGTCGTCACTCCGCGCGCCCGCCACCGGCGTACCGGCCACCGGCCCTTCCGCCACCGGCACCTGAGCGGCCGGCGCCTCCGCGACAGGCGTCCGCTCGGCCGGAGTCGGTGTGGAGTAGCCCGGCCCGAGGGCGAGGATGAGCAAGGCGGCGCTCGTGACGACGGCACCGGCCGCCACCGCCGTCTTGGCGCCCCCGGCCGTGACATGACGTACTCCGTCGAGCACCCCGGCCTTGGCCCCGCCGGCCCCCGCCACGGTCGCCGTGAGCAGGTACTTGCCCGCACCCCCCACCGCGAACACCAGCAACGCGGGCCCGACCAGCGCCGGCAACCGATCGTTGGCGCTCATCAGCGCGGCCAGCCGTGCCCGGCAGTCGTCGCACGCGTCCACGTGCCCGAGCAGCCGCGCGGACTGCCGTTCCGTGGCGGCACCCCGCACATACGCGGGCATCCGCGCCCAGTGGACCTGGCAGGCGGGATCGTCCGGCGCCCCGGTCTGGACGCGCAGGAACGCCTGCCGCATGCCCTCCCGGGCCCGGTGCAACAGCACGGCCGTGGCCCCGTCCTTCGTCCCCACCTGCGGCCCGATCGCCGCCAACGGCTGCCCTTCCGCCTCCGCCAGCCACAGCGCCTTGACCCACCGTTCGGGCAACTGCCCCAGCACCCGCACCAGCAGATCGACGGCGGACACCCGTTCCGCCGGATCGCCGTCCTCCGGGGCCTGCGCCTGCGCGGGGACGACGACACGCTCGTCGCTCTGCGGGTCCCGAGGAGTCTCCCGTACGGCAGTTCCGGCCGCGGCGCTCGCGAGATGCCGCACCGTCGTCATCAGATACGCGGGAACGTTCTCGATCTCGTGTCCCTCGGCCAGCCGCCGCCACACCCTGAAGTGGGCCTCGGCGACGAGGTCTTCGGCGGTCCAGGAATTCCGCGTGAGGGAGCGGGCATACGCGATGAGGCGTGGCTGCTGCTCCTCGTACACCTGGGCGTAGGAGAAGGCCGAAGCAGTCGAAGCAGTCGAAGCAGTGGAACCGTCGGACATGGGCGGAACGCTCCAGGGCCTGCGTGGGAGGAGATGCGGGAAGGTTTGTCAGCGTAGATGGCGAAACTTTCAATCAAAGTTTCAAAGGTGACTGAAAGTGGCGCACGTCACATCAACATCTTGCGTAACCGGCGTAATCCACAGGCCACTTGCGTGCTCATACAGGTACGTCGGCCAACCCGCCGCCGCCCCTCCCTGCTGTACCCCACCTCGCAACGGAGACCGCCCGCCATGTCGATCACGCTGGAACAGACCACCGGCGCCAGCCTGCTCACCCCCGACGACGAGGAGCTGGCGATCACGCTGACCCTCCGCTACACCTCGGCCGACCCCCTGGCAGTCCACCTCCTCTTCCCCGCGTGGATCTCGCTCGACGGCGAGGAACTGACCTGGACCTTCGCCCGCAGCCTCCTGGAGGAGGGCATGGGCAGCCCGGCGGGAGTGGGGAACGTACACGTCCGCCCGTACGACCCGACGCGCACGGCGGTGGAGTTCCGCGCCCCGGAGGGCGTGGCGATCGTCCTCTTCGACACGAAGACGCTGCACCGCTTCCTGCTCCGCACGTACACGATCACGGAGCCGGGCGGCGAGCCGCTGGAACCGGTCGTCGACGAGGGTCTGGCCGCTCTGCTGGGCGGCGTGTGAGACCGAAGGCGTGCCTGGCTATTTGTCCTTCTTCGGCCGCTTGTCCTCGGTCTTCATCTTGTCGTTGACCTGCTTGGCCAGCTCGTCGTCGAGCTTCTTGAACTCCCGGACGACGGCGTCCGACATCTTCGACAGCGCGTCGAGCTGCTGCGTGATGTCCTCGCGGCCGTCCTCCCAGTTGGACTCGAAGTCGTCGAGGGCGTCGTTGACGCTGCCGTCGCCGATGTCGTCCTTGTACTGCTCGAAGAGCTTCTTGGTGTGGTTGAGGCGGGTCTTGATCGACCGCAGCCGGCGCCCGTAGTCCTCGAGCTCGCTCAGCGGGAGCGAGAGGTCACTCTTGCCGTTCTGTCCCATGGCCGCGTCCCCCGGTGCCGATCTGGATCTCGTAGTCTGACGTGCACGGTACAACGCAACGGTTGCAGCGAGCGATCGAGCAAACGGAGAAGTACGCAGAACGGGGAAGGTCGACGTCATGGCCCGCTACATGGAGGCGCTCACGGTCGAGCGCGGGGGTTACCGGATCAAGGTCCCCGAGTCGTGGTGGGAGTTCGACGTGCGCCCGGAATCCCGGGACGACTCGATCCGCCGCATGGTGAACGAGCGCATAGCCCAGCGCCCGGAACTGTCCCAGTACAAGGACGTGTACATGGACTTCCTTCGCAAGGCCGCCGCCGACGCCTGGAAGTCGGGCGCCCTGTACTGCGGCTGCATGGCGGAGAACTTCGGCGGCGACACCCCGATCACGGGATCGGTGACGGTGTCGATGGTCGGCGGCCGCAACGAACGCGGCGAGCCCCTCTCCACCGACCCGTCCGTCATCGCGAGCCAACTCGCCGTGAAGGAGGCGAAGAAGGAGGGCGACTCCTGGCGCAGGGTGACGACGGTGGACATCCCGGGGGTCGGCCCGGCGGCCCGCACCTACGGCATCGAGGACATCGCCGTACCCGGCGACGCCCTGAACCGCACGATCCGGGCGGTCCTGATGCAGACCTACATCCCCGTACCCGGCCAGGAGGGCAAGGTCGCCCTGGTGGGCGGCAGCAGCCAGGTCCTGGACCTCGCGGACTCCTTCTTCGACATCTTCGACGCGATCACGTCGACGTTCCGGTTCACCGGCTGACAGCCGTGGACTTGGGGGTGCGCGCGATAGATCTGGCTGAACTGCGTGTGTGGTACGACCGCTTGCTGGCGGAGCTGGAAGGGACGCGCTTCGAGGTGACCTGGCAGCCACCGGTCCCGAACCGCCCCAAACAGAGCGCGTGCCTCGGCCTGGACGGCCCGGACCGCCTCGGCGCGTTGATGGTCTGGGACAGCGGGGAGGCGCAGCTCCAGCTGGCGGACGCAGCGGGCGGCGAAGTGAGCGATGAGACGCTCGAGTTGACCGATGAAAGGCAACTGGCTCGGTCCGTTGCCAGGATGAAGGCCTGGGTGGTGGCTGGGGAAAGCACGGGCAGCGAGGAATCGGCATGACGTCGAGGTGGGACTGGGAAAGCGGCAAAGGCCTGCTCGGCATGGACGACCCCGCCGAGGTCGACGCCGCGCTCGACCGCAACGACGACCACCTGGGCGCCGCGGTGATCGGCCTGGCCCTCAACTGCCCGCCGGAGGTGGTCTCCCCGCGGATCATCCGCGCCCTGGAGCTGTTGCCCGGCAGGGGCCGAGACTTCCCCTTCACGGCGATCGCCCACCTGGCCCGCCTCGACGGCCGCCTGACTCCAGAGCTGTACGACGCCCTGCGCGCCGAGGGCCTGGGCAGCGCCGCCGACCACGCGATCGACGACACGCTGACGTTCGTACCGTTCCGGGACCTGCCGCTGTGGCTGAAGCGGCGGTGGGTGTACGTGACCGTGACAGAGACGCTGTTGAGGTGGATGCGGCCACTTGAGCCCGTCGGCGAGGCGTGGCGAGCCGTGCGCGGGCGCCTCCGGCCCTGATGACATGCCGCTTCTCGCGTCGAACGACCGCTCCCTGTAAGTTCGCGTGTGCACATAGCTGTTGAACGTGATGCACGCGTGACGGGGGTTGCGGTATGGCGGGGCATCGGCCCACGGACTGGCATGTCCTGGATCTGGAGAAGGATCCGACGCCGGGTGATCCGGACCGGATCAAGCTGCTGGCCAAGACACTTCACGATTTCGCCGACGATGTCTCGGATGCCCTGCGCCTGGTCAATGGCATGGCGGGTGAGGACACGCTGCTGGAGTGGGCGGGTAAGTCCGCGGAGGTCTTCAAGGACGAGTTCGGGGATGTCCCGAAGAATCTGAAGAAGCTGAAGAAGTCGTACGAGTTGTGCGGCGACGCTCTCACGGACTTCTGGCCGAAGCTGGAGCGGGCGCAGGCGTTGGCGGACCGGGCGCTGGCCAAGGGCCGTGAGGCGCAGAGCGATCTCTCTTCCGCCAACTCCCGTCTCACCTCGGCCGATTCGTGGGTGACGCGGGCGAATAAGGAAGCCGACAAGTACAAGGACGATCCCACTGGCAGCAAGTCGGGTGGTGACAAGCCGGACGAGGGCAAGGTCCGGGCTGCCACCCGGGATGCCCAGCATGCCAAGTCCGCGCAGACCAGCGCCCAGTCGGACGTCGACAACGCCCAGGGTGCGCTGGCGGCGGCGAAGAAGATGGCCGAGGACGCGCGCAAGATGCGTGAGGAGGCCGCGCATACCGCGAAGTCGAAGATCGACGAGGCGTCTGATGCGGGTATTCAGAACCGGTCGTGGTGGGAGGAGGTGGGGGACTGGTTCACGGACAACTGGGACAGCATCGTCGCCGTCTGCAAGATCGTCGTAGCCGTCGTCGGGGTCATCGCGATGATCATCGGTGGGCCGATCCTCGGTGCGATCGTGCTGATCGCTGCCCTCGTCGTCCTCGCCGACACGCTTTACAAGTATTCCAAGGGCCAGGCATCCCTATGGGACGTAGGCCTGGCCGCGCTGGACTGCATACCCGGCATGAAGGGCCTCACCACCCTCGGCGGCCTCGCCAAGGGCCTGAAGATGCTCGGCAAGGGTGGCCTCAAGGCCATGGCCAAGGGGCTGGGGAAGAAGGGCCTGCGCAAGGAGGCCGACGAAGCCGCCGCGCACAGCAAGCCCCCGAAGGGCCGATGCAAGAACGGCGACCCGATCGACATGATCTCCGGCGAGATGCTGATGCAGGAGACCGACGTCGACCTGCCAGGCCTGCTCCCGACCGTCCTGCGTCGCACACACCTGTCGACTTACCCGTACGGCCGTTCCTTCGGGCAGTCTTGGGCCTCGACCCTGGACGAGCGTCTCGAACTGGACGACGAGGGCGCCGTCTTCGCCACCGAGGACGGCATGCTCCTCTTCTACCCGGTGCCCACACCGGGCACCTCGGTCCTGCCGCTGGAGGGCCCGCGCCTCCTGCTGGACTGGGACGGCGCCCCTGGCACCCCCGTGCGGGTCACCGATCCGGGCAGCGGCATCACCCGCCACTTCGCCCCGCGCCGACGCCCCACGGCCGCCGACGAGGTCTTCACCCTCCCCCTCGCCGCGATCACCGACCGCAACGGCCTCCGCATCGACTTCGACCGTGACGACGACGGCACACCGGTCGCCGTACGGGACTCGGCGGGCCGTCATGTGTACGTCGACACCCACAACGGACGTGTCACCGCACTCCGCCTCCACAACCCGGAGGACGGCCCCGACGGCACGACGCTCAGGCGCTTCGGCTACGACTCCGACGGCAACCTGACCGAGATCCACAACTCCAGCGGGCTGCCCCGGAAGCTCACCTACGACGCTCGCGGACGCATCACGTCGTGGACCGACCGCAACGCTTACTCCTACCGCTTCACGTACGACGCCCTGGACCGCTGCATCGGCGGTACGGGGGCGGACGGCAGCCTCGCCTCCTCGATCACGTACGACACCGAGAGCCGCGAGACGCGCTACACCGACGCGCTCGGCCATACGACGACGTACCACTACAACGAACTCCTCCAGCTCACCGCCGAGACCGACCCCCTCGGCCACCGCACGTACACCGAGTGGGACCGCTACGGGCGGATGCTCTCCCGCACCGACGAGCTGGGCCGTACGACCCGTTTCACGCTCGGAGCGCACGGCGAGCCGGTGCGCATGGACCGACCCGACGGCACCAGCATCGAAGTGGAGTACGACGCCGACGCCCAGCCCGTCGCCGTCACGCAGCCCGACGGGTCGCGCTGGGAATGCGCCTACGACGACCGGGGCAACCTGCTCACCAGCACCGATCCTCTGGGCGCGGTGACCTCGTACGCGTACGACGAACGCGGGCACCGGATCGCGCACACCGACGCGCTCGGCAACACGTTCCGGTACGACACCGACGGGACCGGGATGCCGGTGCGGATCGTCGATCCGCGCGGCAGCGTCGTGACCGTGCAACGGGACGTGTACGGCCGTGTCGTACGCATCGACGACCCCGTCGGCGGCACCGTCCGCCAGAGCTGGAACCCCGAAGGCCTGCTGCTGTGGCGCGAACGCGCGGACGGCGGCCGGGAGTCCTGGTCCTACGACGTGGAGGGCAACCTCACCGAACACCGCGAGCCGGGCGGGTCGGCCACCGTTTTCGAGTACGGCGCGTTCGACCTGCCCAGCGCCCGCACGGACCCGGACGGTACCCGCTACGTCTTCACCCACGACGCCGAACTGCGGCTCACCGCCGTGACCAACCCGCAGGGTGGTCAGTGGAGTTACGACTACGACGCCGCGGGCAACCTGCTCGCCGAGACGGACTTCGACGGCCGCCGACTGACCTACGCCTACGACCCGACCGGCCGCGCGATCGAACGCGGGAACGGCGCCGGTCAGACAGTGCGGCTCACCCGCGACATCGCCGGCCGGGTCGTGACGGCGCGCTCCGACAGCGGCGCGGTCACCGAGCTGCGCTACGACGTGTCCGGACGGCTGACCGAGGCCGTGAACGCCGACAGCCGTGTCGCCTACGCGTATGACGCGGCAGGCAGGATCGTCGCCGAGTCCGTGGACGGCCGGACCGTCACCAGCGCCTACGACCTGCTGGGGCGGCGCATCCGCCGGACCACGCCCTCGGGCGCGGTGTCGCAGTGGTCGTACGACTCCGTGGGCCTGCCCTCCTCGCTCGTCACCGCGGCCGGTGAACTCACCTTCGCCTACGACGCGGCCGGCCGGGAGACCACCCGGGGTCTGGGCGCGGCGGCCACCCTCACCCAGTCCTGGGACTCCGGCCACCGCCTGGTGGAGCAGATCGTCCAGGCGGCGACGGCCACCCGGGGTGGCAGCCAGCAGGGCGCTCCCACGGTCCGCCAGGCCCGCACCTACGCCTACCGCGCCGATGGTCACCTGACCGCGATCACCGACCGCCTCTCCGGCACCCGCCGTTTCGACCTTGACCCCGTGGGCCGCGTCACCCGGGTTTCGGCGGACACCTGGACCGAGTCCTACGCCTACGACGAGCTCGGCAACCTCACCGCCGCCGAGCACCCGGCGCCGGGCAGCCAGGACGCCCAGGGCCCGGCGCTCCACTCCGGTACCAAGGTCACCTCGGCGGGCCGCACCTCGTACGAGCACGACGCCCAGGGGCGGGTGACCAGGGTGATCCGGCGCACGCTGTCCGGACTGCGGCGCGTCTGGACCTACGTCTGGGACGCGGACGACCACCTCATCGAGGCCGCGACGCCGGACCACGGCGTATGGCGCTACCGCTACGACGTGCTGGGCCGCCGCACCTCCAAGGCTCGGGTGCACGAGGACGGTTCCGTTACCGACGAGACCCTCTTCACCTGGGACGCCGGCAACCTCGCGGAGCAGCAGACGCTGCGGGACGGGATGGCGGAGGCGGATACCTGGGACTGGGAGCCGGGCACGCACCGGGCGGCGGCGCAGGTACGCAGCAGGTGGCAGACGGCGGATCCGACCTCGGTCGACCGGCAGTTCTACGCGATCGTCACCGACCTGGTCGGCACGCCCAGCGAACTGATCGGTGAGGACGGGGAGATCGCCTGGCGGTCGACGACGAGCCTGTGGGGACGCCCGCTGTCCGGCGGCACCGACGGAGGCCTGTGCCCGCTGGCCTTCCCGGGCCAGTACCGCGACCCGGAGACGGGCCTGCACTACAACCTGTCCCGCTACTACGACCCGGACACCGCGAGCTACCTCTCACCGGACCCCCTGGGCCTGGAGCCCGCCCCGAACCACCACGCGTACGTCGACAACCCGCTGCGCTGGAGCGACCCGCTCGGCCTGGAGGGCGACGAGCCGGTCCGTATCTACGACGACTCGACATACGACAAGCACGGTTCGAGCTCCTCTTCGTCGGCCAAGGGTGAGATCGGCCGCGCTCCCACGAACGGCCAGGCCGCGCTGGATCGATCCATCACACGCGGCGACTCCGCCACCGCGGACGACTTCCGACGCGTCGGCGTGGACCACGTCAACAACGAGATCGTGGTGCTCGACCGGCATGACTACGTCACCGACAAGAACGGCAAGATCGTCAAGGAGATCTACCATGGCCACGTCCAGGCCTCGTACCCGTCCAGCGCCGTCAAGGAAAACGTCCTGGCCAAGATGGTGAGGCTCAAGATGATCAACAACAAGAAGAAGCAGAAGGTGCTCCCGCCTCCGTGCGACGGGTGAGGAACGAAAGAAGGAAGACGACCAGTCATGCCGTCCGAGTGGAACTGGGAAAGCGGCGAGGGTCTGCTGGGGCTCGACGACCCCGCGGACTGGGACGCGGCCTACGAGCGCGGTGAGCAGCACCTCGGTACGGCGGCGATCGGACTGGCCTTCAACTGCTCCCTGGAAGAGGCTTCGCCCCGCATCATCAAGGCGATGGAGTTGCCGGACCGCGGTCAGCGAGGTTTCGCCTACACTGCGGCCGGCACCGCGGCCCGGCTCAATGGTGCGCTGACACCGGAGCTGTACGCCGCGCTACGTGCGGAGGGACATCGTGGCATCGCCGGGAACGCCATCGACGACACCTTGGATTACGTGCCGTTCCGGCAACTGCCTCTGTGGTTCAAGTGGCGGAAGGTCGCGTCAAAGGTGTGGGACAAACTGGAGACCTGGCGGTTGACCGTGACGTATGCGGCCGAGGACGCGTGGACGTTCGTACGCGGTCGTCGTGAGAAGTGACTTCGCGTACCGATTTCGGGGCCTTCTCGGCGGACTCGCCGCGGATCTGGTGGCTGAGTGTGATCCGCCGGACTCCGAAGCCGGATTTTCGCTGCAGATTGACCGAAGAGTGCACCTGGCGCTCCCCAAGGGCATCAACTGGCGAGATGCGGCTTGGCTTTCCTTCGGCCTTGCCGCCCACGCGCCCGAGCTGATGAACCTCAAGCCCGGGGGCATGATCGTCAGGGTTGTGTCCTTCACCTTCCCGCTGGCCGATTTCCGATCGGAAGTGGCCGCGTTGGCAATGGACGGCTGGCTTCGGCGGGAGTTCGATCTCCCTGATCGAGGATTCGGCGTCTCCTTGGGAGAGGGAGGCGGGAATTACAGCTTTCGCTGGGGAGGCATTGAATCCCCCTTCTCGGACGATTCCTGAGGAGGCGAGACTATGCGGGTGTGACGGTCAGCCACTTCCACACAGGCGTTGCCCTCGCCTCCGTCGGAGTAGGACGACTTTCGCCAGATGCCGGGGGTGTCCATGGAATGCCTCACAGCTCCCTCGTCAACCGGTGGATCAAGTCGCGGGAACGGTAGGCCTTCTGCTCCTTCTTCGAGAAGGTCGGCACGAGGGTGTACGTCGCCTTGTCCATGGCGTAGAGCTGTCCGGCCTCGACCGTGCCGAGGAGGTCCTTGTCCAACGCCGCGTTCGCCTTGTTGTTGACCTTCTCGTAGTTGTCGACCACCGCGGCGGCGGCCTTCGCGGTCAGTACGCCCTGGGGCGCGGCGGCGCTCGCGGACGCGTCACCGTTCGCGCCGTCGGCGTCCGAGGCGCCGTCGCATGCGGTGAGGGTGGCCAGGGTGACCGCAGTGGCCATGCCGAGCGCGGGTTTGATCAGGCGGAGGGCGCGGGGCGGGGGCGTTATCGGGGTTCTTGTCTCCTCAGCGGGCGGGGCACGGTCGGTTTCTCCCAGGTCAGCGGTTGATCGCCTGGATCTCCTGGACGTTCATGTCCTGCGTCGTCTCGAAGGTGCCGTCCGGGAGGTCGCCTCGCGTGCCGCCCGATCCCTCCCACGTGATCTGCCAGGTCACGGACGCGGAGAGGTGGTATGGCGTGCCGTTCGTGGCCTTCAGGTAGCGGATGCCGCAGGGCGGGGTCTTGTCGGCGTCGCCCGTGGCGTACGGGGTGCCGATCGAGCCGTCGTCGTTGATCTCGCAGTCGCCGGATGCGGGGAAGGTCTGGGCGTCCTCCGTGCCGGGGTTCAGGTGCAGGGCGACCGGCTTGGCCGTCGTCTCTGCCCACAGCCCCGTGTTCGGAAGCTCGGCGCGGACCTTGACCTCCTGGAACGTGCCCTTGTCCAGCCAGATCCAGGTCGGCAGGTTCACGGTGGACTTGGTGGCCGGCTTCAGTTCGATCTCCGTGCCGGGGACCTCGACCTTGTCGTAGGCGTAGTCCGCCAGCGTCTCGGGAGTCGGCGCGTGGGCGATCTTCGGGATCTGGCCCGCGGGCTGCCAGAACATGATGCGGGTGCAGTCCCAGGAGTCCGGGTCGGAGATGTCCGGGGCGACGCTGCGCCAGAAGTACCCGTCCTGGCCGAGGTTGTAGTTCTTGTAGCCCTCGACCGTCTTCCCGTCCTCGAAGTAGTTGATCGTGGACTTCTCGTCCCGGTAGTAGTCCGTCCAGAGTTCCCTGCCGGCCCAGTACTCGTGGATGCCGACGTCCCCGACACCGGTGTTCTCCGAGAAGTCCTTCAGCATCGCGGGCGTGAAGACCGGTTCGTACCAGCACGCCGGTGGCTTCCAGTTGACGTCCGCGGAGGATACGGCGCCGCGCTTGCCGCCCTTGGGGCCGCTGACCTGGGTGACCTTGATACGGGACTGACCGGCGGAGGCCAGCAGGGTCTTGCCGTGGGCGCTGCCCTCAGTGGTGTCGTGACCGCCGGGCACGGGCTTGGCGGCGTACGCGGCACCCGCACCCCAGACGAGGACCCCCGCGGCGAGCGCCAGAACCGCCGAGCCTGCTCGCCGCACTGAGGTCACCCCGCGCATTCCGTGGCCTTCTCCTTCACGGTGATCTGCTGCGCGCGCCACACCTGCGAACCCTTCGGGAAAGCCATGAGGAGGTCGAACTTGAGGAAGTCGTTGGAGCTTCCCTCGGTCTTCAGGACCTTTCCGCTCTTCACTTCCTTGCCATAGACCTTGGACTGGTCTTCGCAGAAGGCCACACGTACGAGCTTCACCGACTTCGACTCGCCGGCCGCGGTGGTCTCCGCCCGGAAGTAGCGGTCCTTGCCGGTGAGCGTCCAGCCGCCCTTCACGTACTCCTTGATCTGCGTGTTCGCGTACCTGGCCGCGTCCCCGGCGGAGTAGTACTGATAGGCGGGGTCGGAGGGGTCCTGCTCCGTGATGCCGTGGCTGAGCGCACGGATGTAGTTCTCCGCGTCGACAAGCGCTGCGGCGTTGTCCGCGTTCGAGGGCTTCTCGAACTCGAAGACCAGTTCCAGGTCCTTCGGGAGACTCACATCCGGTCTGTCCGCCGCGGGCGACGCCGACGCGGAAGCCGAAGCCGCCGGGCTCCCCGCCCCCGTGTCCGCCCCCTTGATGTCATCCGACGACGAGTCGTCACCCCCGCCACACGCGGAAAGCAGAAGCGCCGCCGACATGGCGAACGCGGCGGCGGTGACGGGCAGGGTGCGGCGGGACACGATGGATCTCCCCCGAGGTTCGATGTGTGCAGGCGTGTGCAATAGAGAACGAAGCTATCAGGGGCGGGTGATGCGCCTTTGACAGGCAACGGGGGAATGTGTGGGGAACGTGAGAGTGTCGCGTGGCGGTTGCGAACACTGCACATGATCCTCGGTGGAAAACGGGGCAACTCCGGTCTCTCCGGCAGGTCGTGAGGAAGTGAGCCGGCGGAGAGAGGGCGAGGTTATCCACAGGCCTGCCCGCTCTTCGACGCCGTACATAAGATCTCTGTACGCTCAGTGCACTTCCGTACTCCCTCGTAACTCACCCGTATCCACCCCCTCCTCACACGACCCAGGACACCCGCCATGCCACGACGCCGCAGCTCAAGCTCGTCAAGCTCGACGGGAAGCACCACCACCTCGGCCACGCCACGCAACCGCACCCCGCAACCCGTGCGGATCCGGCGGCGTACGTTCGGGGATTTCGTCAAGGCGTTCTTCGCGTTCGTCGCGCTCGCCGTCCTGGTCGTCGGAGTCCCGGGTGCGCTCGCCATCACGGTCGGGTGGCCGTTGCCGAGCGGGATGCCGAAGGTGGAGTGGCTGCAGCAGCCGATCACCACCGGCACCTTCCTCCACATCCTCACCGTCATCGTCTGGCTCGCCTGGGCGCAGTTCACCGCCTGTGTGCTCGTGGAGATAAAGGCCGCCGTCTCGGGAGTCGGGGTACCGGGACGCGTTCCGGGCGCCGGGCCCAGTCAGATCCTCGCCCGGCAGCTCGTCGCCGCGCTGCTCCTCGTCGGCGCCACGGCCGCCAGCCTCACGCCGGGGCTGTCGCAGATCGGGCAGCACAGTCTCGACGGGAACCAGCGCGGTACCGTCGCCGCCGCCCAGCAGACCCCCGGCCTCTTCGCCCAGCAGCAGGAGCAGGCGGCCTCCACCGCCGCCGCCCTCGCCGAGCAGGCCTCCCAGGCCGCCGCCCACGCGGACGCGCAAGGCGGCAGCACCGCCAAGAGCGACGACACGAAGTTCTATCGGATCCAGCCCCCCGAGGGGCGGCACCACGACTCCCTCTGGGAGATCGCCGAGCGCCACCTCGGCGACGGCCGCCGGTACAAGGAGATCTTCGAGCTCAACAAGGACCGCGTGCAGCCCGACGGCTCCAAGCTGTCCGAGGCCAGCCTCATCCGCCCGGGCTGGATCATGGAGATGCCGGGCGACGCGCGCGGCGGCGACCTCGTCGAGATGCCGGAGGCCGCCGGTGGCTCCGCCGCCCAGCAGCAGATCCACGACTACGGCAAGACCGGCGACCACGCTCAAGGCGACCACGCTCAAGGCGACCACGCCCAAGGCGACCACGCCCAAGGCGGAGGCCACCGAGGCGGCGCCTCCCACGTCCTCCCTCCCCGAACAGCGCCCCGCCCCCGACCAGCACCAGCCTGCGCAGCACGCCACCGCCGCCACCGAGGAATCCTCCTTCGGCCTGCCCCAAGCCCTCATCGGCGCCCCCCTCCCTCGCCGCCGGCCTCCTCGGCGCCCTCGGCCGGCGTCGCCGTCAGGCCCTGTGGCAGTCGGCGTTCGGTGCCGTCGGCGGGCGGCGCGGTATGGAGCCGCCCACGCCGACCGGGGACGCGGCCGACGCGCAGGACGCCCTTCTCGTGGGCGCCGACCCCGAAGGCGTACGCCTGCTCGACCGCTCCCTGCGCGGACTCGCCGCGTCCCTCGGTGCCGAGTCCCGCCCGCTGCCCACCGCGTACGCGGCCTGGCTGAGCGGCAACGGCGACCTGCATCTGCAGCTCGCCCAGCCGTCCGGGAACCCGCCCGCGCCCTGGCAGCTCGGCCAGGACCAGACGTTCTGGATGCTCGCCCGCACCGACGCCGAGCGCTACGAGGACACCGACGCCGCCGCCCCGTACCCGGGCCTCGTCAGCCTCGGCACCATGGACGACTCCCGGCTGCTCCTGAACCTGGAATCCGTGCCCGGCCTCGTCTCCCTCTCCGGCAGCGAGGCGACCGTGCCGCCGTCTTCGCCTCCGTCGCCGCCGAACTCGCGACGAACGGCTGGTCGGACCGCATGACCATCACCCTCGTCGGCTTCGGCGAGGACCTCACGCCGCTCGCACCCAACCGGCTCCGCCACCTCGAGAGCATCGACGATCTGATCGAGACGATGGACGCCGAGACCCGGCAGCGGCGCAGCGCACTCGGTGCCGCCGGGCACGACTCCGTCCTCACCGGGCGCACCGGGCCCGCCCAGCACACCCGTTGGGCCCCGCACCTCGTCCTCCTCGCCGCCGAGCCCTCCGCCGACGACGCGATGAAGCTCGCCGAACTCGCCGCCGACGCCAGCCGGCTCGGCATCGGCTACCTCGTGGGCACCGAGAGCGGCGATCTGCCCGGCGCCGCCTGGGAGATGGAGGTCACCGGCGAGGGCAAGCTGCTCGCCCCGCTGCTCGGCCTCGAACTGGAAGCCCAGCTGCTGCCCGTGCCGTTGCAGCGCGCGGTCGTCGAGCTGTTCGTCGAGTCCGACCCGGAGCGCGATCCGCAGGGGCCGGTCACCGCGCCGCCGTTCCTCGTCGACATCAGCGAGCAGGGCCGGCCGGCCGTCTACGCGCGCCTCGTGGGGCCGTACGAGATCATCGGCCTCGACACCCCGGACGGCGACCGGAGCGCCCTCCTCCACGAGGCGCTCGCCCTGCTGCTCCTGCACCGCGAGGGCGTCCACCCGCGCGTGCTGTCCTCGGCGCTGTGGCCGCGCGGTGTCACCGACGACGTCCGCGAGGCCCTGCTCGACCGGCTGCGCGCCTGGCTCGGCACCGACCCCGACGGCAGCCCGCGGCTCCGCACCGACGCGACCGGGCGGCTCACCCTCGCCAAGTCCGTCGTCTCCGACCTCGATGTGCTGCGCTCGCTCTACCACGAGGCCACGCAGGGCGCGGCGTCGACAGCCGGGTCGTGCGCGGCCGGTTGCTCACCGACGCGCTCGTGCTGGTGCGCGGTCCGCTCCTGGCCGACCGGCCCGAGGGGCGCTACGGCTGGCTCACCCACGAGATCATCGACGCCCAACTCCCGCTGCTGGTCGCGGACATCGGCCTCGCGCTCTCCGAGTTCCACCTGGTCAAGGACCGCGCGGAGAAGGCCATCGAGGCGCTGAACGCGGCCCTCAACTCGGCGCCCGGCGACGAGCGCCTGTGGCACGAGCTGCTCCGCGCCACCCACTCCACCGGCGACACCGCCCGTCTCCAGGCCCTCGCCGCGGACCTCATCTCCCGCAGCGGCGCCCGCGGGCTGCCGCCGCGCACCGAAGCGCTGCTCGACGAGCTGCTGCCGACGTGGCGAGATGGCGTCGCGGCCGTGGGATGAGCACGTTCGGGATGCACACGTTCGGGCTGAGCACGTTCGGGATGGTCACGTTCGGGATGAGCGCGTTCGGGATGGTCACGTTCGGGATGAGCGCGTTCGGGACGAGCACGCCGTTCCTCGTGATCGCCGCCGCGCTCTGGGGCGCGGCGGCGGGCGCGCTGCTGCCGAGAGCCGCCTACCGGTTCTCGCACCCGCGGGGGAGCCGTGGCGGAGGCCTGTCCGGACGGCGGGCAGTCCGGTACGGGGGTGGCTCGGCCGCGCCGATGCGTCCTCTGCCCCCCAGTCCTACGGCCCCTCCGCCCCCCCTCCTCTCCCTCGTCACCGCGCTCGTCTGCGCCGCCCTCGCCGCCGCCACCGGCACCCGGCCCGAGATCGGCGTCTGGCTGCTGCTGGCGCCGGTCGGCGTGCTGCTCGCGGTCGTCGACCTGAAGGTGCAGCGGCTGCCCGACCCCCTGACCCTGCCCTTCGCCGCGGCCGCGCTCGCCCTGCTCGGCGCGCTCTCCTTCGTCCCCGAGCACACCGGCGACTGGCTCCACGCCCTCTACGGCTCCCTGGCCCTCGGCGGCGGCTACTTCGTGCTCTTCCTCATCAACCCGGCCGGCATGGGCTTCGGCGACGTGAAGCTGGCGCTCGGGACAGGGGCGGTGCTCGGCTGGTACGGCTGGGCGACGGTCATGCTGGGGACGTTCGCCGGGTTCCTGCTGGGGGCGCTGTACGGGGGCGCGCTGATCGTCGTACGGAAAGCGGGCCGGAAGACGGCGATCCCGTTCGGCCCGTTCCTGATCATGGGGGCGTTCCTGGGCGTGCTGATCGGGGCGTACGCGGCCTGACGTCGGTGCGGAAGACGGCCTGGCGTAGGCTGGCCGGGTCCGTGCACACGGATGCTTCCGTCCACAACCCCTTGACGAAAGGGACGCTCCGGTGACCGAGAAGGCCGACCTTCAGTCCGTCCTCGACCGCGCCGCCGCCGGTGGGCGGATCACCCCTGAAGAGGCGCTCGACCTCTACCGCAACGCCCCGCTGCACGCGCTGGGCGCCGCCGCCGACGCGGCACGCCGCCGGCGGTACGCGGGCACGGAGCACATCGCGACGTACATCATCGAGCGGAACATCAACTACACGAACGTGTGCGTCACGGCGTGCAAGTTCTGCGCCTTCTACGCGCCGCCGAAGGACACGAAGAACGGCTGGACGCGCGACCTGGACGACATCCTGCGGCGCTGTGCCGAGACCGTCGAGCTCGGTGGCACGCAGATCATGTTCCAGGGCGGGCACCACCCGGACTACGGCGTGGAGTACTACGAGAAGCACTTCGCCGCCATCAAGGAGGCGTTCCCGCAGCTCGTCATCCACAGCCTGGGGGCGAGCGAGGTCGAGCACATGGCCCGCATCTCCAAGGTGAGTGTGGAGGAGGCGATCCAGCGGATCCACGCCGCCGGTCTCGACTCCTTCGCCGGTGCCGGTGCGGAGCTGCTGCCCGAGCGGCCGCGCAAGGCCATCGCGCCGCTGAAGGAGTCCGGCGAGCGCTGGCTGGAGATCATGGAGACCGCCCACCGGCTGGGTGTCGAGTCCACCTCCACCATGCTCATGGGCACCGGCGAAACGAACGCCGAGCGCATCGAGCACCTGCGGATGATCCGCGACGTACAGGACCGGACCGGGGGCTTCCGGGCCTTCATCCCGTACCTCTACCAGCCGATGAACAACCACCTCAAGGGCCGTACCCAGGCCACGATCTTCGAGTACCTGCGGATGATCGCGGTCGCCCGGCTCTTCATGGACAACATCGCCCACATCCAGGGCTCCTGGCTCACCACCGGCCAGGACGCGGGCCAGCTGACGCTGCACTACGGGGCGGACGACCTCGGCTCGGTGATGCTGGAGGAGAACGTCGTCTCGGCGGCCGGTGCCAAGCACCGCTCCAACCTCCAGGAAATGATCGACATGATCCGCACGGCCGGCCGCACCCCGGCCCAGCGCTCGACGACGTACGAGCACCTCGTCGTCCACGACGACCCGGCGAACGACCCGGTGGACGCGCGCGTGATGTCCCACATCTCGTCGACGGCGATCGAGGGCGGCACGGCTCACCCCGAGCTGAAGATCCTCGCGTCCAACTAGTGCGCACGCTGCATGCCGCCGACGAGGTGCGGCACACGTGGACGGGTGAGCCCATCAAGGACGGCGCCGTAGTGGTGGAGCAGAACCGGGTCGCCGCCGTGGGCACGCTGGCCGAACTGCGCGAGCGGTTCCCGGACGCCCGGGTGCGGATGTGGCCGGGCGTTCTGGGCCCGGCCCGTATCCACGAGGGCCCGCTTCCCGACGCCCCGAGCCCGCGCGAACGCATCCACGCCGTGCTGAAGTCGGGTGCGGTGGCGGTCCTGGAGGAGTACGCCGATACGCCCGAACTCCGGGCGGCGGCCGAGCGGAACGACGTGGTCGTGCTGCCGCGGATGCAGTGGACGTTGATCCGGCTGACCGGCCGCGCCGACCTGGCCGTGTTCGCCGAGGACGGCGAGTGCATCGCGACGGTCTGTTCCGGCCGACTCGTACACAGACGCCGCTAACCCGCCAACGCCTCCCCGAACGCCCCCGAACTCTGCTCCACCCCACTGCAGTTGACCAGCGCATCCTCGTCCCCCGCGCACTCCTGGTCCCGGAACGTCGCCCACATCGACACCCACCCCACCCCCTTCTCCTCCGCGAACTCCCGCAGTTGAGCGGCATCGGACAGCGTGAACGTCTCCCCGTCCACGTCATTCGTGCCGATCATCGACGTGAGCGCCATGCCACCCCACGCGGTCGCGGCGGACGTACCGAAGACGTCCCGCAACTGCGTGTGCGCCGCCTTCGCCGCGGTGATCGCGTAGTCGCCCATGTCCCCGTCGTACGACTCCGCGTAGTTCATGGTCATGAGATTGACCGTCGAGACCTGCACCCCACTGTTGTTGGCGGACTCCAGCAACGCGAGGGCGTCAGCGTCGAGCCCCGCCGGCATCACGGGCAGCGTGAAGGCCACGGTCACCTCGCTGCGTTCCTCCTGGAGCAGCGCGATCGCCTCCGACCGCAGCTCCACCGACGCGGAGTCGCCGAGCGTGTCGCCCTCGATGTCGAAGTCGGCCTGGGTGGAGCCGGCCGCGTCGAGGGCGGCGCCGTACGCCTCCGCCAGCTCCTCCGCGCTGTCGCAGACCTCCGCCAGCTCCGGACCGGACGCCCCGCCGAAGGAGACGCGGACGCTCGCCCCGTCCTCCTTGAGCGCCGAGATCCGGGACACGGCGCCGAGTTGCCGATCGCCGTCGTGCCGTTCCACTTCGGGGTGCAGCTGCTGCCGTCCGAGATCACGAAAGCCAGGTTGTACGTCGTCGGCGCCCCGGCCGAGTCGTTGTCGGAGGCCTCGGTGGCGCTGACGTAGGGGGCGTACGAGGTGACGGACGACGTCTGCGAGGGTGCCGCGGAGCTCTTCGCCGGCGCCGGGTCGGCCGCCGCGTCGGTGTCCGCCGAACACCCCGCCGTGGACAGGGCGAACAGGCAAGCGAGCCCCGCCGCCGGCCTCAGGAAACGCCGCATCGTGCATGCACCCGCTCTCGTGATGTCCGTGAAGGGGAAATGTCTCACACGCGGCTGAGTTTCATGAGGAAAGCTGCAAACTCTCAGAGAAGAGACAGGACAAGGCGTTTCTCATACGCGTCTCACACGAGAAGGCGAGTTTTCGGCACATAAAGCGTCCCTAACATCCGGGGAATGCATTCCGAGCCTGCCATCGAAAACCACGCCCCGTGTCGTCGCCGCCGCAAACGCGGCAACGGGTCCGACGGCGAGGGACCCGTGTTCGTCGACACCTCCGGACGCCGTTCGAAGCTGCTGCGCCGGATCGGCGTCCTCGTCGGCGTGCTGTGTCTCGGGTACGCCGTCGTCCTGGGCCTGGCGTTCCTGGGAATCGGCACGTCGAGCCCGTCCTCGCTGCTGCCCTTCGGCGGCGGCCAGGGCGGCCCCGCCGGCCAGAGCGGCACCGGCCCGGACGCCCGCCCGCAGGGCGGCGCCGGTGACGTCGTCCAGCCCAGCGGCAGCCCGCCCGCGCTGCCCTCGGGCGTCCCCACGCCGTCCGCGTCCGCGAACGCCGGCTGACCGGAGCGCAGGCACCGTGATGACGACGACCACGACATCCCGCCGGGGCCGGCGCCGCGCCCCCTCCCGCATAGGCCGCGCCGCGGGCAAGGCCGCGGCCCTGCAGAAACCGCGCGTCCTGCTCGCCCTGCTGCTCCTGCTGGCGCTGACCAGCGTGATGCTGCTGGACGGCTATCTGCGCGCCGAGGTCGGCGGCGACCAGCGCGTCCGTGACGGGGCCGGCTCCAGCAAGGTCCCCGACACGATCCTCGACGGCGGGCCGATCCTCAGTTTCCGCGGCGGACAGGCCACGACCGTCTCCGTCCCGGACAAGACCATCGCCCTGACCTTCGACGACGGCCCCAACCCCACCTACACCCCGCAGGTGTTGGAGATCCTGGAGAAGTACGACGTCCCCGCCACGTTCTTCGTGGTCGGCTCGATGGTGTCGCGCTACCCCGGCATCGTGAAGGACATGGTCGAGCAGGGCAACGAGGTGGGCATCCACACCTTCACCCACGTCGACCTCTCCTACCAGAGCGACGCCCGCGTCGACCGCGAGATGCAGCAGACCCAGTTGGCGCTGGCGGGCGCGGCCGGCATCACCACCACGCTGTTCCGGGCGCCGTACTCCTCGGAGACGGACGCCATCGACAACTACAGCTGGCCCGTCTACCAGAAGCTCGGCCAGGACGGTTACACCAGCGTCTTCGTCGACACCGACAGCGACGACTGGAAGAAGCCGGGCGTCGCGAAGATCGTGCGGTGGGCGACTCCGTCCAAGGGCAAGGGTGCGTCCGTCCTCTTCCACGACGCCGGTGGTGAGCGGTCGCAGACCATCGAGGCGCTCCCGAAGTACATCGAGAAGATGAAGGCGAAGGGGTACACCTTCACCACCATCAGCGGGGTGCTGGAAAAGCAGCAGCCGGTCGGCGGTGCCAACGACCTCCAGGTCGCCCACCGCAAGGCCACCGGCGCCACCCTCTACGAGGGCAAGGCCCTCATCGCCGCCGTCGCCGTCGCGGAGTGGGCGGTGCCCGCGCTGTCGGCCGGCCTCATGGTCGTCGGTGTCGCCGTCATGGGCCGGTTCGGGATGATGCTGATCCTCGCCCGCCGCCACCACAGACAGCGCAACAGACGCCGTTTCGGCTGGGGCCCGCCCGTCACCCGCCCCGTGAGCGTGATCGTCCCGGCGTACAACGAGAAGGAGTGCATCGCCAACACCCTGGCATCGCTGGCGCGGAGCACCCATCCGATCGAGATCATCGTGGTCGACGACGGCTCGACGGACGGTACGTCGGAGATCGCGCGCGACGCGGCGTCCGCACTCGGCATGACGAACGTCCGGGTCGTCCGCCAGGAGAACGCGGGCAAGCCGGCCGCCCTCAACAACGGTGTCCGCAACGCCCGTCACGACATCGTCGTCATGATGGACGGCGACACCGTCTTCGAACCGGACGCCGTGCACCAGCTGGTGCAGCCCTTCGCCGACCCCGGGGTGGGTGCGGTCGCGGGCAACGCCAAGGTCGGCAACCGCGACACCGTCATCGGCGCCTGGCAGCACATCGAGTACGTGATGGGCTTCAACCTCGACCGCCGCATGTACGACCTGCTGCGCTGCATGCCCACCATCCCGGGCGCGATCGGCGCGTTCCGCCGCGACGCGGTGCTCCAGGTCGGCGGCATGAGCGAGGACACCCTCGCCGAGGACACCGACATCACCATCGCCATGCACCGCGCGGGCTGGCGGGTCGTCTACCAGGAGCACGCCAAGGCGTGGACGGAGGCGCCCGGTTCGCTCAAGCAGCTGTGGTCGCAGCGCTACCGCTGGTCGTACGGCACCATGCAGGCGCTGTGGAAGCACCGCAAGTCCCTGACGGACAAGGGTCCTTCGGGCCGCTTCGGCCGGGTCGGCATGCCGCTGGTGGTGATCTTCCAGATCGTCACGCCGGTCTGCGCGCCGCTCATCGACGTGTTCACCGCGTACTCGATGATCTTCATCGACTTCCGGGCCGCCCTGCTGGCGTGGCTCGCGGTGCTGGGCGTCCAACTGGTCTGCGCGGCCTACGCGTTCCGGCTGGACAAGGAGAAGTACCGCTATCTCCTGATGATGCCGCTCCAGCAGCTGGCCTACCGGCAGATGATGTACCTCGTCCTCATCCACTCCTGCATCACGGCGCTGACCGGCGGCCGCCTCAGGTGGCAGAAGCTGAAGCGGACCGGCGAGGTCGGGACGCCGGCGGGGGTGAGCTGAGATGGGCGCGCACCGCAGAGGCGGGCCCGTGCTGGTGGACGAGCAACCGCCGCTCACCGGCACCCGCCCCCAACACCCCGTACGCGACCGCTACTTCGACACCCTCCGCGCCGTCGCCCTGATCCGTGTCGTCACCTATCACACCTTCGGGTGGGCCTGGTGCGGCATGGTCTTCCCCTCCATGGGGATCATGTTCGGGCTCGCCGGCACACTGATGGCGAAATCCCTGGAGCGCCCCGCGCTCACGGTGGTGAGAAGCAGGCTGCGGCGCCTGCTGCCGCCGTTCTGGTTCTGGGGCTTCTTCGTGGTGCTGGCGATGCTGGTCCACGGCTGGATGCCGAGGCACTACGACATCGTCTTCTGGATCGTCCCGTTCGGCGATCCACCCGGCGACAAGTGGGGCGTCCAGGCCTGGGAGATCCTCTGGTACCTGCGGACGTACCTGTGGTTCGTGCTGCTGTCCCCGCTCCTGCTGAAGCTCTTCCGGTCGGCGCGGGTGCCGGTGCTGCTGCTGTCCCTCGTCCCGATCCTGGTCCTCACCTTCGTGTGGTCAGGCCCCGAGGGGCGGCTCGGCGACGAGCTGTGGGACTTCTCGACGTACCTCTTCTGCTGGATCCTCGGCTTCGCGCACCGCGACGGGGTGCTGGAGCGGCTGCGGCCCGCGACCGTCGTCGCGCTCTCGCTCGCGGCCGTCGGCTACGGCGGCTGGTACGCCTTCGCCCACCAGGGCGAGGCCGGGACGTACGACCTCGACGAGATCCCGCTCGCGCAGGCCTTCTGGTCGGCCGGGTTCGTGATGCTGCTGTTCTGGGCCAAGGCGTACTTCGGGACCGACTTCGCGTGGCTGACCCGCTTCAAGCGGCTGGACAGGGTCGTCACGGTCTTCAACGCGCGGGCCGTGACGATCTACCTCTGGCACGAGATCGCGCTGATCCTCGCCGTACCGCTGATCGACCGGTTCTGGAACGTCCCGGCCTTCGAGAGGTACCTGCCGCTGGAGAGCCAGTGGTTCATGTTCGGGATCGGCTGGGTGCTGATCGCGGGGTTCGTGGTGGCGTGCGGATGGGTGGAGGACGTGGCGGCGAAGCAGAGGCCGAGGCTTGTTCCCTGAGGGCGGCTGCAAGAATGGGCCCGTGACCCGCGCTTCCCTGAACAAGCAGCCGCACGAAGTCGCCTCGATGTTCGACGACGTGGCGGAACGGTACGACCTGACGAACGACGTGCTGTCGCTCGGGCAGGACCGGGTGTGGCGCAAGGAGGTCGCGAGGGCGGTCGACGCCCGGCCCGCCCAGAAGATCCTGGACCTGGCGGCCGGGACGGCGACCTCCTCGCTGCCCTTCGCGCGGACCGGCGCGTACGTCGTCCCGTGCGACTTCTCGCTGGGCATGCTCAAGGTCGGCAAGCGGAACCACCCGTGGCTGCCGCTCACGGCCGGCGACGCGACGCGGCTGCCGTTCAAGGACGACACCTTCGACGCCGTCACCATCTCCTTCGGGCTGCGCAATGTGCAGGACTTCGACGCCGGGCTGCGCGAGATGTACCGGGTGACCAAGCCCGGCGGCCGGGTGGTGATCTGCGAGTTCTCGCACCCGACCTGGGCGCCTTTCCGCACGGTCTACACCGAGTACCTGATGCGCGCCCTCCCGCCGGTCGCGCGCGCGGTCTCCTCCAACCCCGAGGCGTACGTCTACCTCGCCGAGTCGATCCGCGCCTGGCCCGACCAGGCCGCACTCGCCGGGCATCTGCAGAAGGCCGGCTGGTCGAAGGTGGCGTGGCGGAACCTGACGGGCGGGGTCGTGGCCCTGCACCGGGGCTTCAAGCAGACCTGAGGCAGGTGGGGCGGTCGGCTTCAGGCAGAGCTGACCGTCACGTACGGGTCGCCCGGCTCGTCCAGCTCGCGCTGGAGGCCGCCCGTGGGAGGCCGGGGGATGCGCGGCTCGCGCACCCCTCCGCCGCCCTCCCCTTCGCCGAAGTCGAACCACACGTAGATCACGGAGTCCCGGGGCACCTCGGCATTGGGCTGCGGGTACTGCCGTACGACGTACTCGACCACCGTCTGGCGGAAGTCGGGCCGGTCCGGAGCGTTGAGGAAGAGGCCGGTCGCCTCGGCCGTCCTGCGCGCGTCCATGGCCATCAGTCCGACGAGCCGCGGCACGCGCACTTCGGGTGTTTTGGGTGTTATGCGCAAGATGTCACCCCCAGCGGTACTAGCAGGGTAACCGCCCGGGGGTGCCGTCCGGAAGCGTCAAGTGGCGTTCTGTAACAGTTAGTTACTGTGCGTGACCGTTGCGCAGGTCGAGCCGGAAGCAGAGCGCGTCCTCCGCCAGCCGCGGGTGCGGGAAGGTCTCCGCGAGCTCCATGCCGAGGCGCCGGGCGACCGCGACCGAGCGCTCGTCGCCCGGTCTGACCATCGCCACCACGTCCGGCACGCCCGCCGCCCGGAGCCGTTCCAGCGTCTCCCGCGCGGCGGCGGTGGCGTATCCCTTGCCCCAGTACGCCCGCCCGAGCCGCCAGCCGATCTCGATCTCGCCCTTCGGCCCCCACTCCTGCGGCCACGGCTGGGCCCCGGTGAAGCCGATGACCCGGTCGTCCTCGTCGAGCATGGTCCACAGGCAGAAGCCCAGCTCGGCGTCGTGCCGGCGCTGCCGTGCCGTGAGCTCCTCGTACACGTACAGCTCGGCGGAACGGCCGCCGTGGAACTCCATGACGTCCGGGTCGTCGAAGATCCGGTGCCAGGCGACGGCGTCCTCGTCGGTGGGGACACGCAGCCGTACTACGGGGAGAGTTCGGTTCACGGGGCAGCCCTTCAGCCGGGTGATCAATCGTGCTGAATAGACTGCCCATGTCCAGTGCTAGTCGGCACGCAGATTTCGAACTTGGGGAGATCCCGCCGTGACCGCCGTGACCGAGCCCCACTCCGAGCCCCTTTCCGAGAACACCGCCGACGTCATCGTCGTCGGCGCGGGGCCGGCCGGCTCCACGACCGCGTACTACCTCGCCAAGGCCGGTCTCGACGTCCTCCTGCTGGAGAAGACGGCGTTCCCGCGCGAGAAGGTCTGCGGCGACGGCCTCACCCCCCGCGCCACCAAGCAGCTCGTCGCCATGGGCATCGACATCTCCGAGGAGGCCGGCTGGCTGCGCAACAAGGGCCTGCGCATCATCGGCGGCGGTGTCCGGCTCCAGCTCGACTGGCCGGAACTCGCCTCCTTCCCGGACTACGGCCTCGTCCGCAAGCGCGACGACTTCGACGAGCAGCTCGCCCGGCAGGCCCAGAAGGCGGGCGCCCGGCTGTACGAGCGCTGCAACGTCGGCGCCCCGATCATCGACGACCGCACCGGCCGCATCACCGGCGTCCACGCCAAGCTCGGCGAGGCCGGCGAGAAGCGGGAGGTCACCTTCCACGCCCCGCTGGTCGTCGCCGCCGACGGCAACTCCACCCGCCTCTCCCTGGCGATGGGCCTGCACCGCCGCGAGGACCGCCCGATGGGCGTCGCCGTGCGGACGTACTTCGAGTCGCCGCGCCACGAGGACGACTACCTGGAGTCCTGGCTGGAGCTGTGGGACCGCCGCGGCCCCGAGCCGCGCCTCCTCCCCGGCTACGGCTGGATCTTCGGCATGGGCGACGGCACGTCCAACGTGGGCCTCGGCGTCCTCAACACCTCCGACTCCTTCAAGGAGCTGGACTGGCGCGAGGTGCTGAAGGCCTGGTGCGCCTCGATGCCGGAGGAGTGGGGCTACACGCCGGAGAACATGACCGGCCCGATCCGCGGCGCGGCCCTCCCCATGGCCTTCAACCGCCAGCCGCACTACACGCGCGGGCTGCTGCTCGTCGGCGACGCCGGCGGCCTGGTGAACCCCTTCAACGGCGAGGGCATCGCCTACGCCATGGAGTCCGGCCAGATCGCCGCCGACGTCATCGTCCAGGCCCACGCGCGGGCCACGCCGGCCCAGCGTGAGATCGCGCTCCAGCGCTACCCGCAGGTCCTCAAGGACACCTACGGCGGCTACTACACGCTGGGCCGCGCCTTCGTGAAGCTCATCGGCAACCCGAAGGTCATGAAGATCGCGACCCAGCGCGGCCTCACGCACCCCCTGCTCATGAAGTTCACCCTGAAGATGCTGGCCAACCTCACCGACCCGACGGGCGGCGACGCGATGGACCGGATCATCAACGGGCTGAGCAAGGTGGCACCGAAGGCGTAACTAGCCGCTCAGGGCCTCGATGTTGGCGGCCCGGCGCGCGAGGACCTCGTCCCGCCGGTCCGCCACCTGCCGCAGCGCCTCCCTGCGTTCGCGCTTCGAGAGGCGGTCCAGGTAGACGTGCCCGTCGGTGTGGTCGGTCTCATGGGCGAGGCAGCGGGCGAAGTATCCCGTTCCCTCGAGGGTGATCGGCTCGCCGTCCTTGTCGTACCCGCGTACGACGGCCCGTTCCGGGCGGGGTACGTCCATCACGGCGCCGGGGACGGACAGGCAGCCCTCGTGGTCGTCGAGGAGCCTGCGCCCGGCCGGGGCCGCGTCGAGCACCGGGTTGACGATGTGCCCGACGTGCCGGACCCCGTCGTCGTCCGGGCAGTCGTAGACGAACAGCCGCAGATCGACGCCGACCTGGTTGGCCGCGAGGCCGGCCCCGTCCGCGATGTACATCGTCAGGAACATGTCGTCGATCAGAGCGGCGAGATCCGGCCCGAACTCGGTCACGTCCCGGCACGGCTTGTGCAGGACCTGCTCGCCGACCTCCGTGATGCGCCGCACCTTTCCACGGCGGGCGTCGGGCGCGAGGCGCGGATACGAGTCAACGGGCCTGCCTTGTACGAAAACGCTGGGCACGAGTGAGTCTCCTGTCGTCTGAGGATGGACGACAGCAACAGATCACACCCGGCAGGCCGGGGGCCAGACCGGTTTCGGCGCAAGCGGAGGGGCCGCTGCCCCCGAGCGGCTGCGGCCCCTCCGACGTTCTGTACGCCCGTGGGCGTTTTGTGTGCGCGTTGTGTCAGAGTACGCGTACGGCACCCGTCGCCGGGTAGCCCGACAGGTCCTGGATGACAACACCCTTGGACGGGTTGGCCGCGTCCAGGTACTGGCCGTTGCCGATGTAGACGCCCACGTGGTACGCGGAGCCCTTGGCGCCCCAGTAGAGGATGTCGCCGACCTGCAGGTTGGACAGCGAGACATCCGTGCCGGCCATCGACTGGTCCTGCGATACGCGCGGCAGGTCGACGCCGACCTGCTTGAACGCGGCCTGGACCAGGCCGGAGCAGTCCCACGCGTTGGGGCCGGTGCCGCCCATGACGTAGGCGTCACCCACCTGGGCCTTGAGGAAGGCGATGACGGTCGCGACGGAGCCGCTGGCGGGCGCCGAGGCGGTCGTGGACGCGGAGAGGGTGGTCCGCTCCGAGGAACGCGAGACGGCGGCCTCGGCGGCGGCCTTGCGGGCCTCCTCGGCCTTCTTCTTGGCTTCCGCCTTCTTCTTCGCCTCGGCGAGGTCCTTCTTGGCCTCCTTGGCGGCCGCGGCGGCGGCCGCGTCACGCTCGGCCTGCAGCTCGTAGTTCGCGGCGGCCTGCTGCGTGGCGTCCGCGGACTGGGCGACCTGCGCGGCCAGGTCGGCCGTGAGGGTGGGCAGTTCGAGCGTCTGCGTCGTCTCGGCGGCGCTCGCCGAGGCCGACGCGCCCGCCGCCGCCATGCTGAGAACGCCACCGGCGACACCGGCACGCACGGCGAGCGAAGTCGTCGCGCTGCGGCGGGGTTTCCGGTGGCTGCGTATGTGAGCGGTGTGGGACATGAGAACAACCGGTATCAGGGGCTCCTCCATACCTTCAAGAAACGTGTCCTGCGCCACAGTTGTTCATCCAGTCCCTCGAATTCCGGGCGTGGCGTTCTTTATTGACGCCGTAACGGACATTGCGGGCACGGCCCATCATGGCCGTGATCACGGTCTTTCATCGTTACGCCCGAATTGCCCCGCACCTACCACCGGTTGGGACCGATGGCCAAGCCCGCTTCTCGGAGGTCTCTCATCGATGTGGTGGAGGTCACGCAACGGTTACGGCAGCGGCTGCGTCACGCGCGCACCCCTCGCCGTCACCCGCTCGTGAAAGCGTGCACGCGTCCACATCGCGCCCCGCGATCCCCTCCCGGGTGTGAATGCCGCGCAATATCAAGCGGTGGCGTCCAGCGCCAATTTGCATGCACGGGAAGTCTCTTGATATTGAGACGCCGCTTCCGCACCCCGTTTCAACTGCGCCGACGAGCCAAATTGTCACCTCTGGTGATCGCTCGGACGCTTCACGTACGAAGATCACCGCTCATCCGACTTCATGATCCTTCGTCAGGTGGTGGAGATCACAAAGCTTGTGCAATACCCCGTGTCGCAGATCACAGACCGGCGGGCATAAGATGCGGGTCAGTTGGGCTTGTGACCTGCTTCACATGTTCGCGATCTTCGTCGGGACGAACGGGGCTCGTGGGGCACGTGAGGGGGAAGTGAACCCGACGCCATCGCCAGCAGTCAGTGCCGACTGAGAGGAGCGAGGAGCGGTGAACGCGTATGCGCCCATCCTCGTACTGGGAGCCCTCGGGGCAGGCTTTGCGATCTTCTCCGTGGTCATGGCCACGCTGATCGGTCCGAAGCGGTACAACCGGGCCAAGCTCGAGGCCTACGAGTGCGGGATCGAGCCGACCCCCACGCCGGCCGGCGGCGGGCGCTTCCCCATCAAGTACTACCTGACGGCGATGCTCTTCATCGTCTTCGACATCGAGATCGTCTTTCTCTACCCCTGGGCCGTCACCTTCGACGCCCTGGGTGTTTTCGGGCTCGTGGAGATGCTGCTCTTCGTGCTCACCGTCTTCGTCGCGTACGCGTACGTATGGCGGCGCGGCGGCCTGGAATGGGACTGAGAGGCCTTTGACTCATGGGACTCGAAGAAAAGCTGCCGAGCGGTTTCCTGCTGACCACCGTCGAGCAGGCCGCGGGCTGGGTGCGCAAGGCGTCCGTCTTCCCGGCCACCTTCGGCCTGGCCTGCTGCGCCATCGAGATGATGACGACCGGCGCCGGACGCTACGACCTGGCCCGCTTCGGCATGGAGGTCTTCCGCGGCTCACCCCGCCAGGCCGACCTCATGATCGTCGCCGGCCGGGTCAGCCAGAAGATGGCGCCGGTGCTGCGGCAGGTCTACGACCAGATGCCGAACCCCAAGTGGGTCATCTCCATGGGGGTCTGCGCCTCCTCGGGCGGCATGTTCAACAACTACGCGATCGTGCAGGGCGTCGACCACATCGTGCCCGTCGACATCTATCTCCCCGGCTGCCCGCCGCGGCCGGAGATGCTCATGGACGCCATCCTCAAGCTCCACCAGAAGATCCAGGGCTCCAAGCTCGGCGTGAACGCCGAGGAAGCGGCCCGGGAGGCGGAGGAAGCGGCGCTCAAGGCCCTGCCCACGATCGAGATGAAGGGGCTGCTGCGATGAGCGACGCGAACGGGGCGTCGAACGGCGTGAACCCCGAGAAGGACCTGGCCTCCTCCAACCTCCCCGGCCAGCGTGGCGAGGGCGGCGAGGAGATCCGTGTCCAGCGCGGCATGTTCGGCGCCGACAACGGCGGCGACACCTCCGGCTACGGCGGCCTGGTCCGCTCCATCCGGCTCCCGGGAGCGGCCAGCCGCCCCTACGGCGGCTGGTTCGACGAGGTCGCCGACGAGCTGGAGGGCGCGCTGGAGGAGCAGGGCCTCCTGCCCGACAACGCCATCGAGAAGACGGTCGTCGACCGCGGCGAGCTCACCTTCCACATCGAGCGCGAGCATCTGCTGCGCGTCGCCCGCACCCTGCGCGACGACCCGGCCCTGCGCTTCGAGCTCTGCACCGGCGTCAGCGGCGTCCACTACCCGCACGACAAGGGCCGCGAGCTGCACGCCGTCTACCACCTGCGCTCGATCACCCACAACCGGCTGATCCGCCTGGAGGTCAGCGCCCCGGACGCCGACCCGAAGATCCCGTCCCTGGTCTCCGTGTACCCGACCAACGACTGGCACGAGCGCGAGACCTACGACTTCTTCGGGATCGTCTTCGACGGTCACCCGGCCCTGACGCGGATCATGATGCCGGACGACTGGCAGGGCCATCCGCAGCGCAAGGACTATCCCCTCGGCGGCATCCCCGTCGAGTACAAGGGCGCCCAGATCCCGGCTCCGGACCAGCGGAGGTCGTACTCGTGAGCACTTCGCAAGCCTCTCCTCGCGAGACCACGGAAGGCACCGTATACACGGTCACCGGTGGCGACTGGGACGAGGTCGTCCAGTCCGCGGCCCGCGCCGACGACGAGCGCATCGTCGTCAACATGGGTCCCCAGCACCCATCCACCCACGGCGTGCTGCGCCTGATCCTGGAGATCGAGGGCGAGACGGTCACCGAGGCCCGCTGCGGCATCGGCTACCTGCACACCGGCATCGAGAAGAACCTCGAGTTCCGCACGTGGACGCAGGGCACCACGTTCGTGACGCGCATGGACTACCTGACGTCCTTCTTCAACGAGGCCGCCTACTGTCTCGCCGTCGAGAAGCTCCTCGGCATCGAGGACCAGATCACCGAGCGCGCCAAGATCATCCGGGTGCTCCTCATGGAGCTGAACCGGCTCTCCTCGCACCTGGTGTGCATCGCCACCGGCGGCATGGAGCTCGGCGCCACCACGATCATGATCTACGGATTCCGCGATCGTGAAATGATTCTCGACATCTACGAGCTCATCACGGGCCTCCGGATGAACCACGCGTACATCCGCCCCGGCGGACTCGCGCAGGACCTGCCGCCCGGCGCGGTGGACCACATCCGCGAGTTCGTGAAGAAGATGAAGAAGAACCTCCCGGAGTACGACAAGCTCGCCACCGGGAACCCCATCTTCAAGGCCCGCATGCAGGACGTCGGCTACCTCGACCTGGCCGGCTGCATGGCCCTCGGCGCCACCGGCCCGATCCTGCGCTCCACCGGCCTGCCGCACGACCTGCGCAAGTCGCAGCCCTACTGCGACTACGAGACCTACGACTTCGAGGTCCCGACCGCCGACACCTGCGACTCCTACGGGCGGTTCCTGATCCGCCTGGAAGAGATGCGCCAGTCGCTGCACATCGTCGAGCAGTGCCTGGACCGGCTCCAGCCCGGCCCCGTCATGGTCGCCGACAAGAAGATCGCCTGGCCCGCCCAGCTCGCGCTCGGCCCCGACGGTCTCGGCAACTCCCTCGACCACATCAAGAAGATCATGGGCACCTCCATGGAGGCCCTGATCCACCACTTCAAGCTGGTCACCGAGGGCTTCCGGGTACCGCCGGGACAGGCGTACGCGGCCGTCGAGTCGCCCAAGGGCGAACTCGGGGTGCACGCCGTGTCCGACGGCGGCACCCGCCCCTTCCGGGTCCACTTCCGCGACCCGTCCTTCACCAACCTGCAGGCCATGGCGGCGATGTGCGAGGGCGGCCAGGTCGCCGACGTCATCGTCGCGTCGCGTCCATCGACCCCGTGATGGGAGGCGTCGACCGGTGACCACCTCTTCTTCGGAGCGGGGCGTCAGCCTGGGCATGCCCGAACTGCCCGCGCCCGCCTATCCGGACGGCGTCCGAGCCCGGCTGGAGACGGACGCGCGCGAGATCATCGCCCGCTACCCCGACTCCCGGTCCGCGCTCCTTCCGCTGCTGCACCTCGTGCAGTCGGAGGAAGGCCATGTCACGCGCACCGGGATGCAGTTCTGCGCGGACGTCCTCGGCCTGACCACGGCCGAGGTCACGGCGGTCGCCACCTTCTACACCATGTACCGGCGCCGGCCGAGCGGCGACTACCAGGTCGGCGTCTGCACCAACACCCTCTGCGCGGTGATGGGCGGCGACGCGATCTTCGAGTCCCTCCAGGAGCACCTGGGCGTCGGCAACGGCGGGACCACCGAGGACGGCAAGGTCACGCTGGAGCACATCGAGTGCAACGCGGCCTGCGACTTCGCGCCGGTCGTGATGGTCAACTGGGAGTTCTTCGACAACCAGACCCCGGGCAGCGCCAAGCGCCTCGTCGACGACCTGATCGCGGGCCGTCCGGTACAGCCGACGCGCGGGGCGCCGCTGTGCACCTTCAAGGAGACCGCGCGGATCCTCGCCGGCTTCCCCGACGAGCGGCCAGGGGCCGTCGAGGCAAGCGGCGCGGCAGGCCCCGCTTCGCTGGTGGGCCTCCGCCTGGCCAGGGGAGAGGCCGCACCCGCGCGCGTGGTCCATCCGCGCGACGGCGGTCCGCACGACGCCGGCTCGCCCGACGCCGGTCCGTACGACGAGCCGCAGGACAGGGCGCCGCAGGACCGGGACGTGCACGAGCCGTCGCCGACCGAGCACCTGAGTTCGCACGACGCGCCGCAGGACACGTCGGCCTCCGACCCGACCCACCCGGCGGGGCCTGTCGCCGAGGAGGGGGAGTGATGACCTTGGCACCCGAGCTGAAAGACACCAGCCCCGAGAAGCTGCTCGCACCCGTGCTGTCGGCCTTCTGGGACGAGGACAGGTCCTGGACGCTGGACGTCTACAAGAGGCACGAGGGATACGAGGGCCTGCGCAAGGCGCTCTCGATGTCACCGGACGACCTGATCGCGTACGTCAAGGACTCCGGTCTGCGCGGCCGCGGCGGCGCGGGATTCCCCACGGGAATGAAATGGCAGTTCATTCCCCAGGGGGATGGAAAGCCGCACTATCTAGTTGTCAACGCCGACGAATCGGAGCCCGGAACCTGCAAGGACATTCCGCTCCTCTTCGCGAACCCGCACAGCCTCATCGAGGGCATGATCATCGCGTGTTACGCCATCAGGTCGTCGCATGCCTTCATCTATCTGCGTGGTGAAGTGGTGCCAGTGCTGCGGCGGTTGCACTCGGCCGTGAGCGAGGCCTACGCGGCCGGCTACCTCGGGAAGGACATCCTGGGCAGCGGGCTCGATCTCGACATCACCGTGCACGCGGGCGCGGGCGCGTACATCTGCGGTGAGGAGACCGCACTCCTCGACTCGCTCGAAGGCCGCCGTGGTCAACCGCGGCTCCGTCCCCCCTTTCCTGCGGTCGCAGGCCTCTATGCCTGCCCGACTGTGGTGAATAACGTCGAATCGATCGCGTCGGTTCCCGCGATTCTGCAGCGGGGCAAAGAATGGTTCCGGTCGATGGGAAGCGAGAAGTCCCCGGGCTTCACGCTCTACTCGCTCAGCGGCCATGTCGCCAGCCCCGGCCAGTACGAGGCCCCGCTCGGCATCACCCTGCGCCAGCTGCTGGAGATGAGCGGCGGCATGCGACCCGGACACCGGCTCAAGTTCTGGACGCCGGGCGGCTCCTCGACACCGATGTTCACCGACGAGCACCTCGACGTCCCTCTTGATTACGAAGGAGTGGGTGCCGCGGGTTCCATGCTCGGCACCAAAGCTCTGCAGTGCTTCGACGAGACGACCTGCGTCGTCCGCGCCGTCACCCGCTGGACCGAGTTCTACGCCCACGAGTCCTGCGGCAAGTGCACGCCCTGCCGCGAAGGCACGTACTGGCTGGTGCAGTTGCTGCGCGACATCGAGGCCGGCAAGGGCGTCATGTCCGACCTCGACAAGCTGAACGACATCGCCGACAACATCAACGGCAAGTCCTTCTGCGCCCTCGGCGACGGTGCCGCCTCGCCGATCTTCTCCTCGCTGAAGTACTTCCGTGAGGAGTACGAGCAGCACATCACGGGCCGCGGCTGCCCCTTCGACCCGGCCAAGTCCACGGTCTGGGCCGACTCCCGCACGGAGGTGAACGCATGACGGTGACCACCAGTTCCCCCTCGGGTGGGGGAGAGGCGGCGGTCCCGCCGGAAGATCTCGTCTCGCTGACCATCGACGGCGCCGAGATCAGCGTGCCCAAGGGCACCCTGGTCATCCGGGCCGCCGAGCGGCTCGGCATCGAGATCCCGCGCTTCTGCGACCACCCCCTGCTCGACCCGGCCGGTGCCTGCCGCCAGTGCATCGTCGAGGTCGAGGGCCAGCGCAAGCCGATGGCGTCCTGCACCATCACCTGCACGGACGGCATGGTGGTGAAGACCCACCTCACCTCGCCGGCCGCCGAGAAGGCCCAGCACGGCGTGATGGAGCTGCTCCTCATCAACCACCCGCTGGACTGCCCGGTCTGCGACAAGGGCGGCGAGTGCCCCCTGCAGAACCAGGCGATGTCCCACGGGCAGGCCGAGTCCCGCTTCGAGGGCAAGAAGCGGACGTACGAGAAGCCGGTGCCGATCTCCACGCAGGTGCTGCTCGACCGGGAGCGGTGCGTGCTGTGCGCCCGCTGCACCCGGTTCTCCAACCAGGTCGCGGGCGACCCGATGATCGAGCTGGTCGAGCGCGGCGCGCTCCAGCAGGTCGGTACGGTGAGGGTGACCCGTTCGAGTCGTACTTCTCCGGCAACACCATCCAGATCTGCCCGGTCGGCGCGCTCACCTCGGCGGCGTACCGCTTCCGCTCCCGCCCCTTCGACCTGGTGTCCTCCCCGAGCGTGTGCGAGCACTGCTCCGGCGGCTGCGCCACCCGCACCGACCACCGGCGCGGCAAGGTCATGCGCAAGCTGGCCGCCAACGACCCCGAGGTCAACGAGGAGTGGATCTGCGACAAGGGGCGCTTCGCTTTCCGGTACGCCCAGCAGCGCGACCGGCTTCAGACGCCCCTGGTGCGCAATCCCGAGGGTGAACTCGTCCCGGCCTCCTGGCCGGAGGCGCTGGAGATCGCCGCGCAGGGGCTGCTCGCCTCGCGCGGCCGGACCGGGGTGCTGACCGGCGGCCGGCTCACCATCGAGGACGCCTACGCGTACAGCAAGTTCACGCGCGTGGCGCTCGACACCAACGACATCGACTTCCGCGCGCGCGTGCACAGCGGCGAGGAGGCCGACTTCCTGGCCGCCCGGATCGCCGGCCACGGCCGGGACCTCGACGGTACGGGCGTCACGTACACCGCGCTGGAGAAGGCGCCCGCGGTCCTGCTGGTCGGGTTCGAGGCCGAGGAGGAGGCGCCCGGCGTCTTCCTGCGGCTGCGCAAGGCCTGGCGCAAGCACGGACAGAAGGTCTTCTCGCTGGCCACCTATGCCACGCGCGGCCTGGAGAAAGCCGGCGGCACGCTGCTTCCCGCCGCTCCCGGCACCGAGACCGAGTGGCTGGACGCGCTCGCGAGCGGCGTCGGCCTGGAGGAGGGCGGCGCGCAGGCCGCCGAGGCGCTGCGGGCCGAGGGCGCGGTCATCGTCGTGGGCGAGCGGCTGGCCGCCGTGGCGGGCGGACTGACCGCCGCCGTACGGGCCGCGTCCGCGACCGGCGCCCAGCTGGTGTGGATCCCGCGCAGGGCGGGGGAGCGCGGTGCCGTCGAGGCCGGTGCGCTGCCGACACTGCTGCCGGGCGGCCGTCCGGCCACCGACCCGCGCGCGCGTGAGGAGGTCGCCGCCGTCTGGGGCGTCGCCGAACTCCCGCACCGCTACGGCCGGGACACCACGCAGATCATCGAGGCCGCCGCCACGGCGAACTCCAGGCGCTGGTCGTCGCCGGCGCGAGGTCGCCGACCTGCCCGACCCGGCGCGCGCGCGTGAAGCGCTCGGCGAGGTCGGCTTCCTGGTGTCGCTGGAGCTGCGGCCCAGCGAGGTCACCGAGCTCGCTGACGTCGTCCTGCCCGTCGCCGCGGTCGCCGAGAAGGCCGGCACCTTCCTCAACTGGGAAGGCAGGGTGCGCTTCTTCGAGGCCGCGCTCAAGCCCGACCAGATGACCCGCCGCCTCGCGCCGACCGACGCGCGCGTGCTGCAGATGCTGGCCGACGCCATGGACGTCCACCTGGGTCTGCCGGACCTGCGGACCGTGCGCGGCGAGATCGACCGGCTCGGCCCCTGGGACGGCCCGCGGGCCACCGAACCGCTGGAGACCGGCGCCCAGTTGCCGCGGCCCGCCGCCGGAGAAGCCGTCCTCGCCGGACACCGGCTGCTGCTCGACCAGGGCCTCCTCCAGGAGGGCGACGAGGCACTCGCCGGGACCCGGCACGCGGCCCACGCGCGCGTGTCCGCCGCGACCGCCCTGGAGGCGGGAGTCAAGGACGGCGACGTCCTGGCCGTGACCGGCTCCTCCGGGATCGTCGAACTCCCGCTCCAGGTCACCGAGATGCCCGACCGCGTGGTCTGGCTGCCGCTGAACTCCGTGGGTGGGGGCGTCGCCTCCGACGCCGGTGTGCTGCCCGGCTCCCTCGTCCGCATCGGCCCGGCCACGCCCGCAGCCGAAGCCCCCCAGGAGGTGGAGGCATGAGCCCGTACCTCGCCGCAGAAGACCTCTCGATGTTCGGCACCGACCCCTGGTGGCTCGTCGTCATCAAGGCCGTTTTCTGCTTCGCGTTCCTGATGGTGACCGTGCTGTTCTCCATCGTCTGGGAGCGCAAGGTCGTCGCCTGGATGCAGCTGCGCATCGGCCCCAACCGGCACGGCCCCTGGGGCATGCTCCAGTCGCTCGCCGACGGCGTGAAGCTGATGCTCAAGGAAGACGTCGTCGTCAAGCGCGCGGACAAGGTGGTCTACGTCCTCGCGCCGATCGTCGCGGCCGTCCCGGCCTTCATGGCGATCGCGGTGATCCCCTTCGGCCCGGCCGGCAACGAGATCTCGATCTTCGGCCAGCGCACCACGATGCAGCTCACCGACCTGCCGATCGCGATGCTCTACATCCTCGCGGTCGCCTCGGTCGGCATCTACGGCATCGTGCTCGCGGGCTGGAGTTCCGGCTCGACCTACCCGCTCCTCGGCGGTCTGCGCTCCTGCGCGCAGATGATCTCGTACGAGATCGCCATGGGCGCCGCCTTCGCCTCCGTCTTCCTCTACTCGGGGTCGATGTCGACGTCGGCGATCGTCGAGGCGCAGCAGGACCGCTGGTACATCGTCCTGCTGCCGGTCTCCTTCATCATCTACATCGTCACCATGGTCGGCGAGACCAACCGCGCCCCCTTCGACATGCCGGAGTCCGAGGGCGACCTGGTCGGCGGCTTCAACACCGAGTACTCGTCGATCAAGTTCGCGCTGTTCATGCTCGCCGAGTACGTGAACATGGTGACGGTCTCGGCGGTGTCCGTGACCCTCTTCCTCGGCGGCTGGCGGGCGCCCTGGCCGGTCAGCACCTTCTGGGAAGGCGCCAACCACGGCTGGTGGCCGCTGCTCTGGTTCGTCATCAAGGTCCAGCTGCTGCTGTTCTTCTTCATCTGGCTGCGCGGCACGCTCCCCCGCGTCCGCTACGACCAGCTGATGAAGCTCGGCTGGAAGGTTCTGATCCCGGTCTCCGTGGTGTGGCTGATGCTCGTCGCGACCGTGCGGACCCTCAGGAACGAGAACTACGACTTCGCCGACATCGCCCTCTACATCGGTGGCGGTGTGCTGGTCCTGCTGCTGCTCTCCTTCGTCGCCGACATGTTCCGCGGCAAGTCCAAGGGCGAGGAGGAGCCCGCGGCGGCCGTCGGATTCGACCCGATGGCCGGCGGATTCCCCGTACCGCCGCTGCCCGGACAGGAGTTGCCGCCGGTGCCGAGGCGTCGCTCGCGGCAGGAGCGGGAGCTGATTGTCAGTGGCAGCGTGAATACTCAGAGTGACGACGGATCTCTGGATGGAAAGGAGGCGTCCGATGGCTGAGGAGCCCAAGGAGACCGAGCCCGGTTTCATGAACCCCGTCGCCGGCTTCGGCGTGACCTTCAAGGCCATGTTCAAGAAGCGGCTGACCGAGCAGTACCCGGAGCAGCAGAAGACCACCGCTCCCCGTTTCCACGGACGGCACCAGCTCAACCGCCATCCGGACGGCCTGGAGAAGTGCGTCGGCTGCGAGCTGTGCGCCTGGGCCTGCCCCGCCGACGCCATCTATGTGGAGGGCGCCGACAACACGGACGAGGAGCGCTACTCGCCGGGCGAGCGGTACGGCCGCGTCTACCAGATCAACTACGCCCGCTGCATCCTGTGCGGCCTGTGCATCGAGGCGTGTCCCACGCGCGCGCTGACGATGACCAACGAGTTCGAGCTCGCCGACTCCAGCCGCGCGAACCTGATCTACACCAAGGAGCAGCTGCTCGCCGGTCTGGAAGACGGCATGGTCGACACGCCCCACGCGATCTACCCGGGGACCGACGAGCAGGACTACTACCGAGGGCTGGTGACGGAGGCCGCGCCCGGCACCGAGCGCCAAGTGGCCGTCTCCAAGGGCGAGGTGGTCCAGGAGGCCGCCTCCACCTTCGGTCCTGACGAGCCGGCGTCGGAGAAGGTGATCGGCCGATGACCGCTCCCGTGCAGCTCGCCGCCTACTCCACCTCCACCGGAGAGGCCTTCCAGTTCTGGGTCCTCGGCACCGTCGCCGTGCTCGGCGCCCTGGCCACCGTGTTCATGAAGAAGGCCGTGCACAGCGCGCTGTCGCTCGCCGGGACCATGATCATCCTGGCGGTGTTCTACCTCGCCAACGGCGCCTACTTCCTGGGCATCGTGCAGATCGTCGTCTACACCGGCGCGATCATGATGCTGTTCCTGTTCGTGGTGATGCTCGTCGGCGTCACGGCCGCCGACTCCCTGAAGGAGACCATCAAGGGCCAGCGCTGGCTGGCCCTTCTCTGCGGGCTCGGCTTCGGCATCCTGCTGATCGCGGGCATCGGCAACGCCTCCCTCAAGGAGTTCAACGGCCTGGCGCAGGCGAACGCGAACGGCAACGTGGAGGGCCTCGCGACCTACATCTTCACCAAGTACGTCTTCGCCTTCGAAATCACCGGCGCCCTGCTGATCACGGCCGCCGTCGGCGCCATGGTGCTCACCCACCGCGAGCGCACCGAGCGCGCCAAGACCCAGCGCGAGCTGGCCGAGGAGCGCGTCCGCGCGGGCAAGCACGTACCGCCGCTGCCGGCCCCCGGCGTCTACGCCCGGCACAACGCCGTGGACATCGCGGGCCTGCTGCCCGACGGCACCCCGTCGGAGCTCACGGTCAGCAAGACGCTCCGTGAACGCGGCCAGATCCGGGACGTCTCCCAGGAGGCGCTCAACGACCTCAAGGTGCTGGAGCAGCGCTCCGAGGAACGCCTGGAGCGCACCGCGATCGAACCGGCCACCTTCAAGCGGGCCGAGGAGGCGTCGAAGTGAACCCCGTCAACTACCTCTACCTCGCGGCCCTGTTGTTCACGATCGGCGCCACCGGCGTACTGATCAGGCGCAACGCGATCGTCGTGTTCATGTGCATCGAGCTCATGCTCAACGCCTGCAACCTCGCGTTCGTCGCCTTCTCCCGGATGCACGGCAATCTCGACGGCCAGATCATCGCGTTCTTCACGATGGTCGTCGCCGCCGCCGAGGTCGTCGTCGGGCTAGCGATCATCGTGTCCCTGTTCCGTTCCCGCCACTCGGCCTCGGTCGACGACGCCAGCCTGATGAAGCTCTGAGGGGTCGGAAGAATCGTGGAGAACCTGATTGCGCTGCTGGTGGCGGCGCCCCTGCTCGGAGCGGCCGTACTGCTGTGCGGCGGCCGGCGCCTGGACCGCGTCGGCCACTGGATCGGCACCCTGCTCGCCGCCGTCTCCTTCGTGCTCGGCCTCGTCCTCTTCGCCGACCTGCTCGGCAAGAACGCCGAGCACCGGACCCTGACGAGCCACCTGTTCAGCTGGGTCCCGGTCGAGGGCTTCCAGGCGGACGTCGCCTTCCGCCTCGACCAGCTGTCGATGACGTTCGTGCTGCTGATCACGGGCGTCGGCTCACTGATCCACCTGTACTCGGTCGGGTACATGGAGCATGACGAGCGGCGCCGCCGCTTCTTCGGCTATCTGAACCTGTTCCTCGCGGCGATGCTGATCCTCGTCCTCGCCGACAACTACCTGCTGCTGTACGTCGGCTGGGAGGGCGTGGGCCTCGCGTCCTACCTGCTCATCGGCTTCTGGCAGCACAAGCCCAGCGCCGCCACCGCCGCGAAGAAGGCCTTCCTGGTCAACCGCGTCGGCGACATGGGCCTGTCGATCGCCATCATGCTGATGTTCACGACGTTCGGGACGTTCGCCTTCGGCCCGGTCCTCGGCTCGCACGAGGAGCCCGGACTCGTCACCGGCGCCTCCGAGGCCACCCTCACCGGCATCGCCCTGATGCTGCTGCTCGCCGCCTGCGGCAAGTCCGCCCAGGTGCCGCTGCAGTCCTGGCTCGGGGACGCGATGGAGGGCCCGACCCCGGTCTCGGCCCTCATCCACGCCGCGACCATGGTGACCGCGGGCGTCTACCTGATCGTCCGCTCCGCCAACATCTTCAACCTCGCCCCGGACGCCCAGCTCGTCGTCACCGTCGTCGGTGCCGTCACGCTCCTGTTCGGTGCGATCGTCGGTTGCGCGAAGGACGACATCAAGAAGGCGCTCGCCGGGTCGACCATGTCGCAGATCGGCTACATGGTCCTCGCCGCGGGCCTCGGCCCCATCGGCTACGTCTTCGCGATCATGCACCTGGTGACGCACGGCTTCTTCAAGGCCGGGCTGTTCCTCGGCGCCGGTTCGGTCATGCACGGCATGAACGACGAGGTCGACATGCGCAAGTACGGCGGCCTGCGCAAGTACATGCCGGTCACCTTCGTGACGTTCGGCCTCGGCTACCTCGCCATCATCGGCTTCCCGGGCCTGTCCGGCTTCTTCTCCAAGGACAAGATCATCGAGGCGGCCTTCGCCAAGGGCGGCACCGAGGGCTGGATCCTCGGCGCCTGCGCCCTGCTCGGCGCGGCCATCACCGCCTTCTACATGACGCGCGTGATGCTGATGACGTTCTTCGGAGAGGAGCGTTGGCGCAACCAGCCGACGCGCTCCCCGGAGGCGCCCAGCGCGGAGCCCGCCGCCGAGCACCACGGCGAGCACGCGGAACCGCACCCCCACGAGTCGCCCCGGTCCATGACGATCCCCATGATCGTGCTGGCCTTCGGCTCGGTCTTCGCGGGCGGCGTCTTCAGCATCGGCGACCGCTTCCTGCACTGGCTGGAGCCCGTCACCGGGCACGACCACGGTGACGCGCCGATCAGCGCGGCGACGGTCACGACCGCCACGGTGACCGTGATGGTCCTCGGCGTCGCCCTCGCCTGGCTCCAGTACGGCCGCCGCCCGGTCCCGGTCGTCGCCCCGCGCGGGTCGCTGCTCACCCGGGCCGCCCGGCGCGACCTGCTCCAGGACGACTTCAACCACGTGGTCCTGGTCCGCGGCGGCGAGCACCTCACGCGGTCCCTGGTCTACGTCGACCACACCCTGGTCGACGGAGTCGTCAACGGCACGGCGGCCTCGGTCGGCGGCCTCTCCGGACGGCTGCGCAGGCTTCAGAACGGCTACGCGCGGTCGTACGCGGTCTCGATGTTCGGCGGTGCGGCGGTCCTCATCGCCGCGACCCTGCTGATGAGGGCGGTCTGATACCGATGTCCTTTCCTCTGCTGACAGCGACGGCGGCGCTCCCCGCGATCGGGGCGGTCGTCACGGCCGCCGTACCGGCCGCGCAGCGCACCGCCGCCAAGTGGCTGGCGCTCCTCGTCTCGCTCGCCACCCTCGCCCTCGCGATCGTCGTCCTGGTCCGCTTCGACCCGGACGGCGACCGTTACCAGCTCACCGAATCCCACTCCTGGATCAAGGACTTCGGGGTCCGCTACGAACTGGGCGTGGACGGCATCGGGGTGTCGCTCCTCGCGCTCACCGCCCTGCTAATCCCGTTCATCATCCTGGCGGGCTGGCACGACGCCGACCCGCTGGAGACCGGCAGCAAGCGGTGGCGGCCGACGCAGGGCTTCTTCGCCCTGATCCTGGCCGTCGAGGCGATGGTGATCATCTCCTTCGAGGCCACCGACGTCTTCCTCTTCTACATCTTCTTCGAAGCCATGCTGATCCCGATGTACTTCCTCATCGGCGGCTTCGGGGACCGGGCCCACGAGCACGGCGAGGAGGCGGCGTCCACGCAACGGTCGTACGCCGCCGTGAAGTTCCTGCTCTACAACCTGGTCGGCGGTCTGATCATGCTGGCCGCGGTGATCGGCCTGTACGTGGTCGCCGGGAACTTCAGCCTCCAGGAGATCGCCGAGGCGCGGGCCAACGGGTCGCTCGACATGGCGACCAACACCGAACGCTGGCTGTTCCTGGGCTTCTTCTTCGCGTTCGCGGTGAAGGCGCCGCTGTGGCCGCTGCACACCTGGCTGCCCAACGCCATGGGCGAGGCCACCGCCCCGGTCGCCGTCCTCATCACGGCGGTCGTCGACAAGGTCGGCACCTTCGCGATGCTCCGCTTCTGCCTCCAGCTCTTCCCGGAGGCGTCGAAGTGGGCGACGCCCGCGATCCTCGTCCTGGCGCTGATCAGCATCGTCTACGGTGCGCTGCTCGCCGTCGGCCAGCGGGACATCAAGCGTCTGGTGGCGTACGCGTCGATCTCGCACTTCGGCTTCATCATCATGGGCATCTTCGCGATGACCAGCCAGGGCCAGTCCGGTGCGACGCTCTACATGGTCAACCACGGTATTTCCACGGCCGCGTTGATGCTGGTGGCCGGCTTCCTGATCTCGCGGCGCGGCTCGCGGCTCATCGCCGACTACGGCGGTGTGCAGAAGGTCGCCCCGGTGCTCGCCGGCACGTTCCTGATCGGTGGCCTCGCGACCCTGTCGCTGCCCGGACTGGCGCCGTTCGTCAGTGAGTTCCTGGTGCTGGTCGGCACGTTCTCCCGGTACCCGGTGATCGGCATCATCGCCACCTTCGGCATCGTGCTCGCCGCTCTCTACACGCTCGTCCTCTACCAGCGGACGATGACGGGCCCGGTGAAGGCCGAGGTGTCCGCGATGCCGGACCTCCGGGTCCGTGAGCTCGTGGTCGTCGCGCCGCTGATCGTCCTGCTGATCTTCCTCGGGGTCTACCCGAAGCCGGTCACGGACATCGTCAACCCGGCGGTCAAGTCGACCTTGTCCGACGTACACAAGAAGGACCCCCAGCCCGAGGTGGAGGCGGCCAAGTGAGCGCAACAGCCGTCCACAGCCTGTGGACAACCGCGGCCGATCCGATCTCGAAGATCGATGCGCCGAAGATCGAATACGGACAATTGTCGCCCACGCTGATCGTCGTCGGTGCGGCGATCGTCGGGGTGCTCGTCGAGGCGTTCGTCCCGCGCAAGCAGCGGTACTACGCCCAGGTGTTCCTGTCCGCCGTGGCACTGGCCGCCGCCTTCGCCGCGGTCGTCGCCCTCGCGGCAGACGGCTACGCGACGACAAAGGCCGGGATCGCGGCGATGGGCGCCATCGCCGTCGACGGACCGGCGCTGTTCCTGCAGGGCACCATCCTGCTGGCGGGCCTGGTCGGCCTGTTCACCTTCGCCGAACGCCGACTCGATCCCGAGGCGCACGGCAACCGGGTCGACTCCTTCGCCGCGCAGGCCGCCTCCGTGCCCGGCAGCGACAGCGAGAAGGCCGCCGTGAAGGCCGGGTTCACCACCACCGAGGTGTTCCCGCTGCTGCTCTTCGCCGTCGCCGGCATGCTGATCTTCCCCGCGGCCAACGACCTGCTGACGCTGTTCGTGGCCCTGGAGGTCTTCTCCCTGCCGCTGTACCTGATGTGCGCGCTCGCCCGCCGCAAGCGGCTCATGTCGCAGGAGGCCGCGGTCAAGTACTTCCTGCTCGGCGCCTTCGCCTCCGCGTTCACCCTGTTCGGCATCGCGCTGCTCTACGGCTACGCGGGCTCGGTGTCGTACTCCACGATCGCCCAGGTCGTCGACGGCACGGTCACGAACGTCGACCCGGCGCTCGCGGACACCATGGGCAACGACGCGCTGCTGCTGGTCGGCGGCGCGATGATCGTGATGGGCCTGCTGTTCAAGGTCGGCGCGGTCCCGTTCCACATGTGGACGCCGGACGTCTACCAGGGTGCGCCGACGCCGGTGACCGGGTTCATGGCGGCGGCGACGAAGGTGGCCGCGTTCGGCGCCCTGCTGCGACTGCTGTACGTCGTCCTGCCCGGCCTGCGCTGGGACTGGCGGCCGGTCATGTGGGCCGTCGCCATCGTCACCATGCTCGGCGGCGCGATCGTCGCGATCACGCAGACCGACATCAAGCGGCTGCTGGCGTACTCGTCGATCGCCCACGCGGGCTTCATCCTCGCGGGCGTCATCGCGACCACGCCGGACGGGGTGTCGTCCGTCCTCTTCTACCTGGCCGCGTACTCGTTCGTGACGATCGGCGCGTTCGCCGTGGTCACGCTGGTCCGCGACGCCGGCGGCGAGGCCACGCACCTGTCCAAGTGGGCGGGGCTCGGCCGGCGTTCACCGCTGGTCGCGGCCGTGTTCGCGGTGTTCCTGCTGGCCTTCGCCGGCATCCCGCTGACCTCCGGGTTCGCCGGGAAGTTCGCCGTGTTCAAGGCGGCGGCGGAGGGCGGGGCGGCGCCGCTGGTCGTGGTCGGTGTGATCTCGTCGGCGATCGCCGCGTTCTTCTACATCCGCGTCATCGTGCTGATGTTCTTCAGCGAGCCGCGGCCCGAGGGTCCGACGGTCGCCGTGCCGTCACCGCTGACGATGACGGCGATCGGCGTCGGTGTCGCGGTCACGCTGGTGCTCGGTGTGGCGCCGCAGTACTTCCTGGACCTGGCCAACCAGGCGGGAGTGTTCGTGCGCTGACCTGCGGGTAAGTGCGCAGGGCCCCGGTTCCCCCGTGCGGGGACCGGGGCCCTTTCGCGTGCGCTCAGGCCGGGCACGTCACCTTCGGGTTGAAGGTCTCGAAGAGCCCGTTGGGGTTGCTCTTGTAGATCCACGCGTGGAGCGAGTAGACGTGCAGGACCGCGTCGTGGGAGAAGATCTCGCCGAACAGCGTCGGGGCCGCCGTCACGGCCGTGTCCGGAACGATCCACTCCACCCCGACCAGCTTGCGGGTGCCGGTGGTGGAGCCGCCCTCGTACAGCAGGGCCTCGGGCTCGGCGGGGTCGACGGCGGGGTCCTCCAGCAGCGTGGCGTTGACGTAGTGGTAGCCCATGTTGGGCACGCACGTGCTGGTGCGGGCGTAGCCCCCGCCGGGGGCGAACGGCTCGTAGGCGTACTTGCCCGTCGCCGCGTACGTAGGGACCAAGGCGGACCAGGGGTCGGTGTCGTCCGTGGGCGCGGCCTGCGCGGGCGCGGCGGTCAGGGAGAAGGCACCGGCTATCGCCGCGGCGACGGCGGCCTTGAGGGGCCGAGAGAACATGCTGGGGCTCCTTGAAGCGGAAGGGGCGCGCGCCGGTCGAGGCGCGCTGTCCGGGAGACGGGCCTCCCCTGCCCGCCTGAGCAGCATGTCCCCGCAGGCCGGAGCCCCTCCATGTGACGCGGACCATTGGAGTGAACGCGGAGCGTCACGGGACGGGCCTGTGGATAACTCCGGCGCTGTCGGTGCGGGCCCCTATCGTGGAGGCTGTGGTCGAGGGACGACGTACGGGGGACAGGACTATGGGTGGGATGGGCGGGATCAGCGAGATGCCAGGGTTGACCGAGGTGGCAGGACCCGCCGGGGCACCCGGGAGCGAGGCGCTGGCCGCGCTGCACCGGGTCTTCGGGTACGACAGCTTCCGCGGCGAGCAGGAAGCCGTCATCGAGCATGTGATCGCGGGCGGCGACGCCGTCGTGCTCATGCCGACCGGCGGCGGCAAGTCCCTGTGCTACCAGATCCCGTCCCTGGTCAGACCCGGTACGGGCATCGTCGTCTCGCCGCTCATCGCGCTGATGCAGGACCAGGTGGACGCGCTGCGGGCGCTCGGCGTGCGCGCCGGGTTCATGAACTCCACGCAGGACTTCGACGAGCGGCGGGTCGTGGAGGCCGAGTTCCTGGCGGGCGAACTGGACCTGCTCTATCTGGCGCCCGAGCGGCTGCGGCTGGACTCCACCCTCGACCTGCTCTCCCGCGGCAAGATCGCGGTCTTCGCCATCGACGAGGCGCACTGCGTGTCCCAGTGGGGCCACGACTTCCGCCCCGACTACCTCGCCCTGTCCCTGCTCGGCGAGCGCTGGCCCGACGTCCCGCGCATCGCGCTGACCGCCACGGCCACGCACGCGACGCACCAGGAGATCACCCAGCGGCTGAACATGCCGGCCGCCCGGCACTTCGTGGCGAGCTTCGACCGGCCCAACATCCAGTACCGGATCGTGCCCAAGGCCGACCCCAAGAAGCAGCTGCTGAGCTTCCTGCGCCAGGAGCACGAGGGCGATGCCGGCATCGTGTACTGCCTGTCGCGCAAGTCGGTGGAGGCCACGGCCGAGTTCCTCGCCAAGAACGGCATCGAGGCGGTCCCGTACCACGCCGGCCTGGACGCGGGCACCCGCGCGGCGCACCAGTCCAGGTTCCTGCGGGAGGACGGCCTGGTCGTCGTCGCGACGATCGCCTTCGGCATGGGCATCGACAAGCCGGACGTCCGCTTCGTCGCCCACCTCGACCTGCCGAAGTCGGTCGAGGGCTACTACCAGGAGACCGGCCGCGCGGGACGCGACGGACTGCCGTCGACGGCCTGGATGGCCTACGGCCTCAACGACGTCATACAGCAGCGCAAGATGATCCAGTCGAGCGAGGGCGACGAGGCGTTCCGCCGCCGCGCAGCCGCCCACCTGGACTCGATGCTGGCCCTGTGCGAGACCGCGCAGTGCCGCCGCGGGCAGCTGCTGAACTACTTCGGGCAGGACCCCGACCCGGTGGGCTGCGGCAACTGCGACACCTGCCTCACCCCACCAGAGACCTGGGACGGCACCATCGCGGCGCAGAAGGTGCTGTCGACGGTGGTGCGGCTCCAGCGGGAGCGGGGGCAGAAGTTCGGCGCGGTGCAGATTGTCGACATCCTGCTGGGCCGGCGCACCGCCAAGGTCATCCAGTTCGACCATGACCAGCTGTCCGTCTTCGGCATCGGCGAGGAGCTGACCGAGGCCGAATGGCGCGGTGTCGTACGGCAGTTGCTGGCGCAGGGACTGCTCGCGGTCGAGGGGGAGTACGGCACGCTGACGCTGACCGAGGCCAGCGGGGCGGTGCTGCGGCGGGAGCGGGAGGTGCCGCTGCGGAAGGAACCGAAGAAGCCGACGGTGGCGAAGACGTCGGGCTCCTCGTCCTCCGGCAGGGGCAAGTCCAAGGCCGCCGCGGTCGAGCTGCCCGAGGCACTGCTGCCCGCCTTCGAGGCGCTGCGGGCCTGGCGTGCCGAGCAGGCCAAGGAACAGGGCGTCCCGGCATACGTGATCTTCCACGACGCCACGCTCCGGGAGATCGTGACCGCCTGGCCGACCTCGGTGGGACAGCTCGGTGAGATCGGCGGGGTCGGCGAGAAGAAGCTGGCGACGTACGGGGAAGGCGTCCTGGCCGTGTTGGCGGGGATGGGGGAGCCGACGGCGCAGGCTCAGAAGGCCGACGGCGGGGCCGCGCCGGAGCCGGACGACTGGCCCGAGATGGACGAGGAGCCGGAGCCCGACTGGACGTAGTCGTGGGCCCCGGCACCCGTCACAGCGCTCATGACGCGTACGCCCGTCACAGCGCTCGCGACGCGTACGCCCTGACGTCCGCGTCCGAGTCGGCCGTGGCCGTGGCCAGGGCGGCGCGGGCGCCCTCGGTGGCCGTGTGCCGGGTCAGGGCCAGGACCGCCGCCTTGCGGACGTCGGCGTTCGGGTCGGCGAGGGCCTTGGCCAGGGCGGGGACGGCGGTGTCGGCCTCCGCTCCGGACAGGGCGGTCGCCGCTCCGGACCGCACCTGCCAGGTGGCGTCGGCCAAGGCGGAGACGGCGCGCTCGGCGAGCGGTCCGGGGCAGCCGGTGGCGCCCAGGGCGGCGTAGGCGGCGCTTCGTACCAAGGCGTCGGCGTCCGCTGTGAGCGTGGCGAGGGCGGGCAGGACGGCGTCGGGGCGTCCTGGGGACACCGTCGCCAGGGCCTTGGCGAAGGTGACGCGGACCTCGCGGGACGGGTCGGACGTCGCCGCGCGGGCCAGTTCCTCGGCGGCGTCGACCGAGACGAGGGCGCGTACGGCCTCGATGCGGACGGCGATGTCCTCGTCCGTGAGCGGGCCCGTGAACAGCGCGGTGTCGCCCAGCCGCAGGGCACGCAGGACGTCGAGGGCGGCAGCGCGCACGACGGGTCGGGTTCACGGAGGCGGCGGCGAGGCCCTCGCGCAGGGCGGCTCGGGCGGAGCGTCTCGACCAGCTCGCGCAGCGAGGCCGCGGCTGCGGCACGGACCTCGGCGGCGGGATCGCGGAGCGCGTCGGCCAGGGCGGGCCGGTGCCCGGCGGCAGGGTCTCGGTGAGCACGGCGACGGCCTCACGCCGGACCGTGGCCGCCGGGTCGGTCAAGTAGGGCCGGAGGGCGTCGAGTTCCGGCTCCTCCTCGGCGAGGGCCACCAGCTCCAGGAGCCGGGCGGTCGACTGCTCGGCGGCGGGAGGGGAGTCGTGCCCGGTGCGGTCGGCTGCGGTGGCAGCACTGGCGTCGTTGCCGGAACGGTCAGGGCCGCTGTCCTCGGCCTCAGGCGCCACCGGCACGCCGTCCCCGGCCCCCGCCGCCACCGGGGCCCGTCCCGGGACCCCGCCGTCGCCACCTCCTCCGGGTGCACCTCGCCGAGGTGCCGGGAGGGACCGCCGGTCGGGGTGAACTCCTCGACCGGGACCAGATAGGGAGCCACGGGACGGGCCGTGAACTCCATCGCACCAGAGGGGGACTTGTGCAGATCGAGGTGGTGGAACCAGGAGGCGTCGTCGCGATGGGGGTGGTCGAGGCGGTCGTGGTAGAGACCCCAGCGGGATTCCGTGCGGGCCAGGGACGCGCGCGCGGCCATCTCCGCGCAGTCGCGGATGAAGGAGACCTCGGCGCAGCGCATCAGCTCGTGCGGGGTGCGGGCGCCCATCGCGGCGATGTCGTCCCGCATCCGTTCGAAGGACTCCAGGGCGAGGGACAACCGGGCCCCCGACTTCGGCGGGGCCACGTAGTCGTTCACGAAGCGGCGCAGCTTGTACTCGACCTGGGGCTGCGGCGGACCATCCGGGTTGCGCAGCGGGCGGTAGATCAGTTCGTGCGCCTCGCGGAGCTGGTCGGCGGGCAACTCCCCTTCGTACGCCGCGTACTGGGAGGCGTCCGCGCCGGCGAGGTCGCCGAAGACGAACGCGCCGATCATGTAGTTGTGCGGCACGCAGGCCAGGTCGCCGGCGGCGTAGAGGCGGGGGACGGTCGTCCGCGCGTGGTCGTCGACCCGTACACCCGAGGCGGAGTGGCCGCCGCACAGGCCGATCTCGGAGATGTGCATCTCGATGTCGTGGGTGCGGTAGTCGTGGCCCCGGCCCGCGTGGAAGGTCCCGCGCGTGGGCCGCTCCGTGGAGTGCAGGATCGACTCCAGGGCGGAGACCGACTCCTCCGGGAGGTGGCTGAGCTTGAGGTAGACCGGCCCCCGGTCGGACGCCACCTCCGCCGCGAACTCCGCCATCATCTGGCCGGACCAGTAGTCGGAGTCGACGAAGCGTTCGCCGTGCCGGTTGACCTGGTAGCCGCCGAAGGGGTTGGCGACGTAGGCGCAGGCGGGGCCGTTGTAGTCCTTGATCAGCGGGTTGATCTGGAAGCACTCGATGCCGGTGAGCTCGGCGCCCGCGTGGTAGGCCATGGCGTAGCCGTCGCCCGCGTTGGTGGGGTTCTCGTAGGTGCCGTAGAGGTAGCCGGAGGCGGGCAGGCCGAGGCGGCCGCAGGCGCCGGTCGCCAGGATGACCGCGCCCGCGCGGACCGTCACGAAGGCGCCCGTACGGGTGTTGAAGCCGACCGCCCCCACGGCCCGCCCGTCGGCCGTCAGCACCCGCACCGGCATCACCCGGTTCTCGATGCGGATCCGCTCCCGCATCTCACGCCGCCGCAACTGCCGGTACAGCACCTTCTTGACGTCCTTGCCCTCCGGCATCGGCAGCACATAGGAGCCGGAGCGGTGGACCTGGCGGACCGCGTAGTCGCCGTGTTCGTCCTTCTCGAACTTCACGCCGTACGACTCCAGGCGCTGCACCATGGCGAAGCCGCGGGTGGCGGTCTGGCGGACGGTGGACTGGTCGACGATGCCGTCGTTGGCGCGGGTGATCTCGGCGACGTAGTCGTCGGGCTCGGCGCGGCCGGGGACGACCGCGTTGTTGACGCCGTCCATGCCCATGGCCAGGGCGCCGGAGTGCCGGACGTGGGCCTTCTCCAGGAGGATCACGTCGGCGCCGTGCTCGGCGGCGGTCAGCGCGGCCATGGTGCCGGCGGTGCCGCCGCCGATGACGAGGACGTCGCAGGAGAGTTCCTCGGCGTCGGTGAGGGCGGGGATCGCCAGGGGGGTGTTCGCGGGGGCTGGTCACCGAGAGACCTTTCAGGAACCGAGGGAGGACAGGACGTCACGCCGCAGCGTGAGCCGCGCCGGGTCGTCGCGCGCGGTGCGGTCGCGGGGGCGCGGCACCTCGCGTACGGCGGCGAGGCGGCCGTTGCCGAGGAGCGCGACGCGGTCGCCGAGGAAGAGCGCCTCGTCGACGTCGTGGGTGACGAAGACGACGGTCGCGCCCGTGCCCTGCAGCACCTCCACGAGCAGGTCCTGCATGCCGGCGCGGGTCTGGGCGTCGAGGGCGCCGAACGGTTCGTCCATCAGCACCGCGCGCGGCCGGCCGGCCAGCGCCCGGGCCAGCTGGGCGCGCTGGCGCTGGCCTCCGGAGACGCGGTGCGGCAGGTGCCGGGACTGTTCGGTGAGCCCGACGCGGGCGAGCCAGGACTCGGCCTGCCGCCTGCGGTCGGTGCGGGCCAACCCCTTGATGGCGAGCGGGAGTTCCACGTTCGCGCGCAAGGTGCGCCAGGGCAGCAGGGCGTCCTCCTGGAAGACCAGGGCGCGGTCGGCGGAAGGGCCCGTCAGCGGGCGGCCGTCCTGGGCGGCCTCGCCGCCGAGGGGGGCCAGCAGGCCGGCCAGCGTGCGCAGCAGCGTCGACTTGCCGCAGCCGGAGGGTCCTACGACGGTGAGGATCTCGCCGGGGGCGACATCGAGGTCGACGCCGGTGACGGCGGGCGCGTGGGGGCGGCCGAGGGCGGCGGCGCGCAGGGTGAGCCGGGTGCCGCGGGCGGTCGTCCCGGTGGAGGTGCCGGCCGTCTCAGACGAGGTGCTCATCGCGTGCCTCCTCGGTCTTCGGAGCGGGGACAGCGGACTCGGGCCCCCGCGCGGAAGGCGCTGTACGGACGTTCCGCGGACGGCTTCCGGTGTCGTACGACGTCCGGGGCAGCCAGCGGGTCAGGCGGCGGCCCAGCAGTTCCACGGCCGTGGAGGTGAGCCAGCCGAGGACGCCGATGGTGACCATGCCGACGAAGACGCCCGGGTAGTCGACGACCGTGTAGTCCTGCCAGGTGCGGTAGCCGACGCCGTACTGGCCGGAGATCATCTCGGCGGAGATCACACAGATCCACGAGACGCCGATGCCGACCGACAGTCCGCCGAAGATGCCGGGCAGCGCACCCGGCAGGACGACCGAGCCCAGGATCCGCCACCGCCCGCCGCCCATCGTCAGCACCGCCTCCTCCCAGGCAGGCGTCAGCGCGCGGACCGCGTGCCGGGTGGAGACCAGGACGGGGAAGTAGGCGGCGGTGAAGGTGATGAAGACGATGCCCTGCTCGTTGGAGGGGAACAGGAGGATCGCGACGGGGACGAGGGCGATGGCCGGGATCGGGCGGACGACCTCCAGCACCGGCCCGAGCAGGTCCTCGGCGAGGCGGGAGCGCGCCACGAGCACGCCCGTCGCCACGCCGAGCACCGCCGCCAGCAGGAAGCCGCTGAGGATGCGGGTCAGGCTGTCGGTGAGGTCGGTCCAGTAGTCGGGCCCGGCCAGCCGGTCGGCGAAGGCGTGGGCCACGTCGGTGGCCGTGGGGAACTGCGAGAAGCGCAGCCACAGGTCGATGTCGAGGCCGGTCAGCGCCTGCCACACACCGAGGGCGGCCACCAGGGAAGCCACCCGCAGGGCGTACCGGCCGGCGGCGGGCAGGGGCCGGCTCACGACGCCTGCTCCAGCGCGTCGGCATACGTCACCACGCGGGCGCCGCCGTGCTCGGCGACGTACGCCTTCGCGGTCGCCGGTGCGACGAACGGCAGCAGCTTGTCGCCGTCGGCCACCCACACCGCCTTGTCGGCGAACCAGAGGGTGCCGGTCGTGGCGTCGGGGACGTAGGCGGCGCGGATGCCGTCCCGGTGGGCCGAGACGTACGCGAGGAGTTCGGCGGGCGTCTTGAAGGCGCGGGTCGCGGAGGCGCCCTTGGGCCAGACCTCGCTCGCGGCGGCGGGCGGAGCGGCGGTGAGCTGCTCGGCGTACGACGTGCCGAGGGCCTTCTTGACGTAACGGTCGTCGACGAAGGCGTCCACGTCGATGTCACCGGTCAGCTTGGCCGACTTCAGGATCGCCACGTCGTCCTCGAGGGCGGAGACCAGCTGGGGCTTGATCGCGGGGTCGAAGGTGGAGATGCCGTGGGCGCCGTTGTAGAGGTAGACGACCTCGGCGGGCAGGCCGGTGGCCTTCGCGACCTTCTCGGCGGCCTGGACGGGGTGGTCGTTCAGGTAGTCCGTGGCCTCGGCCTGGGCCTTGAGGAAGGCCTCCAGGACGGTGGGGCGTTGCCGTGCGAAGTCCTCGCGGGCGGTGACGCCGTGGAAGGTGGGGAGGTTCAGCTCGGCGCCGTCGTAGAGGGCCTTCGCCTTGCCCTGGTAGGTGAGCAGGCCGGGCCAGGCGACGAACTGGGAGAGCGCGTCCGCGCTGCCCGCCGACAGGGCCGAAGCGCCCACCGCGGGCTGCTGGTTGAGCTTCTCGATGTCCTTGTCCGGGTCGAGGCCGGCGCGCTGGAGGGCCCGTACGAGGGTGCCGTCGGCGGCGGAGCCGACGCTGGTGGAGACCTTCTTGCCGCGCAGGTCGGTCAGCGTGGCGAGCTTCGAGTCGGGCGCCGTGACGATGGTGTTGAGGCCGCCGCGGAGGTTGTAGCCGGTGACGGAGACCAGGTGGGTGGGCTTGCCGAGCTGCTTGCCGCGGGCCGCGTTGATGAGGAGCGGGAAGTCGCCCATCGAACCGATGTCGATCTTCCCGGCGGTCATCTGGGCGGTGATCGGGGCGCCGGTCGCGTAGTCCTGCCAGTCGACCTTGTAGGTCCTGCCGTCGCCGAGGGCGTTCAGTTCCTTCTCGAAGGAGCCGAGGGAGCGGAGCAGGGTGCCGGCGGTGACGGTGTTGATGGTCCTGGACTGGTAGCCGACGGTCACGGTGACCGTGGAACCGTCACCGGCCGCCGCGTTGCCGCCGCAGGCCGTCAGGGGGGTGAGCAGGAGGAGGGCGGCTGCGGCAACTGCCTTGTTCTTCATGGGAGTCGGGACCTCTCAGCGGAGCAGATAGGGCATGTTGACCGTGACGGCTCCGGTGGGACAGCGGGCCGCGCACGGGCCGCAGTACCAGCACTCGTCGACGTGCATGTAGGCCTTGCCGCTGCTCTCGTCGATGGCGAGGGAGTCCAGCGGGCACATGTCGACGCAGAGCGTGCAGCCGTCGATGCACTTCGACTCGTCGATGGTCACGGGCACGTCGGCCCGCTGGGGCACCAAGGGCATGGCTGTCTCCGGGGATGTCCTGAGATTGATGGAGATTCGCTGAGATTTCCGGCGTGGCAGTGAACCGCGGAGGACCTGCCGAACGATGAAGAGGTGAGGGGGGAAGAGACGCGAGCGGGAAGAAGGAGGGAGGCGGTCAGAGGGACCTGTGCAGCAGGCCGTTCATCGTGATGCGGTCGCCGCGGAAGCGGATGAACTCCAGGTCGACGGGGCGGCCGTCGGCGAGATGCGTCAGGCGCTCCAGCATCAGGACGGCCGCGCCGCGTGGGGCTTCGAGCACGGCGGCGGAATGGGCGTCCGCGTTCACCGCCTCCAGCGTGATCTCGGCGTGGCCGAGTCCCTGGCCGGTGATCGACTCCAGGAGCCGGAAGACGTCGGTGTTCTCCAGGTCGGCGCCGAGCAGGGCGGTGCCGATGTCGAGCGGGATGTAGGTGAGGTCGAGGGAGAGGGGGAGGCCGTTGAGACGGCGAAGGCGTTCGATGTAGAGGACATCGGTGCCGGGCGGGACATGAAGGCGTTCGGCGACGGGGTGCGGTGCCGGGGCCGGGCCCATGGTGCGGACCTCGTTGGTGACCGTGCCGTGTTCGCGCAGGGTCTCCGCGAGGCCCATCAGACGGTCGAGGCCGTGGGGGTACTTCTGGGCGACGACCACGGTGCCGACACCGGGGAGGCGTTCGACGAGACCTTCGGCGCGCAGCAGGTCCAGGGCTTGGCGGACCGTGTTGCGGGAGGCGCGGTAGTCGGTGGCGAGGGTCGTCTCGTGCGGGAGCGTGCCGTCCTCGAAGCCGCCGGAGAGGAGCTGGTGGCGCAGGAGATCGGCGAGCTGCCGCGCCTGGTCCGCGCGCAGCCGACGCCGTGCGCGGTGGGCGGCGACGGTGGTCGCGCCCTGGCCGGCGTGGTCGCGGATGCGGTCGGAAGGAGGCATGGCCGGAACCATACCGAGGGGGTAGGGAAAGGAGTGTTGCGGGAGTGTTGCGCCACGGCCGGACTGCCAATTAAGGCGTTGACCTGCGGTTTTCTGGCGGTGAGGGAGAGATCTGCCACCCCTGGACGCCGGGACCATCGTCCGCGGCGAGGTGCGCCGCCGCTCAGGCCAGCGCGGTCAGTCCCGGCCCAAAAGCGATCAGCAGCGGCACCAGGGGCACCAGCCCCGCCACCGTGGCCGTGACCGCTCGATGCCGGCGGCCCAGCCGGGGGCGCGGCTCCAGCAGTCGGTCCACGCGCTCGCCCAGGAGCCGGTGGCTGGAGGCGCAGGACAACACGCCCCGGTGCTGGTTGAGCTCGATCAGGGCCAGTGCGGTCGTCAGATGGCCGCAGCGGCGGGAGGCCGTGTCGTCCGCGGCGAGTTCCACCAGGCGGTGGGTCTGTTCGCAGAAGTGGGCGAAGAGCGGCACCCGGGGGAAGCCGGTCGCCAGGGCCGTCGACAGGTGCAGCAGCCAGTCGTGGTGGGCGCGGGCGTGATCGCGCTCATGGGTGAGGACGGCGTCCAGCTGTACGTCGGTGAGGCGGTGCAGCGCCCCGGTCGTCACCACCAGCTGCGGCGGGCTGCCCGGCATCCACCAGGCGTCGGGGTACTCGTCCTCCAGCACCAGCAGCGGGCCGCGCGCGGCTTTCTCCAGTCCGCCGGGGAGTTCGGGAGCGCGCTCGCGCAGGTGCGCTCTCGTCCGGCCGCGACGCCGGCGGGTCTCGACCAGCTCGCGGGCCAGCATCGCCGTCGTCCAGGCGGCGCCGCAGGCCAGCAGCAGGGTGAGGACGGTGGCCCAGACCGGCGCGGCGGACAGGTCGTACGCGGCGGTCACGGCCGGGGGTGCCGGGGCGAAGACATGGTCGCGGACCGTGTGGAAGACGGCGGCCGCGCCGAGGACCAGGGCGGTCAGGTTGCACATCAGTACCGTGGCGACCAGGCACTGCCACACCCACAGCGCGACCACGGGCTCCCGCTCGGGCCAGTCGGTCCGGGTCAGCGCGCGCGGCACCGGAACGGCGGCCGTCAGGGCGACGGCGCTCAGCAGGAGCAGGCAGACAGTCATGCCACGGGCTCCGGATCCTGGTCGGCGTAAGGGGCGGCGAGGGGGCGTGCGACGGGGGTGCGGGTCGTGCGGGGCGTACCGGGTCGTGCTGGGTGTTCGGGGTCGTGCTGCGTACGGGGTGGTGCTGGG
>MWJO01000049.1 GCA_002027195.1 Streptomyces sp. GKU 895 | reverse complement strand
CGAGGCCGCGGTCGGCGGCGACTGGTACGACGTCATCACCCTCGGCGGCGGCCGCACCGCCCTCGTCATCGGCGACGGCATGGGACAGGTCTGGACGGCGTACGACCAACGGCTCGACCGGCGCGTGGCGGTGAAACTGCTGCGCCCCGACAAGGTCGCCGGGCAGGAGGCGGACGAGCTGCGCCGCCGGTTCGTGCGCGAGTGCCGGGTGACCGCGCAGGTCGACCACCCCGGGCTCGTCACCGTGCACGACGCGGGCAGCGAGGGCGAGGAACTGTTCCTCGTCATGCAGTACGTCGACGGCGCGGACCTCTCCGACCACCTCGCCGAGCACGACCCGTACCCCTGGCAGTGGGCCGTCGCGGTCGCCGCGCAACTGTGCGCCGTGCTGAGCGCCGTGCACGCCGTGCCGATCGTCCACCGCGACCTCAAGCCGCGCAACGTGATGGTGAAGCAGGACGGCACCGTCACCGTCCTCGACCTCGGCGTCGCCTCCGTCATGGACGCCGACACCACCCGCCTCACCCACACCGGCACCCCCATCGGCTCGCCCGCCTACATGGCCCCCGAGCAGGCCATGGGCGGCGCCGTCGGCCCGTACACCGACCTCTACGCACTCGGCGTGCTGCTCCACGAACTCCTCAGCGGCGACGTCCCGTTCTCCGGCTCGACGGCGCTCGGCGTCCTGCACCGCCACCTCTACGAGCCCCCGCTCCCCGTGCGCCGCCTGCGCCCCGAGGTGCCGGAGGCGCTCGAGACGCTCGTCCTGCGCCTGCTCGCCAAGGACCCGCAGCACCGCCCCGCCAGCGCCCAGGAGGTCTACGAGCACCTGGCGCTGCTCCTGCCCGCGCGCGGGATGCCCACAGGGGCGCCCCCCTGGACCCCCACGCGCCCCCTTCCTGCGCCCGCACGCCCCCTGGCCGGACCGCGCGCGCACGCCCGCACCCCAGCCGGCGCCCGCCATGCCGCACACGCCCCCCACCGCGAAACCCGACGTCGCGCGCGCCGTCGACGAGGTCAAGCGCCTCCTCGGCGAGGGCCGCATCACCCAGGCCGTCGACATCCTCGGCGCGATCCTGCCCGCGGCGGCGGAACAGCACGGCGAGCACTCACCCGTGGTCCGCACCCTGCGCAAGCAGTACGCCGCCACACTCATGGACGACGGCCAGTACCGGCGCGCACTGCCCGAACTGCGCCGACTCGCCGACGAACGCGCCGCCGAGGCAGGCCACGCCGACCCCCAGTCCCTCCGCTTCCGCCACGACGCCGCCCAGTGCCTCGAACAACTCGGCGAACCGGCGGCCGCGCTCGCCGAGTACCGCGCGCTGCTCCCCTTCTACGAGAACCAGTACGTGGCGGGCGACCCCGACATGGCCCACGACATCCGCCGCCGCATCGGCCTCCTCCTCCTGGCCCTCGGCGACCGTCCCGCGGCCCACGACACCCTGGCCCGCCTCGTCCACGACGTGGAACACCTCCACGGCCCCGGCCACCCCCTCGCGACCGAGGTACGCCGGACGCTGGAGTGGCTCGGGCAGGTACGCGGCTAGGGCATGTCCGGGCCGCGTGCGGAACCCGGCGTCACCCCTCAGGCGCGCCGGTGCCCCAAGTCCCGGTGAATCGTTGGTCGAATGGGTTGGCCAGAGCTTGCCCACTGCCTACCATCGATCACCGCAAGACTTTGTGCACCGTCGCACAAGCTCCCCGGGAGGCTTCCTTGCACCGCCGTCGTCGCACCGCGCTCCTCCTCTCCGCCGCGATCGCCGCGGCGCCCCTTCTCACCGCCTGCGGCAGCGACGCGCACCCCGGCGCGGCAGCCGTCGTCGGCGGCCAGCGGATCACCGTCGCGCAACTGGAGACCAGGGTGAACGAGGTCCGCGACGCCCAGCGCGCCGCGGTGACGGACGACGCGCAGTACGCGCAGGCCATCGCCAAGAGCGGCACCCTCACCCGCGACACCCTCCACGGCATGGTGTTCTACCGGGTCCTGCACCGGGCGGCCGAGGACGCGGGCATCACCGTCACCCGCAAGGAGATCCAGACCATGCGGGCGGGCCTGGAAGAGCAGGCCGGCGGCGCCAAGGGCCTGGAGACGGCCTGGCTCCAGCAGTACGGCATCGCCCCCGAGCGCCTCGACGAAAACCTCCGCCTCCAGCTGGAGGCCCAGAAACTCGCCGCCGCCCTCGGCACCGACACCAGCCAGCCGGCCTTCTGGGCGGCCCTGTCCAAGGCCTCCAAGGAACTCGACGTCGACCTCAACCCCCGCTACGGCACCTGGGACGTCGAGAAGAGCAGCCGCGTCGACGCCAGGACGCCGTGGGTACGCGAGGTCACGGCAGCGGCGACCCGGCAGACCGCCTGACACGATCGGGGACCCGGCAGACCGCCTGACACGCGACACGCAGCCCGGCGGAACGGTACGGCAGCGCCGATCACCCTGTGGATAACTCGCGGGGTGGTCGGCGCCGTGCGTTAGCTTCGAACCGTGAACACCACCAGCCCCGAAGCCACGCCGGACACCCCCGCAGCCCCCCGGCCGCATCGTCCTGCTGACCACCAGCCACCGCGTCGCCCCCGGCCTGCTGTCCTGGCCCGCCTGGCAGGCACTGCACGCCGCCGACCGCGTGCTGTGCGCCGACGGCGCGCACCCGCAGCTGCCGTATCTGCGCGAGGCCGGGATACGGGTGGACGAGGCGTCGCCGACGCCGGAGGACCTGGTCGCCGCCTGCGCGGGCGGTCACACCGTGGTCGTCGTGGCGACCGGCGAGGGCGAGCCCGCCCTCACCGACGGTCTCGCCCGCCTCGCCGGCTCGGGCCGCGTGTCCATGCCCGAACTGGAACTCCTCCCCGCCTCCTACGACCTCCCGGGCGCCCGCCTCCTCGACCTCGTCCAGGTCATGGACCGCATCCGCGCCGAGTGCCCCTGGTCCTCGCAGCAGACCCACAAGGGCCTGGCCAAATACGGCATCGAGGAGGCGTACGAACTCGTCGAGGCCATCGAGGACGGCGACCGCGACGAACTCCGCGAGGAACTCGGCGACGTCCTCCTCCAGGTCGTCTTCCACGCCCGCATCGCCGAGGAAGACCCCGACGCCCCCTTCTCCGTCGACGACGTGGCGGCCGGCATCGTCACCAAGCTCATCCACCGCCACCCCCACGTCTTCGGCGACGAGACGGCCACGACCCCGGAGGAGGTCAAGGCCCACTGGCTGCGCACCAAGGCGCTGGAGAAGCAACGCGAGTCGATCACGGACGGCATCCCCCTGGGCCAGCCGGGCCTGGCCCTCGCCTCGAAACTGGCGTCGAGGGTCCGGACGGCGGGGCTGGAGGTGCCGCTGCCGGCAGGGCAGGGCGTCGGATACGAGCTCCTGGCGCTGGCGGCTCGGGCGGAGGCCGAGGGCGTTGATCCGGAGGCGGCGTTGCGGGTGGCCGCGCGGGCTTATCGGGATGCCGTACGGGCTGCTGAGGGGGTCGGTGCTTAGTACCGTTGCCTTCACGGGCGTGTGAGGTGTGGGGGCTTGGGTGGCAACGGAGTCGGAGGAACTCAGGGACGCGCTGCAGAGCGTGATGGACGAGTCGCCGGAGCAGACCCAGCGGGTCATGGACATGCTGTCGCGGCACTTCACCGGCGCTGGTGGGCTCTGGGCATCGCGCACGAAGGCGGTGAGAATGCTCGACATGCTGCGAGACGTCGGTCCGAAGGCGTACGCCGAACTGCAAGCCGTCGCCTCGCAGCCGGTGGCTTCACCGGCACCGAGGAGCGTCACCGCCGGCCGTGACATCGGGGTCGCCGTCACCGGAGACGACAACACCGTGGTCACCGGCGACCACGTCCACCTCCGTGACAGCACGTTGCAGCAGACGGTGGTCGGGGTACAGCACGTCCGGCACAACTACGGTGCCGACTCGGCCGTCCAACGGCTCGTGCCCGACGACTGGCCTCTGGCGAAGGACGTGGAGCCGCTCGCCCACGGTGTACGGCCCACCCGCAACGTGAGCGGGCGCCCGCTGCTGCCGCCGTACGTGGAGCGCGAGGCCGACGGCGCCGTCGAGGCTCTGCTCACCGGCGCACCGACGGGCAAGTTCGTGGTGGTGCTGGGCGAGGCCTACGCGGGCAAGACGCGTACCGCGCTGCGGGCCGTCGCCGAAGTCCTCCCGGACGCGCGGGTGTTCGCGCCCGGGCGGGGCGAGGATCTGCGCATGCTGCCCACCGTGCTGCGCGGGCGGCGTGACCCCTGCGTGCTGTGGCTCGACGACCTCGACGTCCACCTCGGCGCAGCCGCGCATGGTCTGGAGCCCCGGCTGCTGGCCCAGTTGACCGGGCTGGGCGTGGTCGTGGTGGCCACGTTACGGGAGGAGGCCTACGACGAGGTCCGGCAGAGCGTGGACGGCCGGGTCCTGGATCTGGCGCACTTCGTCGAACTGCCTCGGGAGTGGAGTGCGGGGGAGCGGGGACGTGCGCGGCTGGCGGGAGACGTCCGGCTCGCCGAGGCCGCGCGGCACAGCGGGCCGGAGGGCGTCGCCGCCTACCTCGCCGTGGGCCCGCAGCTCTTCGAGGACTGGCAGCGCGCCAGACGGGCCGACCGGCACCCCCGCGGCCACGCGCTGGTGCGGGCGGCGATCGACCTGGCGCGATGCGGGTTGCGGGGACCGTTGCCGCAGGACCTTCTCGTGAAGGCGCATGAGAGCTACGAGGACGTGACGGGGCTGGAACGCGAGTCCGTGGCCGACGCGCTCGCCTGGGCAGCCGAGAAGCGGTTCGGTGTGCTGCCGCTGCTGCGCAGCGGCGGGGCGGGCAAGTGGGAAGCGGCACCGTACCTCGCGGAGGCGGTACTCAAGGGCGAGGGGCACCCGGCTGTCGACAGCGCGGTGTGGGACCTGGCGTTGGAGACGGCGCGGACCGACACGGCGTACGACTTCGAGACGGTGACGAGGACCGCCCGTGAGGCGTTTCGCCGGGCGGCCGAAGCGGGGGGACGGGCGGGGCATGCTCCGGCTGGGGCGCTGACCGAGCCTGGGGCGGACGAGGCCGAGGATGGTTCCGGCGGGCGGCTGGGGCAGGGCAGCCGGAGGCCGCTGGACGGCTGGACGGTTGCTCGTGGAGCGGGGAGAGAGGCGACCGCGTTCCTGGAGACCGCCGCCGAGGCCGGGACGGGAAGGCGGCGGCGCTGCTGGGGAAGGTGCTGCTGGGGCAGACGCGGCGCTGGCTGAAGGTCGGGGCCGAAGCCGATGACCCGGAGGCGGCGCACCTCCTGGGGGATGTGCTGCTCGGCAGCGGTGAGTTCGACGAGGCGTGGGACTGTTACGTCAAGGCAGAACAGCGTGATCACGCGCCTGTCGCCAGGAGCTCTGGTGTGCACGCGTATCTGGAAGGCTGGACGGACATAGCGGCGGTGTACCTCACGCGGGCGGCGGACGCGGGCGACACGGTGGCGGCCGACTTGCTGAAGCGGGTTCGGGGCGAACCGGCGGACTACGAAGCGGAGGAGTACTTCAACTACCACAGCCACCGTGTCAGTTCGCTCGACGCCACCCACTACGGCCTCGTCATGGAAATGAAGGGCCGGCTCGACCAGGCTCGCGCAGAGTACGAGAAGGCGTACGAGCTCGGCGACGCCTACGGCGCCTACCGTCTCGCCCTCCTGCTCGAAAAGCAGGGCAACCCCGACGAGGCGAAGACCTGGTACCGAAAAGCCGCCGACATGGGCCACCCCGGCGCGAAGAAGGCCCTGGCGGAAAACCCGGATACCGTCAAGGAGTGACCGACCACCCCCTCGCCGACCGCACCGCCCCCGAACTCTTCACCTGGGAGTTCGCCACCGACCCCTACCCCGCCTACGCCTGGCTCCGCGAGCACGCGCCCGTGCACCGCACCCGGCTGCCCAGCGGTGTGGAGGCATGGCTGGTCACGCGTTACGCCGATGCCAAGCAGGCCCTCGCCGACCAGCGGCTCAGCAAGAACCCCGCGCACCACGACGAGCCCGCGCACGCCAAGGGGAAGACGGGCATCCCGGGGGAGCGCAAGGCGGAGTTGATGACGCATCTGCTCAACATCGACCCGCCGGACCACACCCGGCTCCGACGGCTCGTCAGCAAGGCGTTCACACCGCGCAGGGTCGCCGAGTTCGCGCCCCGGGTGCAGGAGCTCACCGACCAGCTCATCGACCGGTTCGCCGCACAGGGCTCCGCCGACCTCATCCACGACTTCGCGTTCCCGCTCCCCATCTACGCCATCTGCGACCTGCTCGGCGTCCCGCGCGAGGACCAGGACGACTTCCGGGACTGGGCGGGCATGATGATCCGGCACGGGGGAGGACCGCGCGGCGGAGTGGCGCGGTCGGTGAAGAAGATGCGCGGCTATCTGCTGGAGCTCATCCACCGCAAGCGCGCGAGCCTGCCCGCCGAGCCCGTCCCCGGTGAGGACCTCATCTCCGGTCTCATCCGGGCCTCCGACCACGGCGAGCACCTCACGGAGAACGAGGCCGCGGCGATGGCCTTCATCCTGCTCTTCGCCGGGTTCGAGACCACCGTGAACCTGATCGGCAACGGCACGTACGCCCTGCTCACCCACCCCGACCAGCGCACCCGCCTCCAGGACTCCCTCGCCGCGGGCGAGAGCGGCCTCCTGGAGACCGGCGTCGAGGAACTCCTGCGCTACGACGGCCCGGTGGAGCTCGCCACCTGGCGCTTCGCGACCCAGCCCCTCACCATCGGCGGGCAGGACATCGCCTCCGGCGATCCCGTCCTCGTCGTGCTCGCCGCCGCCGACCGGGACCCCGCGCGGTTCGCCGACCCCGACACCCTCGACCTCTCCCGTCGTGACAACCAGCACCTCGGCTACGGCCACGGCATCCACTACTGCCTCGGCGCACCGCTCGCCCGGCTGGAGGGCCAGACCGCGCTCGCCACGCTCCTCACCCGGCTCCCCGACCTCCGACTCGCGGCGGATGCAGCCGACTTGAGATGGCGTGGCGGCCTCATCATGCGCGGACTGCGGACATTGCCGGTCGAGTTCACGCCGACCTCGTAGAACGGCACGGCCGGCTTCACACCGACCTCGCGAAGCGTCACAGTCCGCTTCGCGCCGACCTCATGGCCGACTTCGCGACAACTCGGCCATTGGTGCTGGTCATTGTGAAGGTGACTTCCGCTCACCTCTGTGATCTTCACGTGATCTGCGCGGCATTAACTTGTGACAAGTGATCGTCTGCCGATACGTTCACCAACCAGCGTGGCGCCCAGCCTCACCCGCCACGCAGGTCACCGCTGTCTCGCGAAAGGTCCCCGCATGCTCTCCGGGAACGGTCGTCACCGTCGCCCCCGCCAGGCTCCGGCACTTCTCGTCGCGGCCGGAGTGACCGGCTCCGCCATCGCGATCCCGCTGCTCGCCGCCACCGGCGCGAGCGCGGCCGACGGCGGCACCTGGGACAAGGTCGCCAAGTGCGAGACCGACGCTCCTGGAGCCAGAACAACGGTGACGGTTCCTACGGCGGGCTCAGCCTCTCGCAGGAGAACTGGGAGAAGTACGGCGGCCTCGACTACGCCCCGAGCGCCGACCTGGCCAGCCGCAACCAGCAGATAGCCGTCGCCGAGAAGGTCCTCGCCGACCAGGGTGTCGGCGTCTGGGGCGCCTGTGGGCTGCTCAACGGGCTCAGCAAGGACTCGGGCTCGGCCGACGTCGACACGGGCCTCGGGACCGGTTCGTCCTCGGCGTCGGGATCCGGCGCGGAGTCCGATACGTCCGGATCGGGCTCGGAATCATCCGGGTTGCCCAACTCCGCGGAGTCCGGCTCGTCGGACGACGCGTCGGGTACCGGTTCCACCGACGCCTCCCCCTCGCCCTCCACCTCCACCGCTACCGATGCGGACAAGTCCGCCAAGTCGGACACCTCCGACTCCGATCCGGCCGCCTCGCAGTCACCCGACGGCTCGCCCACGGTTCCGGCGAATGAGGTCGAATCGGATAACTCCTGGCAAGTGGGCGGCTCTTCGAGCCTCGTCGACATCGGCGCCCTCGGTGGCGACGGCAAGAGCGACGACAAGGGCGGCAGCGAGGGTGGCGCCGGGAGCGACGCCAAGGGTGAGACCGGCACCGGCCGGCACCGTGGCGCGAGCGCCGACGAGAAGGCGTACACCGTCCGTGAGGGCGACACGCTGGCCTCCATCGCCGACTCCCTTGGCCTCGACGGCGGATGGCGTCACCTCTACGCCGTGAACGAGAAGGTCATCGGCTCCGACCCGAGCGCCATCATGCCCGGTCAGACCCTCGTAGTCGGGGCTGAATAGGGCGAAAACCGGCGGGAGTTCACGTCACGCTTCGCGTCGAATGTCCGGTTTGGCGAAAGTGTGGGATGAGTCTCAGAAGCCCTGATCGTCTTTGAAATCCCCCGGGTTCCGTGTCTACGGTCAACACCGCTCGTCACCACGAGCCCCGGCTGTCGCAACGCCGAATCCTGCCAGCGGCCGTCCGGGAACAGTCGTCGCGTCAAGCGCCGTAGGCAGGAGCGGGGGACCCAAGGTAAGCGCCGGGCCCAGCAGTTCACGCTGGACCGGCTTGGGGTGAAGCCGCGCACCGCGAGGTGCGCGACCGGGCAACTCAACCGGCCCGAACCCGACAGCTCACCTCGCAGGCGTCGGTGAGGGGATCCACCATGCTGTTTTCCGGCAAGGGCAAGCACCGTCGTCCGTCCAAGGCCACCCGCGCCGCCGCGCTCGCCGGCGTCACCGGTGTCGCCATCGCCGCCCCGCTGATGGCGGCCGGCAACGCCTCCGCCGCCACCGCCTCCGAGTGGGACGCCGTCGCCCAGTGCGAGTCCGGCGGCAACTGGTCCATCAACACCGGCAACGGTTACTACGGCGGCCTGCAGTTCTCGGCCTCGACCTGGGCCGCGTACGGCGGCACCGCCTACGCCCCGCAGGCCAACCAGGCCACCAAGGCGCAGCAGATAGCCGTCGCCGAGAAGGTCCTCGCCTCCCAGGGCAAGGGCGCCTGGCCGACCTGTGGCGTGGGCCTGTCCGGTGCCGCCTACAACGGCGGCGGCAGCTCGTCGTCCTCCGGTTCCTCCAGCTCGTCGAGCAGCGACAGCACCCGCTCCTCCGAGCAGTCGACCTCCCGCTCCTCGGAGCGCACGGCCGCGAAGAAGACCGTCACCACCCCGACCGGCAAGAAGGTCAAGAAGGGCGACGGCGAGTACAAGGTCGTCAAGGGTGACACCCTCAGCACCATCGCCGCCGAGCACCACATCAAGGGCGGCTGGGCGAAGCTCTTCAAGCTGAACAAGGACATCGTCGAGGACGCCGACCTCATCTACCCGGGTCAGCAGCTTCACCTGAAGTAGTCCCGGGCCGCCGGCCCCACCTGAAGTGACACGGGGCTCGCAGCTGAACCACAGCGCCCTCACATCCGTGGTCCTCATACTGAAGGCCTCGTGAGGGTCCCCCGTCCCCACGGGCCCCCCGCTCCGGTGCGTGTTCCCCCGTACGCACCGGGGCGGGGTTTTTTGTGCCGGGATTCTCGAACCGTCTTTGTTCCATTCGGAAACAATTTACGATCGGTTCTGTCCACGGGGCGGTCCACGCGGTGGCCGATCGCCCGGAGCCGGTTAGGCTCGTCTCGCAGAGTCGCTGCGGCAGTGCCGTAGCCGCGTCACATCCCAAGAAGGAGATGCTCGTGCCGTCCATCGACGTCGTCGTAGCCCGGGAAATCCTGGACTCCCGAGGCAACCCCACGGTCGAGGTCGAGGTCGGCCTCGACGACGGCAGCACGGGTCGTGCCGCCGTCCCCTCCGGCGCCTCCACGGGCGCCTTCGAGGCCATCGAGCTCCGCGACGGTGACCCGAACCGCTACCTGGGCAAGGGCGTCGAGAAGGCCGTCCTCGCCGTCATCGAGCAGATCGGCCCCGAGCTGGTCGGCTACGACGCCACCGAGCAGCGGCTGATCGACCAGGCGATGTTCGACCTGGACGCCACCGACAACAAGGGCTCCCTCGGCGCCAACGCCATCCTCGGCGTCTCGCTCGCCGTCGCCCACGCCGCCTCCGAGGCCAGCGACCTCCCGCTCTTCCGCTACCTGGGCGGCCCGAACGCGCACCTGCTGCCCGTTCCGATGATGAACATCCTGAACGGCGGCTCGCACGCCGACTCCAACGTGGACATCCAGGAGTTCATGATCGCCCCGATCGGCGCGGAGTCCTTCTCCGAGGCGCTGCGCTGGGGCACCGAGGTCTACCACACCCTCAAGAAGGTCCTGAAGAGCAAGGGCCTGTCGACCGGCCTCGGCGACGAGGGCGGCTTCGCCCCGAACCTCGAGTCCAACCGCGCCGCCCTGGACCTCATCCTCGAGGCGATCAAGGAAGCCGGTTACATCCCCGGCGAGCAGGTCGCCCTCGCCCTCGACGTCGCCGCCTCCGAGTTCTACAAGGACGGCAAGTACCAGTTCGAGGGCAAGGAGCGCTCCGCCGCCGAGATGACGGAGTACTACGAGGAGCTCGTCGCGGCCTACCCGCTCGTCTCCATCGAGGACCCGCTGTTCGAGGACGACTGGGCCGGCTGGAAGGTCATCACCGACAAGCTCGGCGACAAGGTCCAGCTCGTCGGCGACGACCTGTTCGTCACCAACCCCGAGCGCCTCGCCCGCGGCATCGAGGAGGGCACCGCCAACGCCCTCCTGGTCAAGGTGAACCAGATCGGCTCGCTCACCGAGACCCTGGACGCCGTCGAGCTCGCCCAGCGCAGCGGCTTCAAGTGCATGATGTCCCACCGCTCCGGCGAGACCGAGGACGTCACCATCGCCGACCTGGCCGTCGCCACCAACTGCGGCCAGATCAAGACCGGCGCCCCGGCCCGCTCCGAGCGCGTCGCCAAGTACAACCAGCTGCTGCGCATCGAGGAGATCCTCGACGACGCCGCGGTGTACGCCGGCCGCTCGGCCTTCCCGCGCTTCAAGGGCTGACACCCTTAAAGCCCTCAAGGACAGCGTCGTACGTACGTCCCCGTACTCGGTCCCGTACCGTGTGCGGGGACGTACGCGCGTGTGAACGGGAGTGAGAGATGGCCGTCAAGGACCGGGACCGTTTCTCCACCGCGACCCGGATCCGGCTGCTCGGCGAGCAGACCGCGGCCCGGGTCTACCGCTCCCAGACCAAGCGGCAGGCCCGCCGCTCGCGGCTCACCGGCCGCGCGGCCCTGCTCGCGCTGGTGCTGTGCTCGCTGGTCGTCGCGCTCGCGTACCCGATAAGGCAGTACGTCTCCCAGCGCGCCGAGATCGCCGATCTGCAGCGGGAGCAGGACCAGGCCCGGCAGCGCGTCGAGCAGCTGCGCGACCTCAAGGCGCGGTGGCAGGACGACGCGTACGCCGAGCAGCAGATCCGGCAGCGGCTGCACTATGTGATGCCGGGGGAGACGGGGTTCATCGTCGTCGACCCGGGCGCGGCCCAGCAGTCGCGGGCCGACCTGGGGGCGGCGGACCGCCCCTGGTACTCGAACGTCTGGGACGGGGTCGACAAGTCCGACGCCTCCGACCAGTAGACCGACAGAGGAATTCAGTAACAGGCATGGAAACGCCCCCGCCCACCACCCCGCGCACCGAGCCGACCGACGCCGACGTCGAGGCCTTCAAGCAGCAGCTCGGGCGTCCGCCGCGCGGGCTGCGCGCCATCGCGCACCGGTGTCCCTGTGGGCAGCCGGACGTGGTGGAGACGGCCCCCCGGCTCCCCGACGGCACGCCCTTCCCGACGCTGTACTACCTGACGTGCCCGAAGGCGAACTCCGCGATCGGCACGCTGGAGGCGAACGGCGTGATGAAGGAGATGACCGAGCGCCTGCGGACCGACCCGGAGCTGGCCGCCGCGTACCGGGCGGCGCACGAGGACTACATCCGGCGGCGCGACGAGATCGAGGAGCTCAAGGGCTTCCCGAGCGCGGGCGGCATGCCGGACCGGGTGAAGTGCCTGCACGTCCTGGTCGGCCACTCCCTGGCCGCCGGGCCGGGTGTGAACCCGCTGGGCGACGAGGCGATCGCGATGCTGCCGGAGTGGTGGCGCAAGGGTGCGTGCGTGACCCTGCCGAAGGAGGACGAGCAGTGACCCGTGTCGCCGCCATCGACTGCGGTACCAACTCCATCCGTCTCCTGGTCGCCGACTGCGACCCGGCCACCGGTGAACTCGTCGACCTGGACCGCCGGATGACGATCGTGCGGCTCGGGCAGGGCGTCGACCGGACCGGGCGGCTGGCTCCCGAGGCGCTGGAGCGGACGTTCGCGGCGTGCCGCGAGTACGCGGCCGTCATCAAGGAGCTGGGCGCGGAGCGGCTGCGGTTCGTCGCCACGTCCGCCTCGCGGGACGCCGAGAACCGGGACGACTTCGTGCGCGGGGTGCTGGACATCCTCGGCGTGGAGCCCGAGGTGATCAGCGGCGACCAGGAGGCGGAGTTCTCCTTCACCGGTGCCACGGGAGAGCTCAAGGGCCGTGCCGACCTCGCCACGCCCTATCTGGTCGTGGACATCGGCGGCGGTTCGACCGAGTTCGTGGTCGGCGCGGAGCAGGTGCGGGCCGCGCGGTCCGTGGACGTCGGCTGTGTGCGGATGACCGAGCGGCATCTCGTCCGGGACGGTGTCGTCTCCGACCCGCCCTCCGAGGCGCAGATCGCCGCCATGCGGGCGGACATCGAGGCCGCCCTGGACCTGGCCGAGGAGACCGTGCCGCTGCGCGAGGCGCGCACGCTGGTGGGGCTCGCCGGGTCCGTCACGACCGTGTCGGCGATCGCGCAGGAGCTGCCCGAGTACGACTCGGAGCGCATCCACCACTCCCGCGTCTCGCGCGAGAAGGTCCGCGAGATCACCGAGTGGCTGCTGCACTCCACGCACGCCGAGCGGGCGACCGTGCCCTCCATGCACCCGGGGCGCGTGGACGTCATCGCGGCGGGGGCCCTCGTCCTGCTGTCGATCATGGAGCGGATCGGGGCCGAGGAGGTCGTCGTGAGCGAGCACGACATCCTCGACGGCATCGCGTTCTCGGTGGCGTAGCCCTCTTTTGTTACCGATCAGTAGCCATCTGCTGAGCAGGTCGGATAACGTATGAGCGCCTCCAGGGGGCCCGGAAACGGCCCTCGGGGGCGTGCCTCCGAGAAACTTCGTGAAGTTCTTCACAAGGAATTCCGCCCTGCGGAACCACGAAAAGCGGCCGACTGACCCTTCCGGGGCCCTCAAAGGCCATTGAACGTGTTCAGAAGTGTGATACAGGGGGTCGGCGGAGGCCCTCCACCGAGGGGTTCCCGAGGGGTGATTTCGGACCCCTCACAGGGGTCGCGGAGGCCAAGAGAGGCAGCTCACGCGGCATTGACAACGGTCCGCCGTGGCAGCCGGTTCCGGATCCGCGCCATGACGTTGATCACGCGAGTCGCGGAGGATAACACACCCCCTGTCGGAGCTTGTGAAGGGGCGCACGAGCGACCCCCTAGGAGCGGGTGGATACTCGATGGCATGAGCACCACGGAGCGTCCCAGGATCCTCGTAGTAGGCGGTGGGTACGTAGGCCTGTACGCAGCTCGGCGCATCCTCAAGAAGATGCGCTACGGAGAGGCGACCGTCACGGTCGTCGACCCCCGGTCGTACATGACCTACCAGCCCTTCCTCCCCGAAACCGCCGCCGGCAGCATCTCCCCGCGCCACGTCGTCGTCCCGCTGCGACGCGTGCTGCCCAAGGCGGAGGTTCTCACCGGCCGGGTCACCACCATCGACCAGGACCGCAAGGTCGCCACGATCGCCCCGCTGGTCGGCGAGGCGTACGAGCTGCCCTTCGACTACCTGGTGATCGCGCTCGGCGCGGTCTCCCGCACCTTCCCGATCCCCGGCCTCGCCGAGCAGGGCATCGGCATGAAGGGCGTCGAGGAGGCCATCGGCCTGCGCAACCACGTCCTGGAGCAGCTGGACAAGGCCGACTCCACCACCGACGAGGAGATCCGCCGCAAGGCGCTCACCTTCGTCTTCGTCGGCGGCGGCTTCGCCGGTGCGGAGACCATCGGTGAGGTCGAGGACATGGCCCGCGACGCGGCCAAGTACTACAAGACGGTCTCCCGCGAGGACATGCGGTTCATCCTCGTCGACGCCGCCGACAAGATCCTCCCCGAGGTCGGCCCGAAGCTGGGCACCTACGGCAAGGAGCACCTGGAGAGCCGCGGCGTGGAGATCTACCTCTCCACCTCGATGGACTCCTGCGTCGACGGCCACGTCGTGCTGAAGAACGGCCTGGAGGTCGACTCCAACACGATCGTCTGGACCGCCGGCGTCAAGCCGAACCCGGTCCTGGCCCGCTACGGCCTCCCGCTGGGCCCGCGCGGTCACGTCGACACCGCCCCGACCCTCCAGGTCCAGGGCACCGACTACATCTGGGCCGCCGGCGACAACGCCCAGGTCCCGGACGTCGCCGCCCGCAAGGCCGGCGTCGAGAACGCCTGGTGCCCGCCGAACGCCCAGCACGCGCTGCGTCAGGCCAAGGTCCTCGGCGACAACGTGGTCTCCGGCATGCGGGGCTTCCCGCAGAAGGAGTACGCGCACTCCAACAAGGGCGCGGTGGCCGGTCTCGGCCTCCACAAGGGCGTGGCGATGATCGTCATGGGCAAGATGAAGATCAAGCTCAAGGGCCGTCTCGCCTGGTACATGCACCGTGGCTACCACGGTCTGGCGATGCCGACGTGGAACCGCAAGATCCGCGTCTTCGCCGACTGGACGCTCGCGATGTTCCTCAAGCGCGAGGTCGTCGCCCTGGGCGCCCTGGAGACTCCGCGCGAGGAGTTCTACGAGGCCGCCAAGCCCGCGCCGGCGCCCGCCGCGGCGGCGCAGCCGGAGACGGCCCCGGAGAAGACTCACGAGAAGGCCAAGGCCTCCTGACCGACTCCGGTCGCTGAACGACGTAAGACGTACGACGTACGAACCGAAGGGCCTCCCGCCATCCGTGGTGCGGGAGGCCCTTCGGCGTGTCCGGGGATCTTCGGCGTGTCCCGGGATTGCGTCACCCCTTGTCACTGTTTACGTAGGTGGACAATTCCGGGATCATCGTCACGGAGGTGTGCGCCATGGCCGACGCCGCGTCGCGGCTGAAGAACCTCTTCGAACTCCTGCTGGGAGCCCCGCTCCCGGTCCGCGTGCGGGCGTGGGACGGCTCGCAGGCGGGACCGCCGGGCGCCCCGGCGCTGGTGCTGCGCAACCGCCGGGCGGTGCGCCGGCTGCTGTACAAGCCCGGCGAACTCGGTCTCGCCCGCGCCTGGGTCGCGGGGGACCTCGACATCGAAGGCGACCTCTACACCGCTCTCGACCTGATCTCCGGCCTCGTCTGGGAACGCGGCGAGGGCACCAGGAGCCGGGCCGCGCTGCTCCGCGACCCCGAGGTGCGCGCCGCCCTGCGCGGCCTCGTGCGGCTCTCCGGGCTGCCGCTGCCGCCCGCCCCGCCGCCCGAGGAGGTCCGCCGGCACCGCGGCCACCTCCACACCAAGCGCACGGACAGACGCGCGGTCAGCCACCACTACGACGTCGGCAACGACTTCTACGAGATCGTCCTCGGCCCGTCGATGGTCTACTCGTGCGCCTACTGGGAGACCCCCGGCGGCACGCTCGAGAGCGCCCAGCGCGACAAGCTCGAACTCGTCTGCCGCAAGCTCGCCCTGACCCCCGGTCAGCGGCTCCTCGACGTCGGCTGCGGCTGGGGCTCGATGGCGATCCACGCCGCCCGCGAGCACGGCGTGCGGGTCGTCGGCATCACCCTCTCCCAGGAGCAGGCCGCCTACGCCCGCAAGCGCGTCGCCGACGAGGGCCTGACCGACCGGATCGAGATCCGCGTCCAGGACTACCGGGACGTCACGGACGGCCCCTACGACGCGATCTCCTCCATCGGCATGGCCGAACACGTCGGCGCCGAACGCTACTTGGAGTACGCCGAGGACCTGTACGCCCTCCTGGGACCCGGCGGCCGGCTCCTCAACCACCAGATCGCCCGCCGCCCCCAGCGCGACGAATCGGCGTACCACGTCGACGAGTTCATCGACGCCTACGTCTTCCCCGACGGCGAGCTCGCCCCGCTCGGCACCACCGTCACCCAGCTGGAACGCGCCGGGTTCGAGGTGCGTGACGTCGAGTCGATCCGCGAGCACTACGGCCTCACCCTGCGCCGCTGGGTGGCCCGACTGGAGGCCGACTGGGCCCGCGCCGTCCGGCTCGCCGGAGCCGGCCGGGCCCGGGTCTGGCGGCTCTACATGGCCGCCAGCGCGCTCGCCTTCGAACGCAACAGCATCGGCGTCAACCAGGTCCTGGCCGTCCGCGCCCTCGACTCCGGTGACTCCGGGATGCCGCTGCGGGCACGCACCTGGAACTGAACAGACCGAAGGGGCCCGTCACTCGCTGGTGACGGGCCCCCACTGCGGTACGGCCGGACGCTACTCGGCCTTGATGGCCGACAGCATGTTCAGCTTCGCCGCACGCCGGGCCGGCCACAGAGCCGCCAGCACGCCGACGACCGCCGCGCCCAGCAGGAACAGCGCCATCCGCCCCCAGGGCAGGACGAGTTCGTACGTCGCCATCTTCGTGCCCAGCAGTTCCCCGGCCGCCCAGCCGAAGAACACGCCCAGGCCGATGCCGAGGACACCGCCGAACAGCGAGATCACCAGGGACTCCAGGCGCACCATCCGCTTGACGCCCTTGCGGTCCAGGCCGATCGCGCGGAGCATACCGATCTCCTGCGAGCGCTCGAAGACCGACATGGCCAGGGTGTTGATGACCCCGAGGACCGCGACGAGCACCGCCATGGCGAGCAGGCCGTAGACCATGTTCAGGATCAGCGTGAACATCTGCGCGATGTCGTCGGACAGGTCCTGCTTGCTCTGCACCTTGATGGCCGGGTTGGTGCCGAGGGCCTTCACCAGCCGGTCCTTCGTGGCGTCGGAGGCGCCGTCGGCCGTCTTCACCAGGACCTGCATGTCGGCCGGGTCGCTCAGATGCGGGGTGAGGGTCTTGTTGTCGACCATGATGCCCCGGATCAGCTCGTTGCCCTCGTAGACCCCGGAGACCGTGAGCCGCTGCGCCCTGCCGTCCTCGAAGTGCGCCGTGAACGTCGAACCGGCCGTCCAGTCACGGGACTTGGCGGTGTCGCTGTCGACGACCACCTGGCCGCCGCCCACCTTGAAGGAGCCGCTGTCGACCTTCAGGTCGGTCAGCTCGCCGATCGCCGCGCCGGTCACGCCGGTCAGGTACTCGGTCTCGCCGTCGATGCGCGAGGGGGCGTTGCGCAGCGGGCTGGTGATGGTGACGCCGTCGGTGGCGTCGAGCTTGCGGTCGACGTCCGGGGACAGCTCGTTGCCGTTCGCCATCGACACGACGTAGTCCGCGCGGATCGCCGCCGACGCCATCTCGTCGATGGACTTCTGCAGGCTGCCCGCCATCACCGTCATACCGGTGATCAGGGTCAGGCCGATCATCAGCGCGGACGCGGTGGCGGCCGTACGACGGGGGTTGCGGACCGAGTTCTGCCGGGCCAGCTTGCCCGCCGTACCGAAGACGCGCAGCACCGGGGCGGCGGCCGCGATCAGCGGGCGGGACAGCAGCGGGGTCAGGATGAACACGCCGATGATGAGCAGGACCGCGCCGATGCCCATGGGGGCCTGGCCGTCGGAGCTGTTCAGCGTCGTCGCCCAGAGGACCACCGCGACACCGACGCCGGAGAACAGTGCGCCGAGGGTGTTGCGCAGCACCAGTGACTTCGTGGTGGCCTGCGCGTGCACGCTGCTCATCGCCGCGACCGGCGGGATCTTCGCGGCCCGGCGGCCCGGCAGCCACGCCGCCAGCATGGTGATCAGGATGCCGACCGCGAGGGCGGTGGCGATCGTGCCGCCGGAGACGACCAGCGGCCCGTCCGGGACGGTCGCGTCGAGCGCGCCCATCAGCGACCGCATCCCGGCGCCGATCCCGATGCCCGCGATCAGACCGGTCACCCCGGCGACCGTGCCGACGACGAACGCCTCGACGAGCACCGAGCGGGTGACCTGACGCCGGGAGGCGCCGACGGCCCGCAGCAGCGCCAGCTCCTTGGTGCGCTGGGCGACCAGCATGGTGAAGGTGTTGGCGATGATGAACGTACCGACGAACAGCGCGATGCCCGCGAAGACCAGCAGCATCTGCCGGAAGCTGCCCATCTGGGAGGAGATCAACTCGGCCTGGTCGTCGGCGAGTTGCTTGCCGGTCGTGGTCTCGACGAGCTTCGCCGGGAGGGACTTGTCGAGCGCGGCCCGCAGCGCCGTCTGGGAGGTGCCCGGGGCGGCCTGCACGTCGATCTCGTCGTACGTGCCGGTCTTGCCGAACAGCTTCTGCGCGGTCGCCGTGTCGAACAGCGCGAGGCTGCCGCCGGCCGCGACATTGCCGTCGTCGGTGGTGAAGATGCCGGTGACGGTGGGGGAGAGGACCGGACCGTCGATCGACATACGGATTGTGTCGCCGACCTCGTACCCGGCGCGCTTCGCGGTCGCGGAGTCGATGGCGACCTGGCCGGCGCCCTTTGGGGCCGTGCCCTCGACGAGCGGGTACCGGGGGTCCTCGGCGCCCCAGTAGTTCCCGCCCTGCGACTGGAAGCCGCCGCCGATGAGCTTGCCGTCCTTGTCGGCGAGGGCGGTGAAGCCGCTGACGACGCCGATGGCGGAGGCGGCGCCCGGGGTCTTCGCGCTCTTGTCGAGCAGCGCCTGGGTGAGTTCGGGGGTCGTGCCGACCTTGTTGCCCTTGCTCTCCTGGTAGTCGGGCCGGACCGCCACGTCGACCTGGTCGAAGCCCTTGGCGGAACTGTTCTGGTAGGCGTCCGAGATGGTGTTGGTGAAGACCAGCGTCCCCGACACGAAGGCCACGCCGAGCATCACGGCGAGGACGGTCATGAGGAGCCGGGCCTTGTGCGCGAGGACGTTGCGCAGGGCGGTGCGGAACATCAGGAGGTACGGCCCTTCGCGTCGAACTGCTTCATGAAATCAAGCACGTTGTCGGCGGTCGGCCGGTACATCTCGTCGACGATCCGCCCGTCGGCGAGGAAGACGACACGGTCCGCGTACGCGGCGGCCACCGGGTCGTGGGTCACCATGACCACCGTCTGCCCCAACTCCCGTACGGAGTTGCGGAGAAAGCCCAGCACCTCGGCGCCGGAGCGGGAGTCGAGGTTTCCGGTCGGCTCGTCGCCGAAGATGATGTCGGGACGGGAGGCGAGGGCGCGGGCGACGGCGACGCGCTGCTGCTGGCCGCCGGAGAGCTGGGAGGGCCGGTGCGAGAGGCGGTCCTTGAGGCCGACCATCTGGATGACGGATTCCAGCCACTGCTTGTCCGGCTTGCGGCCCGCGATGTCCATCGGGAGCGTGATGTTCTCCAGCGCGGTGAGCGTCGGCAGCAGGTTGAACGCCTGGAAGATGAAGCCGATCTTGTCCCGGCGCAACTTGGTGAGCTGCTTGTCCTTCAGCGAGCCCAGCTCGGTGTCGCCGATGCGCACGGAGCCGGAGGAGAACGTGTCGAGTCCGGCGACGCAGTGCATCAGCGTCGACTTGCCGGACCCCGACGGGCCCATGATCGCGGTGAACTCGGCCTGCCGGAACTCGACGGAGACCCGGTCGAGCGCGACCACCTGGGTCTCGCCCTGTCCGTAGATCTTCGACAGATCCGTGGCGCGCGCGGCCACGGAGGTGGTCCGGTCGGCGATGGGAGTGGTGGTCACGGGTGGGTGCTCCTTGACGGACGACGACGGCGGTTCTGCGTTCTTGTGTTCCTGCGGCCTTTCGGACCTTGAACCATCGTCGCGTCGCCTCGACGCCGTGTAGTCACCCGCTGTTCCGGTTCCGGAGGGCGACTCGAGTCTGACCGGAGGTGGCCGTGTCATACCTGGGGATGACGGACGTCCCTGAGCGGCCGCCGCGTCGAGAACAGGTGGAGCCCCCCGGTTGAGGCGGTGAAATTCCGTCATTCCGCATGCGCTGCCGGGCCTCGCACGTAAGGCTATTGGCAAGTGCGGATGGCGCGTTCCACGGGCTGATGCACCCTCAGACGTCAATAAAATAAGACAACATCGGTCCGCCCGTCCGCTGTTCGGGGGACGCGCCCCGATAGGCTCGGGACCTCGATGCGGAGCCCATGGCCTGCCCGGATGGTGGAATGCAGACACGGCGAGCTTAAACCTCGCTGCCCCTCGCGGGCGTACCGGTTCAAGTCCGGTTCCGGGCACCTCCGACCTCATTCGTCCCTTTTCCGTAAAGCCGATGGCTGGATGCCGGCTGCGGTGGGACGCTGCCTTCAGTGCATCGCGTTCGCGCAGTTGCGCGGCGCTGCTTGAACGAAGCGTCCCGTCGGGGGAGGGGGCCATGCGTGTTCTGTGCGTGCGGAGAGGCGTCGCCGGGGTCTGTCTGGCGGTGATCCTGGGACTCGGAGTCCTGACCGGGTGCGGCTCGGGAGCGGGGGCGGCCCGGGTGGCGGAGGACCGGCACCGGGAGGGACCGGACCGGTCACGACCGCGGGTGACGGGGGTGCCGTCAGCGGCGGCCCCGCATCGGGTGGGGGGACCGACGGAAGCGGCGGAACCGATGGAACCGACGGGGGTGCCGGAACTGACGGAGGTGCCGGGACCGACGGCGATCCGGGGGTTCCGCCAGTGGATCCGCCGCCTTCGGACACCTGGGGTGACGGGGCACCGGGTGCTGGTCTCGACGGCGGGCCGACGGGCAGTGCGCCCCCGTCGCCCGGCTGTTCTTCGCCGGCCCTGGCCGAGAGCGGGACCTCCTGTCCCGAGCCGGGCGGCCTGACGACCGGGGGCGGGAGCGAGGGGACGAGCGACACCCCGTCGCCCGTCGAAGACACCGACGACACGGGCGTGTCCCCGGAACAGAGCTGACGGCATGGCCTCCGCTCCCCAGGGCCCTGCAGGTTCCCCCACGCCACCCCGGCCGCGACGCCGTCGGCCCGCGCCCCCGCGCATCCGTCCCACCCGTCTGAGATCCCCAGGGACCACGGCCCCGCCGCCCGCCGCCCGCAGCCCACTCGAACTCGCCAACTCCGTGGCCGGACTGGCGTCCTTCGCCGGTGCCCTGATGCTGTACGCGGGCTACATCTACACGAACGCCTACTTCGGCTACTTCCGCCTCAATCCCTTCGCCGTCGGCTTCAGCACCTTCGAACTCGTCATGCGCAGCCTGCGTCTGGCCACGCTCCCCGTGCTGGAGCTCATGGCCCTGGCCCTCCTGGTCCCCGCGCTGCCCCGCCTGCTGGCGGTCCTGCACGTCCCCGGCCACCGGATCCGCCGCATCCGCGACTTCGGACGAGCCGTCGCACGGTCGTATCTCGCCTTCGTCGTCGTAGGTGTCGTCCTCATGGTGCTGTGGCGCTGGATCCAGCCCGTCCGCTGGCTGGCGCCCCTTCTCGTGGCGGGCGGGCTCCTCCTGGGGCTGACCCACGCCGCTCAACCCGCGCAGCGGCCCCGCATCCGCGCCCCTTGGGAACGCGCCGGCTCCCTCCTCGTCGCCGGACTCTTCCTCACCTGGGTCGCGGCCCTGGTCGCCGGGCAACTCGGCCGGCAGGACGCGCAGCGCGACGCCGAACAGGTCGCGCGCCGCGTCGCCGTAGTCCTCATGAGCACCGAGCGTCTCGACTTCGCCCCGCCCGGCCCCCACTACGAAGACCTCGGCAAGGGCGTCCACTACCGCTACCGCTACACCGATCTCCGCCTCCTCCTCGAACGCGACCACCGCTATTACCTCCTCCGCGTCGGCTGGGACCACGACACCGACCCCACCTACGTCATCGAGGACGACGACACCGTCCGCATCGAGCTCCGCCCGGGCGTTCTGCCGCGCACCGACCGTTGACAGGGGCCCCGGGCCGTCGCAGACTCGGCGCAGGAAATGGTGAAGTAAATTTCACTACACGAACAGAGAGGTTCGTCGATGCGCACCACCGTCGGCATCATCGGAGCCGGCCCCGCCGGCCTCCTCCTCGCCCGGCTGCTCCACAACGCGGGCATCGACGCGGTCGTCCTGGAGTCCCGCGACCGCGCCTACGTCGAGCACCGCCAGCGCGCCGGAATCCTGGAGCAGGGGACCGTCGACGTGCTGCGCGCGGCCGGGGCCGGCGAGCGCATGGACCGCGAGGGGCTGCGGCACGACGGGATCGAGCTGCGGTACGAGCGCAAGCGGCACCGCGTCGACTTCCCCGCCCTCACCGGCGGCCGGTCCGTGATGGTGTACGCGCAGACCGAGGTCTGCAAGGACCTCATCGCCCTCCAGCTCAAGGAGGGCGGCCCGCTGCTGTTCGAGGCGGAGGCGCTGGCCGTCGAGGGCGCCGACAGTGACCGGCCCGTCGTCCGGTTCCGGCACGAAGGGCGCGAGGACGTCCTCGAGTGCGAGTACGTCGTCGGGTGCGACGGGTTCTGGGGGGTGGCCCGCAAGGCGGTGCCCGAGGAACTCGTCCGTGTCTTCGAGCGGACGTACCCCTTCGGCTGGCTCGGCATCCTCGCCGACGTCCCGCCCTCGCACGACGAGCTGGTCTATGCCCGGCACGACCGCGGTTTCGCGCTGCTGTCCATGCGGTCGCCGTCCGTGTCCCGGCTCTACCTCCAGGTCCCCGAGGGCACGGACGCCGAGAGCTGGAGCGACGAGGAGATCTGGGACGAGCTGGAGCGGCGCTTCGAGACCGAGGACGGGTGGGCCCTCGAACGCGGGCCCATCACCCAGAAGTCCGTCACACCCATGCGCTCCTACGTCCACGAGCCCATGCGGCACGGGCGGCTCTTCCTGGCCGGGGACGCCGCCCACATCGTGCCGCCGACCGGGGCGAAGGGGCTGAATCTGGCCGTCGGGGACGTCGTCACCTTCGCGCGGGCCCTCACCCACCAGCGGGACACGGGGTCCGCCGAGCTGCTCGACGCCTACTCGGAGACCTGTCTGCGGCGGGTGTGGCAGGCCGAGCGGTTCTCGTACGACATGACGACCCTCCTGCACCGGGCGCCCGACGCCCCTCCCTTCGAGGACCGGCTCCAGATCGCGCGGCTGGAACGGATCGCCACGTCCACGGCCGCGGAGACCGACCTCGCCGAGGGATACACCGGGTTCCCCTTCGGCTGACCCGATGTACCGGAATGGTCATGAACCTGCCCCCATCGTGGCTGGGAATCGACCGGCCGCGTAGCGTGTTGCGCAGCACGACGAGGGAAAGATCCTCCCCAAGCACTAGGGTCATTCCTTTGCCTACCTATTACTCTTGACGCCAAGGCCCACACGAAGTGGCCATGGAGGAGTGAAATGAGGAGCAGCAACCCGGTCTTCTCGCGACGGGGGTTCAGCCGCGACAACGGCTACGCGGGCTTCAACGCCCAGCCGCAGGCCGGGGGCGCAGCCGTGGGCACGCAGGGCAACCCCTACGCCCAGCCGCAGGCCGGCAACCCGTACGCGCAGAACCCCTACGCGCAGAACCCTTACGCCCAGCAGGACCTGCAGCACGGCGCGCCGCCGCAGGCCCCGGTCACCACCGGCCGGATGACGATGGACGACGTCGTCATGCGCACCGGTACGACCCTCGGCATTCTCATCGTCACGGCCGCGGTCGCCTGGGCGGCGCTGCCGGTCGACGACGCGAACATCAACCGGTCCTACGGCATCGCCATCGGCGCCGGTCTGATCGGCATGGTTCTGGCGCTCGTCCAGTCCTTCAAGCGCAAGGCCTCGCCCGCGCTGATCGTGTCGTACGCCGCGCTCGAGGGCGTCTTCCTCGGCGTCGTCTCCAGCGTGGTCGACAACCGCATCGCGAGCGGTGCGGCCATGCAGGCAGTGATCGGCACGCTCGCCGTGTTCGCCGCGGTCCTGGTGGCGTACAAGGCGGGCTGGATCCGGGTCAACCGGCGTTTCTACGGCTTCGTCATGGCGGCCGCGCTCGGCTTCGTCCTGCTGATGGCCGTGAACCTGCTGTTCGCCGTCTTCGGCGGCGGTGACGGCCTCGGCTTCCGCAGCGGCGGCCTCGGCATCCTGTTCGGCATCATCGGTGTCCTGCTCGGCGCCTGCTTCCTGGCTCTCGACTTCAAGCAGGTCGAGGACGGCATCGCCTACGGCGCGCCGAAGGACGAGGCCTGGCTGGCGGCGTTCGGTCTGACCATGACGCTGGTCTGGATCTACATGGAGTTCCTGAGGCTCATCTCGATCCTCAACAGCGACTGATCAACAGCGACTGATCACGAGCGAGTGATCACGACGGTCGTACGGTCGTAGCGAAGGGCCCCCGGGCATCCGTCCCGGGGGCCCTTCGTCGTGTCGTCGTGCGCGCCGCTACAGGAACTTGCGCGCGGCCCTCCTCAGGTCGTACTCGTGGACGATCGCCTTCGCGTGGCCGTACGCGAGGTTGTGTTCGTGGCGGAGCCAGCTGACCTTTTCCTCGAAGCGGAAGAGAGCCGGGCCTTCTTCGACGGTGCGGATCCAGTCGGAGACTTCACGACCGGTGCAATGGGGGATGCGGGCGAGCATGTTGCGGTGGGTCTCCTCGGAGAGGACGTGGGACATCGGCGCCTCCGGACGCAAAGGGGATGTAAGCCGGTCCTTCAGGTCACCGTGCCTGAGCGTTCGCGTGTTGGCAACAGTCCCGGTGCGGCGCGTACGGTTGCGCCGTGGCTGATACGACGCGTCTGACGCAGGCTGTGGATCACTTCGCCGACCGTTTGCGGGCCGCTCCGCAGAGCCGGCTGCAACGGGGCGCCGCGGCCGAGGCACTGGGTCTGGCCAGGGAGTTGGCGCGCCGGGCGCAGCTTCTGGAGGACCCCTCCGGTGAGCCGCGGGAGATGCCGGACGCGGGCATGTTCGCCGCCGCGGACCAAATCACCGTCGCCGTGCACGACTTGGCCCTCGTCCTCACGGACGAGGGCCAGATCGACGAAGCCGTACGGCTGGTGGAGGAGGCGCAGAAGCGGGCGGGCGTCTGAACCCGGCGGGCTACAGACTCGCTATGACCCGGTCCGCCAGGATGTAGACGTTCTCCTCACCGCACGCGAACGTCAGCGTGTACGCGCCCGAGACTCCCGAACCGCCCAGCAGTATCGGCGTCTCGCCGGCCGTCAGGGCCGCGGAGAGGCGTTCCGCGGTCTCCTTGTGGCCCGGGGTCATGCACAGCGTGGTGCCGTCGGCGAAGACGTAGACGTCGAGCGTGCCGAGCGGACCCGGGCGGACGTCGGCCAGTTCCGTTCGCGAAGCGGCGAGTTCCTCCAGCGTCGCCACCGTGCGCTCATGGTCGTTCACGACCGGTGACTGGACCGGCACGAAGTCCGGGTGGGAGGGGTGCCGGCGGCGGGCCGCGGCCAGTTCGGGCGAGTCCGCGGCGAACTCGTCGGCGTCCGCGGCCGGCTCGGCGACCGGCTCCAGGTGCTCCAGGCCCACGAAGTCGCTCTGGCGGGGCAGGAACAGCTCGCTGTCGGTCAGCCCGAGGAGGGTGGGCGCGTCGGCGTCCCGGGCCTCCTGCGCGGCCCAGAAGGCGCGCGCCTCGGCGAGTTCCCGCTCCCGCTCCTCCGCGAGGGCCTCGGCCACCGCGGCGCGTATCTCGTCGGCCTCACCGGCGAGCCGGGCGGCGGGCACGAGGCCGTGCGCGGCGGCCGCCGTGTTCGTCCCGGCGAGCTGGGTGTGCAGGGCCGCCACCTGCCGGCGCAGCTGCAAGAGGGTGCGCAGGACGGCGACGCCCACGGCGCCCGTGGCGGCCGTGGTGACCAGCAAGGCGATCGGCATGGCGCTCACTGACGTACTCCCGGTTCAAAGTCGACCCCCGACTTCCTACATCAGCTTGAAGGGCGGACTATCCCGCTGTCAGTGCGTAACGTCACGAAACGGACAGGACTTTGGGCCCGGAGTTTAGTGTGAGAACGGTTCTGACCTGCGTAAATCCCTGCGCAGAGGGAGATAGGTCACATCCTGACGGAGATTGGATCACAAAACGGCCCAGAACCCCGGTGGTTCAAGGGTTCTGGGCCATGACCTCACGGCGGGTGCGCGGACGACTACTTTCGGCGTTGCACCGAACGGGACGCCAACTCGGTCAGCTGAGGCGCTCGATGACCATGGCCATGCCCTGGCCGCCGCCGACGCACATCGTCTCCAGGCCGAACTGCTTGTCGTGGAACTGCAGGGAGTTGATCAGCGTGCCGGTGATGCGGGCGCCGGTCATGCCGAAGGGGTGGCCGACGGCGATCGCGCCGCCGTTCACGTTCAGCTTCTCCAGCGGGATGTTCAGGTCGCGGTAGGAGGGGATCACCTGCGCGGCGAACGCCTCGTTGATCTCGACCAGGTCGATGTCGTCGATGGTGAGGCCGGCGCGGCGCAGGGCCTGGTTCGACGCCTCCACCGGGCCGAGGCCCATGATCTCGGGGGACAGGCCCGAGACACCGGTGGACACGATCCGGGCGAGCGGGGTGAGGCCCAGCTCGCGCGCCTTGGTGTCGGACATGATCACGACCGCGGCGGCGCCGTCGTTCAGCGGGCAGCAGTTGCCCGCCGTGACCAGCCCGTCCGGGCGGAACACCGGCTTCAGGCCGCCGACGGCCTCCAGGGTGACGCCGGCGCGCGGGCCGTCGTCCTTGCTGACGACCGTGCCGTCGGGCAGCGTGACCGGGGTGATCTCGCGCTCCCAGAAGCCGTTCTTGATGGCTTCCTCGGCGAGGTTCTGGGAGCGGACGCCGAACTCGTCCATGTCCTGGCGGGTGACGCCCTTGACCCGGGCCAGGTTCTCGGCGGTCTGGCCCATCGCGATGTACGGGTCGGGGAGCAGGCCGTCCTCGCGCGGGTCGTGCCAGGTGGAGCCCTCGGAGGCGGCGGTGGCCGCGGTGCGGGCCTGGGCCTCGTCGAAGAGCGGGTTGGTGGTGCCCGGAAGGCCGTCCGAGCTGCCCTTGGCGTAGCGGGAGACCATCTCGACACCGGCCGAGATGAAGACGTCGCCCTCGCCGGCCTTGATGGCGTGCAGGGCCATGCGGCTCGTCTGGAGCGAGGAGGAACAGTAACGGGTGATCGTGCAGCCCGGCAGGTGGTCCATGCCCATCTGCACGGCGACGATCCGCCCCAGGTTGTAGCCCTGCTCCCCGCCGGGCAGACCGCAGCCGAGCATCAGGTCGTCGATGTCGCGCGGGTCCAGCTCGGGGACCTTGGCGAGGGCGGCCTGGATGATCGTGGCGGTGAGGTCGTCGGGGCGCAGGTCCTTGAGGGAGCCCTTGACGGCGCGGCCGATGGGGGAGCGGGCGGTCGAGACGATCACTGCTTCGGGCATCACGGCTCCATTGGCGTACGGGTTCTTCCGGGCAGGGCTGGTTGGGAAGTTACCCGTACGTAGAGGCGTGGTCACGGGGATGGGGGTGTGACCCTGGCCGCAGTTTTCTAAGCGCTTGCTTTTTGGCGGTCGGCCATGAAGGGCTCACGGTGACGGAGTGACCGGCGCCCGCTCCGGCTCGGGCACCCTCCGCCGCCTCCGCCTCTTCAGCAGCGCCCATGGCCCCTTCGGCCCCGTCGGCATCGCCGCCGTGACCTCGGTGCCCGGCTCGGCGACGGCCTCCGCCGCGGCGCGGGCCACGGGCAGGAAGCCCTCGCGGCGGCTGACGTCCGGGCGCTCCTCGTCCGCCGGCCACAGCCCGAGGGCCGCGCACACCGTCGGCAGCACCGCCATCGCCGCGGTCGCGTAGCCCTCCGCCGACGGGTGGTAGTTGTCCGGCCCGAACAGCTCCCTCGGGTTCGCCGCGAACTCCGGGCCCAGCAGGTCGCCCAGGGACACGGTGCGGCCGCCCTGCTCGACGACGCCGATCGTCTGGGCGGCCGCCAGCTGACGGGAGGCCCGCCGGGCCAGCCAGCGCAGGGGCTGCTGGACCTGCTCGACGGTGCCGAGGTCGGGACAGGTCCCGACCACCACCTCCGCACCGGCCGTGCGCAGGCGCCGTACGGCTGTCGACAGGTGACGTACGGAACGGGTCGGCGGCATCCGATGGGTGACGTCGTTCGCGCCGATCATGATCACGCAGACGTCGGGCAGCCGCGCGGGGTCCGCGAGGACGAGGGCCACCTGGCGGTCCAGGTCGTCCGAGCGGGCACCCGGCAGCGCCACGTTGCGCAGATCCACCGGCCGTTCCGCGACCGCCGCAAGACCCGACGCCAGCAGCGCGCCCGGCGTCTGCCCCGAGCGGTGCACCCCCTGCCCCGCGGCCGTGGAGTCGCCCAGCATGGTCAGTCTGAGGGGCGGTTCACCGGGGACGGAATAGGAGAGGCCGTACAGGCCCTGCGCGTTGGGGACGTGCGGCGACGGGCCGTGGCCGTTGCCCACCTGGCGTTTGGCGAGCCGCACCTCGGCCAGCAGCACACCCACGGCCGCCGCGCCGACCAGCCCGATCCCGCCGCCGCCGTACGCCGCGCCCGCCGCGATCCGCCGGGCCACCCTCGCCCTCGACATGCTCGTCATGCGTCGCCGCCACCTCCTCGTTGCCGTACATCCACTCCTTGCCCCGTACGGGGCGTCGTCCAATCGCAACGAGGAGTGAACAACCGCCAAGGGGCCGTAGGCTGGCGGAACCACTACGACCACATCTTTTGCAGCATCCGGAGACAACGGTGCAATACCACGACTCGATGATCAGCCTCGTCGGCAACACCCCGCTGGTGAGGCTCAACAACGTCACCCAGGGCATCCAGGCGACCGTCCTGGCCAAGGTGGAGTACTTCAACCCCGGCGGGTCCGTGAAGGACCGCATCGCCCTGCGCATGATCGAGGCGGCGGAGGAGAGCGGCGCGCTCAAGCCCGGGGGCACGATCGTCGAGCCGACCAGCGGAAACACCGGCGTCGGCCTCGCCATCGTCGCGCAGCAGAAGGGGTACAAGTGCATCTTCGTGTGCCCCGACAAGGTGAGCACCGACAAGATCAACGTGCTGCGCGCGTACGGCGCCGAGGTGGTCGTCTGCCCGACCGCCGTCGACCCCGAACACCCGGACTCGTACTACAACGTCTCCGACCGCCTGGTCCGTGAGACCCCGGGCGCCTGGAAGCCGGACCAGTACTCCAACCCCAACAACCCGCTCTCCCACTACCACTCCACCGGCCCCGAGCTGTGGGAGCAGACGGAGGGGAAGATCACCCACTTCGTGGCGGGCGTCGGCACCGGCGGCACCATCTCCGGCACCGGCCGCTATCTGAAGGACGCCAGCGACGGCAAGGTCAAGGTCGTCGGCGCCGACCCGGAGGGCTCGGTCTACTCCGGCGGCTCCGGCCGCCCCTACCTCGTCGAGGGCGTCGGCGAGGACTTCTGGCCGACCGCCTACGACCGGACCGTCGCCGACGAGATCGTCGCCGTCTCCGACAAGGACTCCTTCCAGATGACCCGCCGCCTCGCCAAGGAGGAGGGCCTCCTGGTCGGCGGCTCCTGCGGCATGGCGGTCGTCGCCGCTCTGCGGGTCGCCGAGCGGCTCGGCCCGGACGACGTGGTCGTCGTCCTCCTCCCCGACAGCGGACGCGGCTACCTCTCGAAGATCTTCAACGACGAGTGGCTGGCGTCGTACGGCTTCCTGGAGGAGTCGGAGCCGGCCGCGAGCGTCGGGGACGTGCTGAAGCACAAGGCGGGCGCCATCCCCAGCCTCGTCCACATGCACCCGGAGGAGACGGTCGGCCAGGCCATCGAGGTGCTGCACGAGTACGGCGTCTCCCAGATGCCGGTGGTGAAGCCGGGCGCGGGGCACCCCGACGTCATGGCGGCCGAGGTGGTCGGTTCCGTGGTCGAACGGGATCTGCTGGACGCGCTGTTCACCCAGCGGGCGACTCTCACCGACCCGCTGGAGAAGCACATGTCGTCGCCCCTGCCGCAGGTGGGGTCGGGTGAGCCGATCGAAGACCTCATGGCGGTCCTCGGCCGTGCGGACGCCGCGATCGTGCTGGTGGAGGGCAAGCCGACCGGAGTGGTGACGCGTCAGGACCTGCTGGCGTACATGGCCCGCCCGGTGCACTAGGGCGGCTGGGGTGCCGTCCTCGATGACGGCACCCCGGGCAAGGCTTCCCCGGTCACGTCGCGGCAGTGATCCGCAGGAGCGTGGGGTCGAACGGGGCGCGGCGTGACCGGGCGGGCGGGAGCGGCAGGACGGTCACCGTCCGCAGGACGGTGCCCACCGCCGTCCGCCGCTCTTCGAGACTCATCACGGGCCAGCGTGACGCGTCCCAGCAGGCCGCCGCGTCCCGTCGGCTGTGGCTGTGCTTCTCCCGGGCGGCCTCCAGCCCGGAGATCCGGGCCTCGAGCTCGGTTCTCTGCTCAGGCCCGAGAGAAGCACGCCTGTTGATCAAGGACTGGAGCAGCGGAGTCCCGGCCCACTCCGGTTCCCGCTCCTCGGCGACGCCGCGCTGCTCGTCGAGCAGGGCGAGCACCACTTCCTGAAGGTGGCGATCGACGTCACGGACACTGCGCGCCGTGCCGCCGCAGTCCAGAGCGGCGCACACGTACACGGCGTTGGCGGGGTTCGTCGCGGTCGGCCGTGCACAACCACCCATCTTGGAACCGCACACCAAGCCATCCGCTCGGGAAGCACCGCAGCGCAAGTACCCACTGAACAGGTACTTGCGCAGGCTCCGGGGCTCGACCCCTGCGGGCGGGCCGCCGTTCGTCAGACGGGTGCCTCTCTTCGAGCCCCGCTCCCGGGAGAGTCGTACGAGAGCCTTCCACTCCTCGACGGTTGCGGGGGCGTCCCATTGGCCGACGACCGGTGCGCCGGTGGCCGGGTCACGGACCAGCTCGCCGTGAATGGCTCGGTAACCGCACATCACGGGGTTGACGAGGGCTTGGCGTACGGTCGCTCCGCTCCACCGGTTTCCCGAGGCGGTCGGGACGCCCCGGGTGTTGAGTCGCCGGGCGATGGCGTTCCAACTCGTGCCACACAGTGCGGAGTCGATCATCTCGCGGAGTACGGGCCATTCCTCGGGGTCTCTGCGCATATTGATCTTCCGCCCGGAGCGGGGGTCGGGTGGTAGCCAGCCGAAGCGTCTGCGTCCTCCCGGTGTCCCGCCGTCGATCGCCCGGCGCCGGACATGGCGCTCGATGCGCTCCTTCGCTCTCCGCACCTCGCCCTCGCTGGTGACGGTCGCCTCGGCGTGGCGAAGCGAACCGAGATCGAACACGCTTCGCCGCTCGATGAACAGTCCCTCGTCGGTGACCGTGACGGCTTGGCGGACCCGGGTGAAGTCCGAAGCCAGCCGCCACACGCGTTCATGTTCCGTGGCGACGAGCGCCAGGACGGGAAAGCCCTCGGTCGTCCTTCGGCAGTGCAGAGCGTCGACCATCTCCATGAAGGCCGGGCGTACGAGGGCCGGCTGTGCGGCCGTCAGTCCGTTGTCCTCGTAGAACTTGACGATGGCCACACCGAATTCGGCTGCCGTCTCGGTGTTCTCCTCGTGCTGGTGGCGAATCCCCGTGCCTGGCGCTCGGCCCTTGGCCAGGACGGCGGACCGCGTGCTCTGGTCGGCGCTGATCCGGGCGTAGTCCACGGCGGGTATGCGACCGCCGAGCCATTCCTCGAAGGTGCGTCCGGCCTCCAGGGCCACGACGAGCGAGGGATCGAAGAAGCTCCTGGACCAGCCGGGCATGCGAGCACCCCTTCCAGGGTGGATGAAATGTTCGGATGCCTCGAACTGTGCGGCTGGACGACGTGACGGACGAGTCGATGACCGACTGGTTCCGTACATCGGGTGAGCCGGCGACTTCTCGTTGACGGAGTGGCCGAGTCCCGTCGGCTTTCCTCGCCAAGGGCGGAAAGCAGCGGTGAACGTCCGGTGAACCGGCGGGGCGGGCGGCGAACTTCCGTTTGCCTACCGAATCGGTGGACTTCCCGGAAGTGGTACGAGGGTGTCACGTCCGCGCAGCACTCGCTTAACACGCGTCCGGCACATTAGTGGGTGTCGGCAGGGCGGGAGCGGCTCCCCGCCCCCGCCGGCACCGAAACGTCCAAGGACCTCCGGAGCGGCTCCCGGACCTCCATGGACGCCGGACGCCAGACCTGGCCCTGACCCGGTCGACGTCCCTCGCGGGGACCGCCGTCGTCCCGCCCCCCCGGTAACGGGGGTGCGGCGGTCCCCGCGCATATTTTTTTTCTCCTCTTCTCCTCTTCCCCAATTCCTCTCTTCCCCTTTTGTCCCGCTCAGTGGGTGGTCGCCCAACTTCCCAGCAGCTGCAGCCGCTCCGCCGTCTCCGAGCCCGGTTCCGGGGTGTAGACGACGAGGGTCTGGTCCGGGGTCTCCGGGAGGGTCAGTGACTCGTACGGGAGGGTCAGCAGGCCCGCGACCGGGTGCTGGACACGCTTCACGCCGTACATGCACGCCCGGACCTGGTGGTCGGCCCACAGGCGGCGGAAGTCCTCGCTCTTGAGGGAGAGTTCGCCGACGAGGTCGCGCAGGGCGGGGTCGTCGGGGTGGGCGCCCGCGCTGAGGCGCAGGTGGGCGACGGTCTGGGCGGCGACCGCGGCGAAGTCGGGATAGAGGTCGCGCCCGCCGGGCTCCAGGAAGAGCTGGAGGACGATGTTGCGTCGGGCCGGCGCCATCCGGCTGAAGCCCAGCAGGGCGTCGCCGAGGGCGTTCCAGGCCAGGACCTCCATGCCGGGGCCGAGGACGAACGCGGGCGTGCGCTCCATGCTGTCCAGCAGGAGCTGGACGCCGGGGCGGACGCGCGGGGCGTTGCGGCGGGGCGTGTGCTTCTTCGGCGGCCTGGCCACCGCGCGCAGATAGGCGTGCTCGGTGTCGTCGAGGCGCAGGACGCGTGCGATCGCGTCCAGGACCGCGTCCGAGACGCTCGGGCCGCGGCCCTGTTCCAGGCGGATGTAGTAGTCGACGCTGACGCCGGCGAGCTGGGCCACCTCCTCGCGGCGCAGCCCGGGTACGCGGCGCCGCCCGTACGAGGCCAGCCCCACCTCCTCGGGCTGGATGCGGGCGCGGCGTGAGCGCAGGAAGTCTCCGAGGTCCCCGTCCATGGGTTCGATCGTAGGGGAGCGGCGGAATTCCAACCTGGTTCTGCCAGACCCAGGAAAAGCGCATCCCTGGGTAGGCCGCGCCGGGCGGCGCGAGGGTGGTGGACGGTCGCCGGGAGACACCGGGCGACTCACTCACCGAGGAGTACTCATGTCGTACGAGAACCTGGCCGGCCGTACCGCCGTCGTCACCGGAGCGGCGAGCGGTATCGGCGAGGCCGTCGCCGTCGGGCTGGCCGCGCAGGGCGCGAAGGTCGCGCTGCTGGCACGCCGGGCGGAGCGGCTGGAGGCCGTCGTCGGGAAGATCCGGGCGGACGGCGGGCAGGCACTGGCCGTGGTCGCCGACGTGACCGACGGGGCCTCGGTGGACGCCGCCGTGCAGCGGATCCACGAGGAGTACGGGAGCGTCGACCTGGTCGTCAACAACGCCGGCGTCATGCTGCCCAACCCGATCGAGGACGCCCGCGTCGACGAGTGGCAGCGGATGATCGACACCAATGTCACCGGCGTCCTGCGCGTCATCGGCGCCTTCGCCAAGGACCTGACGGACGCGGCCGCGCGGGGCGGCAGCGCGGACCTGGTGAACGTCTCGTCCATCGGCGCGCACGTCACCGGCTTCACCAACTACGCCGTGTACGGGGCGACGAAGGCCGCGGTCACCCACCTGTCGGCGCTGCTGCGCGGTGAGTTCGGGCCGCGGGACGTGCGGGTCACCAACATCGAGCCGGGGCTGACGGAGAGCGAACTCGCCTCGCACATCGACAACGACGGTCTGCGCGAACAGGTCGGCGGGATGGTCGACGCGATGGGCACGCTGTCCGCGGCGGAGGTCGCCGACGTCGTCGCCTACGTCACCAGCCGCCCCCGGCATGTCAACCTGCGTCAGATCATGGTGCTGCCGACCCGCCAGGCGTGAGGCCGGTCAGCCCTCCCACTCGCTGTCCTGCCCGGACTTGCGGTGCCGCCGGCCCCGGAACAGCTCGGGGTTGGTGCGCACGGCCTGGAAGGCGTTGACGCCGACGATGCCGGCCCAGGCGACCAGCAGGCCGGGCAGATGGGCGATGCCGCCGCCGATCGCGGACAGCGGGACGGCGAGGACCAGCGAGACGATGCCGAAGCCGTAGCGCTCGCCCCAGGAGTCCGTCGGGCTCGGCTTCCGCGCCCCCCGGGCCACCACCATCTGCTGCTCGGCCAGCTGCCGGCGCACCCGGCGCTCCACCGCGCCGTCGATGCGCTGGTCGACCTTCTCCAGGAAGGAGTCCACCAGTGCGGACTCGTACTCCTCGCCCAGTTCCCTGCGGGCCTGCAGGGTGGCGTCGAGTTCTTTCTTCAGGTCGGCGTCCCGCGCGTCCATTCCGCTCATGCACTCAAAGTTAGGGAGCCGGGGCCCCCGCCGCACTGGGGATAGCCCCCGTGTTCGGGCTGGGGATGACCGGGAGGTCCCCTGGGGGCGACGGCGGGCCCGCGGAGCTGAGGCTCAGGGCAGTACCGAGACGAGGCCTGTGTCGAGGTCGAAGCGGGCGGCCGCCACGTGGGCGCGGCGGAAGGCGGGGTCGGCCCGGATGGCGTCCCGGACCCAGCGGGTGTGCGCCGTCATGGTGTGCTCGGCCCAGTCGCCGGGCAGGGCGCGGGTGCGGTGGGCGGACGGGGTGATCTCGTCGACCAGCAGATTCAGGTGGGCGGGCACGGGGGCCCCGGTGCGCAGGTGTTCCAGCGTGGCCGCGACGGCCCCGCACCGCTCGTGCCCGAGCACGACCACCAGCGGGATGCGCAGTTCCTCGACGCCGTACTGGACGGACGCCAGCACCGCCTCGTCCAGCACCTGGCCGGCCGTCCTTATGCACAACAGGTCCCCGAGGCCCTGGTCGAAGACCAGCTCGGGCGGGACCCGGGAGTCGACGCAGCCGACCACCACCGCGAAGGGGTGCTGCGCGCCGGCCGGACCGTGCCGCAGGCGGTCGCTCTCGTGCGGGTGGCGGGAGCGGCCGGTGGCGTACCGCAGGTTCCCGGCGAGGAGTTCGGCGAGGGCCGTGCGGGAGTCGTGCGGGTGGCCGGTGGTGGCGGGGGCCGCCGCGGCGGGGGCGGCGGCCACTGCGCCGACGGCGGTGACCGTCACGAAGGCCCGGCGGTTGGAGGCCATGACGTGTCCTCAGGAGTCGTACGGTTGACGCCTGATCACCGTACGCGTGCGATCGGTCACTGAACGTGTCTGTTTAACGATTCTTGGCTGATTCATCGTCAGATCATCGCCGTCGGATCGTCGACGTGTCAGCGACGGCTCACTTCGTCAGCCCGTGCTGCTTCGCGTAGGTGTTCGCCACGTCCTCCGGGTCCTTCTTGTCGTTGTCGACCTGGCTGTTGAGCTGGGTGAGCTGGTCCGTGGTCAGGACGTTGCCGAGCCGGGCGAGGGCCTTGCGGACCTTGTCGTCGGCCTTGCGGTCGGCGATGAGCGGGACGATGTGCTGGCTGGGGATCAGGTTCTTGGGGTCGGTCAGCACGACCCAGTCGTTGCCGGCGATGTCGGTGTCGGTGGTGAAGAGGTTCGCGACGTCCACGTCGCCCTTCTTCAGGGCGCCCTTGACGAGCGGGCCGTCCGAGTCCAGCGACTTGAACTCCTTGAACTCCACGCCGTAGACGTCCTTCAGGCCGATCGCACCCACCCGGCGCTTCTTCACCTCGGGCGCGGCGCCGATGACGAGCTTGCCGTTCTGCTTCGCGAGGTCGGCGAGGGAGGTCAGACCGTACTTCCGGGCCGTCTCGCGGGTGACGACGAAGCAGTCGGAGTCGGCGGCCTGGCCGTACGGCAGGACCTGGAGGCCGCTGGGCATCGCCAGCGTGAGCGCGTTCTGCATGGTGCCGGGCTCCGCCGAATCGTCCTTCGGGGCCAGGTAGTTGAGGAGGGCGCCCTGGTACTCGGGCAGCAGGTCGATGTCGCCGCTCTTCAGGGCGGGGATCACGATCTCGCGGGTGCCGAGGTTCGGGCGGACCTTCACCTTCACACCGGCGTCCTGGAGCACGGCGGCGTAGAGGTAGCCGAGGACCTGGTTCTCGGTGAAGTTGGCGGTGCCGATGGTGACTCCGCCCTTGCTGGAGCCGCCGCCACCGGAGGCGGAGCCCTGGCCGTCGAGGGAGGTGATGCCGCTCGCGCAGGCGGTCAGGGCGGGGACGGAGGCGGCCGCGAACAGGCCGCCGAGGAGGGTGCGTCGGTTCATGGTCTGTGTTCCCTAGGCGGTGCGGTGGCGGAAGAGGAAGCGCTGGAGGCCGGACAGGGCGAGGTCGAGGGTCACGGCGATGACGGCGACCAGCACCGCGCCGCCCAGCACCTGGACGAGGTCGCGCTGGGCGAGGCCGTCGAAGACGTAGCGTCCGAGGCCGCCGAAGGAGACGTACGCGGCGATCGTGGCCGTCGCGACGACCTGGATCAGCGCGAGACGCAGGCCCGTCATGATCAGGGGGAGCGCGAGCGGCAGTTCGACCTGGAACAGCACCTGGTGGCCGCGCATGCCCTGGCCGCGGGCGGCGTCCTTGACGTCCGCGTCGACGGCCGTCATCCCGGCGTAGGTGTTGGTGACGATCGCCGGGACCGCGAGGGCGACCAGGGCGACGTACACCGGCAGCATCGACAGTCCGCCGGCCAGGAAGACGAGGACGACCAGGCCGACGGTCGGCAGGGCGCGCCCGAAGGAGGCGAGGTTGATCGCGAGGAAGGCGCCCTTGCCGGTGTGGCCGATGAGCAGGCCGAGCGGCAGGCCGATGGCGGCCGCGACCAGGGTCGCGAGGAGCGAGTACTGGAGGTGTTCGGCGAGGCGGTGGGCGATGCCGTCCGTGCCGGTCCAGCTGGAGCCGCTGGTCAGCCAGGTGCCGAGGTTCCTGATGAGCTCGTACATGTCTTAGGCCCGCCTCCTCTTCCAGGGGGTGAGGACGTACTGGAGGGCGACCAGGGCCGCGTCCGCGACGACCGCGAGCAGGATCGTGAGGACCACGCCCGCGATCACCGGGGTCGGGAAGTCGCGCTGGAAGCCGTCGGTGAAGAGCTGGCCGAGGCCGCCGTCGCCGATGTAGGTGGCGACGGACACCAGCGAGATCGACATGACCGTGGCGATCCGGACGCCGCCATGATGACGGGGAGCGCGAGCGGGAACTCGACGGTGAGCAGCGTGCGCAGCGGGCGCGTGCCCATCGCCTTCGCCGCCTCCTTGGTCTTCGCGGGGACCGAGTCGAGGCCCTCGACGGTGTTCCGCAGCAGCACGACCAGGGTGTAGACCGTCAGGCCGATGACCGTGGTGGTGCGGGTCAGGCCGCTGATCGGCAGCAGGAGGACGAAGATCGCGATCGACGGGATCGTGAACAGGACGTTCGAGAGGCCGAGCAGGAAGCCGCGCAGGGGGCGGACCCGGTGCGCGACGACCGCGAGCGGCAGCGAGATCAGGAGCCCGAAGAAGACGGCGGTCAGCGCGGCCTGGAGGTGGGAGACCGTGAGGCTGGTGAGGTCGTCGGTGTGGTCGCCTATCCACGACCAGTCGATGGTCATGCGGCCACCCGCGCTTCGCTGTGCGCCTGGCCCGCGTGCGTGTGGATGTCGTCGCGGGAGGTGACGCCGGTGAGGACGCCCGCCGCGTCGACGCGGGCTATCAGGCCGGTGGGGGAGGCGATCGACTCGTTGAGCGCGGACAGCAGGGAGTCGCCGTCCGTCAGCGGCCGTACGGGCAGCTCGGCGTCCGGCGAGGCCCAGTGCAGGGGCTTGCGTGCCGCGTCGAGGACGAGGGACCAGGTGCCGCCCTCCGGTGCGGGACCCTGCGGGACGCCCGCGAGGGTCTTCAGCGACAGCAGCTTCAGTCCGCGCTCGGCGCCGAGGAAGTCGGCGACGAAGTCGTCGGCGGGCCGGGCGAGGAGCTCGGCGGGGGAGGCGCACTGCACCAGGTGGCCGCCGGTGCGGAAGATCGCGATCTGGTCGCCGAGCCGGACGGCCTCGTCGACGTCGTGGGTGACGAAGACGATGGTCTTGCTCAGCTCCTTCTGGAGCCGGAGCAGTTCGTCCTGGAGCTGGGTGCGCACCACCGGGTCGACCGCGCCGAAGGGCTCGTCCATGAGGAGCACCGGCGGGTCGGCGGCGAGCGCGCGGGCCACGCCGACCCGCTGCTGCTGGCCGCCGGAGAGCTGGTGGGGGTAGCGCTTGCCGGCGTCGGCGGCGAGGCCGACGGTCTCCAGCAGCTCGGCCGCCCGGGCTCGTGCCTTGCGTCGGCCGTGGCCGAGGAGCAGCGGCACGGTGGCGATGTTGTCGAGCACCGTGCGGTGCGGGAAGAGGCCGGCCTGCTGGATGACGTACCCGATGGAGCGGCGCAGTTCGGCCGCGTCCTGCCGGGTGACGTCCTTGCCGCCGACCTTGATGGTGCCGGAGGTCGGTTCGACCATCCGGTTGATCATTCTGAGGGTGGTCGTCTTGCCGCAACCGGAAGATCCGACGAGGACCGTCACGCCGCCCTCGGGGATCTCCAGGGAGAGGTCGTGGACCGCTGTCGTGCCGTTGGGGAAGCGCTTGTGGACCGCGTCGAACTGGATCATGAGATGTCCCTTGCCCGGCTGTATAACGTCATGCAGAGTTCTCTTTAGCTGAATAGTTTGTCAACGGGTTGATGTAAATCCGAAGTAACGGATGCCCGCCAGGCAAGATCAGGTGTCCGGATTGAGGGGTGTTTGGGCTTTATGTCGTCTCAGATCGTGGACACACCTGCTTCTGTGCACACCGGACTGGTCGTCCTCGACGGGATCGGACTCGGCGTCTCCGACGTCGCACGGCTCGCCGACGGGGCCGCGCGGCCGGTGCCCGGGACCGATGCGATGAAGCGGGTGACCACATCGTGGGACGCCGCCCGGCAGATCGCCGCGACCGGTCGCGTCTACGGCCGCTCGACCGGCGTCGGCGCCAACCGGAACGAGCCGGTGCCCACCGAGGCGGCCGCCGAGCACGGCCTCAGACTCCTGCGCAGCCACGCCGGCGCCATCGGCGAGGAGCTGCCCGCCCGGCAGGTGCGCGCGATGCTCGCCGTCCGGGCGAACCAGCTGCTGGCGGGCGGCGCGGGGCTGCGGCCGACCGTCGTCACCGCACTGTGCGAGGCTCTGGAGAGCGGGGCGTACCCGGTCGTCCACGAGTTCGGGTCGGTCGGCACCGGGGACATCGCGGCCCTCGCCCAGGCGGGCCTCGCGCTGGCCGGGGAGCACCCCTGGAAAGGCGCCGGTCCTGAGCCGCAGCCCCTCGACAACAACGACGCCCTCGCCTTCATCAGCAGCAACGCCCTCACCCTCGGCCAGGCCGCGCTCGCCCTGCACGAACTGCGCGGGCTGCTGGAGGCCACGCAGGTGGTCGGCGCGCTGTCACTGCTCGCGGTGGACGGCTCCCACGAGGCGTACGCCGCCCCCGTGCACGCCGCCCGGCCGCACCGGGGCAGCAGCGAAGTCGCCCGCCGGATGCGGGAGTTGATCGGCGCGGACGAACGGCCCACGCCGCCCCTCGGCCGTATCCAGGACCCGTACGGCTTCCGCTGCCTGCCGCAGATCCACGGCCCGGCGCACGACGCCGCCGACGCCCTCGAAGCCGTCCTCGCCGTCGAGATCAACGCCGCCGCCGAGAACCCGTTCATCAGCCCCGAGGACATGGCCGCCTACCACCACGGCGCTTCTACCAGGCCCAGCTCGCCCTCGCCCTCGACCACTTCAGGCTGGCCCTCACCCAGGTGGCGAGGCTGTCGACGTCCCGGCTGTCCACCCTCAACGAGCCCGCCTACACCCGCCTGCGCCCCTTCCTCGCCGACCACGAGCCCGCCTCCTCCGGCGTGATGATCCTGGAGTACGCCGCCGGCGCCGCCCTCGGCGATCTGCGGGCCTTCTCCGCCCCCGCCTCCCTCGGGCACGCTGTACTCTCCCGGGGCGTCGAGGAACAGGCCAGCTTCGCCTCGCTCGCCGCCCGGCAGACCTTGCGGGCGTGCGGGGCGTACCGGCTCGTCGTCGGCTGCGAACTCGTCGCCGCCGTACGGGCCCTGCGCCAGCGCGACCACGGCCCCGACCCGGCGCTGCCGGTGGGGCGGGCGCTGGAGCTGGCCTACTCGGTGCTCGACGAGGACCAGGCCGACCGGCCGCTCACGGGTGACGTGACGACGGCGGCCGCACTGCTCGACCGGTTCACGGACATCTGGAGGGGGAGCGAGTGATGAGCGAGATGGGTGTGACGGACACACCGGCGGCACGGCTCCAGGCGCTCTTCGAGGGGCACCGGCTCACGCCGACCCAGCGGCGCATCGCGCACAGCATGGTGCGGCGCGCCGCGGACGTGCCGTTCCTGTCCAGCGTCGAGCTCGCCGAGCTCGCCGGGGTCAGCCAGCCGTCCGTGACCCGCTTCGCGGTCGCCCTCGGCTTCGACGGCTATCCCGCCCTGCGCCGCCACCTGCGCGAGGTCGCGCCCGGGGAACAGCAGCAGGCGGCGGACTCGGCGTCGTACAACGAGTACCAGCAGGCCGTCGAGGCCGAGATCGCCAACCTCCGGCACCTCGCCGAGATGCTCGCCGACCCGCGGCCCGTGCAGCGCGCGGGCCGGGTGCTGGCCGCCTCCCGGCCGCTGCCGGTGCTGGGACTGCGGGCCGCCGCCTCGCAGGCCTACGGCTTCGCCTACTTCGCCGCCAAGGTCCACCCGGACGTCCGGCTGCTGCACGAGGGCGGCACGATGGTCCACGACCGGATCGACGCCGCCGTCCGCGCGGGCGCCTCGGCGCTGCTCTGCTTCGCGCTGCCCCGGCATCCCCGGGAGGTCCTGGACACGCTCGGCTACGCCAAGGAGGCCGGGCTGTCCGTCGTCACCGTCGCCGACTCCGCCTTCGCGCCGGTCGCCAAGGTCTCCGACCTGCTGCTGCCCGCCGCCGTCGGCACCGGGCTCGCCTTCGACACCGCCTGCGCGCCGATGCTGCTCGGACGGGTGCTGCTGGAGGCCATGGCCGACGAGCTGCCGGACGCGCAGGCGCGGCTGGAGGAGTTCGACACGAAGGCGGCGGCGCGGGGGCTGTTCGTGGAGTAGCCGGCGTTTTTCAGACTCGTCTCACTTTCGCCCGCTAACCTGCCCGGCCGAAAGGACTGTGTCGACAGGACTGTGCCGACGGGACGAGGAGGCGGACGTGGCACGCGGAGGACTGGGACTCGCTCGGGTAGCCGTCGTCGTACGCGCCGGAGCGGCGCCCCTGTGGTGGGCCGGGGTGTTCGCGGCGGGTGTCGGGGTGCTGGTGCCGGGGCTGACCGGGCGCCGGATCGGGGTCATGGCGGGGGCCGCGCTGTTCATCGTCGCGGTGGCCGTCGTGTCGTACCGCCGCCGCAGGCGCTACACCGCCCTCGCGGGCGCGGCCGCCCGCGCCGGGAAGCACGACGTGCTCCAGGACCGGGCCGTGACCGTACGGAACTGGCGGCGCGGACATCGCTGGTGGCTGCTGCTCGCCTGGCTGGCGGCGCTCGGCGCCAACTTCGCGGTGCCCGTCGCGGGCGGGCGTGCTGCTCGGCCGGGGGCCGGGGTGGGGCTGTGGCTGAAGGCCGCCTGGCTCGGGCGGCGCGAGCGTGGCCGGGGAGGCGCTGCTGTGGGTGCGGGTCGACTGGCTCGACGCGCGCGGCGGACGCCCGGCCGGCAAGGCGGTCAAGGCGTACCGCGGCACCGGCATCGCGGCGGGCGACGCGGCCCCGGGCGGGGCGCGCCGCCGCACCGCGGCGCTGGTCTGAGCGGCCCGCCGGTCAGACCTCCAGGTCCTCCTCGATCTTCTTCAGCTGGTGGCGGGCCATCGCCAGGTTGGCGCGCTTGGCGTCCAGGACCAGGTACATGAACAGTCCGTTGCCGCTGCGGCCGCTGATCAGCCGGATCAGGTGGTACTGGTCGGACAGGGTGATCAGGATGTCCTCGATCTGGCCCTTGAGCCCGAGGTGTTCCATGGTGCGCATCTTGGCGCGGACGACGTCGGTGTTCCCGGCGGCGGCCACGCTGAGGTCGAAGCTCTTGCTGCCCCCCAGGGTGCCGAGGGCCATGCCGCTGGTGTAGTCGACCAGCGCCACGCCGGTCGCGCCCTCGATGGAGGCGAGGCACTCTTTCAGGGAGGTTTCGGTGTTGGCCATGACTGTCTGCCTTTCCTGTGGGTTCAACTGTCGGTAGACGTACGTGCGTTGGTCGTACGAGGGGTGCGCGCCGCTCTGGTGCGGGCGGGCGCTCTGGCCGGTTTGGCGGCGACGGGTGCCTCCGCCGGCGCCCGGGAGTCGAGGAACTCCCCGATACGGGTGCCGGCGCGGCGGCCCTCCAGATGGAGCCGGCCGGCGTTGACGCGGTCCTGCGCGAGCAGCGTGAGAACGGCGCTGCGGCCCGCCGCGTACGTCGCCACATAGCCGTAGGCGCCCCGCACCGTCAGCTCCCGGAAGTCCCCCTGCCCGGTCGCGTCCGACAGCCGCATGGCGACGCCGAGCGCGGCCGCGGTGAGCGCGGCCATGCCGTCGGGCTCCACACCCGGGGTGTCCTGGGCGAGGACGAGCCCGTCCACGCTCGCCGCCAGGGCGCCGGTGAGATACGGCACCCGGCTCCTCAACCGCCGCAGCTCGTCCAGGATTTCGGGTTCGGCCGCCATCTGGTCACTCCTCTCGGCACGGGCGCGTTGTCGTTCAAAGGGACTCCAGCGCATCCCTGAGCCTCTTCAGCAGCGTGATGTCGGGGTCGGTGGTCTCGGGCCAGGCCGGCTCGGCGGGTTCCGGGGCGCCGCGCACCAGGACCCCGGCCGCCGCGAGCCGCCGTACGTCCACCAGGGTGTGGAACGCGGGGCGGCCCATCGCGCGGGCGATGTCCAGTGCCGTGCGGACGCCGTCGACCAGGTGCAGCACCGCCCGCTGCCGGGCGGTGGGGCCCGGGAGGGCGACGCTGTCGGCGCGCAGCAGCGGGGCTTCGTCGGTCGCCGGATCGGGCCATATGCGGTGCAGCAGGTCGCGGCGGCGCAGCGTCTCGTGCTCCAGGGCGGCCACCGTCACGGCACGCACCGCGCCGGCCCGGCCCGGGCTCGTGTACCGGAAGCGGCCCGGGGTGCTGCTGGGGGCGAGCGCGAAGTAGGCCGCGTCGTACAGCGTTTCGAGGTGGCACAGCTCCAGCGCGCCCCGGGTGAGCCGGCCGCGGCCGACGAGCAGCAGTCCGGCGCCCGGGGCCTCCGTGGCCTCCTCGGCGGCCTGCCGCCAGGTGTCGGCGTCGAGGGTGCCGTGCGCGGTGAGCAGGGCGCCGAGGCCGGGCGCGGCGGGGCTCTCGGCGTGCACGACCCGGCCCTCGGCGAGATGCAGGGTGCCGCGCTCGCGGACGAGGACACCGGTGGCCCGCTCGGCGGCGAGCCGGGTCAGCATCGGGGAGACGCCGCCCCAGGCCCGGTCGCGGGCCTCCGCCTTGTCCCGCACCGGCAGCCGGGGCGGTGGTGTGGTGGTCACCGCCGTCATCCCAGGACCAGCCGTCCGGTCATCTCGCCGAGCCGGATGCGGGCCAGCGCGAGGTTGCCCTCCACGCGGGCCAGCCACAGATGCAGGAAGACGCTGCTGTCGAACGACGTCTGGACGAAGCACAGGACGTGGTAGCTGTCCCGGTTGCTGATGATGACGTCCTCGACCGGGGGGTCGGTGATGTCGTCCTCCGGGGCGAACGCCCGGTGCTCGGCGGCCAGCCGGGCCAGTTCGGCGGCCTCGGCCGCGGCGTCTCGTAGTCACCGCCCGGTGACTCGCCGGCGGTGCCCAGGGCCAGCCCGCTCGTCCAGTCGACGAGCGCGGCGCCCCGGGCACCGGGCAGTTGCATGACTTCGAGCAGACACTCGTCGATACCGGGCACCGTGAGTTCCCCTCCCGCCTGGGGTTCGGCTGAGTGACGCCGAAACTACGCAGGGTGTGGGCGGGGGGTGAGGATTCCGGCATTTTCCGGTGGAACATGCGGCGGATGGCTAGGGTGGGTCAACTGCGCTCGTTTTCCGATCAGTTGACCCACAGGTCCACCGGCGTGCGTCAAGGGCGCGCGGTCGCCCCGAGGGTGGTGAGCGCGGAGGCGTGCGCCCCTCCCGACTCGGCCACGATCTCCTCGAGCGTCTGCGGGGTGCGCACGGTCGCGAAGGCGACGGAGCCGCCCTCGTCCGACGCGAACCCGTAGATGCCGGGCCGCGCGAGGGAGTTGTAGGCGTAGTGGTGCGCGAAGTAGTACGCGCCGGTGTCCAGCGCCGCCGCGTAGTCGCCCTGCTCGAGCAGCGGCAGCGCCCTCGCCTCGGCGAGCAGGTCGCCCGAGAAGCAGGCCGGCCCGGCGATGTCCTGCACCACCTCGGCCCCCGCCTTCGGCCGCCCCTTCCCGTCGTACGCGGCGATCCTGAGCGGCCACGCCCCCGGTACGTACACCGTCCGCGTCGCCACCTGCACGCCCGCGTGCGTCACCGCGACCGGCCGCCCGCCCGCGCTCTTGGCGTACTCCACCCGGGCCACGATCGTGCCGTGCTTGGCCAGCAGCGACCGCCCGAACTCGGTCACCAGCCCGTACCGCCCGTCGAACAGGCCCGGCACCGCCTCGCTCAGCAGCCGCGCGTACTGCGCGTAGGTCGGCGCCGTCGTGTCCGAGCCGAAGTTCACCGGCAGTCCGCCGCCGATGTCGATCGTGTCGATCTGCGGGCGCCCGATGTGCCGGTTGACCTCCTCGGCGAGCGCGTACGTCTCCGCGACCCCCTGCGCCATCAGGGACAGCGGGATGCCCTGGGAGCCGGTGTGCGCGTGCAGCCGGTTGAGCCAGGGCCGGTCGGCGTAGGCGCGCAGGAGCCACTCCCGGGCGCCCTCATCGCGCAGCGCCACCCCGAACTTCGAGGTCGCCGTCGCCGTCGAGGTCGCCCCGATGGAACCCCCGCCGATCTGCGGGTTCACCCGGATCCCGAGCGGCGAGCGACTCGGGCCGGACCTCATGAGGGCGTCGATGCGGTCCAGCTCCTGCGGATTGTCGGCGTTGACGGCGATCCCGAGGGCGAGGGCCTCCCGCAGCTCGGCCGGTGTCTTCGCGGGCGAGTCCAGCACCGTCTGCTGCGGGGCGATCCCCGCCGCCCGCGCCAGCGCCAGCTCACCCGGACTCGCCACCTCCGCGCCGATCCCGGCCTCCCGCAGCAGCCGCAGCACCGGCACCAGCGGGGTCGCCTTCACCGCGAAGGCGTGCAGCACGGGCGTGCCGGGCGCGGTGACGGCGTCGAACGCGGCCCGCAGCTCGGCCGCCGACTCCCGGATGCCGGTGACGTCCAGGAGGCCGACGATCGGGGAGCCCGGCCCCAGCAGCCCCTGCTCCACCGCGGCCCGCACCGCCTCGTCCCGCCGGACCGCGCGATCTTCTTGCCCTTCGATGCCCACGACGTCCCCCGTCAGGTCGTTGTCCGCGCCCATGCATCCAGCGTCTGCGCCCATGCATCCAGCCAAACATCCGCGGCGCGCCCGCGCTGAGGGACCGCCCTATTGACTAGCTCTATTCAGGAGGTCAGGATGTGAATAGAGACTCAAACATTCCGCTAGGAGGCAGACCATGTCAGGACCCCGCCCCGTACGAGCGCCGCGCGGTACGGAACTGAGTGCCCTGGGATGGCAGCAGGAAGCCGCCCTGCGGATGCTCCAGAACAACCTCGACCCCGAGGTCGCCGAGCACCCCGACAAGCTCGTCGTCTACGGCGGCACCGGCAAGGCCGCCCGCGACTGGCGCTCCTTCGACGCCATGGTCCGCACCCTGCGCACCCTCAAGCAGGACGAGACCATGCTCGTCCAGTCCGGCCGCCCCGTCGGCGTCATGCAGACCCACGAGTGGGCCCCGCGCGTCCTCATCGCCAACTCCAACCTCGTCGGCGACTGGGCCAACTGGGAGGAGTTCCGCCGCCTGGAGGCCCTCGGCCTGACCATGTACGGCCAGATGACCGCCGGCTCCTGGATCTACATCGGCACCCAGGGCATCCTCCAGGGCACCTACGAGACCTTCGCCGCCGTCGCCGCGAAGAAGTTCGGCGGCACCCTCGCCGGGACCATCACCCTCACCTCCGGCCTCGGCGGCATGGGCGGCGCCCAGCCCCTCGCGGTCACCATGAACGACGGCGTCGCGATCTGTATCGACTGCGACCCGCGCGCCATCGAGCGCCGCATCGAGCACCGCTACCTCGACGTCAGGGCCGACAACCTCGCTCACGCCCTCCAGCTCGCCACCGAGGCCCGCGACCAGCGCAAGCCGCTGTCCATCGGCCTCCTCGGCAACGCCGCCGAACTGCTCCCGCAGATGCTCGCCGAGGGCGCCCCCATCGACATCGTCACCGACCAGACCTCGGCCCACGACCCGCTGTCCTACCTGCCGGTCGGCGTCGCCTTCGAGGACATGGCCGACGCGGCGGCGAAGGACCCGGCCGGGTTCACGGTGAGGGCCCGCGAGTCCATGGCCCGGCACGTCGAGGCCATGGTCGGCTTCATGGACGCCGGCGCCGAGGTCTTCGACTACGGCAACTCCATCCGCGGCGAGGCCCAGCTCGCGGGCTACGACCGCGCGTTCGCCTTCCCCGGCTTCGTCCCCGCCTACATCCGCCCCCTCTTCTGCGAGGGCAAGGGCCCCTTCCGCTGGGCCGCGCTGTCCGGGGAGGCGTCCGACATCGCCAAGACCGACAAGGCGATCCTCGACCTGTTCCCCGAGAACGAGTCCCTGCACCGCTGGATCAAGATGGCCGGCGAACGCGTCCACTTCCAGGGCCTTCCCGCCCGCATCTGCTGGCTCGGCTACGGCGAGCGCGACAAGGCAGGCGAGCGCTTCAACGACATGGTCGCGAGCGGCGAGCTGGCCGCGCCCCTGGCCATCGGCCGCGACCACCTCGACTGCGGTTCCGTCGCCTCCCCGTACCGCGAGACCGAGGCCATGCTCGACGGCTCCGACGCGATCGCCGACTGGCCGCTGCTCAACGCCATGGTGAACGTCGCCTCCGGCGCCTCCTGGGTCTCCCTCCACCACGGCGGCGGCGTCGGCATGGGCCGCTCCATCCACGCCGGCCAGGTCACCGTCGCCGACGGCACGAAGCTCGCCGGCGAGAAGGTCCGCCGCGTGCTGACCAACGACCCCGGCATGGGCGTCATCCGGCACGTGGACGCGGGCTACGACATCGCGGACTCGGTCGCCGACGAGCGCGGCGTGCGGATCCCGATGCGCGAGGGTGACCCGGCGTGACGCAGACGTCCCACAGCAGCTCGTTCCACTCCATGTGGCGCGAGCTGCTCCCCATCGGCCGCCACCCCGACTCCCACGGCTACCGCCGCTTCGCCTGGACCGGCGCCGACACCGAATGCCGGGCCTGGTTCCAGGAGCAGGCCGAGGCCCGGGGGATGAGCTACGAGCTCGACCGGAACGGCAACCAGTGGGCCTGGCTCGGGGACCCGGCCGCCGGGGACGCCGTCGTCACCGGCTCGCATCTGGACTCCGTGCCCGACGGCGGGGCCTTCGACGGGCCGCTCGGGGTCGTGTCGTCCTTCGCCGCGCTCGACGAACTGCGGTCCCGGCAGGCGGAGTTCACCAAGCCGCTCGCCATCGTCAACTTCGGCGACGAGGAAGGCGCCCGCTTCGGACTCGCCTGCGTCGGCTCACGGCTCACCTCCGGGCAACTCACCGTCGAGCAGGCGCACCGGCTGACCGACGGCGAGGGGATCAGCCTGCCCCGGGCCATGGAGGCCGCCGGCTACGACCCCGACGCCATCGGGGCCGACCACGAACGGCTCGGCCGCATCGGCGCCTTCGTCGAACTGCACGTCGAGCAGGGCCGCGCGCTGGACCTGTCCGGCGACCGCGTCGGCATCGCCAGCGCCATCTGGCCGCACGGCCGCTGGCGGTTCGACTTCCGGGGCGAGGCCAACCACGCCGGCACCACCCGTCTCGTCGACCGGCACGACCCCATGCTGTCGTACGCCGAGACCGTCCTCGCCGCCCGCCGCGAGGCCGAACTCGCCGGTGCCGTCGCCACCTTCGGCAAGATCTCCGTCGAACCCAACGGCGTCAACGCGATCCCCTCCCTCGTGCGCGGCTGGCTCGACTCCCGCGCCGCCGACCAGGCGAGCCTGGACCAGGTGGTCGGCGGGATCGAGAAGGCCGCCCGCGAGTACGCCGACGCCCACGGCATCGCCCTCGACATCGTCCGGGAGTCCTTCACCCCCGTCGTCGAGTTCGACCACGCCCTGCGCGACGAACTGGCCCGCATCCTGGGCAAGGAGGCGAAGGACACGGAGTTCACCGTCCCCGTCCTGGGTACCGGTGCCGGACACGACGCCGGAATCCTGTCCGGGACGATCCCGACCGCCATGCTGTTCGTACGCAACCCCACCGGCGTCTCGCACTCCCCGGCCGAGTTCGCGGCCGAGGACGACTGCGTGGCCGGGGTACTCGCCCTCGCCGACGTACTGGAAGGACTGGCCACCTCGTGACGACGTACTGGCTGGAGCACGCCTGGCTCGACACCCACGTCGAGCCGGGCGTCGCCGTCGAGGTCGCGGACGGCCGGATCACCGCCGTCCGCACGGACGTGCCCACCCCGCCCCCCGGCGCCGAGATCCTGCGCGGTCTCACGCTCCCGGGGCTGGCGAACGCCCACAGCCACGCCTTCCACCGCGCCCTGCGCGGCACCGTCCAGGTCGGCTCCGGCACCTTCTGGACCTGGCGCGAGGTCATGTACGCCACCGCCGACCGGCTGACCCCGGAGAGCTACCACGCCCTCGCCCGGGCCGTGTACGCGGAGATGGCCCTGGCCGGCGTCACCTCCGTCGGCGAGTTCCACTACCTGCACCACGCCCCCGGCGGCACCCCCTACGCCGACCCCAACGCCATGGGCGAGGCCCTGATCGCGGCCGCCGCCGACGCCGGCATCCGCATCACCCTCCTCGACACCGCCTATCTCTCCGCCGGCTTCGGACAACCCCCCAACACCCACCAGCTCCGCTTCTCCGACGGCACCGCCGAGGCCTGGGCCGAACGCTGTTCTCTTCTCAAGGAACGGGATCACGCGCGGATCGGGGCCGCGATCCACTCCGTACGGGCCGTGCCCGCCGGCCAGTTGGCGACCGTGGCCGCATGGGCCGAGGCGCGGCGGGCGCCGCTGCACGTCCACCTGTCGGAGCAGACCACCGAGAACGACGCCTGCCAGGAGGCCCACGGCTGCACGCCCACCCGGCTCCTCGCCGACCACGGCGTCCTCGGCGGCCGCACCACCGGCGTCCACAACACCCACCTCACCGACGAGGACATCGCCCTCCTCGGCGGATCGGGAACTGGCACCTGCATGTGCCCGACCACCGAGCGGGACCTCGCCGACGGCATCGGACCCGCCGTCGCCCTGCAGAAGGCCGGCTCCCCGCTCTCCCTCGGCTCCGACAGCCACGCCGTCATCGACCTGCTCGAAGAGGCCCGCGCGATGGAGCTGAACGAGCGGCTGCGCACCCGCACCCGCGGCCACTGGACGGCGGCGGCGCTGCTGCGGGCCGCCTCCGCCGACGGCCACGCGGCCCTCGGCTGGGACGAGGCGGGCGCCATCGAGACCGGCGCCCTCGCCGACCTCACGACGATCGCGCTCGACTCGGTCAGGACAGCGGGCCCGCTGCCCCGGCTGGGCGCCGAGACGGCCGTATTCGCGGCGACGGCAGCGGACGTACGGCACACGGTCGTGGGCGGCCGGCAGGTCGTACGCGACGGGGCGCACACGCTCGTACCGGATGTGCCGCAAGCGCTCGCGCGGGCCGTCGACGCCTCCCGCGGCTGACCACCACCCCCAAGGCCCGCCACCCCCAAGGACGCCACCGCCATGAGCAGCACCGTCATCACCAACATCGCCGCGCTCGTCACCAACGACCCCTCCCTCGGTGACAACTCCCCCCTCGGTCTGATCCAGGACGCGGCCGTCGTCATCGACGGCGACCACGTCGCGTGGACCGGTGAATCAAGCAAAGCACCCGCCACTGACAACCGCGTCGACGCCCGGGGACGGGCCGTCCTGCCCGGCTTCGTGGACTCCCACTCCCACCTCGTCTTCGCGGGCGACCGCACCCAGGAGTTCAACGCCCGCATGTCGGGCCGCTCCTACACCGCGGGCGGCATCCGCACGACGGTCGCCGCGACCCGTGCCGCGAGCGACGCCGACCTCGAGGCGAACCTCACCCGCTATCTCGCCGAGGCCCTGCGCCAGGGCACGACGACCTTCGAGACGAAGTCCGGCTACGGCCTCACGGTCGAGGACGAGGCCCGCGCCCTGCGCATCGCCGCCGCCCACACCGACGAGGTCACCTACCTCGGCGCGCACATCGTCTCCCCGGACTTCGCCGACGACCCGGCGGCGTACGTGGCCCTCGTCACCGGCGCGATGCTGGACGCCTGTGCCCCGTACGCCCGGTGGATCGACGTCTTCTGCGAGAAGGGCGCCTTCGACGGCGACCAGGCCCGCGCGATCCTCACCGCGGGCAAGGCCAAGGGTCTGCACCCGCGCATCCACGCCAACCAGCTCTCCTACGGCCCCGGCGTGCAGCTGGCCGTCGAACTGGACGCTGCCAGCGCCGACCACTGCACCCACCTCACGGACGCCGACGTAGACGCCCTCGCGAACGGCGACACCGTCGCCACGCTGCTGCCCGGCGCCGAGTTCTCCACCCGCGCCGAGTGGCCCGACGCCCGTCGCCTCCTCGACGCCGGCGTCACCGTGGCCCTGTCCACCGACTGCAACCCGGGCTCGTCCTTCACCTCGTCCGTCCCGTTCTGCATCGCGCTGGCCGTGCGGGACATGGGCATGACCCCGGACGAGGCGGTCTGGTCGGCCACGGCGGGCGGCGCGGCGGCCCTGCGCCGCACGGACATCGGCCGGATCACCCCGGGCGCCCGGGCGGACCTCACCCTCCTGGACGCCCCGAGTCACGTCCACCTGGCCTACCGGCCGGGGGTGCCGCTGGTGAGCGGGGTATGGCGGCGGGGCGTGCGCGTCGTCTGACGCACACGCCCCGCACCCGAAAAACCCCGCATCTCAAAAGAACAGCGGTCAATCCTCGACCGTCAGCCCTTTGCGCAGCCGCACCAGCGTCCGCGACAGCAGCCGCGACACATGCATCTGCGAGATGCCCAGCTCGTCGCCGATCTCCGACTGGGTCATGCCCGCCACGAAGCGCAGGGACAGGATCTGCCGGTCCCGGGCGGGGAGGTCGGCGATCAGGGGCTTGAGGGACTCCACGTACTCGATGCCCTCGATGCCGTGGTCCTCGTAGCCGATCCGGTCGGCCAGCGCGCCCTCGGCGTCGTCCTCCTCCGGCTGGGCGTCCAGCGACGACGCGGTGTACGCGTTGGAGGCGGCCATGCCCTCCACGACCTCGTCCTTCGTCAGCTTCAGGCGCTCGGCGAGCTCGGCCACCGTCGGTGCCCGGTCCAGCTTCTGCGCCAGTTCGTCGCCGGCCTTGGCCAGGTCGAGGCGGAGTTCCTGGAGACGGCGAGGCACCCGCACCGACCACGAGGTGTCGCGGAAGAAGCGCTTGATCTCGCCGATGATCGTCGGCATCGCGAAGGTGGGGAACTCCACACCGCGGCTGAGCTCGAAGCGGTCGATCGCCTTGATCAGGCCGATCGTGCCGACCTGGATGATGTCCTCCATCGGCTCGCTGCGGGAGCGGAAGCGGGCGGCGGCGAACTTGACCAGGGCCAGGTTGAGCTCGACGAGCGTGTTGCGGACGTACGAGTATGCGTGGGTGCCCTCCTCCAGCGACTCCAGCCGCGCGAAGAGGGTCTTGGACAGGGCTCGTGCGTCCACTGCCCCCACCTCGTCGTACGGGGGGATCTCCGGAAGCCCGGCCAGCAGGTCGTCCCGCTGGTCCTGCTCGATGTGTTCGAGCTGCTCGATGGGATCCAGCTGTTCCGGGGGGGATGTCGACGTCGCGTTCTGGGTATGCGATGCGTCGAGCCGGGGTGACATGATGTCCTCCATCGTTCTCGGCATGTGGCTGCCGAAGCCGTCGTGCACTGCGGTGTGCGGCGCCTCCAAAGCCGGCCGTGTCGAGTACGTGTCCCTACTAGCCCTACCTGCTGTCCCGACCTCGCCGCAAGTGCACTGTGTGGGGAAATGTCCGTTTGTGTGCGGATGTTCAGGTGTCAGGGTGTGTGAGGAAGGCGTAGTGTTCGAGGGCGTCAGCAGCAGCCACGACGTCGGGAGAGAGAGACGGCATGGACCGCGGGACGGTCGGCAGCGCACAGTCTGGCCGGCTTCTGGTCGAGGTGCGGGAAGAGGGCGCCAGCGCCGTCGTGACCCCGGCAGGTGAGCTCGACCACCACACGGCCGATTTGTTGCGTGAGCCACTCGAGGAGTGCCTCACCAAGGGCTTCAGCCGCCTGGTGGTCGACTGTTCGCGCCTGGAGTTCTGTGACTCCACGGGCCTGAACGTACTGCTGGGTGCGCGGCTGAAGGCGGAGGCCGCCGGGGGTGGGGTGCATCTGGTGGGGATGCTGCCCGTCGTGGCGCGGGTCTTCGAGATCACGGGCGCCGACGCGGTCTTCACCGTGCATGACACGCTCGCCGCGGCCCTGGCCGACGAAGCCGGCTGAGCCGGCCCGTGCCGGCCGCGCGGAGCACCCTGTCGCCCCAGGTGGCGCGGCGCTTTTTCGGCGTGCCGCGTTCTGTGCCGAAACAGGGGGTGTTCTGCCGGTTCGGTCGGGCAGGAGACATCCTGGGCGTCGCGCAGGCGACATCCGGAAAAGTCGCGCGGCGGACCCGTCGCGACGTGACTATTGAATCGTGCATTGATGACTTGGTGAATCGGTGAGGTGAAGCGCTGATGAGCAGCACCCGGCCTTACTCGCCGGGCGACCGCGGCCGGGAGGCCGACGGCGCTTCCGGGGCGTCCGAAGGGGGTGCGGTCGTGCCGTCTGAGTCCTCGGCGGGCCGGCAGGTCCGCAGGCTGAGCTTCGACGGTGCGAGCGGGGTCGTCCCGCTGGCCCGCGACTTCGCCCGGCAGGCGCTGTATGCGTGGGGCTGGCTGCCCGCCGCCGGTGCGGACCAGTGGGCCGCCGCCGAGGACGTGCTGCTCGTCGTCTCCGAGCTGGTCACCAACGCCTGTCTGCACGCCGAGGGGCCGGACGAGCTGTGGCTCGCCTGCGACAACAAGGTGATCCGCGTCGAGGTCTCCGACCGCGGCGCGGGCCAGCCGGCGCCGCGCACCCCGCACCGCGCGGGCCGCCCCGGCGGCCACGGCATGTTCATCGTGCAGCGGCTGTGCCTGGACTGGGGGGTCATCCGCAACCCCGGGGCGACGGGCAAGACGGTCTGGGCGGAGCTCGGAGCACCCGCGTAAGCGGCCGCCGACGCGTGTGATGAGGGTCACCAGCCGCTGATGTCACAGACGGACCGGGCTCGTCAGTCCTAGGTGTGCAAGGCCACGCAACGGCAGAGGAGCACACCATGGAAGCCCGACTCTCCCCCCACGGCACCCCCCTTCTGGGCAACGTCCTGCCCCACCTCATCGCGGTGAGCAAGGCGGTCGCCGCGTCCGGAGTGCCCGCCGCGACGCAGGAGCTGGTCAAGATCCGCGCGAGCCAGATCAACGGCTGCGGGGCCTGCCTCGACATGCACACCAAGGAGGCCGCCGCCGCGGGAGAGACCCAGCACCGCCTCCTCATGGTCGGTGCGTGGCGTGAGGCCAAGGCCTTCACCGAGCCCGAGCGGGCGGCGCTGGAGCTGACGGAGGCGGGCACCCGGCTCGCCGACGGGTCCGGAGTGCCGGACGACGTGTGGCAGAACGCCGCGAAGCACTACGACGAGGAGCAGCTGCTGGCCCTCGTGATGCTGATCGGCGTCATCAACCTGTTCAACCGCATGAACGTCATGACCCGCCAGCCGGCCGGCGACTACCAGGTCGGCATGGTCCACTGACCCGAGCGGGGCGATACGACCGAGGCGCGGCCGGGACCTGTACGAGGGGTCCCGGCCGTCGCCGTTCCGCACCGCCCGGCCCTCCACCCGAACCCCCTTCGATGCGCGCCGGATCGTCACAACTCCGGCGCGCACCGTGTCTTCCTTCCTCACGACCCCGGGCGTACCTTGACGGCCCGATCTGATGTGCCGTCAGGAACCGAGGAAGAGGGAGCGGAACCGTGTCGTACCGGAATCGAACCGCCGCGCTCGCGTCCGCCGCGGCTCTGGCCGGCTCGGCGGTGCTGATGGCCGCCCCCGCCGCCCATGCCGAGGTCGTCGACGTCAAGTACCAGTGCAAGACACCGATCGGCGACAAGAGCGCCGTCTCGCCCATCGACATCAAGGGCGTCAAGAGCGGCAGCGGCTACAAGATCACCATGTCCTGGCAGAAGGGCGTCTCCTCCAGCCCGGTCGACCTGGGCAAGGGGGCGATGGCCCCGAGCGCCGTCATCAAGCTCGGCGGCGCCGACAGCGGCACCCTGAGCGTGTCGGGGCCGGCCAACCAGGCGGTCGTCCCCGCCAACACCCCCATCAAGATCAGTGACTTGAGCGGCACGTACACCCCGAAGAAGTCCGGCAAGGTCACCTTCACCGCGGGCGTCCTCACCATCAAGGCCCTCGGCACCACGACCACATGCACGCCGACGAACAGCCCCGGCCCGTCGCTCACCCTCGACGTCACGGCCGCGGGCGGCGGTTCCGGCGGCAGCGGCACCCGGAGCGGCACCGACTCCGGCGGCGAACTCCCGCAGACCGGCCCCGAGGACTCGGCGATCGCCCTCGGCACGCTCGGCGGCACGGTCCTGCTCGCGGGCGCGGCCGGCACGCTGTGGCTGACGCGCAGGCACCAGGCAACGGCTCGCCGCTGACCCCGCAATCCGTGCGGGACGGCCACTGACCCGTCGCCCAACCGCGAGCTGTGCGGGACGGCCACTGACCCGTCGCCGAACCCGTGAGCCGTGCGGGACACCCGTTGACCCGTCGCCGAACCCGTGAGCCGTGTGCGGCAGCCGGAGGCCCGCCGCACCCGTAAGCCGTACGACAGCCGGAGCCGCCGATGCCGTCCGCCGCCCGTGTCCTGGGCCTGACCCTGCTTGCCTTCCTCCCCCTCCTCACCCTGCTCACCGCCGCCCCGGCCGCGCACGCCGCCGCCGGCGGCTGGTCGGCCGCGCCCGCCGGGGAGGCGCGGCCGTCGTTCTACGCCGAGGGCGGCCCGGCGCGGTCCTGGAGGACACGGTGGCCCTGACCAACCGCGGCCGCACGGCCGTGGACGTCTCGCTGCGCGCGGAGGGCGCCGAGGTCACGTTCGCGGACACCCGGCTCCGGCTTCCCCCGCGCACCCGCACCGAGGTGCCCTTCACGGTGACCGTCCCGGCCCACGACGCCACCGCGCGCCTCGTCGCGCGCGACAGCGAGGGCACCACCCGGCGGGTCGCCGTCCATCTGCGGGCCACCGTCCCCACGGTGCGGCCCTGACCGTCGAGCACGTCTCCGTGCACGCCGACCGCATCACGTACGAGCTGGTCAACCGCGGTACGACCTCGCTCGCACCCCGGCTCGCCGTGCACGCCGACGGACTCCTCGGCCCCCTCCTCGACCGCGCCCCGCGCCCCCTGCCCGTCACACTCGCGCCGGGCAGCCGCACCGAACTGAGCGAGCCCTGGGACGGCCCCGCGCTGGACTCCGTCGAGGTGCGCCTGACGGTCACGGCGGCGGGCGGTGCGCGGGACGAGGCGCGCATCTCGGGCGGGCGTCGGGCCGTGGGGCGCGGTGGCGGGCGGTGCGGGGGTGGT
>MWJO01000048.1 GCA_002027195.1 Streptomyces sp. GKU 895 | reverse complement strand
GGTCTTCAAGTTGCGGTACTCGCAGGCACGGCAGGACTTGTACGACGCGGCGGCGGAGGTGTTGGGGGAGGGGGCGTTGGATGTGGGGGCGCCCTGGGTGGTCGACCGGTTGTCGTCGTTGTCGTACACCATCGCGGCTGGCACTTCGCAGATTCAGCGGAACATCGTGGCTGAGCGGATTCTCGGGTTGCCGAAGGGGAGGTGACGGGGTGCGGTTTCAACTGACGGGGGAGCAGGAGGCTTTGCGCGATGCGGTGCGAGCCACGGTTCGTCGTCGAGCGGCTGCGGGTGCGTGGGGGCTTGTCGCGCAGTTCCCCGCGCCCCTTGGCGGCGATGCCCAACCCGGCATCGATCGGGCGCTGTGGCGGGCCCTTGGGGAGCTCGGGTTCTTCTCTCTGCGGTTGTCCGAAGGTGACGGTGGGGCTGGACTGGGGCTTCCCGAAGCCGTGTTGGCCTTCGAGGAGGCCGGGCGGGCCCTGGTGCCCGGGCCGCTGGTCGCCACGCATCTCGCCGCCGGGCTGGTGCCCGGTGCGGACACCGGTGAGGTGGTCGTGGCCGCCGTGGACGGGCGGATCGTGGAGTGGATGGACGAGGCCGATGTCGTGTTGCCGGGGGCCGAGGGGGCCGTGCCCTTGCGGTCCGTGGATCCGTTGACGCCGCTGCACCGGGTGCCCGCGCCGGCACCCGTCGATTCCGTCGCCGTCCTCCTCACCGCCGCCGAGCAGCTCGGCACCGCCACGCGCGCGTGCGAGCTGGCGGCGCAACACGCCCGGACCCGGGAGCAGTTCGGGCAGCCGATCGGGGCGTTCCAGGCCGTCAAGCATCTGTGCGCGGAGCAGCTGGTGCGGGTCGAGGTGGCCCGGGTGGCGGTGTACGCGGCGGCCGTGACCGCGGACCCGGCCGACATCGCGGCGGCCCGGCTGCTCGCCGACGAGGCCGCCGTGCGCGGCGCCCGCGACTGCCTCCAGGTGCACGGCGGCATGGGCTTCACCTGGGAGTCCGAGGTGCATCTGCTGCTGAAGCGGGCGTGGGTGCGGGCGCAGCGTGGTGGCGGGCGCGCGGGGAGCGAGGAGCTGCTCGCGGCCGAGCTGACGGCCTGACAGGGTCTGGTCCGCGCAGCGCCGGAGACCCGGCCCGGAAATGTCGCGGACTGTGGCATACCGGAATCACGGAGCGTTGATATCGGGTTGTGTCCTAGGCGTGACCCGTCACGGCCTGGAGTCGGTGTCCCGCTCCGGTACCTTCTGTGAGATGCGAGTGGTTCCGAGCACGAGCCGTGCCGGTGTTGCCTCCGAGGCGGCTCCGGACGAGGCGGTGCGCGCCACTTCGCGCCGGGTGGGAGAGCCCTTGGGCCCCGCCTGTTCGACTCCCCGCAGCGAGCGTCGCACAGTATGCCGCACGCGTACTCCTTCGCGCTGGAATATGCCCGAAGCGCTTGTTGGGGTGACTGTACGTCAACCATGCTGTCCCGTAAGGGACTCACGTTCTGTGACCCCGGCTTTGGCCGTTGTTCTGGCCATGCAAAAAATGGCTACGATCGTGGCCCTCGTGAGGCGCGAGGCTATGTGTCTGCCGGTTCGGATGGTGTGAGCGGTGCAGGTGCTTCAAATGCAGCTGGAGATCCGGCCCGACCCCGCTGAGGTGGGACGAGCCCGCAGGTGGGCGCGGTCGCGACTCGCCGGGTCCGGCATAGGGGCCGACGAGCCGCTCGCCGAGACCCTGATCCTGCTCGTGTCCGAACTGGTCACCAACGCCGTGGTGCACACCGGCTGTCCGGCCGTGCTCCGGCTGTCGCTGCCCGGTGCCGCGGCCGGGGAGGCCACCGTCCGCCTGGAGGTGGCCGACACCAGCAGCTGTGCGCCGGTGCCGCGTTGCGTCGACGGGGACGCCACGGGCGGCCGGGGGCTCGCCCTGGTCGACGGCCTCGCCGACCGCTGGGGCTGGAGCCCCGAGGGTGCCGGCAAGCGCATCTGGTGCGAACTCGACCGGTCCGCGCAGGACGACCGCGCGGCCGCGCCCGCCTTCACGGGCGGGACTTCGGCGTTCGAGGGCTACGAAGGCTTCGCGTACGAGGCGGTGTAGGGGCCGCGTGGCCGGTGCACGGCTGCACGGTGGTCTGATCGTCTCCCTCGGATGAGGGGCGGTGCGCCCTGGTGTGCTTCGGTGCGCGCCTGCGACAAATAGGGCTTAAGTAATAAAAACCCTGGTTGGTGTTGACGCCTCGTGTTCGTCTGCTCACGCTTGTGGTCAGCGATTCGCCGCGAGGGGACGACGAGGGTTTCGGTGACGGGAGCCCTTGCCGAGTGTGGGTCGTTGATTCGGCGTCGGTTCCATCGGGGCCAGGAACCGGGGCGGGTGCGCCGGAGTCGGGCGGCGGCGCGCGCGGTGCCGCGCCCGGCCTTGCGTCGAAGGGCCTGTTCAGAGAACGGCGACCGGTGCCACGGGAGTTCCCGTCGCGCCGGTGAACGGCTCGGGCATCGCGGACAGCAGGAACGCGTAGCGGCCCTCTTCTCCACAGGCTGTGGACAACTCTTCGAGGTTCCAGTTCTGGCCCTGCAGCATGCCCATCTCCACGAGGTCCAGCGCGTGCACGGGCAGCCACAGATCCTCGACCTCGGGCGGAAACACCTCGAAGGTCAGGGTGTCGTTCGCGACGGCCGCGACATCGCGCGCGTGGAACCACTCCGGCGTACGGATCGACAGCCCGGGCGACGGATAGCCGTACCCGTGCTTGTCGCCCGCGAGCAGGACCTGTATCTGTCCCGTCCGTACGAGCACGATGTCGCCCGACCGCACGCGCGTGCCCGCGAGTTCCTCGGCCGCCTCCAGGTCCTCCGGAGTGACCGCGTGGCCGCCGTCGAGCCGGGCGACGCCCCGCGCGCGTGCCACGTCCAGGAGCACCCCGCGCGAGACGAGGTGCCGCGCCTTGTCGATGCCGCTGAACTGCGCGCCGCCGTGCGCGGTGACGGTGTCGGCCGGGCGGCCGTTGTAGAGCTTCCCCGAGTGCGAGACATGCGTGAGCGCGTCCCAGTGGGTGGCCGCCTGGAGGCCCATCGTCACGGCGTCGTCGCTGCACGCCACCGTCCCCGGGCCGAAGATCTCCTGGTTGATCTGCACCATGGCGTGCAGCGGGTTGACCCGGCCCGGGATCATGCCGGTCTGCACGCCGTCCTGCTGGAGCGGCAGGGCCAGGGGGACGCGGCGACCTGTCCTGACCTCGGCGGCGGCCTGCCGCACCACCTCGTCGGTGATCAGGTTGAGGGTGCCGATCTCGTCGTCGGCGCCCCAACGCCCCCAGTTGTTCACGCGCTTGGCGATCTCGTGGAACTCGGCCGGCAAAGTCATCGGCGCTCCCCAGGGGCTTGTCTCCGGGTATCTGACGGGTCATAAAATCTAACGGTCCGTCAGAAACCGCGGGAAGGGGCCGGTCGTGGGGAACTTCTTGGCAGGCAAGGTCGTCGCCGTGACGGGGGCGGGACGCGGGATCGGGCGGGCGGTGGCGATCGCGGCCGCGGCCGAGGGGGCGCGGGTCGTCGTCAACGACTACGGGGTCTCCGTGGACGGGTCCTCACCGACGAGCGAGGTCGCCGAAGCGGTCGTCAAGGAGATCGTCGCGGTGGGCGGCGAGGCCGTCGCGGTGGCCGACGACGTGTCCACGATGGCGGGCGGGCAGCGGATCGTCGACGTGGCCCTGTCGTCGTACGGGCGGCTCGACGGGGTCGTGTGCGTCGCCGGGATCCTGCGTGAGCGGATGCTGTTCAACATGACCGAGGACGAGTGGGACTCGGTCGTGGCCACGCATCTGAAGGGGACGTTCACCCTGTTCCGTGCGGCGTCGGCGGTGATGCGGAAGCAGCGGGGCGGGACGCTGATCGGGTTCACCAGCGGGAACCACCAGGGGTCCGTGTCACAGGCGAACTACAGCGCGGCGAAGGGCGGGATCATCTCGCTGGTCCGGAGCGCGGCGCTGGGGCTGCACAAGTACGGGGTGACTGCCAACGCGGTGGCGCCCGTCGCGCGCACGCGGATGTCCGCCGGGGTGCCCATGGAACTGGCGGAGATCGGGGAGCCGGAGGATGTCGCCGCGCTGGTGGTGTACCTGCTGTCCGACCGGGCTCGGGAGGGCGGGGTCACCGGGCAGGTGTACACGATCGGCGGGGGCGAAGCTGGCGGTGTGGGCGCAGCCGCGGGAGCTGCGCTCGGCGTATGCGGTGAGTGGGTGGACGCCGGAGGCGATTGCTGAGTTTTTGCCGGGGGCGGTGGGGACGGACCCTATGCCGATGCTGGCCCAGGTGGCGGCGATGGAGGAGGCGGCGGCGCGGGGGAATCGGCCTAACGCCTAAGAGTTCGGGTGGTGTTGGTGGTTGGCGTGTGCGGGCCGTATGTGGCTGGTCGCGCAGTTCCCCGCGCCCCTAGGTGAGCTGCAGTCCCCCGTATTGGGAGGAGAAGGCCTGTGGACTTTGGGTTCAGTGCTGGTGATGAGGTCTTCCGTGGGGAGGCTCGGGCATGGCTTGCCGCACACGCCTCGGACGCGGGCGATCGGCGCGGTTGGGAACGGACCCTCGGCTCCGCCGGGTGGATCGGGATCGGGTGGGGAGAGGCGGGGTACGGGAATCGGACGCTCGGGCTCACTCAGCAGGTCGTCTGGGCCGAGGAGTATGCCCGTTCCAGCGCTCCTCCTCGTTCCGGGCACATCGGGGAGAACCTGCTCGCGCCCACCCTCATCGCGCACGGCAGCCCGGAGCAGAAGACCCGCTTCCTGCCGCCCATCGCCGCAGGGGACGAGCTGTGGTGTCAGGGGTACAGCGAACCCGGGGCCGGGTCGGATCTGGCCGGGGTGCGGACCGGTGCCGTGCGGGACGGGGGTCACTACCGGGTCAGCGGGCAGAAGATCTGGACCTCGCTCGCGCAGGACGCCGACTGGTGTTTCGTGCTTGCCCGGACCGAGGCCGGGTCGCGGCGGCATCAGGGGCTGTCCCTTCTCCTCGTGCCGATGGACCAGCCGGGGCGGATCGAGGTGCGGCCCATTCGGCAGCTGACCGGAACCAGCGACTTCAACGAGGTCTTCTTCGACGGGGCACGCGCGCGTGCGGAGCATGTCGTCGGGGGCGAGGGGGCCGGCTGGCGGGTCGCCATGAGTCTGCTCTGGTTCGAGCGGGGGGGTGTCCACGCTGGCCCAGCAGATCGGGTTCGCCGAGGAGTTGGGGCGGGTGGTGCGGGCCGCCGTCGACTCGGGGGCGGTGGACGATCCCGTCGTACGGGAACGGCTCGTGCGGCAGTGGGCGGAACTGCGGGTGATGCGGTGGAACGCGCTGCGCACGCTCGGGCGGGCCGGGGACGCGGGGGCGCCGAGCGTGGCCAAGCTGCTGTGGGGCGGCGTGGCGATCAGCCGGCTCGGGGAGCTGGCCATGGCCGTGCGGGGGGTCCGTGGGGGTGTGGGGCCGCGGGAGTGGGAGGCCTCCTCGCCCTACGAACTCGACGCCTTCCAGCATCTGTTCCTGTTCTCCCGGGCCGACACCGTCTATGGCGGCTCGGACCAGATCCAGCGCACGATCATCGCCGAGCGCGTGCTCGGGCTGCCCAGGGAACCCAAGGGGGTTGTGTGATGCGCGGCGTCTTGTTCGACGGCAAGCGGGTCGAGGTCGTGGACGACCTGGAGGTGCGGGAACCGGGGCCCGGGGAGGTGGTCGTCGCCATCGCGGCCGCCGGGTTGTGCCACAGCGACCTGTCCGTCGTGGACGGGACCATTCCGTTCCCGGTGCCCGTGGTGCTGGGGCATGAGGGGGCCGGCGTGGTGGCAGCCGTGGGGGCGGGCGTCAGCCATGTCTCGGCCGGGGACCATGTGGCGCTGTCCACCCTCGCCAACTGCGGGACCTGCGCGGAGTGCGACCGGGGGCGGCCCACCATGTGCCGGCAGTCCATCGGGCGGCCGGGGCGGCCGTTCACGCGGGGCGGGCGGCCGGTGTTCCAGTTCGCCTCCAACTCGGCGTTCGCGGAACGGACCGTGGTGAAGGCCGTGCAGGTGGTGCGGATTCCGCAGGACATCCCGCTGTCCTCGGCCGCGCTCATCGGGTGCGGAGTGCTGACCGGGGTGGGGGCCGTGCTCAACCGGGCCAAAGTGGCACACGGGGACAGTGCGGTGGTGATCGGCACCGGCGGGATCGGGCTCAACGTACTCCAAGGGGCGCGGATCGCGGGGGCGTCGCGGATCGTCGCCGTGGACGCCAATCCGGCCAAGGAGGCGGTCGCGCGGCAGTTCGGGGCGACCGACTTCCTGACGTCGGCCGAGGGCGTGCGGGAGCTGCTGCCGACGGGAGCGGACCACGTCTTCGAGTGCGTCGGGCGCGTGGAACTCGTCCGGCAGGCCGTCGACCTGCTGGACCGGCACGGTCAGGCGGTCCTGCTCGGGACGCCGCCGGCCGGGGCGGAGGCGTCCTTCGTCGTGGCGTCCATGTTCCTGGACAAGTCGATCCTGGGCTGCCGTTACGGCTCCTCACGGCCCCAGCGGGACATCCCGCTGTACGCCGGGCTGTACCGGCAGGGGCGGCTGCTGCTCGACGAACTGGTGACGCAGACGTACCCCGTGGAGGAGTTCGAGCGGGCCGTCGCGGACGCGGAGGCGGGGAAGGTGGCTCGCGGGGTGCTGACCTTCTGACGGGCGGCGGCGGAGTTTTCCACAGGCCCGGAAAATTCACTGCCGCGTTGTCGGTGCCGCCGCCTACGGTCGTCCGCATGACCTACCGCGACGTCGCCTCCAAGTCGGTGCTGATCTGGGCCGGTACGGCCGTCGGCGCCCGTATGCCGGTCGCGATGGCCCCGTTGGCGCTGGTCTTCCTGGTGCGGGAGCGGCCCGGTGGGTACACGCTGGGGGCGGCGCTCGCGGCGGCCTATGTGATCGGCGAGATCATCGGCGCACCGCTGCTCGGGATGCGGCTGGATCCGCGCGCGGCGTCGCCATCTGGCCGTCGGGCCTCGGGCGGGGCGGTGGGTTCGCGGGCTGGGGCTCTGCCCGGTGCGCCGAGCGGGTGCTGGGGTGCGCCTTCGTGGCCGGGTTCGCGCCGGGGCGGTCACCGGCGGCTTGCGGACGCTGCTGACCTCGCTGGTCCCGGAACGGGCCGTGGCGCAGGCGCTGTCGACCGAGTCGATGCTGATGTCCGGGGTGTGGGCCGTGTCGCCGGTGGCGGTCGCCGGACTCGCCCTCGGCGTCGCACCGCGCACCCCGCTGCTCCTCGCCGCCGCGCTGATGGCGTCGTCGGTCGCGGGGCTGTGGCTGCTTCCCGCCCGCTGGGACGAGGAGAAGCACGCGGCGGACAGCGGGGCGACTCCGGCCTTCCGGCTGCTGATACGTGCGTGGCCGGTGTACGTCACGGGCGCGGCCAGCCTCACCCTGCTGGGCCTCGCCGAACTCACCCTGCCCGCCCTCCTGGAACAGCGCGGCATCGGCGTCGGCTGGACCGGCCCGATGCTGGCCGGCATGGCCGTGGCGGCGGGACTGGGGGCGTTCCTGTACGGGCTGCGGGCGTGGCCGGGGCGGCTGCGCACCCGCAGTGTGGTGCTGATGGGCGGCATGTCCGCCTTCGTGGCCCTCGCCGCGCTGATACCGGGCGCGGCCGGGATCGCGGTCGCCCTGGCGCTCGCGGGCATGCTCCAGTCGGGTGCGCTGATCACGCGCAACCTGTCCCTGCGGGAGGCCGTTCCGCCGGGTGCCGCGGCCGCCGGGTACTCGGTGATGTACGCGGCGGCCGGGGCGGGTTACGCGGCGACGGGGTCCCTGGCCGGTGGGCTGCTCCAGGTCGTGGCCCCGTCCACGGCCGTCCTGGCGGGCGTGGCACTCGGGCTGCTGCTCACCGCGCTCGGCTGGTGGGGTGAGGTGCGCGGTGAGGCCCGGGCGGGGGTGTCACGCACGGCCGGCGGCGGTCTCGGCACCCGCGCGGAAGGTGCGCCGGTAGCTGGTGGGGGTGACGCCCAGCGCCGCCTGTAGGTGCTGCCGCATCGACTGGGCCGTGCCGAACCCGGCGTCCCGGGCCACCTGGTCCACGGACAGGTCGGAGGACTCCAGCAGGTGCCGGGCGCGCTCCACCCGCTGCTGGGTGAGCCACTGGCCGGGGCTGATGCCGACCTCCTCGCGGAAGCGGCGCGTGAAGGTCCGCACCGACATCGCCTCCTGCTCGGCCATGTCCCGCAGCTGGATCGGCTCGTGCAGCCGGGCGAGGGCCCAGGCGCGGGCCGCGGTCGTGGTGGCCAGCTGCGGCTCGGGCACCGGACGCTGGATGTACTGCGCCTGCCCGCCCTCGCGGTGCGGCGGTACGACGGTGCGGCGGGCCACCGCGTTGGCGACCGCCGTGCCGTGGTCGCGGCGCAGCATGTGCAGGCACAGGTCGATCCCGGCGGCGACGCCCGCGGAGGTCAGGACGTCCTCGTCGTCGACGTACAGGACGTCCGGGTCGACCTTGATCTGGGGGAAGAGCCGCTGGAGGCGCTCGGCGTCGTTCCAGTGCGTGGTGGCCGGGCGGCCGTCGAGATATCCGGCGGCGGCGAGGACGTAGACGCCCGTGCAGATGGAGGCGAGCCGGGTGCCGGGGCGGATGTGGGCGAGCGCGGCGGCCAGTTCGGGGGTCAGGACGCCCTCGTCGTAGACCGGGCCGAACTCGTAGGAGGCCGGGACGATCACGGTGTCGGCGGTGGCCAGGATCTCCGGGCCGTTCGGCACCAGGACGTCGAAGTCGGAGTCCGTGCCGACCGGGCCCGGAGGCCGGATCGAGCAGGTGACGACCTCGTACAGGGGCCGCCCCCCGGCGTCCCGGGGGCGCCCGAAGATGCGGTGCGGGATGCCCAGCTCGAAGGGGAGCAGGCCGTCCATGGCGAGGACGACGATGCGGTGCGGACGGAACCCCGGCTCGCTGCCCGGCTCAGCGCTCGGCTCACTGCTCATGGCCCGATCCTAACGAATGCTGTCCTTCGGGCCACTCGATGCGGCAGGTTCCGGCCGCGATGCTCAAGGCGTGACTCAGACGACAGAGGCGGCCGCAGCCGCCGTACCGCAGACCCCGAGCCCCAGGAAGCCGCGCATCCACCGGGCGTGGTTCGTCGCCGCCGTCACCTTCGTGACGATCATCGGCGCGGCCGCGTTCCGTTCCCTGCCCGGGCTGCTCATCGACCCGCTGCACCAGGACTTCGGCTGGTCGCGTGGCACGATCAGCGCGGCCGTCTCGATCAACCTCGCCCTGTACGGACTCACCGCCCCCTTCGCCGCGGCGTTGATGGACCGCTTCGGCATCCGCCGGGTCGTCGCCGTCGCGCTGACCGTGATCGCGGTCGGGTCCGGGCTGACCGTGTGGATGACGGCGGCCTGGCAGCTCATGCTGTGCTGGGGCCTGCTGGTCGGCCTGGGATCCGGGTCGATGGCGCTGGCCTTCGCCGCGACCGTCACCAACCGCTGGTTCACCGAGCGGCGCGGCCTGGTCACCGGCATCCTCACCGCCGCCTCCGCCTCCGGCCAGCTGATCTTCCTGCCGGTGCTGTCCTGGATGGTGGAGGAGCACGACTGGCGCCCGGCGGCCGTCACCGTCGCCCTCGCCGCCCTCGCCGTCGTCCCCTTCGTCTGGCTGCTGCTGCGCGACCACCCGGCCGACGTGGGCCTGAAGCCGTACGGCGCCAAGGAGTTCGTGCCCAAGCCGGACCCGGTGCCGGGCGCCGCCCGCCGCGCGGTCACCGTCCTGTTCCAGGCCGCCCGCACCGGCCCCTTCTGGCTGCTCGCCGGGACCTTCGCGATCTGCGGCGCCTCCACCAACGGCCTGATCCAGACCCACTTCGTGCCCGCCGCCCACGACGCGCACATGCCGGTCCAGGCGGCGGCCTCGCTGCTCGCGGTCATCGGCGTCTTCGACGTCGTCGGCACGATCGCCTCCGGCTGGTTCACCGACCGCTTCGACGCCCGTCGGCTGCTCGCCATGTACTACGCGCTGCGCGGTGTCTCGCTGCTCTTCCTGCCGATGCTGCTGGCGCCGAGCGTGCACCCGCCGATGCTGTTCTTCATCGTCTTCTACGGCCTCGACTGGGTCGCCACGGTGCCGCCGACGGTGGCGCTGTGCCGGGAGCAGTACGGCGAGGACAGCGCGATCGTCTTCGGCTGGGTGCTGGCCTCGCACCAGGTAGGGGCGGCGCTGGTGGCCTTCCTCGGCGGTGTGGCGCGGGACGTCTTCGGGTCGTACGACATGGTCTGGTACTTCTCCGGGGCGCTGTGCGCGGCGGCGGCGCTGATGGCGCTGGTGATCCGGCGCAGGCAGACGCCGGTGCCGACGGCGGTGGCGGCGGTGGCCTGAGGCGCGGTCTAGAGGAAGCGCCCCCGGTGGAACAGCAGGGGTGCCGCGTCCTCGTCGCCCGTGCCCAGCGCGTCCACCCGGCCGACCACGATCAGATGGTCGCCGCCGGTGTGCACCGCGTGGATCGTGCAGTCGATCCACGCGAGCGTCTCCGCGAGGCGCGGGGAGCCGGAGCAGGGCGCCGCGTCGTAGGCCACGCCCGCGAACTTGTCCGCGCCGCTGACCGCGAAGCCACGGCACAGGGCGCCCTGGTGGGCGGCGAGCACGTTGACGCAGAAGACGCCGGCGCGGGCGATACGGGGCCAGGTCGCCGACGTACGGCCGACCATGAACGAGACCAGGGGCGGGTCGAGGGACAGCGAGGAGAAGGACTGGCAGGCGAAGCCGGCGGGGCCGGACTCGCCGTCGGCGGCGGGCGCGGTGACCACGGCCACGCCCGTCGCGAAGTTCCCCAGCACCCGCCGGAACTCACCCTGCCCGACCGGCGCCCGCTCGTCCTCACCGACACAGCGGCAGGTCGGGGGCGGGCGAGGGGGTCGAGGGGGGCGGAAGTGACGTCGCGCCCCGTGGATTCGCCCGGCGCCGCCCCCACGGACCGCAGATAGCGGACGGCTGCCTCGGCCATGCCTGCTTGTCCCATCACCCTTCCATTGAAGCTGACGGGGCGTCAGATAGGAAGGGGTGGTGAGCGGCCGCCGAAGGGCCTCCGTACCCTGCGTGCATGGGGTGGGGAGAGACAAGACGGCAGCTCGCGGACGCCTGGAAGTGGTCCGAGCTGCACACGGCCGCGGCGGCGGCCGCGCTTCAGGTGCCGGTGCTGTGGACGGCCTTCTGGATCGCGAGCATCAACGACGACGACTACGGCGTCGGTCTGGGCGGCGCGCTCGCCGGGATCTTCTTCCTGCTGGTGCTGGTCGTGCTGCCGCTCCTGGCGACCCTGTACGCGGCCGCGTTCATGATGCCGGCGCTCGTCCTGGCGCGCCTGGCCGCGCGCCGGACACGCGGGCCGGAGTGGCCGTGGCAGCTCGGGTTCGTGACCGTGGTCGGCGCCTTCTGGTTGGCCGTCGTCGCCGGGAGGCTCGTGTCCGTGCCGGAGCTGGCGGGCGCGACCGGGTGCCTGGTCGCGTTCGCTCTCCTCCCCCTCCTGGCCGTCGCCCAGGCCCGCCGGCGCGCCCGTACCAAGGGGCGCGTGTGGGGGTTCATCGGCGTCTGGCTCCGCTCGGCGGGTGCCGCCTTCGGGCTGTGCGTCCTGATCGTCGGCGGCGCGATCGCTGCCACCTTCGCCGGACTGCTCAAGGAATACGAGCCTCCGACGCTGTCCGTCGCGCAGCTCGCCGGCGTCTGGCGCGGCGACGACGGCGCCGTCCTGAACCTGCGGGAGAACGGGCGGGCCGACTTCACCGATCTCCCGCTGGAGGACCCCGACAGCTTTGAGTACGTGCGGTGCGACGGCACCGGCACCTGGAGCGTCGACCGGGACGGCAGCGATGACGCCTACCTCGGGGAGGGGCCCGGCGTACGGGACGGCGTCGTCGTACGCCTGCACGGCGGATGCGATGAGCAGACGTACTGGACGATCGGCGGCACGGAGCGCGAGCCGGAGCTGTTCGTGCTGTTCGGTGATCCGGACGCGGGTGACCTGCGGATTCTCAAGAAGAAGTGACGGCGGTCAGCGCCCCTTGAACTCGGCGCCGCGCCGCTCCACGAAGCTCGCCACCCCCTCCCGCGCGTCCGCCGTCGTCATGTTGATCTCCTGTGCGGCGGCCTCCGCGGCGAACGCGGTGGCGCGGTCGGTGTCGAGGGAGGCGTTGACGAGCTGCTTGGTGAGGGCGAGGGCGCGCGTCGGGCCGGTGGCGAGACGGACCGCCCACTCCGCGGCGGTCTTCGTCAACTCGCCCTCCGGGACGACCCGGTTGACCAGACCCAGGCGTTCGGCGTCGGCGGCGGTGAGCGCGTCGCCGAAGAACATCAGCTCCTTCGCGCGCTGCGGGCCGACCAGGCGGGGGAGGAGATACGCGCCGCCGCCGTCGGGGACGAGTCCGCGGCGTACGAACACCTCGATGAACCTGGCCGATTCCGCGGCCAGTACGAGGTCGCAGGCGAGCGCGAGATGCGCGCCGAGGCCGGCCGCGGTGCCGTTGACGGCGGCGATCACCGGCTTCTCGCAGTCGAGGACCGCGGCGATCAGGCGCTGGGCGCCCAGCCGGAGGATGCGCGCCACGTCCCCGGCGACGCGCTCACCGGACCCCGCCCCGCCCCGCAGATCCGCGCCCGCGCAGAAGCCGCGTCCGGTCCCGCTGATGACCACGGCCCGCACCCCGGGATCGGCCGAGGCGTCCGCCAGCAGCCGGATCAGCAGGTCCCGCCCCTCGGGAGTGAGGGCGTTGAGGGCCTCGGGCCGGTTGAGGGTGATCGACGCGACCTGGTCCGTCACGGTGTGCAGCACATCGGTGCTCATCGGCACACCACCAGCGCCGGTGTGCAGCACCTCGGCGCTCACCGGCACACCACCAGCGCGTCCAGCGCCACCGCACCCTGCCCCCGCTCCAGGACCATCAGCGGGTTGATGTCCAGCTCGGCCAGTTCGTCCCCGAGTTCCAGGGCCATGCGCTGCACCCGCAGGACGACCTCGACGAGCGCGTCGACATCGGCCGGCGGCCGCCCCCGCACCCCGTCCAGCAGGGGCCGCCCGCGCAGGTCGCCCAGCATGTCCCGGGCCTGCTCCTCGGTGAACGGCGGCACGCGTACGGCCACGTCGTGCAGGACCTCCACCAGCACACCGCCCAGCCCGGCCGTCACCGTCGGCCCGAAGAGGTCGTCGTGGGTGACACCGACGACCATCTCGACGCCCCGCTCGACCATCTGGCAGACCAGCACCCCGTCCAGGGAGACGCCCTCGTAGCGGGCGATGTCGGTCAGCTCCCGGTAGGCGTCGCGGACCTGGCTCGCGGAGGTGAGCCCGATCTTCACCAGGCCCAGCTCGGTCTTGTGGGCGATCTGCGCGCCGGAGGCCTTCATCACCACCGGGTAGCCCACCAGCCCCGCCGCGCGCACGGCCGCCGCCGCGCTGGTCACCAGCTGCTCGCGCGGCACGCGGATGCCGTACGCCCGCAGCAGCTGCTTCGCCGCGTGCTCGCTCAGCTGCTGACCCGGGCGCATCAGGGCCTGCGCCTTGCGGAAGGAGGGGGACGTGGTGCGCGGGGCCTCGTCCAGGGGGGAGCGGTAGCTCGCCGTGAAGCGGTGGTGGTCGAGGTAGGCGCGGACGGCGGTGATGCAGTTGCCGACCGTGCGGAAGGTGGCCACCCGGGAGGAGCCCAACAGGACCTCGCGGTACGCCGGTTCGGTGCCGACCGGTGAGCCCCACACCACGCAGACCAGCTTGTCCGTCTCCTCGGCCGCCTCCACCAGGTCCTGGACCAGCCGGTCGCTGAGCGGCGGGAAGGGGCCCGTGACCGGGCAGATCAGCACCCCGACCGACGGGTCGTCGAGGATCGCGTCGATGATCTTCCGGCCGCGCCAGTCGCCGACCGGATGCCCGCCGTTGTCGACCGGGTTGGCGACGCTCAGGTACTCCGGTATCCACTGGTGCAGTTCGGCCTGCTTGGTGTCGGAGAGCGTCGGCAGTCGCAGTCCCGCCTCCGTCGCCAGGTCGGCGAAGTGGGCGCCGGTGCCGCCCGAGATCGAGTAGACGACGACCCCGTCGGCGCGCGGCGGGCGGGCGCGGGCCAACAGGGCGGCGGTGTCCTGGAGTTCGTCGAGGCCGTCGACGCGGATCACTCCGTACTGCCGCATCGCCGCGTCCACCACCGCGTCCGCGCCGGTCAGTTTGCCGGTGTGGGAGGCGGCCGTGCGGGCGCCGGTCTCGGTGCGGCCCACCTTGACCGCGACCACCGGCACCTTGCGGCGGGCGGCCCGGTCGGCGGCCAGCAGGAAGGAGCGGCCGTCCTTGAGGCCCTCGACGTAACAGGCGATGGCGCCGACGTCCGGCTGCTCGGCGAACCAGGAGAGGAAGTCGGCGGTCTCCAGGTCGGCCTCGTTGCCGGTCGGCGCCCAGTGGGAGAGGCGGATGCCGAGCTCCTGGAGGGCGAAGACGGGGCGTCCCTGGTGCCCGGACTGGGTGATGAGGGCGATCGCCGGCCCGTCGAGGTCCTCGCGGAACCGCTCGAAGGCGTTGAGGTTGGTGTTCGGTCCGAGCAGCCGCATCCCGGACCGCCGTACGGCGGCGGCCAGCCGGTCCTGTGCGGCGGCGCCCTCCTCGCCGGTCTCCGCGAAACCGGAGGCGAAGACGACCGCGAACTTGGCCTTGGCCTCGGCCAGTTCCTCGACCACCGGAAGAGGATCGGCGACCAGCAGGACGGCGAGATCGACCTGCTCGGGCAGCTCGGCGACGGACGTCACGCAGGGGATGCCGAACACGGACGGACGACTGGGATGCACCGGGTGCAGCCGGGCCCCGACGCGCTCGGCCCAGCCGATCAGCTGCCGGGTGACGCCGGTGTTGGGCCGGCCCTCGGTGTCCGAGGCGCCGATCACGGCGACGGACTCCGGCCGGAAGAAGCGGTCCAGATCGGGGACGTCGCCGTACAGCGGGCGGCCGCTGACGTCGAGGTCGTCGACGTCGGCGGGCCGGCCGTGGACGGCGGGCCCGGGCTGCTCGCCGCAGGCGACGACCCGGGCCCTGCGGGAGTCGGTGGTGAGGGTGCCGTGGGTTGATCCAAGCATCGGTCCGCCCGCTCCTGTGTGACAGCGATTAACTGACGCAGTGTCAGATTAAAGGAACTGACGCTGTGTCAGGAATGGCCGTGCACGCAGCAAAGTGGGAGCGGGCCGGTCACAGCGCCGCCAGCACCTCCTTCGCGACCCGTTCGCCCGACCGCACCGCTCCGTCCATGTACCCGATCCAGTACGTGGACGTCTCCGTCCCCGCCCAGTGGATGCCGCCGACCGGACGGCGCAGGGCGGGACCGTACTGGGTGAGCACGCCGGGCCCGGCGATGGAGACCGGGCCGCCGCGGGTGTAGGTCTCGTTGTTCCAGCGTTGCAGGACGAAGGCGGAAGGGGAGGCGGCTTTCTCGCCGAAGTACGTCGCGTAGTCCTTCAACACGGCTGCCCTGACCTCGGCCTCGCTCGCCGCGTCGAACCTGCGGGCCTCGTCGGCCTCGATGAAGCCCATGAGGGCGCCGTAGGAGGCGTCGGGCGGGGAGTTGTCGAAGGTGGAGCTGACCACACCGGAATCGCTGACTACCTGGCCGTTGAGACCGTCGGCGCGCCAGAAGGGGGTGTCGTAGATCGCGATCGCCTTGCCGACGGAGGCCATCGGCAGGCGCTGGGTGAGCTGGTCGCGGGCGGCGGGCAGCACCGGGTCGTAGGTGATGCGGGCGGCGATCGGCGGGGGGACGGCGACGACGACCCGGCGGGCGGTGACCGTGGTGCCGTCGGCCGTCACGACGTACTGGGAGCCGGACTTGGTGATCGAGCGCACCGGGGCGTTCAGCACCACCCGGTCGCCGAGCGTGGCGGCGAGCTTGATCGGGACCTGCTGGGAGCCGCCGGCGAAGCGGAGTTCCTGGGCGCCGCCCGCGGTCTCGGTGAGGCGCTCCAGGGTGCCGGGGTTCGAGGCGTTGCCCGCGGCGGCGATGTAGAAGAGCACGAACAGGAAGGAGAGTTCACGGGGCTCGGCCGAGAAGACCGACGTGCAGGCCACGTCGAAGAGGAACTTGGCCGAGGGGATCACGGCGTTGGCGCGCAGCCAGGTCTCGAAGGTCTGCCGGTCCCATTCGTCGGCCCTGGCGGCGGTCCAGGGCGCGTCGACCGGGATCTGTTTGGCCAGGTCGTCGAGGGTGGCCTGAACGATCGCGGCGTTGGCGAGGCCGGCCGCGTCGATCGGCGGGACCGAGCCGAGGAGGCCGTCGGTGGCGTACGGGGTCTTCTTGCCGTCCTTGTAGAGGAGGTTCTTGCCGGTGTTGTAGGTGGCGAAGGTGGCGACGCCGAGGGAGTCGGCGAGGGCCTTGATGCGGTCCTGGGTGGGGCCGATGAACTCGCCGCCGCCCTCGGTGAAGCCGCCGTTGGCCAGGGACAGGTTCAGCACCCGGCCGCCGACGCGGTCGCGGGCTTCCAGGACGACCACCGACGTGCCGGCCGCCACCAGATCGCGGGCCGCGGTGAGTCCGGCGAGCCCGGCGCCGACGACACACACGTCGGCGGTGCGGGTCGCGGCGGCGGCCGTCCCGGCGGTGGAGGCGGTGAGGCCGACGGCACCGGCGCCGGCGGCACCGAGCAGGGAACGGCGGGAGAGCTGTCTTTCGGTTGCCACGTGCGTCCTCCGAGGAGAGGGGTGGGGTGGGGCCGGAAAGATGAGCCGTGCTCGAAAGATGAGCAGTGCTCGCATTCTGGCCCCGCGCGGTGGCGCGAAACAGCTCCCCGAGCTGACCCGTGAGTCACCTAGGACACATGGGCAACAGCCGTCGTACTGAAGGAGATTGAGGTCTTCTACGTACGGGCGCGCGGCTATGTGCGCACGGCGTCCAGGCGGGCCGCCGAGCCCGTCCGGGCGATCCTCTTCGCGATCTTCTCGGCGTCGATCGCCAGCTCGCGGAACATGCCACTGATCGGGTTGGTGTACCCGGTGAAGTAGAGGCCGGGGGCGTTCGACGGGGTGCGGGCGCCGTGCACCAGCGGCCTGCCGCGGGCGTCGAGGACCTCTAGGTGGCCGACCAGGCCCTCCAGGGCGCGGACGTAGCCGGTCGCCGCGATCACCGCGTCCGGGGCGATGCGGTCGCCGTCGGCGAGGGCGACCTTGCCGTCCTCGAAGCCGTCGACGGCGGCGACGACCTCCACCTTGCCCGCCTTGACGGCGTCGATGAGGCCGACGTCCTGGACCGGGATGGAGCCCTCGTTGACGCGGCTGTAGAGGCCGGTGTCGGGGCGGGGCAGGCCGTGGGCGGAGAGGTCGGGCACGCTGAGCTTCCCCAGGGGCCCGGCGAGCTTGTCCACCAGCCGGACCGGCAGGCGCCTTACGAGGACGCCGGTGTACTGGGCGGCCCACCCGGCCGTCGAGCGGCGCACGATGTGCGGGGCGGTGCGGACCGAGAGCCGGACCCGGGAGGCGCCGCCCTCCACCAGGTCGACGGCGATCTCGGCGCCGGTGTTGCCGACGCCGACGACGAGGACGTCACGGCCGGCGTAGGGCTCGGGGTTGCGGTACTCCGAGGCGTGCACCAGATCGCCGGTGTAGCCGTCCCGGCCGGGCCAGTCGGGCAGGTGCGGGGTGTGGTTGTAGCCGGTGGCGACGACCACCGCGGCGCCGGTCAGTTCGCGGCCGCCGGTGGCGTGCAGCAGCCAGCCGGCGCCGTCGGCGGAGCGCTCGACCCGGGAGACCTCGACGCCGGTGACGATCTCCAGCTCGTGGTACTCGGCGTACTTCTCCAGATAGCGCACCACGTTGTCGCGGGACACCCAGCGACCGAACTTGCGCGGCATCGCCAGGCCCGGCAGGCCGGAGAGGCGGCGGGTGGTGTGCAGGTGGAGGCGGTCGTAGTGGCGCCGCCAGGAGGCGCCGACGCGGTCGGACTTCTCCAGGACGACGGCGCGTACGCCCTGGGCCCGCAGCGCGTACGCGGCGGCGAGTCCGCCGGGGCCGCCGCCGATGACGTAGACGGGGCGGGCGGCGGTGTTCTGCTCCGCGCCGGAGGGCGTGGAGGACGCTGTGGAGTCGGCCATGTGCGCGAGCGTAATCACGTGCCGGGTTGATGGGTCTCGGTCAAGACCGGAATTGGTTGCGGATTGATCACGCCTGTAGGAGGAGTGGGTGGGGCTCGTGGCGTAGGGCGCCTGGTTGTGGGGGTCCCATGGCCGCTTCCCGGGAAACCGGAGTCTTCCGGCGGCCCGATATCTGACGTACCGTCAGATCCCATGGATACGATCTGGCTCACCGGTGCGGAATGGCTGGCCGTCCTGCGCACAGGTCTCGGGCTGTGGTGGCTGGAGAGCTGGCGGCACAAGGACAAGAAGACGTGGTTCGAGGGCGGCGGGATCACCTGGGCCGCGGACATCGCCGCCAAGCACCGGTGGACCCCGGTCCGCAGCGGCTTCGAGGTGGTCGTGCGGCCGCGCCCGAAGACGATGGCGTACGTCGTCGCCTACGCGGAACTGGCACTCGGCCTCGGTCTGATCCTCGGCCTGCTGACCCCCGTCGCGCTGGTCGGCGGACTGCTGCTCAACGTCCTCTACTTCACGCTCATGATCCACGACTGGGCGGAGCAGGGGCAGAACTCGATGATGGCGCTGATCTCGGTGGTCGGCCTGTTCGGGATGTCCTGGCAGACGTGGTCGCTGGACCACGCGCTCGGGTGGTTCTGATGAGCGGGGCCCGCCACGACCTCCCCGAGGCGGACGACTTCACGCGCGCGTACTGGGACGCGGCGGCGGCCGGCACGCTCCTCATCCGCCACTGCCGGGCCTGTGACCGCCCGCACCACTACCCCCGGGAGTTCTGCCCGCACTGCTGGAGCGAGGACGTCCAGTGGCGGCCGGCGAGCGGCCGGGCCGAGCTGTACACCTGGTCCGTCGTCCACCGCAACGACCTGCCGCCGTTCGGCGAACGCGTCCCGTACGTGGCCGCGGTCGTCCAACTGGCCGAGGGCCCGCGGATGATGACGGAAGTCGTGGACGCGCCGCCGGAGACGCTGCGCGCGGGCATGGCACTCCAGGTCGGCTTCCGCGACGGGATCCCGGTGTTCCGGCCCCGGCAATGATCGACGGCGCCCGGGTGCGGCGCCCCCGGTATTGAATGGCCCAATGGCCCATACAAGCGAACGGACTCCGAGCCACCACGCCGCTCCCGAAGTGCTCGGTCACGGGCTCCGGTTGAGTCCCTGGGACCCGCACTCCGCCGCCGACGCCGCGACCTGGCTGCGCGCCCGCGCCGACCCCGAGTTCCGGCGCTGGAACACCCCACTGGTGCCGGTCACCGACCTCGACAGCGCCCACGCCTCCCTGCGCGCGGTGGCGGAGCGCATGGCGGACGGCGAGAGCGCGTCCTTCCGCGTCGACGACGCGGCCAGCGGTACGACCCTCGGGCACATCGGCGTCAACGCGATCGACCCGATCATGAGGGTCGCCCGCGTCGGTTACTGGGTGCTGCCCGAGGCCCGCGGCCACCGCGTCGCCACCCGCGCCCTCGTGCTCGCCTCCCGCTGGGCCTTCACCGACCTCGGCCTGCACCGCCTCGAACTGGGCCACGCCCTCGGCCACGAGGCGTCCTGCCGGGTGGCCGAGCGATCCGGGTTCCGCTACGAGGGCACCCTGCGGGGCGCGATGTTCGAGTCGGGCGCGCTGGACGCCTTCCGCGACGCCCATCTGCACGCCCGCCTGTCGACCGACCCGGAACCGGGCGAGGCCGCCACGCCCCCGGACGGCCCATGACCCCGCATCCGGCCCCGCAGCAGCCACCGCCTCAGGGCCAGAGCAGCTCCCGCGCCCAGCCGTCCTCCGTGCGGTGGTAGCGGAGTCGTACGTGCTGTCGGCGGGCGTCCCCCTGGAAGAACTCCACCTCCTCGGGGGCCAGCCGGTACAGCGTCCACGAGGTGACGGGCGCGTCCGGCTCGCGCTGCGCCCGTTCCCAGGCCGTCGCCGACGCCCGTGCCAGCTCCTCGACCGAGCCCAGCACTTCGCTCTGTCTGCCGGTCAGCGCGGCGGCGAGCGCGCCGGTCGAGCGGGCGTGCAGGTCGGCCTGTCCCTCCGCGGAGGGCGCGGCGGTCACCGGCCCGCGCACCCGCACCTGCCGGCCCAGCACCGGCCAGTAGAAGCCGAGGGCGGCATACGGCCGGGCCGCCAGGTGTCCGCCCTTGCGGCTGTGGGAGTGGCTCGCGAAGGCCCAGCCGGACGCGTCGGCGCCGTGCAGCATCACGGTCCGGACGTCGGGCCGGCCCTCCGGGTCCGACGTGGCGAGGGACATGGTGTGCGGCTCGGTCTGGCCGGCCTCCACCGCCTCGGCGAACCACGTGGTGAACAGGGCCAGGGGCGCCGGGGGCGCGGTCGCCGGGTCGAAGGCGGGCAGCGTGGTGACCTGCGGGTCCCACACCCGCAGCGACCTCAGAGACTCGTGAAGATCCGGGGTTTCCATGCCCCGATTCTCGCGTGGGGAGCGATGCGGGAGTGTTTCCTGGGGGCTTGAACCGCAGGGGCAGGGCAGGAGCAGGGGAGACAACGGTGATGCGCATGTCCGGTACGGCGCTCGGCGCCGCGTCCGTCCTCCTCGCGTCCCTCACCGCCTGTGCCGGAACCGGGGAGACCGCGTCGTCCCCCTCCCTCACCGCGCCCTCGGTCTACTACCTCCGCCCACCGGGCGACCGGACGGGCCCGCACGACAAGATGCCCTACTCCCTGGTGGCCGAGGACACCGGCGGCCCCGGTGCGCGCACGCTCACCGCGGACGTGCCGACGGCGGCGCGCGGCACGGTGGTGATCCGCACGTACGGCGGCTGCGAGGGCAGTGCGTCACACGCCACCTGCGAGGTGGACGGCGACTACAGCAACTGGGCCGACGCGCCGCGCGCCAAGGTGGTCGCCGCCGAGGGCGCGAGGGCCGGGGACTCGGCCGTCGTGACGTACACGTACACGACGAAGGGCGGGAAGAAGCTCACGGCGCGGACCCGGTTCGTCGTCGGTGAGCCGGTCGTCGAGGCGGTGGCGCCGGAGTCGGTGCGGGGGGTGCGCCCCGGCGCCCGCCTCAGCGAGCCCGTCGTCGTCCGCAACACGGGCGAGGTCCCGGCCCGCGGCCTGGGACTGGAACTGTCCGTCGACGGCTCGGAGTTCGACCAGCGGTACGCCAACTGCCGCTACCCGGAGCCTCAGAAGGGCCACATCGCCGTCTGTGAATTCCCTGACCTGACCCTCGACCCCGGCGAGACCGTCGCGCTCCGCCCCGCCCCGCGCATCCGCACGCCGCGGGCGCAGCTGTACACCTCCTACGGCCGGAACGTCTGGGCCCTGGACATGGGCCCGGGGCATTACGCGACGGTCCACGAGGGCGGCGAGCACGGGGACGGACCCGTGCTCGAACCGGAGCCCACGGGCCCGCACACCGGCGGCGCCTTCGTGGCGGGCGGCGGTGCCACGAACGTCGTCCTCGACACGTACGCCGACTACGAGGTCTCCGCCGTCCATCTGAAGGGCGCGCCCGGCGACCGGAGGACCTTCACGCTCGAGGTCCGCAACAACGGCCCCGCGAACGCCAGCGCCCCGGTCCGGCTCGTCTTCCAACCGCCGCCCGGCACCTCGATGGTGAAACAGCCCATGACGGAGTACGACGACGGCGTCTGGGAGCCGTACTGCGACAACGACGACTTCACCTACACCTGCGACGTCAAGGCCCTGGACCCGGAGGAGACCCAGACCTTCGCGTTCACGATGACCCTCGGCGAACCGGGCGAGGGCACCGTGCGCCTGGAGGACAAGAAGCCGTTCAGCCCGTGGGACGTCGGCCGCCGCGACCCCGATCCGGCCGATGACACGGCCGTCGTCAGGGTGTCGCGCTGAGGGTTCACCCCCGCCCCAGCACCACCGTCCCCGACGAGCAGAACCAGCCCCCGGTCCCGGATGCCACCGCCAGCTCCGGCAAGGTCCCGTCCGTGCGGCGGACTTGGCGTTCGCCCGCTTCCCCCCCGTAGCTGCCGTACCGCCTCCACGAGGAGGAACAGGCCGCGCATGCCGGGGTGTTGGGCGGACAGACCGCCGCCGTCCGTGTTGACCGGGAGTTCGCGGGACTGCACGAACGCCCCGCCCTCGCCCTTCTTGCAGAAGCCGAGGTCCTCCAGGGTCACCAGGGTCATGTAGGTGAAGGCGTCGTAGATCTCCGCCAGTTCGATGTCGGCCGCTCGCACCCCCGCCCGTTCGAAGGCCAGGCGCCCGCTCACCGCCGCCGGGGAGACCGTGAAGTCCGGCCATTCGGACATCGTGGCGTGGGAGACGTGTTCGCCGGTGCCGAGGATCGTGACGGGGGCGGCACGGCTGTCCTGGACGTACTCCTCCGCCGCCAGCAGGACCGCCGCCCCGCCGTCGGAGCGGATGCAGCAGTGCAGCTTGGTGAAGGGGTCCGCGATCATCGGCCCGGACAGGACGTCGTCCACCGTGACCGGATCGCGGAACATCGCCTCCGGGTTCCGGGCCGCGTTCTCCCGCGCCTGCACCGCCACCTCCGCCAACTGCTCCAGCGTCGTGCCGTGTTCGAGCATGTGGCGGCGGGCCGCCATCGCGTACTTGGCGATCAGCGTGTGGCCGTAGGGGACCTCGAACTGGAGCGGGCCCCGGGCGCCGAACGAGAGGTTGCCGGTGCGGCGGCCCGCCTTGATGTCCGCCCGTGCCGTCGAGCCGTACACCAGCAGCACGGCGTTCGCATGGCCCGCCGCTATCGCGTCCGCCGCGTGCGCCGCCATGACCTCCCACGTCGAGCCGCCGACCGACGTGGAGTCGACCCAGGTGGGGCGCAGGCCCAGGTACTCGGCCACCTCCACCGGCGCCAGCACCCCCGTGCCCGCCGACGCGAACCCGTCCACCACGGACCGGTCGAGGCCCGAGTCCGCGAGCGCGCGCCGGGCCGCCTGGGCGTGCAGGGTGTACGGTGTCGCGCCGTCCACCCGGCCGCAGTCGGCGAGGGCGACACCCACCACGGCGACCCTCCGGCCGCCGGTCCTCAGCAATGAGGCAGCCATGAATGACCTCTCCCTCGCTCTGTGCTTATCGACCCGCCCCTCCTAATATGACGGACCGTCAGATCCGGAGGGAAGGGGTCGCCATGGACGCCGGCTTCACCGCCGAGCAGGACGAGATCCGCCGCACCCTGCGCGAGCTGCTCCACAAGAGGTGCGGTCCGGAGGAGCTGCGGGCCGCCGTCGACACCCCCGCAGGACACGACCCGGCCCTGTGGACCGCCCTGGCCGAACAGCTCGGCCTGCCCGGACTGGCCCTCCCGGAGGCGTACGGCGGTGTCGGCTGCTCCGCCACCGAACTCGCCCTCGCGGCGGAGGAGACGGGACGGGCGCTGGCGCCCTCCCCGCTGCTCGCCACCGCCGTCCTCGTCGCCCCGCTGGTCCTGGCCCTCGGCACCGACGCCCAGCGCGCCGACCTGCTGCCCCGGATCGCGTCCGGCGCCCTCACCGCCGCCCTCGCGGCCCCCGCCGCGGGCCTCGCCCTCACCGGCGACAACCGCGGGAACTGGGCCGGCGGCGGCCGTGCCGGAGGCGTGCAGGCACGGCGGGCGGGGGCGGGGTGGACGCTGTACGGGGAGGTCGGGGCCGGTGCCGGACGGGCACAGCGCGCGGCTCCTGCTGGTCGCCGCGCACACCGGCGGGTTCGCCCGCTCCCGGACGCTGCTCTTCCTCGTCGCCGGGGACGCCGACGGCGTCGTCCGCACCCGGCACACCGCTCTCGACGCGACCCGACCGCTGGGGCACCTCCAACTGAGGCACGTGGAGGCCGAGTTACTGGGAGGCGAGGAGGGCACGGACGTCCCGGTCGCCCTCGCCCGCACCGGCGACGGCGCCGCCGCCGTCCTCGCCTGCGAGGCGGTCGGGGCCGCCGAGCGGGTGCTGGAGCGGACCGTCGAGTACGTCAAGCAGCGCGAGCAGTTCGGGCGGCCGATCGGGTCCTTCCAGGCGGTCAAGCACCGCCTGGCCGACGTGTACGTCCAGGTGCAGGCGGCACGCTCGGCCGCGTACTACGCGGCCTGGGCCACCGTTCAAGGTGAACGCGTCGGGGGCCTCGCCCTCGCGCAGGGACTGGAGGCGCTCCGAAGCTCCGCCGGGGAGGCGATCCAGCTGCACGGCGGCATCGGGTTCACCTGGGAGCACGACGTCCAGCTGTACTTCAAGCGGGCCGCCGGCGACGAGCTGCTGTTCGGGCCGGTGCACCGGCTGCGGGCCCACGCGGCCGACGCGGCGGCCCTGTTCACGGCGACGGAGGTGCCGGTGTGATCGGCGAGAAGACGGTGCAGCGCATTTCGTCCACGCGGGGCTTCGCCAAGGTCGCCCCGCATGTCATCCCCGCCCTCGACCGGGCCGTGCACCGGCTGACCCGGGGGAAGGTCATCCTCAGCGCCCAGATGCTGCCGGGCGTCATCCTCACCTCCACGGGCGCCCGCAGCGGACAGGCCCGCCGCTCACCGCTCGCCTGCATGCCGGAGCCGGACGGCGGCTGGATCCTCATCGGCTCCAACTTCGGCCGCCCCGGCCACCCCGCCTGGACCGCCAACCTGCTCGCCCACCCCGACGCGGAGATCAGCTGGAAGGGCACCGACATCCCGGTGCGGGCCCGGCTGCTGGCGGGCGAGGAACGGGCGGCCGTGTGGAAGCGGCTGCTGGTCTTCTGGCCGCCGTACGCGACCTACCAGGCGCGGGTGGAGCGGGAGATCCGGGTGTTCAGGATCGAGCGGCGGTAGTCACAGGGCGTGCTGCGCCAGCAGGAGCGCGCCGATGCCGAGCATCGCCGCCCCGGAGGTGCGGGTGACCGCGCGGGCGGCTCGGGGGCGGGCGGTCAGCAGGGTGCGGGCCGTGCTGCCGACGGCGAGGTAGACGGCGGCGCAGCACGCCATGTGCAGCACACCGAGCACGGCCGTCTGCACGGCCACCGGTGGATGGCTGCCCCGGGTGACGAGGAACTGGGGGAGCACCGAGAGGTAGAGCAGCAGCCCCTTGGGGTTGAGGCCGCTGATCGCCGCCCCGCGCAGGAACAGGGCCCCGCGCTCGTCACCGCCGGCCTCCGGGGCCGCCGGGCGGCGCAGCACGCCCCAGCCCAGCCACACCAGGTAGGCGGCGCCCGCCACCGTGAGGGCGGTCAGCAGCCCGGGGGAGCGTGCGACCAGCACCGCGAGTCCGGCCACCGCGAGCGCGGTGTGCAGCGCGTACCCGGCCACCAGCCCAGCCACCGCCCGTCCCACCGACCGCCCCCCGCACGCCGGCCGCGATGACGTACGCCCAGTCGGCGCCCGGCACGCACACCAGCAGGAGGTCGAGGGCGAGGAAGGAGAGCAGCAGTCCGGTGTCCATGCGGGGGACATTAGGCGTGAATGGCCCGAAAGTGTTGCCGAAGTTTGCCCATGATGGCGTGTTCTGAGCAAATATCTTCTTCATGGACGACGTGGACCGGAAAATTCTTGCCGAGCTTCAGCAGGACGGGCGGCTGACCGTGACCGAGCTGGCCGCGCGGGTGCGCCTGAGCGTCTCGCCCTGCCACCGTCGGCTGCGCGAGCTGGAGCGGTCGGGGGCGATCAGCGGCTACCGGGCCGTGGTGGACCCGGGGGCCGTGGGGCTGACCTTCGAGGCGCTGGTCTTCGTGTCCATGCGGCAGGAGGACCGGGACACCGTCGCCGAGTTCGAGAAGGCGCTCACCGGGATTTCCCATGTGATCGACGCCCAGCGGCTGTTCGGGGAGCCCGACTATCTGCTGCGGGTGGCCACCGCCGACCTCGCCGCCTTCCAGCGGCTCTACGACGAACGGCTGGCGACCCTTCCGGGTGTGCAGCGGCTGACCTCGACGCTGGTGATGAAGCACGTCGTACGGGACCGTCCGCTGCCCGCATAGCGAGGCAGGCGGCGGCCCGTCCGGAACGTGCCGGACGAACCACCGCCTGCCGGACAGGACTTGGGGCCTGATAAGAGAGCGGTTCCGCTACTTCGTGGGCTTCTTGCCGGTCACGCCCAGGTGCACCAACAGCGCCAGGTTCGGCTTCAGTTCGGCCTGCTTGACGCCCCAGGTCTGGAAGCCCTTCTGGTGCGAGGCGACCGCCGCGAGCATCGCGACCAGCGAACCGGCGACCGCCGCCGGGTTCACGTCCTTGTCGACCTTGCCCTTGGACTGCAACTCGGCCACCGAATCGGCCAGGGAGTTGTTCACCGAGTTCAGGATCTTCATGCGGAGCTTGTAGAACCGCTTGTCGCCCTCGGCGGCGCCGAGATCGACCACCCTGAGGATGGCGTCGTTCTTGCGCCAGAACTCCAGGAACCCGTCGACGAGTTCCTGCGCGGTCGTCCAGCCGGCCTTGCCGACCCACGACCGGCCCTCAAGGAGAGCGGTCAACTGCCCGCCCTCGGTGGCCATTTGCTCGGCGATCTCCAGGACGGCACCTTCGACGTCCGGGAAGTACTGGTAGAAGGTGGCGGGCGAAGTACCCGCCTTCCGGGCGACATCGATGACTTTGACGTCCCGGTAAGGGGAGGAGCTGAGCATCTCGCTGAGGCAGTCGAGCAGCTTCTGCCGGGTCGCCTGCCCACGCCGGCCGGCCACGCGGCCGTCGACGGTACGCACTTGTCCTGTCATGCCGTCAGCTTACCGAGGGGTGATCGGAGCGCGATTCGGCCGACTGCAAATGGGGTGCACGGGCTTCGCGGGGCGGGTGTGCCTGGTCCTGCGGGGTGCGTGAGTCGCCGTTAGTTTGGCGGTATGGCCGAAAACAGGGCATACGGCGAGGGCGTCCCCTGCTGGGTGGACGCGCAGCTTCCCGACGTCGAGGCGGGCAAGCGGTTCTACGGGGAGCTCTTCGGGTGGAGCTTCGAGGAACGGCGGTACGGCGGGGCCGTCTGGGCCCTGCGGGACGGCGAGCCGGTCGCCGCGCTCACCCGCAAGACGGACGGGCGGATGCCCACCGTGTGGACGGTGTACTTCGCGACCCCCGACATCGAGGGCCTGGCCGACCGGATCTGGGCGGCCGGCGGCCAGGTCGTCACCGCCCCCATGCCGGTCGGCGACCTCGGCACCTCCGCCCTGGTCACCGACCCGGACGGCGCCGTCTTCGGCCTGTGGGAGCCGGACACCCACCCGGGCTTCGGCGCCCGGCACGAGACCGGCACCTTCGCCTGGGCCGAGCTGTACGCCCGCGACACCGAGGCCGCCAACACCTTCTACGGGGGGCTCTTCCATGACGCCCTGTTCGGACCGGACGCCGCTCCCGACTTCGGCCGTGCCCCCGTCTCCGACGTCTTCCCGGCCGAGATGCCGCCGCACTTCCTCGTCCACTTCGGGGTCGAGGACTGCGAGGCCGCGCTGGGGGCGGTGCGGCGGCTCGGGGGGGCGGGTGCAGGCGCCACCCTTCGAGACGTCCTACGGAAAGGCCGCCGTCGTCACCGACAATCAGGGGGCGTCGTTCGCCGTACTGGAGCGGCCACAGCCGTGAATCCGGGTGTTTTGGTATGAGACATCCCGATTTGCGACCGGGTTCGCAACCTGCGCCTCGGCCAGGAAGAATCGGGGTGCGTGCCGCCATGGCGGTGCGGTGGTGAGACGCTGCACGGGGTCGCGTACATAAGGATGTGACGTGGCCCGTACGGGGAGGTGGCAGGCAAGTGGTGGATCAGCTGACGCAGCACGATCCGCGGCGGATCGGGCCGTTCGAGGTGCTGGGACGGCTGGGCGCCGGCGGCATGGGGCTGGTCTATCTCGCGCGCTCGGCTTCCGGCCGGCGCGTGGCGATCAAGACGGTCAGGACGGAGCTCGCCGAGGACCAGCTGTTCCGCGTCCGCTTCACGCGCGAGGTCGAGGCGGCCCGGGCCGTCTCCGGCTTCTACACGGCGGCCGTGGTCGACGCCGACCCGCGCGCCGCCGTGCCGTGGCTGGCCACCGCGTACGTCCCCGCGCCCTCCCTCGAGGAGATAGTGAACGAGTGCGGGCCGATGCCGGCCCAGGCGGTGCGCTGGCTCGCGGCGGGCGTCGCGGAGGCGCTCCAGTCGATCCACGGCGCCGGGCTGGTCCACCGTGACCTCAAGCCCTCCAACGTCCTCGTCGTCGAGGACGGCCCCCGGGTGATCGACTTCGGCATCGCCTCCGGTGTGTCGAACACACGTTTGACGATGACGAACGTCGCCGTCGGCACCCCCGCCTACATGTCGCCCGAGCAGGCCAAGGACTCGCGCTCCGTCACCGGCGCGAGCGACGTCTTCTCGCTCGGATCCATGCTGGTCTTCGCCGCCACCGGCCACCCGCCCTTCCACGGCGCCAACCCGGTCGAGACGGTCTTCATGCTGCTGCGCGAGGGCCCGGACCTCGAAGGCCTCCCGGACGAGCTGCGCCCGCTCATCGAGTCCTGCATGCAGATGGAGGCCGCCGGCCGCCCCAACCCGGCCGACCTCCAGGCCCAGCTGGCCCCCCACCTCTTCGGCTCCGGCTCCGACGACAGCGGCACCGCCTCGGCCTGGCTGCCCGAGCGGGCGGTCAGCCTGATCGAGGCCCGCCGCAACGGCCGCCCGGCCGTGAAGCCGGGCCAGGGCGGACGCAGCGGCGGCGGCCGGCCCGCCCCCGTGCCCCCGCCGCCCTCGCACGACCCGGTCGTCCCGGCCCGCGTCCCCGTCGGCGCCCCCGACACCGGCCCCGTACGCCTCGCGGGCGCGCAGGTGCCCATCGGTCCGGGCCCGCGCGTCGCCGACGCCCGCGCCGCCGCCGTGAAGGCGCCGCCGCCCGAGGCGTGCCTGGTCGCCAGCTGGTCCAAGCCGCGCCCCGGCGTCAACGGAACGGACCGGTGCCCGTGGGCCCCGCCGTACCCGCCCCGCCGCCCTTGGCCCCCGAGACGGCCTCCGGCTGGCGCCCCTGGCGGTTCCGCATGTCCAACGACGTGTGGGGCACCCCGTCCGTCGCCGGTGACCTCGTCTACGTCACCTCCTTCGAGGTGCACGCGCTGGACGTGGCGACCGGCCGGCGCAGCTTCAAGACGCGGGACGTCGCCTGGTCGATGGCGGTCGCGGACGGCCGTATCCACGCCTCCGACGGCCCCACCCTGTTCGCCCTGGAGGCCCGCGAGGGCGGTGACCTGTGGCGGCTCCAGACGGACGCCTGGGTGTACGCGCTCAAGGCCGACCGGGGCACGGTCGTCACCGGCACCCGCGGCGGCGGTGTACAGGCCTGGGAGGCCTCCAACGGCCAGAAACTCTGGGAGCTCACCGGCGCCCAGACCGACTTCGAGTCCCCCGAGGCGGGCCCGGCCCTCCACGAGGGCACGGTCTACGTCTGGCAGGACGCCCGGCTGCGCGCCCTGGACGCCCGCACCGGCGACGAGCGCTGGTCGTACCCGATCGGCGACGCGGCCTCCTGCGGCGGGGTGCCGATCCGGGTCACGCAGGCGCCGGACGGCTATGTGTACGTCTCCGCCGGCACCCGCGTCCTCGCGCTGGACGTGGCGAGCGGCCGGGTGAAGTGGCACTTCGAGGCGCCGGCCGTGTTCCTGTGCCCGCCCGCCTTCGTGCCGGGCCCCGCGGTCACCGGCGGCGGGGTCTACCTGGCCGACTACCTCGGCACCGTGTACGCCCTCGACGCCGCCGACGGCCGCGACCGCTGGCGCATCGCCACCGAGGCGCGGTCCTCCATCGAGCCGGTGCTGGTGGCCGCCGGGCACGTGCACGTGGGCAGCGGCAAGGGCCTGTACACGCTGGACGCGGTGACCGGCACTCCGAAGTGGCGCTTCCAGGCGGGCGGCGACATCGTGGGCGCCCCCGCGGTCGCCGAGGGCCGGATCCACTTCGGCTCCACCGACCACCTGCTCTACACCCTGAAGGCCGACGACGGCCGGCTGCGCTGGAAGCTGGCGACCGGCGGCGAGATCACCGGCGCCCCGGTGGTCAAGGACGGCGTCGTGTACGCGTGCAGCAAGGACCGCTGCGTGTACGCGCTGGACGCGGAGAAGGGCACGGGAACGGCCAGAACCACGTAGCCGGCTCCGGGACGGCCGTCGTACCGAGCGCTTGGAAGGGGTTCCGGACGGCGGCCGTCGACTCGGCGAGAGCGTGCGGGTCAGGCAGTGTTCGCGGCTCTCACCCCAGACGCTACGCCCGGGACGGGAGCGGCGCCATGCGACGACCCGGTCGCCCAGGCCGTCAGCGCGTCCTGAACCCCGGCCGGCGGGTGGAGAACAGCTCCGCCTGCCGGTCGTCCGGCAGGTTGCCCAGGGCGATCAGGTGCGGCGCCTGCGCGAACCCGGCGGCGAGCGCGGCCTCCCGCGCCGCCCACAGGGCCCGCACGGTGCCCTGCACCCCGGCGGCCGGCTGCGCGGCGATGACGGCGGCGGCTTCGATGGCCCGGGCCAACGCCTCGCCCCGCGCGGTGAGTTCGGAGACCAGCCCGATCTCGTACGCCCGCCGCGCGGACATCCGCTCCGCCGTCCCCATCAGCATCATCCGGGCGACCTCCCCGTACGGCATCCGCTGCGCCATGAGCACCGACTCGTAGGCGCTCACCATGCCGTAGGTGGTGTGCGGGTCGAAGAAGGTGGCGTCCGGGTCGGCGACGACGAACTCGCTCTCGCCGAGCAGATAGAAGGCGCCCCCGCAGGCCATGCCCCGCACCGCGGCGACGACGGGCTTCCAGAGGTCGTTGGACTTGGGCCCGACGCGCAGGAGCGGGTCGTCGGCCATGTAGGGGGAGCCGGGCTGCGGCACCTCGGTGTCGCGGTCGATCCCGGTGCAGAAGGCGCGCTCGCCGCTGCCGGTGAGCACGACGGCCCGCACGGAGTCGTCGAACCGCAACGCCCGCCATGTGTCGACGAGTCGGTCCCGCAGCTCCAGGTCGACGGCGTTGAGGCGGTGCGGCCGGTCGAGGGTGACGACGGCGACGCCGGTGTCCTTGTCGGTGCTGACCCGCAGGCTCATGACCGCTCCGGCACCCACTGCGGCAGCCCGCTCTCCGGATCGGCCACGAACCGCACCCGGGCGCCGATGCGGATGCGGTCGGCGGGCAGGGAGTCGATCGGCGCCCCGGGCTCGGCGACGAGATTCCCGACCAGCCGGATGTGCGGCGCCTCGACGAGTTCGACGACGATCACGTTGTACGGCGCCCGCTCGGCGTAGTCCGGCAGGAGCGGCGGGTGCGGGACGACGTACGACCAGACACGGCCGTGCCCCGGGACGGGCCGCCACTCGACGCCGAAGGACCGGCAGTGGGGACAGCAGGGCCGGGGCGGGAAGCGGAGTTCGCCGCAGTCGGCGCAGGCCTGGACGCGGAGTTCGCCCTGGGCGGCGTACCGCCAGAAGGGGGCGCCCTCGGGGTCGATGACGGGGGAGAGCACGGTTCAGCTCCTGTTCGTCAGCAGCAGTGCGGAGGTCGGGACGCCCTCACCGGCGGTGACCAGACAGGTGGCGGCGCCCGGCACTTGAGCGGTACTGGTCCCTCTGAGCTGCTTCACCCCTTCGTTGATGAGGTTGAAGCCGTGGACGTAGGCCTCGCTGAGCCCGCCGCCGCCGGTGTTGATCGGCAGCCGCCCGCCGCTCTCCAGCGCCCCCTGCTCGGTGAAGGCGCCGCCCTCCCCGCGCCCGCAGAACCCGTACCCCTCCAGGGAGAGCGGGATGAGGGCGGTGAAGGCGTCGTAGATCTGGGCGACGTCGACGTCCTCGGGGGTGAAGTCGGCGTGTTTCCACAGGTGCCGGGCGGTGGCCCAGGACGGCCCGGTGAGGGGGTCGTCGTTCCAGTAGTTGACCATGCCGTGGTGCTGGGCGGGCAGCCCCTGGGCGGCGGAGTGGACGTACACGGGCGGCCTGCGGCAGTCCCGCGCCCGCTCCCTGCTGACCACGACGCACGCCAACGCCCCGTCCGTCTCCAGGCAGTTGTCGAAGAGGCAGAGCGGCTCGCTGATCCAGCGCGAGGTCATGTACATCTCGCGGGTGAGGGGGCGGTCGTACATGACGGCGGCCGGGTTCTGGTTGGCGCGGTTCCGGCAGGCGAGGGCGACGTTGAAGAGGTGGTCCCGGGTCGCGCCGTACTCGTGCATGTACCGGCGCGTCAGCATGGCGATCTCGTCGACGGGCCGGAGCAGGCCGTAGGGCCGGGTCCACTGGGCGGGCGTGGGGAGTTGGGCGACGGTGTCGCGCCACGGCCGGGGCCCGCTGCCCCGCTTCCGCGACCGCCAGGCGACCCCGACGGACGCCTGGCCGCCGGCGATGGCGGCGGCGAGGTGCGCGACGGTGGCGCACGACCCGCCACCCCCGTACCCCACCCGGCTGAAGAAGGTGAGATCCCCGAACCCCACCGCCTTCGCGAGTTCCACCTCGTCCGTCTCCTCCATGGTGAAGGAGGCGAGGGCGTCGACCTCGCCGGGGTCGATCCCGGCGTCGTCGAGAGCGGCGACGACGGCACGGCAGGCGAGGGTGCGTTCGTCCTCCGCGAGCTGCTTGGCGAAGGCGGTCTGTCCTATCCCGACGATCGCGGTGGCGTCCTTGATCCCGGCCATGCGCACCCACCTCCACACTGCCGAAGGGCTGCTGACAGGCCGTCAGGGTACAGCTAATCTGACGGGTAGTCAGCTCCGGGGTTGGGAGGCGTGCTGTGCGCGGTGATCTGGAGTGGGGCAGTGTCCCGGGACTCGTCCGGTCCGCGGTCGAGCGGTACCCGGACGTCGAGGCGGTGGTGGAGGGCCGTACGCGGGTGACGTACGCCGAGTTGGGCGCACGGGTGGAGCGCGCGTCGGCGGCCTGCATCGCCAACGGCGTCGAACCCGGTGACCGGGTGGCGATCTGGGCCCCCAACACCCTCGACTGGATCGTGGCCGCGCTGGGCGCGGTGTCGGCGGGCGCGGTCCTCGTCCCCCTCAACACCCGCTTCAAGGGCGCCGAGGCGGCGGACGTGCTGCGCCGCAGCGGGGCGCGGCTGCTGTTCGTGACGGGGACGTTCCTGGGGACGTCGTACGTGGCGTCGCTGCGGGCGCGCGGTGGGGGAGGGCGAGGGCCTGCCGGCGCTGGACCAGGTAGTGGTGCTCGCGGACGACGCCCCGGCCGACTACCGCACGTGGAAGGACTTCCTGGCGAGCGGGGAGGGGGTGGGGGCGGCGGAGGTGCGCGAGCGTGAGTCCCGCGTCGAGGGCTCCTGCCCCTCGGACATCGTCTTCACGTCCGGTACCACGGGCCGCCCGAAGGGCGCGGTGATCACGCACGCGCAGACGCTGCGGGCGTACGGGATCTGGAGCGACCTGGCGGGCCTGCGGCAGGGCGACCGCTATCTCGTCGTGAACCCCTTCTTCCACACCTTCGGCTACAAGGCGGGCGTGATCGCCTGTCTCATGCGGGGCGCGACGATGATCCCGCAGCCGGTGTTCAACGTGGACACCGTGCTGGCGAACGTGGCCTCGGAAGGGGTGTCGGTCCTCCCCGGCCCGCCGACCCTCCTCCAGTCCCTCCTGGACCACCCGGCGAGGACGTCGTACGACCTCTCGGCGCTGCGCCTGGTGGTGACCGGTGCCGCCGTGGTCCCGCTGACCCTGGTCGAACGGCTGCGGGACGAACTCGGCGTGTCGACGGTCCTGACGGCGTACGGCCTCTCGGAGGCCAGCGGCATCGTCACGATGTGCCGCCGCGGCGACGCCCCGTCGGTCATCGCCTCGACGTCCGGCCGGGCGATCCCGGGCACGGAGGTCCGCGTCGAGGCGCCGGTGGGCGAGCCCGGCGAGGTCCTGGTGCGCGGGTTCAACGTCATGCGGGGCTACTTCGAGGACGCGGCGGCGACGGCGGAGGTGCTCTCCCCGGACGGCTGGCTGCGCACGGGCGACGTGGGCGTCCTGGACGCCGGCGGGAACCTGCGGATCACCGACCGCCTGAAGGACATGTTCATCGTCGGCGGCTTCAACGCGTACCCGGCGGAGATAGAGCAACTCCTCGGGCTGCACCCGGAGGTGACGGACGTGGCGGTGATCGGCGTACCGGACGCACGGCTGGGCGAGGTCGGCAGGGCGTACGTGGTGCGGCGCGCGGGCGCGGTCCTGACGGCCGACGACCTGATCGCGTGGGCGCGCCGGGAGATGGCGAACTACAAGGTGCCGAGGTCGGTGGAGTTCGTGCGGGAGCTGCCGCGGAACGCGAGCGGGAAGGTGGTGAAGGGGGAGCTGCGGCGGACCGCGGCCGGCTGACGGGGCGCCCCCTGGACATGTCTCGGACATGCCTCGGACATGCCTCGGCCGCGGCGGCTCCCCCTCCGCGCCGCCGCGGCCGATCCCCGTGCGGGAAAGGTTCGTGTGGGTCAGGCAGGGTTGTCCGTGATGTGGACGTTGTCGGTGGTGGCCTCGTCCGTGTCCGTGCTCTTGACCTTGAGCGGCTCGGTGGTGATGTGGACGTTGTCCGTCGTCGCGTCGCTCGCGGGCTTGTCCGTGATGTGGACGTTGTCGGTGCTGGTCTCGTCGCTCATGTTCGCTGGCTCCCCTGACAGTTCGGTGCGATGGATGGGCAGGATCCGCCCGGCAACTCCCCCGCGGGCTGCCGGGCGGATCTGCTGGGCCGGTTCACCTTAGATGTCCGGCCCGGTGTCGCTCCGTCTGCCCCCCGACGCGACGGCTCGACACAGCAGAGAGTGCCGGGCGGCGATAAACGAATGATGAACGCGTCCGGCGGCACGGGCCGTCGGCTTGGTTCAGGCCGCCGCGACCGGGCTCAGCAGACCCCTGACCTCGGTGGCCTCGGGTACACCCAGCGCCTCGAAGATCTCGAGAGCGTCCCGCCAGCACACCTGGGCCCGGCCTTGCTGGCCGATCCCGCTGAGGGCCCGCCCGAGGATCGTGAGAACGTTGCCGCGTCGCCATTCGCCACCGATGTCCCGCAGCAGCGTCAGAGCCATCTCGGCGTTTGCAGCCGCCTGCGCGGGGCGCCTCGCCGCGAGATCGAGCTCGGCGAGCCGGAACAGGCTCATGCCCTCCCACAGACGCTGGCGGCTCTCCCGGAACACCTGGAGAGCCTGGTGCAGGCACTCGGCGGCCTCGGCGAGCTTTCCGCTCTGCTTGAGCGCCAGGCCCAGCGCGTACCGGCCGTTGGCACCGCGCAGGGCGTGTCCCAGGTCGTCGTACATCGCCGCGCCCTGCTGGGCCAGCGCCACCGCACTCGCCGTCCGCCCGGTGACCAGATGGATGCGCGAAAGATTGCACAGGGCACTGGCCTCGCCCGCGCGGTCGCCTAGGGCGCGGAATCCGTCGATGGCGAAGGTGAGGTGCTCTTCGCTCGCCTCGTGCCGGTTCTGGTAGTGGGCGACCGCCCCGCTGATGTTGGCCGCCCAGCACCCGGTGAGCGGGTCGGCCGCCACAGCGGCCAACTCCGAGGCGCGTGCGGCCTCCTGGAGGGCGGCGTCGAACTTGCTGTCGGAGACCTGGTGCATGAAGGCGAGGGTGGTCAGGGCCCGTGCCTCCGCGCGAGGGTCGCTCGCCTCCCGGGCCACATCCCGCAGCAGCGCGGCGACCGCGCCGTACTCCTTCGAGTTGGCACCCGACTCGGCCAGGTCCACGGCCGCCCAGAGCACGTCGACGGCTCGCCGCAGCGTCTCGGGCCGCGCCGATTGCCGTACGCATGCCAGCAACGGGACCGCCTCCGCGTACAGCCAGTCCTGCGCCGCGTGCCGGTCCGAGAACACCAGCCCCGGATACGCCGCCTGCTCCAGGTGAGCCACCAGCCGGTCCCCCGGCCGCTCGATCAGGTACACCCCGCCGACCGTCGCCAGATAGAAGTCCAGCAACCGCGAAAGCGCCGCCCCCCGCTCCTCGGGCGGCCACTCGTCGCGTTCCGCGCACGCACGCGCGTAGAGGCGTACCAGGTCGTGGAAGCGGTAGCGGCCGGGTGCCGCGGATTCCAGCAGGGACGTGTCCACCAGGGATTCGAGGACGTCCTCGGTGTCCTCGACGGGCAGGTCCAGCATCGCCGCCGCTGCCGCGAGGGAGATGTCCGGGCCGTCCGCCAGGCCCAGCAGGCGGAACGCGCGGGCCTGGGCCGGTTCCAGCTGGCCGTAGCCGAGTTCGAAGGTGGCCTTGACCGCCAGGTCGCCCGCCTGGAGTTCGTCCAGGCGACGGCGTTCGTCCGCGAGCTTCGCCGCCAGGACCGAGACGGTCCAGGTGCGGCGGGCCGCGAGGCGGGACGCCGCGATGCGGATCGCCAGGGGGAGGAAGCCGCAGGCCGCCACCACGTCCAGCGCCGCCTCCCGCTCGGAGGCCACGCGCTCCTCGCCCACGATCCGCGTGAAGAGCTGGAGCGCCTCGTCGGGAGACATCACGTCCAGGTCCACCAGGTGCGCGCCCGCCAGGTCCACCATCCGGACCCGGGACGTCACCAGGGCCGCGCAGCCCTCCGTGCCCGGAAGGAGCGGTCTCACCTGTGCCGCGTCCCGGGCGTTGTCCAGCAGGACCAGTACCCGTCTGCCGTCCAGCACCGAGCGGTACAGCGCCGCCCGCTCCTCCAGCGAGTCCGGGATCGCCGAGTCCGCCGTGCCGAGCGCCCGCAGGAACGCGCCCAGCACCGTCTCCGGCTCCGCCGCCCGCTGCCCCGCGCCCTGGAGGTCGACGTACAACTGGCCGTCGGGGAAGGCCGAGCGGGCCTGGTGGGCGACATGGACGGCGAGGGTCGTCTTGCCGACGCCGCCGATGCCCGCCAGCGCCGACACCGCCATCACCCGGCCCTCGGAGGAGGCCAGCACGTCACCGAGCTCGGCCACGAAGGACGCGCGGCCCGTGAAGTCAGGGACCGTCGCCGGGAGTTGGGCGGGGCGGACCGGGGTCGCGGCGGGTTCCGAGCGCGGGGACGACGGTTCCGCGAGGCCGGGGTCCGCCTGGAGGATGCGCTGCTGGAGGTCCTTCAGTCCGGGCCGCGGGTCGACGCCCAGCTCGTCCGCGAGCAGGCGCCGCGTGTCCGCGTACACGGCGAGGGCCTCCGCCTGCCGGCCGGAGCGGTACAGCGCCAGCATCAGCAGCTCGCGCAGGCGTTCCCGCAGCGGGTGCGCGGCGGTCAGGGCGGTGAGTTCCGAGACCGCCTCCGCGTGGCAGCCCTGCTCCAGGTCCATGTCGAGGCGGGATTCGAGGAGTTGCAGACGCCACTCCTCCAGGCGGACCCGTTGCGAGGACGCGTACGGTCCCGGCACCCCCGCCAGCACCTCGCCGTCCCACAGGGCCAGGGCGCGGGCGAGCACCTCGCGGGCGTGGCACAGGTCCCCGGCGCCGCGTGCCTTCTCCGCCTCCGTCGCCCACTCCTGCGCCACCGTCACGTCCAGCGCGCCCTCACCGAGGGAGCGGATCGCGTAGCCGCCCGCGTCGCTGACCAGTACGCCGGGGTCGAGGACCTTGCGGAGCCGGGAGGCGTACGTCCGGACGGCCGCGAGGGCCTGCGACGGGGGCTCCTCGCCCCACAGGGCGTCGATCAGCTCGGCCGCGGTGGCCGTCCGGCCCTCCCGCAGGAGCAGGGCCGCGAGCAGGGCCCGTTGCTGGGGCGAGCCCATCGCCAGGGGCTCCTCGCCGCGCCAGGCGCGCACCGGTCCGAGCACGCTGAAGCGCAGCGGCGGGCCTGGCTCCGCCGAGGAGCCGGGACGCCGCTGCTCAGGCACCCGCGGTAGACCGTCCATCGAGTCCCCCTCAACCCAGTGAGCAACCCCGCCAGTTTGCCTTGTTCATGGCAGATGCGTCAGCTGTGGAGAGTCTGATCACAGGTGGGCGCGCGGTAAATCACAAGTCCCTCACGCCCCCTCCGCACAATTCCGCGCACGAACCATCATGACCAGGCGCTGTCACCGTAGCTGACGGGTCGTCAGATCAGCGCTACCGTGGCCCCCATGGAGACCGCCACCGGAACCACCTTCCCGTTGATCATCTCCGTCGACGACCACACCGTTGAGCCCGCCGACGTCTGGCAGAACCGGCTTCCGAAGAAGTACCTGGACGTCGGTCCCCGCGTGGTCCGCGCCCCGCTGAAGGAAATGACCTTCCTGGGCGCCGGTTCAGGCCCGTCATGGGCACCCCCGGCCAGAGCGACGGCCCGATCGGCGACTGGTGGGTGTACGAGGACCTGCACCGGCCGCTCACCCGCCTCGACACCGCCGTCGGCTTCAGCAGGGACGAGATCAAGCTGGAGATCATCACCTACGAGCAGATGCGGCAGGGGTCGTACGACGTCCCGTCCCGCCTCGCCGACATGGACGTCAACCACGTCCAGTCCGCCCTGTGCTTCCCCACCTTCCCGCGCTTCTGCGGCCAGACCTTCACCGAGGCCGCGGACCACGAGCTGGGGCTGCTGTGCATCCAGGCGTACAACGACTGGATGGTGGAGGAGTGGTGCGGCCCCGCCGCCCACGGCCGGCTCATCCCCCTCACCCTCATCCCGCTCTGGGACGCCGAACTGGCCGCCGCCGAGGTCCGCCGCATGGCGGCGAAGGGCGTCCGTGCCGTCGCCTTCTCCGAGATACCCCCGCACCTCGGCCTGCCCTCCGTCCACACCGACGCCTGGGACCCCTTCCTCGCCGCGTGCGACGAGACCGGCACCGTCATCGCCATGCACATCGGCTCCTCCAGCCGGATGCCCTCCACCTCCGCCGACGCCCCGCCCGCCGTCGGCTCCACCATCACCTTCGCCAACTGCTGCTTCTCGATGGTCGACTGGCTGATGAGCGGCAAGTTCGAACGCTTCCCGGGTCTGAAGGTGATGTACGCGGAAGGGCAGATCGGCTGGATCCCGTACATCCTCGAACGCGCCGACGTCGTCTGGGAGGAGAACCGCGGCTGGGGCGGCGTCGCGGACAAGGTCCACCGGCCGCCGTCCGAACTCTTCGCCGACCACGTCTACGGCTGCTTCTTCGACGACGCCTTCGGCCTCAGGAACCTCGACGCGATCGGCCTCGCCAACGTCCTCTACGAGACCGACTACCCCCACTCCGACTCCACCTGGCCGAAGTCGAGGGAGGTCGGCGAGGCCCAGATGGGCCACCTGGACCCGGACGCCATCGAACGCATCGTCCGCGGCAACGCCATCGACCTGCTCGGGCTGACCCCCGACGGACTGTGGGACGGCCCCCGGTGATCGAGTACGGCATCCAGCTCCCCGTCCAGTCCCAGAGCACGATCTACACCGAGCCCTGGGAGGCCGCGGCCGGGCCGGCGGATCTGGTCGCCGTGGCGCGGGCCGCGGAGGACGCCGGGTTCGCCTACGTCGCGAGCTGCGACCATGTCGCCATCCCGCGCAGGCTCGCCGCCGCGATGAGCACGGTCTGGTACGACCCGGTCGCCACCCTCGCCCATCTGGCCGCCGTCACCGAGCGCATCCGGCTGCTCAGTCATGTCGCCGTCGTGGGGCTGCGGCATCCGCTGCTCAGTGCCAAGCAGTACGCCACCGTCGATCACCTCAGCGGGGGGCGGCTGATTCTCGGGGTCGGGGCCGGGCACGTGGCGGAGGAGTTCGAGGTCCTGGGGCTGGACTTCCGGCAGCGGGGGGCGCTGCTCGACGAGTGTGTGGACGCGCTGCGGGTCGCGCTGGGGCCCGAGGAGTTTCCCGAGCACCACGGGAAGTTCTACGACTTCCAGGGGCTGGGGCAGCGGCCGCGGCCCGCCCAGGCGCGCGTTCCGCTGTGGGTCGGCGGGTCCTCGCCCGCCGCTGTCCGGCGGGCCGCGCTCAAGGGGGACGGCTGGCTGCCGCAGGGCGACCCGCGGGACCGGCTGCCCGCGCAGATCGCCGAGCTGACGCGGATCCGCGAGGAGGCGGGCGTCGAGGCGCCGCTGACCGTCGGCGCCATCGTCGAGCCCCTCTACATCGGGCGTCCGGGGTGGGATGTGGGCCGCCGCACGCTCACCGGCTCCCCGGAGGCGCTCGCCGAGTCCCTGCGGGCCTATCGCGCGATGGGCGTGCACCAGATCCAGGTGCGGTTCCGCAGCCGCGGCCGTACCGAACTCACCGACCAGATGGCGGCCTTCGGGACCGAAGTGGCGCCCCACCTCTGAGGAGATGCCGGATGGGCAAGCTGGACGGACGCGTCGTCATCGTCACCGGCGCGGCACGCGGACAAGGGGAGCAGGAGGCGCGGCTGTTCAGGGAGGAAGGGGCGCAGGTCGTCCTCGCCGACGTCCTCGACGAACCGGGGGAGGCGCTCGCGCGGGACATCGGGGCGCGGTACGTCCATCTCGACGTCGGCGACGAGGAGCAGTGGCGGGACGCCGTGAACGTCGTCAAGAACGCCTTCGGCCGCGTCGACGGCCTCGTCAACAACGCCGGCGTCCTGCGCTTCAACTCCCTCGTCGACACGCCCCTCGACGAGTTCATGCAGGTCGTGCGGGTCAACCAGGTCGGCTGCTTCCTCGGTATCAAGACCGTCGCCCCGGTCATGGAGGACGGCGGCACCATCGTCAACACCGCCTCCTACACGGGCGTGACCGGCATGGCCGCCGTCGGCAGCTACGCCGCCAGCAAGCACGCCGTCCTCGGTCTCACCCGGGTCGCCGCCCTGGAACTCGCCGGCCGGGGCATCCGCGTGAACGCCCTGTGCCCCGGCGCCATCGACACCGCCATGTCCAACCCGGCCCAACTGGACCCCGGGGCCGACGTGGAGGGGATGAGCCGGGCCCTCGACCAGCTGTACCGCAAGCTCGTGCCGCTCGGGCGGATCGCGGCCGGAGGAGGTGGCGCGGCTCGCGCTGTTCCTGACGTGCGAGGACTCGTCGTACATCACCGGGCAGCCGTTCGTGATCGACGGGGGGTGGCTGGCGGGGGTCAGTGTCGTCTGACTGGCCGTCAGGTATTGACGTTTCTGACGGTACGTCAGAAAGTCGTAGCACTCAGCAGACCCAACTGGACGTGGGACGGTGAACCGCCTTGGAATTCGGGCTCTTTGTACAGGGGTACGTGGGTAAGCGCGCCGAGACCGATCCGCTCGCCGAGCACAAGGCGCTGATGGAGGAGACCGAGTACGTCATCCAGGCGGACAAGTCCGGCTTCAAGTACGCCTGGGCCTCCGAGCACCACTTCCTGGAGGAGTATTCGCATCTGTCCGCGAACGACGTCTTCCTCGGGTATCTCGCGCACGCGACGGAACGGATTCACCTGGGGTCCGGGATCTTCAACCCGCTCGCCCAGGTCAACCACCCCGTGAAGGTCGCCGAGAAGGTCGCCATGCTCGACCATCTCTCCGAGGGGCGCTTCGAGTTCGGGTCCGGGCGCGGGGCCGGGTCGCACGAGATCCTCGGGTTCATACCGGGCGTCACCGACATGAACTACACCAAGGAGATCTGGGAAGAGACCATCGCCGAGTTCCCCAAGATGTGGCTCCAGGACGAGTACGTCGGCTTCCAGGGCAAGCACTGGCAGCTGCCGCCGCGCAAGGTGCTGCCGAAGCCGTACGGGAAGTCGCACCCGGCGATGTGGTACGCGGCGGGGTCGCGCCGTCGTACGCCATGGCGGCGAAGAAGGGGCTCGGGGTGCTGGGGTTCAGCATCCAGAAGGTGTCCGACATGGAGTGGGTCCTGGAGCAGTACAAGAACTCCGTCGTGAACGCCGAGCCGGTCGGGGACTTCGTCAACGACAACGTGATGGTGACGACGACCGCGATCTGCGCGCCCACGCATGCCGAGGCGATCGAGATCGCGGTGAACGGCGGGCTGCACTATCTGCCTTCGCTGGTCTTCCGGTACCACGACACGTTCCCGCGGCCCGAGGGGTTCCCGGAGTGGCCGGAGACGCTGCCGGAGTACACGCCGGAGTTCGTGGAGCTGCTCATCGAGGAGGAGCTGCTGATCTGCGGGGATCCGGACGAGGTGCTCACGCAGTGCAAGCGGTGGGAGCAGGCGGGAGCCGATCAGCTGAGCTTCGGGCTGCCGGTGGGGGTGCCGAAGGAGGAGACGTTGCAGACGATCCGGTTGATCGGGGAGCACGTGATTCCGAAGATCGACACGGATCCTGTGCATCGGACGACGCGGTTCCGAGGGGCTGTCTGAGGTTGTACGGCGGGTGCGGGTTGTCTGTGGCTGGTCGCGCAGTTCCCCGCGCCCCTAAAGGCCCTCCACCCAGCCCGAGTTGAAGGGGGCACCCATGCTCGATCACCTCATCAAAAGGGCGACCGTTGTCGATGGCACCGGGCGCCCGCATTCACCGCCGACGTCGGTATTCGTGACGGGCGTATCGCCGTCGTCGGCAGCGTCAGCGAGGAAGCCCGTAGCAGCGAGGACGCATCCGGCCTCGTCCTCGCCCCCGGGTTCGTCGACCCCCACACCCACTACGACGCCCAGCTGTTCTGGGACCCGTACGCCACGCCCTCGCTCAACCACGGTGTCACCACCGTCGCCGCCGGCAACTGCGGGTTCACGCTGGCGCCCTTGCGGGCGGAGGACGCCGACTACACCCGGCGCATGATGTCCAAGGTCGAGGGCATGTCCCTGGTCGCGCTGGAGGAGGGGGCGCCCTGGAGCTGGGAGTCGTTCGGGGAGTATCTCGACGCTCTCGAAGGGCGGATCGCCGTCAACGCCGGTTTCATGGTGGGGCACTGTGCGCTGCGGCGGTACGTGATGGGGGCGGAGGCCATCGGTGGGCAGCCAAGTGGTGAGCAACTCGACACCATGTTGCGGTTGTTCCACGAGGCCATGGACGCCGGGGCCTGGGGGCTCTCCACCACCCAGTCGACCACCCACTCGGACGGGGACGGGAAACCCGTCGCCTCCCGGCATGCCCTGCCCGCCGAACTCGTCGCGCTTTCCAAGGCGGTCGGCGAGCACGAAGGGACGCAGATCGAGGCCATCGTCGCCGGGTGTCTCGACCAGTTCAGCGACGCCGAGATCGAGCTGTTCGTGGAGATGAGCGCGGCGGCGGGGCGGCCGCTGAACTGGAACGTGCTCACCATCGACGCCGCCGTCCCCGAACGCGTCCCGCGCCAGCTGTTCGCCGGCGAGCAGGCGCGGAAGGCGGGCGGGCGGATCGTCGCCCTCACCATGCCGATCCTCACGCCGATGAACATGTCCCTGGGGACGTTCTGCGCGCTCAACCTCATCCCGGGCTGGGGGCCGATCCTCGGCCTGCCCGTGCCCGAGCGGATCGAGAAGCTCCGTGACCCGGACGTACGGGCCGGGATGCTGGAGCGCGCCCGGTCCAAGGAGGCCGGCGTCTTCCGGCGGCTGGCGAACTTCGGGCGGTACGTCATCGGCGACACCTACAGCGAGGCGAACCACGGGCTCAGCGGACGGGTCGTGCGGGACATCGCGGAGGAGCGGGGGCAGGACCCGTTCCAGTGTCTGGTCGAGATCTGCGCGGCAGACCAGCTCCGTACCGTCCTGTGGCCCATGCCCAGCGACAACGACCCCGCCTCCTGGGCGCTGCGCGCCGAGACCTGGCAGCACGAGGACGTGCTGCTCGGCGGCTCGGACGCGGGGGCGCACCTGGACCGGATGTGCGGGGCGCCGTACACCACCCGGTTCCTCGGGGACTGTCTGCGCGGGCGGAAGCTCGCCACGCTGGAGCAGGCGGTGAAGATGCTGACCGACGACCCGGCGCGGCTCTTCGGGCTGCGCGAGCGGGGACAGATCCGGGAGGGCTGGCATGCCGACCTCGTGCTCTTCGACCCGGAGCGGATCGGCGCGGGTACGGCCACCCTGGTGCACGACCTGCCGGGTGACAGCCCGCGGCTGGACTCCAAGGCGCTCGGGGTCCGGGCCGTGTGGGTCAACGGGGTCGAGGCGATCCGCGACGACGCGGTGAGCGGGGCGGTGCCCGGGAAGGTGCTGCGCTCGGGGCGAGACACCCGGACGGTGAGCACCCGGTGAGGGAGCGGCTGTTCATCGGGGGCGAGTGGACCCAGCCGGACGGCGGGCACTATGCCGTAGTCGATCCGGCCACCGAGGAGACCGTCGGGTGGGCGCCGGAGGCCTCGCGGGATCAGGTGCACGCGGCCTGCGCCGCGGCCCGCGAGGCCTTCGGGGCATGGTCGCGTACGGCACCCGAGGAGCGCGCGGCGATCCTCGCCCGGGCGGCCGACGTGATCGCCGGCCGCTTCGTGCCGTACGCCGAACTCGCCCGGGCGGAGACCGGGGCGACGACCGGCACCGCGCGGGCGATGCAGGTCGGCGTCGGGATCGCCCGGTTCCGGCGGTACGCGCGCGTGGAGAGCGCCGAGTGGGCCGTCCCGCCGCAGATCAACGAGGCCGGGCCGATGGGGAAGGCCGGGGTGATGGGGGCGCTGGCCGTCCGCCAGCCCGTCGGGGTGGTCACCTGCATCACCTCGTACAACAACCCGTGGGCCAACCCGGCCGGCAAGATCGCCCCCGCCCTCGCGATGGGCAACACGGTGGTGGTGAAGCCTGCTCCGCAGGACCCCCTGTCGGTCTACCGGATGGCGGAGGCGCTGGAGGCGGCCGGGCTGCCGCCGGGCGTGCTCAGCGTGGTCTCCGGGCGCTCGGTCGACGTCGGTGAGGCCGCCGTGGACTCCCCGGACGTCGACATGGTCTCCTTCACCGGCTCCACCGCCGTCGGGCAGCGCATCGCCGAGGTGTGCGGGCGCGGCATGAAACGGCAGCTGATGGAGCTGGGCGGGAAGGGGGCGGCGGTCGTCTTCGACGATGCCGACGTCGCTTCGGCCGTGGCCGGGATCGGGACGACCTTCTCCTTCTACAGCGGGCAGATCTGTACCGCGCCGACGCGCGTGCTGGCCCAACGGGGCGTGTACGAGCGGCTGGTGGACGGGCTCGCCGGCTACGCCGGGCGGCTGAAGGTCGGGGACCCGCGGGAGGCGGACACGGTGGTGGGACCGGTGATCTCCGCCCCGCACCGGGAACGTGTCGAGTCGTACGTGGAGTCGGGCCGCAAGGAAGGTGCCACCGTCGTCGCGGGCGGCGAACGGCCGCCGTACGAGCGCGGCTTCTACGTGGCGCCGACCCTCCTCGCGGACTGCACCAACGCGATGCGGGTCGCCCGCGAGGAGATCTTCGGGCCGGTCGTGGCCGTCGTCCCCTTCGACGACGAGGAGGAGGGCATCGCCCTCGCCAACGACTCCGACTACGGCCTCATCGACTACGTCTGGTCCGGCGACGTCGCCCGCGCCTTCCGGGTGGCCCGGCGGCTGCGGGCGGGCGGGGTCGGTGTGAACACGGTCGGGCGGAACATGGAGGCGCCGTTCGGCGGGTTCAAGAAGAGCGGGGTGGGCCGGGACGTCGGGTCGTACGCGCTGCACGCCTACAGCGAGGTGCAGGCGATCGTCTGGCCCGGGTGAGCGGTCGGCCGCCCTACGGGAGCCGTATCGACTGGGCGTGGCGGAAGAAGTCCGTCGGGTCCCAGCGGGCCTTGACCTGCTGGAGACGGGCGTAGTTCGACCGCCAGTAAAGGGTGTGCCAGGGCACGCCCGAGGTGTTCCAGGCCGGGTCCGAGAGGTCGGGGTCGGGGTCGTTGACGTAGCAGCCGCCGGTCAGGTCGTTCGGGACGGGGACGCCGCCGGTGTCCTGGAACGACTCCCGGTACAGGTCCCGGAGCCAGGTGAGGTGCTTGTCGTCCTCGCGCCGGTCGATCCAGAAGTTCTCGTAGAGGGCGATCAGGGCCGCGTCCCGGTGCGGGATCGCCGTGGCGCCGGGGGCGGTGTCGTTGGTGCGGCCGCCACCGCCGTTGAGGGAGATCACGGCGTTCGGGTTCGTGTAGTCGGTGCGGGTCAAGTGCCGGTACATGACGGCCAGTTGGGCGTCGGTGAAGCTCCCCTTCAGCCACGCCGTCTTCACCGCGCTGCGCAGCGTGTGGTCGTACAGCAGGACCGGGCTGCTGGTGCCGAGCAGTTTCGTCGAGGCCAGCCACGGGACGCGGCGGGAGGGGAAGGCGGCGGCGAGGCCGGTGCCGGCGGCGAGGGCCGCGGTGTAGTCCGCGAGCAGCCGGTCGGCGTCCGGGTCCGTGCCGTCGACCTGGGTGAACAGGGCCACGCCGCCCGTCGCCCCCTGGCGCATCAGCAGATAGCCGGAGAGGGAGACGAACGGGGAGGAGGTGGCGCCGTTGGCCACGTGCCAGGCGCCGAAGTTGCGGACCAGGCGGGCCATCGACGGGGCGTCCAGCCGGCTCCACGGGATCTCCGCCAGGCTGACCAGCACCTCGCGGGGCGGCGCGGGCAGCTGGAGGCCCGGCGCGGTTCCGGTCGCGGCGGGGGAGCGGAACCAGTACCGGGTGATGACGCCGAAGCTCCCGCCGCCGCCACCCGAGGTCGCCCACCACAGGTCCCGGTGCGGGTCCGAGGGCGCGCGCGAGGCGACCACCGTACGCACCCGCCCCGAGGCGTCGACCACCACCATCTCCACGGCCTCGATGTGATCCGCCACCAGCCCGAACCGCCGCGTCAGCGGCCCGAACCCGCCGCCGCTCGCATGCCCGCCGATCCCCACGGTCAGACACGCGCCGCCCGGGATCGTCACCCCCCACCCCTTGTACAACGCCTCGTAGATCTGCCCCAGTTGGGCCCCGGCGCCGATGGCGAAGGCGCTGCGGGCGGGGTCGTAGGCGATCCCGTTCAGCGGGGACGTGTCGATGATGACGTCGGTGTCGGGGTGGTGGACGAAGTCGGCGTAGCAGTGGCCGCCGCTGCGCACCGACACGCGCTTGCCGGCGCGGACGGCCTCTGTCACCGCCTGCACCACCTGTTCCGTGGAGGCGACGAGGCGGATGGCTTCGGGTGTGGCCGCCCACCGCTTGTTCACGCCGGTGGCGAGCTCCGCGTACCGCGCGTCACCGGGGCCGACGGACACGGAGGGGGCGGCGGAGGCCGCGCTCGCGTCCGTCGGGGTGAGGACGCCCTCGGCGACGGCCAGGGCGGACACCCCGGTCATCAGGGCCCGTCTGCTGATCTCGCTGCTGGGTCTGGGCATGGCTGGGTCGGTCTCCTCGCAGGGTGGGAAATCAGGCCGGGGCCCGGACGATCGGGGGGACGTGACCGCCCGGGCCCCGGGGTCGTGGTGTCCGCACGTCCCGGCCGCCCCGGGGCTCGCGGTGTCAGGGAACGGCGTCGCGGTGGGCGCGGTACCAGTCGGCCTGGTCCCGCAGGGTGCGCTCCAGCGGGCGGAACTCCACGCCGAGTTCGCGCTCGGCGCGGGCGGAGGTCACCCGGCGGCGGTCTCCTTCCAGCAGGGCCCGCACCCCCTCCCGGGTGGCGGTCGGCGTACTGCCGCGCAGCCGGCCGCCGGTCTCCAGCAGGGCGGCCATGAGCAGCGCCAGCCGGGCCGGCACCGCGCGCGGGGGCGCGACCCCGAGGGCCCTGGCCGCGATCCGGCAGACCTCGGGGAGCGGGACCCACTCGCCGGCCACGATGTAGCGGCGGGCGTGCTCGCCCTTGGCGGCGGCCCGGACACAGGCGTCCGCCACGTCACGGGCGTCCACCACGTGGTTGCCCGCCCGGGGGACACCGCCGAGCCGGCCCTCGGCCACCGAGGCGAACAGCCGCCCGGCGGAGGTCGGCCCGGCGTCGCCCGGCCCCCACATCCAGCCCGGGAGCACGATCGGCACCCGCACCCCGCGCTCGGCGCCGAAGGCGCGGACCGCCTCCTCCGAGCGCAGCTTGCTCGCGTAGTAGCCGTTGGCGCGGGTGCCGCGCCCTCCGGGGTGTCCTCGTCCGAGGGCCGGCCGTCGGGACGGGTGCCGAGCGTGCCGATGGAACTGGTGTGCACCACGACCGGCACCCCGGCCGCGGCCGCCGCGTCGAGCAGTCCGGTGACGGCGTCGACGTTCGTGGCCGTCAGCAGCGCCGCGTCGTGCCCTCCCGGCGCGTAGTACTCCCGGAAGTACGCGGCCGTGTGGATCACCGCCGTGTGTCCCGGGAGGGACGGGGCGAGGGTGCCCGGATCGCGTACGTCGCCCTGGAGGACGCTGAGTTGACCGTGCCCGGGGAGCAGGGCGCGGGCCCGCTCCGGGTCCCGGACCACGGCCGTCACCGCGCTGCCGCCGTCGAGCAGCTGCCGTACGACATGGCCCCCGTGCAGTCCGGTGGCACCGGTGACGAGCACCCGCTGCAACGGCGGACCGGTCACGTCCATTGCACCACTTCCAGCCGGATCGTCGTCGTCACCGCCCCTTCCTGCCGGACCTCGATCACCACGGGCACGGCGAGCGTGCGCAGGTCGTCCTGGCGGCGGAACCCCTGCACGGTGGCCCGCAGTTCGGTCACCTGGTCCAGTTCCGCGTAGTCGGTGAACTCGGTCTCGATGGCGGAGATGGTCAGCGTCTGCGGGGACAGCCCGTGCAGCTGGGCCACGGCGGCGATCGCGAGCTGGCGGGCCGCCTCCATCTGGAGATGGCCGGGGACGTGGTCGAGCGGGTGGTCGAACATGTGCGGGTGACTGGCGTCGAGGACCAGCTGCGCCGACACCCGGGCCTCGCTCGCCACCACCGGGGCGGTGATCACGACGTTGCGGGCCTCGCTGCGGCCCACGGCGGACGGCGCCGCCGGGGTGAAGCGCGGCAGCGCCAGATCCGTCGCCGCCGTACGGCGCTTCGCCCGCAGGGTGCGGTAGGCGCGCTGGGACACGATCAGCAGGGCGCCGTTGCCGGACATCGCCACATGGCCGTCCAGGGCGACGTTCCCGCTGAAGGTGAACCCCTGGACGCGGCCGGCCTTGTTGCGCCGGGGATGGACGGTCATCGTGACGAGGACGTGCGCGGGTGTCGCCCCGATCCGCAGCTGGGTCAGGCCCACCGTACGGAGGTTGAGGCTGCGGAAGATGAACGCGGAGCCCAGTTCCACGTCCAGGTGCTCGTGGGCCACCAGGACGCCCGCCTGCCGGACCACCTCGATGAGCAGCGTGTAGTCGTACATCGGCGCGTTCTCGCCGATGAGGTGGCCGCGGGGCAGCTGGGCGGCGACGAGGAAGGTCTCCTCGCCGATCGCCGCGGAGTCGGTGACGAACACCTCGGCGACGGAGGTGCGGTGCACCAGCGTGCGGGAGACGGTGGCGTCGTAGCGCAGCCGGGCGGCGGCTTCGGCGACGGGGTCCGCCGGGGAGTCGGGCTTGTCTTCTGTCTCGAGATCGGTGGGCTGGGTCTCGGGCATGGTCATGATCGGGTGGGGGTCCTTTCCGACCTGGGGTGGGTGTCGGTCCACGGGATCAGGCCGCCTCGGCGGCGCCGGCCCGCTGCGAGGGCAGCCGGTCGAGCAGTTCGAGGACGCCCGGGATGCCGGCCCGGGCCCCGACCGTTCCGTCGGGGCGTACGTAGGCGAGCCAGGGCGTGCCGTCCTCCTTGCCGAACCCGGGGCCGGACACGCGTGCGGTGTCGCAGCGGGCATCGGCGGCGCCGCCGGCGCGCCCGGCCCCGGAGCTGTCGCCCGCGGGCCTGACCCAGAGCACGTCCGTGATGTCGTCCACACCGCGCCCCCGCAGCGCGGCCACGGCCCGGACGGCCATGTCGCCGGCGGCCTGGTCCCCGTAGGCGAGAACCGTGTGCCGTCCGGCCGTCAGGTACTGGTGGAGCGAGTCGGCCTTCGTGCCGTTCAGCGGGATCAGCGCGGTGTCCGGGACGCGCCGCCCCAGCTTCACGCCGCGGGGCACGGCCGCGGCGCCCGGCAGGTCGGCGACGGCGGGGCTCGCCGAGTGGTCGAGGTCGAGCTGGGCGAGCTGCGGCAGCATCTGCTTCTCCAGCAGGCCCCGCCGGGAGAAGGACTGCATGGTGGCGTCCCGCATGGCCCGGGCCATGGGGTTGCGCAGCAGCCACATCCGGGTCTGCTGGTCGGCGTTGCGCACCGCCTGCACGGAGGCCGGGCGGCGCTCCGGCTCATAGCTGTCGAGCAGCTCGGCAGCGGCGCCGCGCAGCACGGAGGCGAGCTTCCAGCCGATGTCGTAGCCGTCCTGGACCCCGGTGTTGAGGCCCTGGCCGCCCGCGGGGCTGTGCGCGTGGGCGGCGTCCCCGGCGATGAAGACCGGGCCCGCGCGGAACGCGGGGGCGACCTTGGCGTGCACCTGGAACCGGTTGGACCACCAGGTCTCGCGCAGCCGCAGCCCGCCGGGGCCGCGCTCGTCCAGCAGGGCCTGCAGCTGCTCGTCGGACGGCGGCCGGGTGCTGCCGTCGGCCGCGATGTCGAAGAAGACCCGGTGCCCGCCGTCCGGCAGCGGGACGAGGACCAGCACGCCCTCGGGGGTGATGTGGTACTGCGCCTCGTCCTCGGGCGCGGGCCCCTCCAGCCTGCCGTCGCCCAGCAGGAACACCCGGTCGTAGGTGTGCCCCTCGAAGGAGATGCCGACGGCGTCCCGGACCCGGCTGTGGGTGCCGTCCGCGCCGATCACATAGCGGTACGTCCCGCGCTCCACCCGGCCCTGCACGGTCCGCAGCGCCACCGTGACCTTGTCGCCGGCCACGGTGAGCCCCACGGCCTCCGTCTCCCACTCGACCTCACCGCCCAGCGCGTGCAGCCGCTCGTACAGGGCGGCCTCGGTGACGGGCTGCGGGGCACACAGCGGGTTGCGGAAGGCGGTGCCGTCGAGGCCGCCGAACCGCATGCCCCCGACCTGCTTTTTGCGCGACCAGTAGGTGGCGCCGGCCAGCGGCAGTGCCGCCTCGACGATCGGCCCGGCGGCCCCGACGCGGCTCAGGCACTCCAGCGCGCCGCTCCACAGCACCAGCGCCTTGGGCGCGCCGCCCGGCCCGTCGCGCCGGTCGACGATCCGGCACGGCACGCCCAGCCCCAGCAGGGTGCAGGCGGCGGTCAGACCGGTGGGGCCCGCGCCGACGATCAGGATGTCCTCGGTCATGGTGAAGTCCCTTCGGAGTCCGGTGCGTTGCCTTCCAGGTGGGTGAGCACCTCGCGTACGGCGGTCTCCGTGTCGGTGAACAGCACGGAAGGGATGCCGAGTTCGCGGGCGGCGGCGCAGTTCTCCTCGGTGTCGTCGACGAACAGGCACTGGTGCGGTGCGACGCCGAGCCGCTCCAGCAGAATCCGGTAGATCTTGGGGTCCGGCTTGCGCACGCCCTCCTTGTGGGAGTCGACGACGACCTCGAAGAGCTCGTCGACGGGGAGCTGGGCGCGCCAGCGCGGCTCCCACTCGCGGACGTTGTTGGTGAGCAGGGCGAGCCGCATGCCGTCCGCGCGCAGGTCGCGCAGGAAGTCGACGAAGGGCTGGTTGGGGCGTCGGCCGCGGAACCACAGCTCCCCGAACTCGTGGTCGTCCAGGACCTTCTCGGACCCGGGCGGCAGTTCGGCGAGGATCCGGTCGGCCATCTGGCGTTCGCTGATCGCGCCGATCTCCAGGGCGGCCATGGGGGTCTCGCCGTGCTTCTCGGTGGCGGCGAGGAACGCCTCGGCGAGGGCGGTGGTGTCGAGGCCGGCCAGGGCGGCGAACTCGCAGAAGGTCTCGGCCAGCGGGTTGGTGAGCACGCCGCCGTAGTCGACGACGACCACGTCGGCGCTCATGACGCCTCCGGTTCCGCCGCGCTCGCCGGGCCGCTCTCCCACTGGAGCCCGACCATGATCAGTTCGGTGTCGCCGATGTTGTGCATCTGGTGGCACAGGGGTTCGTCCGCCGGGTTGAACAGGACGACTCCGTCCGGGAGTTCGCCCTCGCGCAGGACCTCGCCCTCGGGACCGAGGGAGCGGACCTTGGCGCCGCTGAGCACCACGGTCGCCCAGGGCTTGCGGTGGGTGTGCAGGGGGCGGGTGCCGCCCGGCGGTACCTGCTCGACCCAGGCCTTCACCCAGGGGGTGTCCAGGCACAGGGGTGCGCCGAGCTCTTCCCAGGGGCCTTGCGCGGTGACGGGACTGTGGGTCACGACATGCCTCCTTGCAAGGTCGGTGTCAGTAGGGGGCGTTGGCGGCGAAGAAGCGGCGCGGATTGTCGACGAGCATGGTGCGCAGGTCCTCGTCGCTCACCTCGGCCTTGCGCAGCGCGGGCAGGACGTCGTCGTGGATGTGCGTGTAGTTCCAGGAGGGGGCGACGAGTTCGCGCTGGTCGGTGGTGAGGTAGTCCAGGAAGCACGGGCAGTCGTGGGACAGGACGAGCTGGGAGGCGTACCCCAGGCGGACCAGCCGGGCGACGGTCTCCACGCGCTGGTCCAGCGGGGCGATGAACTCCATGCCGAAGCGGTCCATGCCGAGGAACGAGCCGGCGTCGAGCAGTTCGCGCAGGTAGTCGAGGTCGTCGCTGTCGCCGGAGTGCCCGATGACGACCCGGCTGAGATCGACGCCCTCCTCACGGAACACCTTCTGCTGCAGCAGGCCGTTGCGCACCAGGGCGTTGCTGTGGGTCTGGATCGGCGCACCGGTCTCGCGGTGGGCCTGGGCGGTGGCGCGCAGGACGCGCTCCACACCCTCCGGTAACTGCTCGGTCTCGGTGGCGCACTTGAGGACGGCCGCCTTGACGCCGGTGTCGCCGATGCCCTCGGTGATGTCGCGCACGAACAGCTCGACCATCGGGTCCGGGCCCTCGAAGACCCGGCCGGGGCCGCGGAAGGCGAAGTACATGGGCTCGTCGTTGTAGGTGTAGACGCCGGTCGCCACGACGATGTTGAGCGCCACGCGCTCGGCCACCTTCTTGATACGGGGCAGGTAGCGGCCCTGGCCGAGGACGGTGAGGTCGACGATGGTCTCGACCCCGCGCTCGGCGGCCGCGTTCAGCTTCGCGACGGCGCTGTCGATCTGGTCCTGCTCGTTCCAGAGCTGAGGATTGTTCTCCTGTATTTCGGTACTGAGGACAAAGACGTGTTCATGCATCAATGTGACGCCGAGCCGGTCCAGCGGAATGCCGCCTTTAACGGTCTCGACTATGACGGGTTCAATGGAATTTGCTGCCATTATCGCCTCCCCGGGGCGTGGCTTTCACTCCTGCAGCAACAATCCACACCCGGCGGTCGCGTTGTCAACGAATACTTGGCCGGACGGTGGTGCCATTGGCACTAGTGGTTTCAGTAATCTTGTCCGGCGGCCGTGCGAGGAGGAGTGTGAGGCTCGGAGAAAACCGATTGCGCGAATGCGCGTGAGGATTCGGCCGTGAAGGAGCAGGACGTGACCAGCACCGAACGGGTCGCTCTGGTGACCGGCAGCACGAGCGGTCTCGGGGAGGCGACCGCACGACTCCTGGCGGAGGAGGGCTGGCACGTGGTGGTGCACGGCCGTGATCCGCGCAGGGTGGCCAAGGCCCTCGCCGGGGTACGGGCGGCGGGCCGGGGCCGGGGAAGTTCCCTCGTCGCCGATCTGTCGCGGCGCGCCGGGGTGCACGCGCTGGCCGACGAGGTGCTGGCCGCGCACGGCCGGCTGGACGCCCTGATCAACAACGCGGGCGTGGCCACGCCCAACCGCAGCGCCCGCACCCGCCGGGTCACGGCCGACGGGCTGCAACTGGAGTGGCAGGTCAACTTCCTCGCGCCGTTCGCCCTGACCCTGCGCCTGTCGGGCCTGCTCGCCCGCTCCGCGCCCGCCCTGGTCGTCAACGTCAGCTCCGTCGCCCAGGGGTGGGGGCAACTGCGCTGGGACGACCTCCAGATGGCGGGACGCTGGGACCGTATGGCCGCCTACGCGCAGTCCAAGCTGGCGCTGACCGCGTTCACCAACGAGTACGCGCAGCGCCTGCGGGCCGACGGGGTGCGGGCCAACAGCCTCCATCCGGGCATGTGCGCCACGAAGATGGTGCGCAGCACGTTCGTGCTGGCCCCGCACCGGACGGGGTACGGCGCCCGGAACATCGTCCGGCTGGTCACCGATCCGCGGCTGGAGAACGCCAGCGGCGTCTACTTCCACGAGCGGCGGCGCATCGAACCGAACCCGTTCGCGCAGGACGCGGCGGGCCGGCGGCGGTTGTGGGAGGTGGCCCTCGACCAGTCGGGCGTCATCGGCCGACCGGACGAGGTCCCCGCGGAACTGCTGACCGCGTGAGGGTTTGTGGTTCTGCGGCGGGAAGGTCAGTCGACGAGCGCGCTCAGCCGTCGTGCCGTCTCCGAGCCCGGGGTCGCGAAGTGGGAGACGATGCTGAGCCCGGGGCCGCCCTCCACCGACAGCTTCACGTAGTTGAGCTCCAGCTCTCCCACGACCGGGTGCCGGAAGCGGCGGACGGAGGGGGCGAACGCCTGGACGTCGTGCGAGGTCCACCATTCGCTGAACAGCTCGCTGGACCTGCGCAGGCTGCTGACCACCTCGATGAAGCGCGGACTGCCCAGTTCATGCGCCGACTCGGCCCGCAGCAGCCCCACCAGCCAGCGCGCCTCGCGCTCCCAGTCGGGCAGCAGCTCACAGGCCTCGGGGGCGTTGAACATGAGCCACAGCGCGTTGCGTTCGTGGACCGGCAGATGCTCGAACCCGCCCATGAGCGCCGCCTCCGCGCGGTTCCACGCGACCACGTCGAAGCACCGGGTGATCACATACGCGGGGTTCGGGTCGAGCAGGTCGAGGAAGGTCTGGATCTCGGGTCCGGGGACCTGCTCGTCGCCGGCCGCCGCGGTGTCCGGCGGCACCTCGCCGGCGAGCCGGAACAGATGGCTGCGCTCCACGGCGTCCAGCGACAGGGCCCGCGCGATCCCGCCGAGGACCTGCCGCGAGACGTTGATGTCCCGCCCCTGCTCCAGCCACGTGTACCAGGTGAGGCTCACGCCCGAGAGCTGGGCGACCTCCTCCCTGCGCAGCCCCTGAATTCGGCGACGGCTCACCTCGTTTCCGGAATTAATCAGTCCACTCTTTTTAGGATCCGCTTTCCTGCGCCGGGACCTCAGGAAGTCCCCGAGTTCCTTCCGGCTCTGTTCGTCCTTCAAATTTCCCATTAGAGCCCCCGTGGGATCGGATTCGTGGTGCGGAAACCACTAGCAGTGACTCTACTCTCCCTCATCCCGGAATCGTGCTCAATCATGAAGGGGAGTCAGTGAGTACACAGGAAGGACACCTCATGGAAATGGACGCGGACGAGCTGCTCGCTCAGCTCTTCCTCACGCCCGAGGGCCTGCGCGAACCCTATGCGCTGTATGAGCGGGTCCGGGAACTGACCCCAGTACATCGCACCGCACTCGGCCACTGGGTGGTCACGGGTTACGACGACGTGAACACTTTCCTGCGCAGCCAGCACGCGCTCAAGGACCCGTACCGGGTCTTCGCGCCCTGGGTCGGCAAGGACGAGTGGCAGGAGCACGCCGCCCTGCGCCGGCTGCCGAACATCATGCTGTGGGCCAACCCGCCGGACCACACCCGGCTGCGCAAGCTGGCCGGCTTCGCCTTCACCAACCGGGCCGTCCAGGCCATGCGCCCGCAGATCACCGCCATGGTCGAGAGCCTCGCCGACAAGCTCGAGAACGACGGCGTCATCGACTACATGAAGGACTTCGCCTTCCCGCTCCCGGCGATGGCCACCGGCCGCATGCTCGGCATCCCCGACGCCGACCTGCCCTCGCTCCAGGAACCCATGCGGGCCTTCCAGGACATCTACGAACTGGGCCTGACCCCCGACGACCTGGCCGCCTGCGACAAGGGCGCGCAGTTCACCGACGACTACTTCAGCGAGCTCGTCGAGGAGCGCCGCAAGAACCCCGGCGACGACCTGCTGTCCGCCCTGATCGCCGCCAAGGACGGCGCCGACCAGCTCAGCCAGGGCGAACTCATCGGCATGTGCAACCTGTTGTTCGGCGCGGGCTTCGAGACCACCACCAACCTCCTCGGTAACGGCATGCTCGCCCTGCTGCGCCATCCCGAGCAGATGGACCGGCTGCGCGCCGAACCGGACCTGATCCCGGGCGCGGTGGAGGAGATGCTCCGCTACGACAGCCCGACGCAACTCGGCAACCGGGTCACCGACTCGCCCGTCGAGATCGCCGGCACCGTGATCCCCGAGGGCTCCTCCGTGGTCGCCCTGGTCGGCGCCGCCCACCGCGACCCCCGCCGCTTCCCCGACCCCGACCGCTTCGACGTGGGCCGCGGCGACGCCCCGGTGCTGTCGTTCAGCTCCGGCATCCACTACTGCCTGGGCGCCTCCCTCGCCCGCATGGAGGCCCAGATCGCGTTCTCCACCCTGCTGCGCCGCTTCCCCGGGCTGCACTGCCCGGGCGGCGCGGACGCGGTCGTCTTCCGGCCGCGGCTGACCCTGCGCGGCGTGGAGTCCCTGCCGCTCGCGGCCGGTTGACGGCACGGACGCCTCCCATGGCCTCGTCCGGTAC